>NZ_JBVVOJ010000001.1:0-830030 GCF_057063145.1 Sphingobium sp. SG1 | reverse complement strand
CTCGCCCAACGCCACCTCCAAAAGGCAGCCTTGAATCAACGCCCGATCCTGCTGTCAACCTTTGTCCACGAAACCTAGCGTGGCGCGCCGAAGTTGGTCGGCGGCCTGCTCGCCTCTCCTGAGTCGCGCATGCCGGATGGATGGTTGAGAGGCCCGATCTGATGACCGGGTATTTACCCGGAGAGGGGGGATCGGCCTGCACGACATTTTCCGGCCTCATTACAGGCCAATGGTGATGACGGCATCGGGTTTACCCCGGCAACATTCTCCGCGCTCCTAGGCAATGACCCCGATGTCCAAGCTCTACGCAAGGGCGCACAAGGGGGGGCAGGCGGCATGGTCACCGTATCTAATGAGCGGCCGCCGGCCGAAGGGAGGACGAAATGGCGCGTCACAGCATCAGGCTTGGCGGCATTTGTGTCGTGATGATGGGTACGGTTGCAGCGCCCGCGCATGCGCAATCGCTCGACGACAAATATTGGGTCGAGGTGGGGGCCTATTGGCCGTCGGTCAGTTCCCATGTCCGGGTCGCACCCGCCTCCAACCCGGATGGCGGCACGAATATCGACCTGGAATCCGACCTCGATCTCGACAAGCGCAAGGCACTGCCGCAGGTCGCGGCGGGAATAAGATTGGGCGACAACTGGTCGGTGATGGGCGAATATTATTCGCTGAGCCGCAACGGCTCCAAGACGGTAGCGCGCGATATTGTCTTTGACGATGTCACCTATCCGGCCGGTGTCCGGGTGGAAAGCGGCTTCGATAGCGACGTCTACCGACTGACCTTCGGCTATGCGTTCGTGAGCACGCCCGATACCCGCGTCGGCGCGGCGCTGGGGCTGCATGCGACCGATTTCACCCTGACGCTCAAGGGCGACGCGAGATTGGGTGAAACGCAGGTGAGCGGGACGCAGCGCCGCCGCAAGGCGCTGGCGCCGTTGCCGACGGTGGGGCTGTTCGCGTCGCAGCGGATCGCCACCGACCTGACCCTGGGCGCAAGGGCGGATTATCTGTCGCTCAAGATCGACGATTATAAGGGGCGGCTGCTCAACACCGAAGCGGCTGTGACCTGGCGCTTTGCCAGGAATGTCGGGATCGGCGCGATGTGGCGCTACGTCAATTACCGGGTCGATGTCGACAAGGATAATTGGGCTGGTCGGATGAGATACCGCTTCAGCGGCCCGGCGGTCTTCATGCAGGTTGGGTTCTGACAGGAAAGGGGCGTCGTGCGGATCGGCACGGCGCCCTTTCGTGTCTGTCAGGCCGCGCGGATCACGCAGCGAAAGCCGATATGGCTGGTCGAGGAGTCGATCGCCTGGGCATGGCGCGCGGCTGGACGATAGCGCCGGCAATAACTGGGCGCGCAGAGGTGCGAGCCCCCTTTAAGGACACGGCGCGGGATGAGGATGTGCGGCTGCTGCGGGTCATAGCTGGCTTCGCGCGCCTGGTTGAGCGGGTTGCGCGGCGCGCAGCAGGGGCGCGAGGGATCGGCCTGGTGCCGGGCGGCGTAGAAATCCTCGGTCCATTCCCAGACATTGCCGATCATGTCCGACAGGCCATAGCCATTGGCGGGGAAGCTGCCGACCGGCGAGGTGCGTTCATAGCCGTCGATCAGCAGATTTTCGGACGGGAAATTGCCCTGCCAGAAATTCGCCATCGCCTTGCCATCGGGCAACAGTTCGTCGCCCCAGGCAAATTCCTGGCCATCGACGCCGCCGCGCGCGGCAAATTCCCATTCCGCTTCCGTGGGCAGCGCCTTGCCCGCCCAGGCGGCATAGGCAGCGGCGTCGTCATAGGTGACATGGACCACCGGATGGTCGTCGAGATCATCGATCGAGGAGTCCGGGCCGAGCGGATGGCGCCAGTCGGCGTCGAAGACATAGCGCCACCATTGGCTCCAGTCATGCAGCGGCACGGGGCGATCGGTCGCCGTGAAGACCAAAGAGGCGGGGCGCAGCATCTCCGGCTGGGCGCCGGGATAATCGTCCGGATTGGGGGCGATCTCCGCCGTGGTGCGGTGGCCGGTCGCCTCGACGAAGCGGCGGAAGTCGCGATTGGTGACGGGGGTGGCATCGATCCAGAAGGCATCGACCTCGACCGGATGGGCTGGGGCTTCCTCGGGATAATGATGGTCCGACCCCATGATGAAGCGACCGCCGGGAATATGGATCATGTTGTCCGGCGCAGTGGCCGCAGGGGCGAGGGGGGATGGCACGGTCAACCGATACTCCTTGTCTGTCGATCCTGTTGATGCGCCTATACGGCGCGCGTCGCAATGGCCGCGAACAGGGCGATGCCGGCCACGCACATGATCAGCGCCATGACCAGCACTGGTCGGCCCAGATGAAACTGGTTGGTCTGCTTGAGGTCGGACAGCGTCATCCAGTAACCCCATGTGCCAAGCAGGATGGCCAGCGTGCCCATGCCGGCGAGGAACAGGCCGATATGCTGCGGGCTCTGGGAATCGCCATGGCCCGTCTTCTCCGTCGCGGCGTCGAGAAATTTGTAGATGGTGAAGCCGAAGCTGAGCATCGAGAGCGAGGTGCGAATCCAGGCCATCAAGGTGCGATCCGCGGCCATGACGGTGCGTTTTGCACCCAGATCGGCTGGCAGATTGGGAATGTCTTCCGTCATGATCGCCGCTCCATCAGCGAGAAATCTTGCGGTGATCCTAGGCGTGCCGTCGGGGATTGGCGATCATGATAAACCCTGGGACGGCACAGTGAGGATCTGTTCCCGGTGCGCGGGCGCAAAGCGGCGCGGAGCGTTGGATAGCAGCATGTTAGGCGCGCGCCGGATGACGGGCATCGGCGCAAAAGGCCGATCAGGGCAAATCCCGACTTGGCCGGCCCCGGCGGCGCTCTAGCTTGATAGCGACAGGACAAGGCCGGGACGGTGCGCAAATGACCACCCGGCAGCAGGGATCGGCCGGGACTACCGGCCCATGAAATGACTGCCACCCATCCCCCCGGGTGTGGTCATGCATCAGGCGGGAAGAAGGACTGCACTTTCCGCCTGATGCTCCATCAGGCTCAGGCCCTGCTCGGAAAGAAATGCGGCCAAATCGGCAATTATCCCGATGGGCCGCGTCGTCGGAACGGCGATAGTCGGCCGCAGCAAGGGAGATGGCGTCCAATAGCCGCATCGCGCATCTCGCCGCGCGTCCGATCCGGGCAGAAGGAGCTTGTGATGAGGTCTAGGATAAAATGTCTCTGTGTGCCGCTGGCGCTGCTGGCCGCATCCACTGCCCATGCGCAGACTGCCGCGCCGGCGGCGGGCGTGGTCGAGCCGGCGGCGATGGACGCCATGGACAAGATGAGCGCCAAGCTGATCTCGCTGCCCGGCTTCGCGCTGAAGGCGGATGTCACGACCGAAGTGGTGCTTGATACCGGGCAGAAGCTGCAGTTCACCGGTGCGCTGGACATTCAGGTCCACAAGCCCGACGCGTTCAAGATCGTCGCCACATCCGACATCCAGAACCGCGAATATTATTTCGGTGGCGGGAAGTTCACGGTGCTGGCGCCGCGGCTGAACTATTATGCCAGCGTGCCGGTGACCGGTTCGATCGGCCAGTCGCTCGACAGCCTGCGCACCACCTATGGTGTCGAACTGCCGCTGGCCGACCTGTTCACCTGGGGCACGGACCAGACACTGCGCAGTCGCATAAAGTCGGGCTATGTCATCCGCCCAGAGACGATCGATGGCCGTACCTGCACCCATTATGCTTTCCGCCAGGAAAAGGTCGACTGGCAGATATGGATTGAGGACAGCAGCCAATTGCCCTGCAAGATGGTGATCACCGACACGAATGATCCGTCGATGCCGCAATATAGCGCGCTGATGCGCTGGGACGGCAGCGCGCGACCGTCGGCGGCTGACCTCGCCTTCACCGCGCCAGCCGGCGCCAATCCGATCCGCATGGTGGACCTGAGCAAGGGAGAGGCGAAATGAGCATGGAGGCAAAACGCGGCCTGGCCATCATCGCGTCGCTTGCCCTGATGGCCGAACCGGTCGTCATCGGTCGGGTCATGCTGTCATCGGCGGCGCTGGTGCTGGGCATGGCCGCATCGACGGCGGAGGCGGCGCCGCCCCGGAACCGTGGCAATCGCGGTGGCGGCGGGCGCGCACGACCGGCGCGGCCCTCGGGCGGCGGCCATGCGGCACGGCCGGGCAATTCCCATCCCGGCGGGCGGCCGGGCGTTCGCGGCGGATCGGTCAACAATGTCAATCACAACCGGCATCACAACACGGTCAACAATGTCCATGTGAATGTTGATCATGGCGGTGGACATCATGGTGGCGGTCCGGACCGCTACGACCATTATGATCATCATCGCCATGACCGGTGGGATGATGATTGGGACGATCACTGGCATCCGGTGGCGACCGCTGCCGCGGTGACGCTGACGGCGGCGGCGATCGGATCGATCGTGCGCAGCATTCCGCCGGATTGTTCGACCGTGGTGGTCAATGGCATCAGCTATTCGCAGTGCGGCAACAGCTGGTATCAGCCGCAATATGTCGGATCGTCGGTGCAATATGTGGTGGTCAATCCGCCACGCTGAGGCGCCGGTCGATCAAAGGAAAAAGCGGCCGTCCGAAAGGGCGGCCGCTTTTTTTGTGGTGCAGGTGCCGGACAGGCGAGGAGGCCCGTCCGGCAATATGATCAGAACTTGACCGAGGCGTTCACGAAGAAGGCGCGGCCGTATACGTCGTAGGTCGACGGATAGGTGTTCGACTGCTGCTGGTTGTCGCCCATGATCGGCGGCTTCTTGTTGAACATGTTGTTCATGCCCAGCGACCAGCCGAAGGTTTCCGTCGCCTGCACCTGGAGGCCGAGGTCGAACAGGTTGTAGGCCTTGATCTTCTCGACGCTATAGGTGGTCGTATCGTCGTCGTCGCGGACGCTCGACAGATAGCGATGGGTCAAGCCCAGGGTGATCGGACCGCTGCTCCAGGTGATGCGGTTGTTGAGCCGCAGCTTGGAATAGGGATCGCCGCAATAGACGCCGAAGCGGCCGGCGCAGCTCTGGTTCAGTTCCGGGATCGCCGCGACCGGGTTCAGGTCGTAACGGATCAGGCGGGTGCCTGCGACGCGGAAGCTGAGCTTGCCGGTCTTGGCGCCGAACACGCCGAAGTTGAGCGGCAGGCTGTAGTTCATCTCGAAGTCCACGCCCTCGGTCTTGAGACCACCGGTGTTGGACAGGAGATTTTCCGCGCCCTCGATCGCATAGCTGTTCTCGTTGCGCGGCAGCAGCGAGCAATAGCTGCTGTCGTAGGGCGTCCAGCCATTGGACTGATCGCCATAGCAGGCCTTGATGATGTTCGCGGTGCCCGGCGTCGAGATGTAATTGTCGATCTTGATATGGTAATAATCGACCGTCAGGCTGAAGCGCGGCAGGAAGCTGGGCTGGAGCACGACGCCCGCGGTCCAGGTGTCCGACTTTTCCTCACGCAGGTTCGGGTTGCCGCCGGTGATCGAGTCGATCTGCGAGCTGCCACCGTTGATGTCGGTGCCGAGCGCGCTCGACGGAACGCCGGTCGCGACGCAACTGGCCGCCAGGCTGGCATTGGTGGTCGCGTCCTCGGTCGAGCAGGGATCGTTCGCGGTCGGGAAGTCCTGCGACTGGCCCGAATAGAGATCCGCGACGGTCGGCGCACGCACCGCCCGGCTATATTGACCGCGGAAGGTGACGTCCTTGATCGGCGCGTAGATGAGGCCGGCCGAGAAGGTGCCGACATTCTTCGCTGCGGTCGAGTAATGCGAGAAGCGATAGGCGCCGTTGAAGTCGAGCTTGTGGACCAGCGGCAGGTCGGCGAGCAGCGGCACGTCGATTTCGGCGAACAGCTCCTTCACATTATAGCCGCCCGACAGGCCCTCACCGGCGTTGAAGCCGACGACGTCGCCCGAGGACAGGGCATAGTCCGGATCATAGCTGCCATGTTCGGAGCGGTATTCGGCGCCGAAGGCAATACCGGCCGGGCCGGCGCCCAGATCGAACAGATTGCCGTTGGTGACGGCGAAGCTGGCGACCTGTTCGGTCACGGTGCTGACATTCTTGACCGGGATCGAGATGAAGGCGGCGGCTTCGCTGCTGATATTGCCTTCGCCGAAGATGTTCAGCGGGACGCAGCCATTGCTGGTGTCCGAACAGACCAGATTGCCGTCGCTGTCATAGGTGGTCTTGAGCGCCTGCTCCACGCGGCTGCGCGATACGTTGCCGGTCTGGGTCTCGACCTGCTTGGTGCGCGAATAGCTGTAATAGCCGTCATAATTCCAGTCGCCGGCAATCTGGCCCTTGGCACCGATCAGGGTGCGATAGGCGGTATTGTCGACATTGGAGATGCGGGCGCCGACCTCGTTGAGGCGGCGATAGATGGCGGCGGTGGCATAGCCGTCGCCATCGGTGTCCGCGGCCGACAGCAGCGCCTGCGATTCCGGCGAAAGGAAGGAGGAGTCGACGTCGAGCGAGACCGAGCCGGTGAACGGCGTGGACGCCAGGCGGTTCTTCACCCGGTTGTTGATGAACTGACCCTCGGCATAGACGGTCAGGTGATCGTTGACGTCATAATGGGTCTGGGCGCTCAGCAGGATGCGCTTCTGGGGCACCTGCAGATAATTGTCCGGCGCATAATTATAGGCGTCGGTCGCCGCGTCATAGGCCGAATAGCTGCCGTCCTGGTTGAACTTATACTGGGTGCCGGACAGGGCGAAGCGGGTGCCGGGGATCGAGCCCGAGCCGCCGGCGGCCAGGCCGCCATCGCCGTCATCGGTATAGGCCTGCTTGGTGTAGCTGCGGGCCGACTGCTGCACGGCGTCGCGCTTTGTGTAATCGATGTAGAAGGTGGCGTTGCCGCGACCGTCGGCGAAATTGCCGCCCATCAGCAGGTTGGTGTTGAAAGTGCCGCCGTCGCCAGCCTGGTTGATGCGATAATTGGCGTTTGCTTCCACGCCGGAAAAGTCGCGCTTGGTCACGAAGTTGATGACGCCGGCGATCGCGTCCGAACCATAGACGGCGGAACGGCCGCCCGACACGACCTCGACATGGTCGATCAGGCCCGCCGGAACGGTGTTGAGATCGACGATCTGGTTGGAGTCATAGGAGACATAGCGACGGCCATCGACCAGCACCAGGGTGCGGTTGGCGCCCAGGCCGCGCAGGTCCGCTGTCGACACGCCGCCGCCCGGATTATTGGATGCTGCCGTCGTGCTGGGGATCAGTTGGGGCAGGTCATTGATGATCGATTCGACGTTGACCTTGCCGCTGAGCTTCAATTCCTGCGCGCTGACGATCGCGATCGGCGATGCCTGCTGCAGGTCGGGGCGGGCGATGCGCGAGCCGGTGACGACGATGGTGTCGCTGGTCGCGCCATCATCCGCCGCGCTGGTCTGCGCGAAGGCCGGGGTCGCCAGGCCGAGCAGGATGGTCGACGCCGAAAGGCGCCGCATGATGTGAGACGGCATGAAAATAATCTCCCTTGGGATATTTTATCCCGGTCCGCGCCCTGTTGGTTTGTCCTTGGGATGACGCGAGCCGATGGAGAGATTTGTATGCGTGCGACGAAGTGCGTCAACGCGATTTGCCGTGTTTCACAAAGGTTTAACAAAGCTGTTGCCAATAAAAAACAGATATAACGATAGTTTTGATTATGTTGTGAAATGTTGCGTATGTTTCACGGAATTACATGATTTATGAAATGTCGTAATTATATTTGATTTATGACGAAAAAATCCCCGCATATTTTCATATTCGGGGTAATGGATCTGATTTTTATTGTGATCAGTTGGCAGCGTTTCCAGCCGTGACGGGGTGGACGAAGATATAGCCTTCGTTGCGCACGGTGCGGATCGTCTGCCCCTTGAGCCCGCCGGCCGACAATTTGCGGCGCAGACGGCACAGCTGGACATCGATGGCGCGGTCATAATGGTCGCTCGACGCGCCATAGACCTGATCGAGCAGATGGTGGCGGTTGAGCACCTGGCGCGCATTGGCCACGAAGACGCGCAGCAACTGATATTCGCCCTCCGACAGCGAGATGGTGCCGCCGCTCGGATCGAACAACTGGCGGGTGGTGAGGTCGAAGCGCCAGCCCTGGAAGGCGACCCAGCTATTGTCGCGCGGGGCCGTAGCCATGGTGCCGGCATCGGCCTGGCGGCGACGGGCGCGCAGGGCCGCATTGGCGCGGGCGAGCAGTTCGCGGGCGTTGCAGGGCTTGGTCAGATAATCTTCCGCGCCCATTTCCAGGCCCACGATGCGATCGATGTCGCTGCTCGCGCGGCTGTGGATGATGACCGGTATGCGCCGTTCGAACGCGAATTCGCGCAGCAGGCCGGCGGTGTGCTGGCCCGGCATCATCGGTTCGGCGATCAACAGGTCATAATGACCTTCTTCCGAAAGGCGGCGCATGTCGGCGAGATTGGCGGCGGTGTCGACGTCGAAGCCATAGCGGCCGAAATAGTCCGACAGCGACGTCAGCAGTGCTGCGTCATCGTCGGCAAGGAGGATGTGGCTGTTCTGCATGATCGAGCATAGGACGGCGCCGGTCCGGCCATCCCGTCGCGTGATTTTGCGTCGCGGCATGTCTGTTGTTCCAGTCGGTCGGCAATGGCGGCCTCGCCATGCCGATAATAGTCGTTGAAATGGGCGATCGCGCCCTCGTCCAATATGTCGCGCATGCGCAGCGGGCGGCCGAAGCGGCCCGAGGCATTGGCGCGGCGGAGCAGCTTGCGGCTGAGCCCATACCAGCCGGGCAGATGGAGCAGGCAGTCCTTGTCCGCGACGGCGCGCCGGGTGAAGAGATTGGCGGCGCGAAAGGCCCAGAGCAGCAGCCGGCTGGGGGAGGGGTTGCGTGTGCCCCAGTCCAGCCGGTCGAGCGTGACATCCAGCCCGAAACGGCTAGCATAAGCGGCGGCGAAACCACGCGGATCGGCGCGAAAATCCTCATAGCGGAAGACATGAACATTGTCCGCGCCGAACAGCCGATCATAATGAGCGATCAGCCGGGCATAGTCGAAATGTTCACGGCGGAAGCCGGGCGCCTCGTCCCGCTCCGGCGCCACCGGGCCGAGCCGGTCTCGACCGAACAGATAACGATGGATGCCGAAGGTGCCGCCGCCCTTCACATATTGGAGATAGGCCGACGCGATGGCCGAGCAGGGATCGCGCACGAAGATGACGATCTGCGCGCCGGGCAGCGTATCGCGGATGCGGCCGGCGACATCCTTGGAAAGATTGCCGGCCAGTCCGCCATTATGTAGCCCGCCGCTCAGATTTTCCTCGCACAGGATGATGTCGTCGCGGTCCTGGCCCAGCTTGTAGCGGGCCTGGTCAGGCTCGAAATGCAGCGCGCCGGCCTCCAGGAAGGCGGCCCGTGCCACAGCGCGGGGCAGGTAGCGGCGATTGCGGACGGCAGGGTAGAAAATATCCTGGAACCAGGTGGTTCCGGTCTTGTGATAGCCGATATGGATGATGGGCCCCCTGTAGATGCGCATCCTATCCTCCTTCGGTCAGTGCGGGCGCGCTGCTAGACGGGGCGGGGCTGCGGGCCGACAGTTCGTGCAGCACAAGGTGACAATGCCGTTCCCACGACAGGTTGTTCGCGGCCCAGATCCGCGCCTGATCGCCCAGCCGGCGGCAGAGCGCGGGATCGCGCGCCAGCAGCGCGAGCGCCGCGCGCAATGCGCTGGGTGAATTGCCGTCGACGACCAGGCCGGTGACGCCGTCGCGGACCAGTTCGGCCGGGCCGCCATCCGCGCCGACGATGCAGGCCAGCCCCTGTGCCATGGCATCGGCGACGCTGAGGCCGAAGCCCTCCACTTCGGCGCCATCCTCCAGCGCGATCTGGGGGTGGAGGAAGATGTCGGCATCGCGATATTGCGCGGCCAGTTCCGCGTCGGAGACATAGCCGGCCAGCCGGACATGATCCTCCAGCTGGTGGCGGCGCACGGTTTGCTGGATGCGGATGCCATCCACGCCGCGGCCGACAATGGTGTAGTGGAGTGAGGCCTCCTCGCGCAGGCAGGCGGCTGCGGCGTCGATCGCGGCCGGAATATTCTTGCGCGCGACCAGGCGGCAGACGGTCAGTATCTGGGCCGGCGCGGCGCCATTCTGGAACTCCGTGGTGGGGCGGTCGGCCGGCATGCGCACCCCGTTCCAGGCGACGATGGTGCGCGCGGCGAGATCGGGCAGGCGCTGTACCAGCAGGTCGCGGGTGACGGCGCTGACCGCGACGATGCGCCGGGCGCGGCGCAGCACCAGCCGCAGCAGGGCGAAGGCACCGCCGGCCGGGCGACCGACTTCCCGGCCATGGATCGTCACGATGAGGGGGCGGGGAAAGGCGAGGGCAGGCAGGGCCGCACGCCAGGTGCAGGCATGGATCGCCTGTGGGCGCTCGCCGCGCAGCCAGGCGCCGGCCATGGCGCGGAACAGCCGGCCATAGACCCGCATGCGCGAAGTCGGGCCGACATCGATCAGTTCGACGCCGTCGCTGCTGACCCGGCGTGGACCGGCCGAGGATTTGGCGAACAGGGTGACGCGCCAGCCCAGCGCAGCATAGGCGCGGGCGGTTTCGGTCACATAGGTCTGGACCCCGCCTTCATCAGGCGCATGGACGCGGGCGACCAGCCAGAGGCGGTGATCGGCATCAGCCATGGCGCAGCGCCTCCTGCAGCTTATAGGGTGTCGGAACCGGCCGCGCTGCTGGCGCGCCGCGCGTCAGATAATCCGCGACCGCCCTGGCCGCGCGCGCCGAGGCGGACGCGCCGCCGCTGGTGAAGGTATCGGACAGGCCGCGTCGCTGGGCGGCGTCATACATGCCATGGGCGGCCATGGCGGCGGCGACCTTGTCCGGGATGCGATCGGCGGATTCATGGACCGGGCCATAATGCCAATGGGCATAGTTGGGATCGTCGCGCCACTGCGCGCCATGGCCGTTGAGGAAGAGGCAGGGGCGGGGCTTGGCGATGAATTCGTAGATCTGGCTCGACACGTCGCCGATATAGGCGGCGGCAAGCTGGACATAGCTCATGTCGACGCTCGCCCGACTGCCCAGGTCGACATGGATATGCGGCAGGCCGGCAAATTCGGCCAGCATGCGCTCGGCCGCGGCGCGCTTGCGGCGATTGTCGAACAGGCGGACATGGGGCGCGACGATCAGGTTGAACCGGTCATCGGCCGCGAACTGGCGCAGTACATCCATGCCCATCGCCTGCCAGGAGGAGAGGCGCGGCGAGAAATGCGGGTTGTAGAGGATGATCGGGCGATTGTCGGTGAAGGGGCTGACCGGGCGCTGGCCCTGGGTCAGGTCGAACTTGCCATAGCCGGCAATGGCGTAATGATCCTCGCGGATCAGGCCCTGCGCCAGCATCCGCCGGCGCTGTTTCTCGCCCGCCAGCAGGACGAAGTCGAACAGGGCGATGCGCGGATCATAGCCGACCGCGCGGTCGCCCGCGCCATGACAGGTATGGATGAAGCGGCTGTCCGACAGCCCGAGCCGGCGCAGCAGCAGCGAGGTGCGTTCTGGCACGACGATCGCGTCATAGCGCGCGAGGCGGCTGCGGGCGGCGAGGAGGGTGGCGAGCTTGGGCGGGCTGGCGTGGCCCGACAGATGGGACAGGGTGCGCAGCCAGATATTGTCGAGATGGATGAAGTTCAGCCGACCGCCGCCATGACGGGCTGCCAGATCGCGTGCCAGGGCAATATGATCGGCGCCGGCCGCTATGATATCGACGCGAAAGCGCGGATCATGCGACAATTCCAGTGCCAGCGGCATGGCGTGCAGAAGATGATGGATCTGCGCGTTGAAGAAGAAGCAGATCGACTGCGTCTTCCTGTCTGTCTGGTCGGTCCGGGCCGGGAAATTGATCGGCTGTTGTATCACGCTGCACTCCGGGTCTGACGCTGGTCAGGCGGAGTGTCTGCGTGTGATTTTGCCCGGCGATTTCAGATTGCGGCGATGTCTGTAACATTGTGCGCCGGGTTCGGCATTTCCATGTCAGGCCCGCCCGGCGGCGAACTTCCCTATTTCCGGACGACGGCGGCGTTGAGGAACGGATCATTGCCGATGAACATCGGCGTGCTGTCGAACAGCGAGATGCGCCATTCGCCGTCCGCATCCCGGCGGAATTCCATGCGGCAATCGGCGACGATGGTCGGGCCGACCAGGTTCAGGATCGGCGCCTTACCCTCACCCGAATAATTGACCAGCATGAACTGCGCGCTGCCATGGTCGGCAGCCGGGAATTGAATGCGCATGTTGGTGATGGTGTGCCGCTGAGTGCGGACGCCATCCTTTTGCTGGGTGGCGACGCGCTCGTTGCGGGCGGTGTAGAAGGCGGTGATGGGGCCATGGCCCTGATGCAGCGTGCCGCCGACCAGATAATGGCAATCGTCAGTGCAGAGCGGCGCGACGTTCATGCCGCCGTTGAGGTCGAGATCATAGCCCCAGTCGATCACCAACTGCTCGATCTCCAGCGCGGCAATGGCGGTTTCGGCGGTGAAGCGGGGCATTATCCTCATCCTTTCCTGTGGCATGCTGCTCTTTCCGACAGCTTGTGCGCATGGGGATGGACGCCCGCAAGCATAGAGGGCTCCGCCGTGGCGATGCTTGGCAGTGGCGCGGGGGCGCCGGTCAGGGTTGGGGGGCGACGGCGTCCATGATCGTGAGCTTCTCGCCGGTCGAGGCGCCGACGCTGGAATCGGTGACGAGGATGGTGGTGCCCGGCTTCAACTGGCTGCGGATCTTGTCGTAGAAGCCGCGTGGCAGGCGCACACGGTTCAGCACCGCTTCGTCCACGACATTCTCGACATCATTTTCATGGCCCGGCAGGCCGACATAGAGCCAGTGGGTCTTGCCATCCTTGCCCGTGGTGAGGGTGATGACATGGGAGCCGGGATCGCCATCCTTGATCTCGGCGACGCTGCGGCCGATTTCCGTGCCGTTGCGCAGCACGACGATCCGCTGCTCCTTCTTGGAAACGATGATGGTCAGCGGGCCGCTGGTCGCCAGTTCGGGCTGCCAGCGATATTCCTCATCCTTGAGCGGGCGATATTCGACCTGCTCGCCCTTGTCGTTGATCGGCGACAAGAGGCTTGCCTGGCTGGTGCGCATATGGGTGGCGGCATTGCCCTGAACCACCACGGTCGCGCCCAGGCTGGTGATGGCGAACAGTTCCTGCGAGAATTTATAGGGCAGGTGGATGCAGCCATGGCTTTCGGGATAGCCCGGCAGGCCGCCGGCATGGAGCGCGACCCCGTCCCAGGTCAGGCGCTGCTGATAGGGCATGGGCGCATTATTATAGGTGCTGGACCGATGGTCCTTGTCCTTCTGCAGGATGGTGAAGACGCCGGTGGGCGTTGCATGGCCTTCCTTGCCCGAGGAGATGGTGGACACGGCGATGCGCACGCCGTTGCGATAGACGGTCGCGATCTGGCGCGAGAGATCGACATAGACGAGCAGCGGCCCGGTCGGCGATACCTGCGGCGCCCAGACCCATTGGCCCGGCTTCAGATTGTCGGCACGGCGAGCAAATTCGGGAGGGGATGTGGCGCGATCGCCCTGGGCGAGAGCGGGATAGGGGAGCAGCAGCAAGGCGCAAAGCAGGCGGCCATGGCGAACCATATTGCGGTAGTCGATCGGCACGGCATGTCCCCCTGGTTATCGTTCTGCGGTGATATCCGTGATCCTTGTGCATTTCCATCAGGGGCGACCCTGAGGCGTCATGATGAAGGGGGGGAGGTCCATGAGATAATCGTTCCTGTTGCGCCCGAAACGAACCTGGTGCGTCAGTCCCGCTGATTGACCGGCGCATGGGGTTCTGCGCATCCTTTTCGGCCGCAGCGATGATCGAGGGGAATGCTTTGGACCGTTGGCAAGCCATGAAGATATTCGTCCGCGTGGCGGAAACCGGCGGTTTTGCCGAAGCCGCGCGGCAATTGCATCTGAGCCCGCCGGCGGTCACGCGCGCGATCTCCGCGCTGGAGGAGGAGATCGGCGTGCGCCTGCTCACGCGGACCACGCGATCGGTGAAGCTGACGGAGGCAGGGCGTGGCTACCTCGACGATTGCCGCCGCATCCTGGCCGACATGGCGGATGCGGACGCGGCGGCGGCGGGCGCCCATGGCAATCCCACCGGCACGCTGATCGTCACCGGATCGGTGATCTTCGGCCAGATGTACGTGCTGCCGATCCTGCTCGACTATCTGGATCGCTTTCCGGCGGTGACCGGGCGCAGCCTGTTCGTCGATCGGCTGGTCAATATCGTCGAGGAAGGCATCGATGTCGCCATCCGGATCGGTCATCTGCCGGATTCGGGGCTGAGCGCCATACGGGGCGGGACGGTGCGGCGGGTCATCTGCGGTGCGCCGGCCTATTTCGAGCAGCATGTCATGCCCCGGACCCCGGCCGACCTTGTCCATCATCGCATCATCGGCCCGACCGGGGCCTGGGCCTCCCCCGAATGGCATTTCGGGCCGGAGGGCCGGAGCAGCGTCACGGTCCACCCTCAACTTTTCTGCAACACCAATGAAGCGGCGATCGCCGCCGCCGAGCAGGGCTGGGGGCTGACCCGGGTACTGTCCTATCAGGTCGAGCCGGCATTGGCGGCCGGGCGACTGGTTACGGTGCTGGACGAGCATATGGAAAAGCCGCTGCCGATCCATGTCATCCATGCCGAAGGGCGTCGGGCGGCGGCCAAGGTGCGCAGTTTCGTCGATCTGGCGGTCGATCGGTTGCGGGCCAACCCGCTGTTCCAGCAGGCATGACCATTATTCCATTATAGGGAATAATGACTTCCAGTTTTCCTGAATTATCAGAAATGAGGACAAGGATTATCTCTGTCTCCAGAAGCTGAAGCCCTTGCTCAGCGACCCCAACAGGGTGGAGGACATGATGAAGAAACTGGTCATTTCGATTCTGCTGGCGACCGCCGGCATCGCTGCCTCGGCCGACGCGATCGCTGCGCCCGCCAGTGTCGTCGCCACACAGGCTGCGACCGCCACGGTCCATTATCGCAGCGCCACGATCGATGGCGTCAAGATGTTCTATCGCGAAGCCGGCCCCGCCGATGGCCCGGTGGTATTGCTGCTCCACGGCTTCCCGACATCGTCGCACATGTTCCGCAATCTGATCCCACTGCTTGCCGACCGCCATCATGTGATCGCGCCGGACTATCCGGGCTTTGGCCAGAGCGACGCACCCGACCATCGCCAGTTCACCTATAGCTTTGCCCATTATGCCGACATGGTCGACACGTTGATGGGCAAGATCGGCGCCCGGCGCTACGCCATGTATGTCATGGATTATGGTGCCCCGGTCGGCTACCGCCTCGCCCTCAAGCATCCCGAGCGGGTCAGCGGTCTTATCGTCCAGAATGGCAATGCCTATGAGGAAGGGCTGGGGGCCTTCTGGGATCCAATCAAGACCTATTTGAAGAGCGGATCGGCCAAGGATCGCGAGGCACAGGCCTGGCTCGTCGGTCTCGACGCCACCAAATTCCAATATACCGATGGCGTGCGGGACGTGTCGCGCATCAGCCCCGACAATTGGGTCCAGGACCAGGCCTTGCTCGACCGGCCGGGCAACAAGGATATCCAACTCGACCTGTTCTACGACTATCGCACCAATGTGCCGCTCTACCCGGCGTTTCAGGCCTTCTTCCGCGAACGCAAGCCGCCGACGCTGATCGTCTGGGGCAAGAATGACAAGATCTTTCCCGAACCCGGCGCGCATCCCTACAAGCGTGACCTACCCGACGCGGAGATGCATATTCTCGATACCGGCCATTTCGCCCTGGAAGACAAGCTGGATGAAATGGCGCCGCTGATCCGCGACTTCCTCGATCGCAAGGTCGCGGCGCGCTGAACCCCCGGCGGGGCCATGGTCAGGCATGGCCCCGCAACGGACGGATGATGGGAGATAGACCATGTCCTACGGTTTTCTGGATATCGCGACGACGCCGAGCGTCCGCGCGGCGCAGGCGGAGATGGGCGCGGACGCCCATTGGGCGGCGTTCAGCGGCAATCGCGCCTTTGACCGCTTCACCGACAATGAAGCCCATTTCCTGGCAGCCCGCGACAGTTTCTACATGGCCACCGTGTCGGAGGATGGCTGGCCCTATGTCCAGCATCGCGGCGGCCCGCCCGGCTTCCTCAAGCTGGTCGATGACCGGGCGCTGACCTTTGCCGATTATCGCGGCAACCGCCAATATATCAGCACCGGTAACCTCGCCGCAAACGACCGGGCCTGCCTGATCCTGATGGACTATCCCCGCCGCGCCCGGCTGAAAATCTATGTCCATGTCGAGAAGCTGGCGCTCGATGCCGATCCGGCGCTCACCGACCTTGTCATGGACAAGGATTACAAGGCGCGGGCAGAACGTATCTTCCGGCTGCGGCTGGAGGCGTTCGACTGGAATTGCCCGCAGCATATCACGCCGCGCTTCACCGAGCGCGAGATCGAACAGGCGGTCCGGCCGCTGCATGAGCGGCTGGCGCAACTGGAAGCGGAGAACCGGGCGTTGCAGGATCGCCTGGCCAAGATGGGAGACGCATGATGGACAATGTGAGACCGCCGCTGCCACCCTTCACCCTGGAGAGCGCGACACAGAAGGTGCGCCTGGCCGAGGATGGTTGGAACAGCCGCGATCCGGCCAGGGTGGCCATGGCCTATACGCCGCTCAGCCAGTGGCGGAACCGGGCCGAGTTCGTCAATGGCCGCTCCGCGATCATCGCCTTCCTGACGCGCAAATGGCAGCGCGAACTGGATTATCGGCTGATCAAGGAATTATGGGCCTTTACCGACAACCGCATCGCGGTGCGCTTCGCCTATGAATGGCATGACGACAGCGGCAACTGGTTCCGCTCCTATGGCAACGAGAATTGGGAATTTGACGAGAGCGGCCTGATGCAGCGGCGGTTCGCCTGCATCAATGATGCACCGATCAGCGCGGCCGAGCGGAAATTCCACTGGACGCAGGGGCGCCGGCCTGACGATCATCCGGGGTTGAGCGAGCTAGGGATGTAGGGCGGCTGCCCGCAGAGAAATGCGATCGCCAGTGCGTCGGCATATCGGTTGTTCGTCAGATGTGATCGAAGCTGGTGTCTCCTGCGGGAGGGGGGATTCCGGATAGTCGCCATTTAACAATAAGTTAATCGATTTTTAAAGGAGCGATTTTGGAAAGTTGCGGACCGCCTAAATAGACCGCCGGCTTCTCGACCGATGTGGCGCCCCAGTTTGGCTTTGGCTAAGCTTGGGACCTGTACGAACCCGCTGCGCGGGAGTGACGCCTGGCCCCACGTCGGCCATCGATCTGATGCCGCACCATGATTGAGCCCCGCTAAGGGTAGGCAGACCATCGCAACTCCTTTCAACCAAGGAGTCGAACGATGATCGAGATTATTTCCGACCTTCCAGTCAGTTCGTTGCGTCAGCGCATGATCGACGAGATGAACATGCGCCGGTTCGCGCGTAAGACCCAGATCGACTATGTTCGCCACGTCGAGCGCTTTGCCTATTATCTCGGACGTCCTCCCGACACAGCAACACTGGAGGATCTGCGTCAGTTCCAGATTGATCAGCAGGACGCAGGCGTCGGTCTGCCGACGATGAACAGCATTGTATCAGCGCTGCGCTTCCTATTCACACGCACACTCGATCGGCCCGATCTAGCCCGCAGGCTTTACTTCGTTAAACACCCTCGATCGTTGCCCACGGTCCTTAGTCCCGATGAGGTTGCACGCCTGCTCGGCGCGACCACCTCGCTCAAGCATCAGGCGGCATTATCGGTGGCCTATGGCGCGGGCCTGCGCGTGGCCGAGGTGGCGATGCTCAAGGTGCGCGATATCGACAGCGAGCGTATGCTGCTCCGCGTCGAACGCGGCAAAGGCGGACGATATCGCAACGCGATCCTGCCGGCTGACCTGCTGATCCTGTTGCGCGAGTGGTGGAAGGTCGGGCGGCAGCAGGGCGTCATGCATGCCGATGGCTGGCTGTTCCCCGGACAGCATTATCTCAAGCCGATCAGCACGCGCCATCTCTACCGGATTGTCGCGGAGGCGGCACAGGCTGCCGGGATCGCGAAGAAGGTCGGTCCACACACCCTGCGACACAGCTTTGCTACCCACCTGTTGGAGGATGGCGTGAACATCCGGGTGATCCAGGCATTGCTGGGACACGAGAAGCTGGAGACCACGGCCTTCTACACCAAGGTTGCAACTTGAACTGCGCGGGCGGTCATCAGTCCGCTCGACAAGCTGGCCTTGCTCCCGGCGCCCCAGCCACAGGTGTCGCCAGACGGCTGAGCCGTGCGCGCTGACCACGAGGTCGCCGACATCTTCCGCGCCGCCGGGGCCACCTATCGGACGGCCCATGCCGGACATCTGAGCCTGACACAGCTCAAAGTGATGACGGCGATCGAGAACTGCCGCACCGCTGCCCTGGGCGGTCATGTTGAGGCCTGCGAAGACTGCGGGCATTGGCGGATCGCCTATAACAGCTGCCGCAACCGGCACTGCCCCAAGTGCCAGGGCGCGGCCGCGCGCACCTGGCTGGCGGAACGCGAGGCCGATCTGTTGCCGGTCGGCTACTTCCACGTCGTCTTCACGCTGCCGGCGCAGATCGCGGCGATCGCCTTCCACAATAAGGCACTGCTCTACGACCTGCTGTTCCGTGCCGCTTCCGAGACCATGCTGACGATCGCGGCCGATCCCAGGCATCTCGGCGCGCGCATCGGCATCACTGCTGTGCTTCACACATGGGGGGCGTCGATGACGCATCACCCACATGTGCACATGATCGTGCCGGGTGGGGGCATCGCGCCAGGCGGGGAACGATGGATATCCTCGCGTCCCGCCTTCCTCCTGCCGGTCCGGGTTCTGGGCAAGCTGTTCCGCCGGCTGTTCCTGACCCGGCTGACCCAGTTCTACGATACCGGGAAGCTCGCCTTCTTCGGACCGCTCGCGTCGCTGAGCGAACGCCGGGCGTTCCTGCGTCACCTCGCTCCCGTCCGTAAGAAGCGCTGGGTCGTCTATGCCAAACCGCCGTTCGCAGGACCGGAAGCGGTGCTGGCCTATCTGTCGCGCTATACGCATCGGGTCGCGATATCGAACAGGCGGATCCTTGCCTTCAATGGGTCCGACGTCACCCTGCGCTACAAGGATTACCGCAAGGATGGGGCTGATCGCGAGCGCATCATGACTATCCCCGCTGACGAGTTCATCCGGCGGTTCCTGACCCATGTCCTGCCGCGCGGCTTCCATCGGATCCGGCATTATGGCCTGCTCGCCGGCTCCAGTCGCAAGGCCAGCCTGGCCCTTGCTCGTGATCTGCTTCACGTCGCACCCGAGCCTGAAGAACCCAGCGCCCAAGAGCCGGTGGACCTGCGCCCGCCATGCCCATGCTGCGGCGGCCATATGATCATTATCGAGACCTTCGAGCGCTGGCGGCAACCGCGCGCGCCGCCTGTGCCGGCCCTGCTGATCCGGGAACACGCGTCATGACCCGGCATGGCTCAAGCGTAATCCCTCCTGCAAGACCTGGCTTCGCGGGCTCGGCCCTGTCGCGCCGATCGCCATGTTCACTGGACAACGACGACCGTCTCCCGCTCAACAACGCGCCGCAGACACGTCCAGTCGCCATTATGTTGCGCAGGTGGCGACCAAATATCTGCAACACTTACCACAGCGTATCCGGCGCTTGGTCGTCCCGAAGCTGATATCCCCATAGCGCCTCTCTCGACGATCCGCGGGTCGTACATGTCAGGGTTTACGTACGCCTGCCGGCGCCCGAAACCCTTCGACTTTGGCGAGTGTCGGATTTGCGACGAAGAAGTAGGAAAGCCGACATCCATAGCGCTTGAACACGCGACAAATGCAGTGAGCATGGCGTCTCACGGACGCCTGCCTACTTGGCGTCCACTGCCCCTGCGTGAAACCTTCCGCTTCTATTTGATGAACTGAGAAACTGACCCACTGGAAATCCGAATTGGCTAGAGTTCAAAAGACGGTGCCCGCTCCCGATCACACACCGTTAGCGTCGATGGGGAAGGCGGCGCTCGCCGCCGCCGGTTCGGACCAGATTACGGTGCTTGCCGATCGTGGCCATTACAATAGCGAGCAAGTGCTGGAACACGACGGTGCGGGCATCCTGCTCTGCGTGCCGATGGTCGATACATCCGGCCGTGTCCAATGAGGTCTCTTTACCAGACCGGAACTCATCTACACGATGTCGATGGACAATCTTCCTCACCAAACGGCTGAAAAGCGTCAGAACGGGATGATCTTGAACGTTGCCGCCTGCAACATGAAGCGCATGATCCAGATATGCGGTGTTCAGCCGTGCACCCAGGCAATCTGGGCCCGATCAGTAAAGTCTGCTCCGCTGTCAGCTCGTCCTGACGCTGCGCTTTTTACGCAGTGTCAGGACGGATGCTGCGAAGATGATGCTTATCGCGAGTAAGGGCCTGAAAGAAACTGAGCGGTGTTCGGGTGATGTGTGTCCGAACGTCCGCCGAGAGGCTCATGTCATATACGGAAAGTTAGGTATGCGGCGGCGTAGAACAAGTCGCGCCCCGGCTTGAACTTCTCGGAAACATCGCCGTAGATCGTGTAGAAGCCGAGCGTAGTGAAAGGGTTGAGGGCATAGCGTCCGGCTGCGGTGGCCCGCTTTCCGAAGAAACGGGAATCGGTCTCGTCGGCACGGCGCAGCACTTGCCCACCCAGCGAATAAACCCCGTCGTGGATCGAGGTGCGCCACAGACCTGCCACCGATAGGTCGAGCGTCAGCTTCGCGGTCGGCTGGATTGACAGCTGCGGCTGGATAATCGTCAGGTTATGCGGGCCAAGGTCGCCATTATAGGTGAGCGGCTTGGGGAAGAGCGGCGCATAGGTGCCGATCTTGCCGTCATTGGGGTTCTTGTCGCCCGAGCCGACATCGACGCGCAGGGCCAGCTTGGGCTTCCATCCGCCCTGCCAGCCATAGGCGGCTGTGCCGGTGACATAATAGGCGTCGATGTCGAGATCGCCGAACGAGCCCCATTGGCGGATGCCCTCGACATCGATGCTCCAGGCGTCGCGCTTGCCGGCATAGCGCAGCGACAGGGTGCGGCGCTGGTCGCGGGCGGCGGCTTCGCTGTCGAAGGCGAGGCTGGCGCGGTCGGAGGAGACGAACAGCGCTTCGGCGCGACCGGTGCGGGCGCCGGCGCCGAAGCTGCGGCCGGCATGAAAGCCGGTCAGGTCATAATCATGGTTGGTTTCGTCATCGAAGGTACCGAGCTTTTCCAGCACCGCATGGCCGGTGAGGAAGCCGCCATCCCATGGCCCCTGGGTCGCCATGACGCGCAGCAGGTCGAGCGAGCGGCGAGTATTGGCGCCTTCGCGCATGTCGAACACGGTCTGGTTGCCGATACCGATTTCCTGGCGACCGAGGCGGGCGGTGATGCGACCCTTGCCGACCGGGACATGCGCCTCGACAAAGGCCTGATTGAAATCGAGCCGGCCTTCCTCGATCGGGGCGACGACGGAATCGAGGCCAGTGCTGGTTGCATGTTCGAGATCGACGAAAGCGCGGAACAGACCTTCGACCTGGAGATCGCCCCAGATGCGGCTGCGCTGCTGGAAATTGCCATCATCATCCTGCGGGCCGCGGCCCCAGCGTTCGCCCAATCGCAGTTCGGGGCGCAGCCGCAGTTCGCCGCCTAGCGTGGCATAGGTGTTGCCGACGATCGGCAGATATTTGAGGCGGGTCCACAGGTTCGCGTCGCGCACGTCGCGGAAGCCGGAATAATCCTCGTCATGGTTGATCGGGCGGAAGGCGGGCTTGGGTGCCTTGGGCCGCTCGCCGGTCTGCGATAGGGGCAGTTGGGCCTCGGCCGGCGCCGCATCCTTCTGCGCGACTTCGACAGGAGCGGGCGGCGGGGCGGGGGCGGCTTGTGCTGCGGAGGCGGCCAGGACGGGCGCCAGAAGATCGAACATGCATACTCTCCGGTATATGGGTTTTTCTGGTTATGCGGTGGCCTGGTCGGGCTGTTTTGCGACGAGGCTCTGGAGCAGGTGGACGGCGAGGCCGAAGATCAGGCCCCAGAAGGCGGAGCCAAGCCCGGCCAGCGTCATCCCCGATGCGCTGACAGCGAAAGTGACAAGGGCGGCGTCGCGTCCCCGTTCGGCACGCAGCGCGGTGCTGAGCGAATTGGCGACGACCGGAAACAAAGCGAGGCCCGCCAGCGCGGCGATCAGCGTCTTGGGCAGGGTGGCGAACAGCGCCAGAACGGTGGCGGCAAAGGCGCCGAAGACGAGATAGGTGACACCGCCCGCGATGCCGGCCATGTAGCGGCGGGCGGGATCGGGATGGGCGTCGGGGCCAAGGCAGATGGCGGCGGTGAAGGCGGCGAGATTGAGGCCATGGCAGCCGAAGGGCGCAAGCGCGATCGAGGCGATGGCGCTGGTCGAGACGATCGGCCGGGCGGCGGGCTGGTCGTAACCGGCGGCGCGCAGGATGGCGATGCCGGGCAGGAACTGACCGGTCAGCGCGACCACGGCCAGCGGCACCGCGATGCTGGCGGTCGCGGCCCAGTCGAAGCGCGGCGTCGTCCAGACCGGCATGGTGAGGTGCGGCGTGCCGATCGATCCCGACAGGCCGCCGCTGAGCGCGGTGATGGCGACGCCGGTCACCAGCACCGCGACCACGGCATAGCGCGGCGCCAGCACGCGACCGGCGAAGAAGGCGGCGATCATCGCGATCAGCATCACCGGCGCGGACGGTACGGCGCCAATCATATCGATAACGAAACGAAATAGGATGCCGGCCAGCATCGCGGCGGTGATCGCGGCGGGCAGCCGCTGCATCAATTTGTCGAAGGCACCGGACAGGCCGACCAGCAGCACCGCGAGATTGGCGATGATATAGGCGCCGATCGCGGTCGCGAAATCGGTCTGCGGCAGCATCGTCACCAGCAGCGCCGATCCGGGTGCCGACCAGGCGATGACGATCGGCACGCGCCAGCGCCAGCTGAGCACGATGCCCAACAGGCCGCTGCCGATGGAGATCGCCCAGATCCAGGAGGCGACGAGGGCGGGTTCAAGGCCCTGCGCCGCCTGGAAGATGATCACCAGCGGGCCGGCATAGGATATGGTGGTGGCGATGATCCCGGCGATGATCGCCGGGATCCAGCCTGTCTGGCTTGCAGTCATGATGGTCCGATCACGCCGCCAGGGCGTAGCTTTCCCGGTTGGCCTGCTGGCGACGGCTCAGCATGAAGACCAGGGTGGCCAGCACCGAGACGAGGCCCGGAATGGCGAAGGCGACGAAGTTGAGCGTCATCGGCAGTTGCGCCGCGAGCAGCATACCGCCCAGCATCGGTCCGACGATCGCGCCGACCCGGCCCATGCCCGATGCCCAGCCAAGTCCGGTCGAGCGGACCGACAGGTCGTAGAAATCGGCGACGCTGGCATAGAGCAATATCTGCGTGCCGGTGGTGCCGGCGCCGGCGACGAAGATCAGCAGATAGAGGATCGGCATCGGCCCGTTGAGGCCGAGCAGGCTGATGCAGATCGCGCCGAGCAGGAAATAGGCGATGACCACCTGGGGCAGGCCGAACCGGTCCGCCAGGCGTCCGCCGGCGATCGCGCCGAACATGCCGCCGAAATTGAGTGCCAGCAGGAAGGACAGGCTGGACCCGAGGCTGTATCCGGCGCTGCGCATCAGCTGAGGCAGCCAGGAGCCGAGCGCATAGACCATGAGCAGGCAGCAGAAGAAGCAGAGCCACATCGACAGCGTGCCGAGCGTGCGATTGTGCTGGAAAAGGGCGGCGATGCTGGTCTTGGCGGCAGCGCCCTGCGGCTGGATCAGCGGGCCGTCGAGGCGCTGGCCAGGCGACAGCCGCTGAAGGATGGCGCGGGCCTGTTCCTAGCGCCCCTGGCGGACGAGGAAGCCGGCTGATTCCGGCAGGCCGCGCAGGACGAGCGGCAGGAGGATGAGCGGCACGGCGGCGGCAAAGAACATCGCCTGCCAGCCGAACAGCGGCAGCAGCCAGATGCCCAAGCCCGCCGCCGCCATGCCACCCACGGCATAGCCGCTGAACATCAGCGCGACGAGGGTGCTGCGCATCCGCTTGGGCGCATATTCATTGGTCAGCGCCACCGCATTGGGCATCAGCCCGCCACAGCCAAGGCCGGCGAGAAAGCGCAGCGCGCCGAACATGGTCGGCGTCGTGGCGAAGCCGTTGATGAAGGTGGCGGCGCTGAACAGCGCGAAGCAGATGGTGATGCAGGTCTTGCGGCCGATCCGGTCGCCCAGCGGACCGAAGAACAGCGCGCCCGACATCATGCCGAACAAGGCCCAGCTGGCGAGCGACCCGGCCTGCGGGGCGCTAAGTCCCCATTGGTCCATCAACTGCGGAAGAACGACGCCGTAAATGAAGACGTCATAGCCATCGACTATAAGCAGGATGGCACAAGCAATGATAATCTTGAGATGTAGGTTTCCGAACCTAGCTTCGTCGATGTGACGATTTATATCGATACCCTGCATATCGATTCCTCTCCCTTATTGATGGGTATGATTTCCCGGGAAAGTGAAGGACATGCAGGGCGGCGCCAAATACCAATTAAGTCCCGTTGAAATACGCTACGGGTATGGCGGGCGGTTGGGTGGCTTCAAAGCTCCTCGGTCAGGGCGGCCGGCACCTCATAGCCCCATTGCGCATATTGGCGCGCGATCACCGACGCCATCAGCGCCAGTTCGGGCGAACGGTCGCCGGGGCGGTGGCTCATGATGATGGGGGAGGTGGCCGGTTCGACCAGGTCGCGAAAGGCAACATCGTGGCTGCGGGCGCGATGGACCGATTCGGGGACGATCGCCATCCCCTCCTGCGCCGCGACCAGGCCGATGGCGATCTGCAGTTCGCGCGCTTCATGGACGATGCGCGGTTCGATCGCATGGTCGCGGAACAGGGATATGACCTGGTCGGCATAGCTGGGGCGTGGCGCGCGCGGATAGATGATCTGCGGTTCTTCGGCCAGATCGCGGATCGAGATCTGTCCTTCGCCGCGGGCCAGCGGGTGGTCCATCGGGAAGGCGGCGACCAGCTTCTCGTTGCGCAGGATGATTCGACGGACGGCAGGATCCTCGAACCGGATGCGGCCGAAGCCGACATCAATGCGTCCGTCCTTCAATGCTGCAATCTGTTCCAGCGTGGTGCTTTCCACCATGACCAGCTCGACATTGTCGGCGACCTTGCGAAATTCGCGGATCAGTTCGGGCAGGCGGGCATAGATGGTCGAGGCGACGAAGCCGATCACCAGCCGGCGGCGCTGGCTGGTGGCGGCGGTCTTCACCATCGTCTCGACATCCTCCATCCGCGCCAGCAACTGCAGCGCCTGGGCATGAAGCAGGCGCCCGACATCGGTCAGCCGCAACGGGCGGCTGGCGCGGTCGAGCAGGGGTGCGCCGACATGCGCCTCCAACTGCTGGATCGCACGCGACAAAGGCGGCTGGGCAATATGCAGCCGGTCGGCGGCGCGGTTGAAATTGCCTTCGTCCGCGACGGCGACGAAATAGCGCAAGAGGCGCAGGTCCATCACTGACTTATACCTCCAAAGTATCACCCCTTGACCGCATTGATCTTTGAAACCGGCGCAGCGGAGGCATAGCTATTCGATGAAACGTAAGCATTTGGGAGAGTCGCCGCAATGGCTGGATTGAGCCACGCCGATACCTTCATCGTCGATGTGCCGACGATCCGCCCGCATGTGCTGGCGATGGCGACCATGCACGCCCAATCGATGGTGATTGTCCGCCTGACCGATGCCGATGGTATCGAGGGGATTGGTGAAGGCACGACGATCGGCGGCCTGAGCTATGGCGAGGAAAGCCCCGAAAGCATCAAGTCGGCGATCGACACCTATATCATCCCGGTCCTGGAAACCTGCGACCTGGCGCAGGTCGGCGCCACCATGGCCAAGGTTGCGCGCTGCGTGCGCGGCAATCATTTCGCGAAATGCGCGGTCGAAACGGCGCTGCTCGACATGGCGGGCAAGCGGCTGGGCATCCCCGTGTCCGAACTGATCGGCGGCGGCCGGGTGCGCGACAGCCTGCCCGTCGCCTGGACGCTGGCCAGCGGCGACACCGCCCGCGACATTGCCGAGGGCGAGGAGATGCTCGACCGCCGGCGCCACCGCATCTTCAAGCTGAAGATCGGCAAGCGCGAGGTGCGCGACGACGTCGCCCATGTCGGCGCCATCTGCAAGGCGCTGGGCGACCGCGCCAGCGTGCGCGTCGACGTCAACCAGAACTGGTCGGAGGCGCAGGCCAAGATCGGCATGTCCATGCTGCATGATGTCGGCTGCGACCTCGTTGAACAGCCGATCGCTGGCGACGCGATCGCCGCAATGGCGCGCCTGTCGAAGAACCAGCCGGTGCCGCTGATGGCGGACGAGTCGTTGAATGGCCCGCGTAGTGCAATGCGGATCGCCTCGGCCCATGCTGCCAGCGTCTTCGCGCTCAAGATCGCCCAGTCGGGCGGCCTGTTCGCAGCGGCTGACGTGGCCGCGATCGGCGCAGCGGCCGGCATCGGCCTCTATGGCGGTACGATGCTGGAGGGCGGCGTCGGCACCGTCGCCTCGGCCCATGTCTTCGCCACCCTGTCGGACCTCGCCTGGGGCACCGAACTGTTCGGTCCGCTGCTCCAGACCGAGGACATATTGCGCGATCCGCTTGGCTATGCCGACTTCTCGCTCGCCGTGCCGACCGGGCCGGGCCTGGGCATCGCCTTTGACGAGGACAAGCTCGCCTTCTTCCGGCGCGATCGCACAGCTTCGGTTGTCGGTGGGCCCATCCTTAACGCCGTTACCGCAGGAGCCTGAAACCCATGCTGTTCATGGTCGAAATGGACGTCAACATCCCGCTGGATTTCGATGCGGCGGAAGCCGCCCGGATCAAGGCGGCGGAAAAGGCCTATTTCCAGACGCTGCAGGCGGCCGGCACCTGGCGCCATATCTGGCGCAAGGTCGGCCTCTATTCCAACGTCTCGATCTTCGATGTCGAAAGCAATGCCGCCCTGCACGACACGCTGATGGCGCTGCCGCTGTACCCCTTCATGACGATGAAGATCACGCCGCTCTGCCGCCATCCGTCCTCGATCCATGAGGATGATCGCTGATCGTCCGACACAGACCGCAAAGCTTAGGAGAGAAAAATATGGGTACCAGCTTCGTAGAAACACCGGAAATCCAGAACCTGCTCGACCGTGTCGCGGGCCTGGACTGCGACGGTGGCAACGCCCGCATGAAGGGCATCGTTCGCGACCTGATCCAATCCTGCATGACCGTCATCGCCCGCTATGACGTCAGCGAGGACGAGGTGTGGAACGCCGTCAACTTCCTGCAGGGCGCAGCCGGCGCGGGCGAACTGGGCCTGCTGATGCCGGGCGTCGGCCTGGAGCATTTCATCGATCTCTACATGGATGCCAAGGATGCCGAGGCCGGCAAGTCGGGCGGCACCCCGCGCACGATCGAAGGGCCGCTCTATGTCGAGGGCGCGCCGATCGTCGAGAGCGGCGCCTATCTGACCGACGATGCCGACGATACCGACACGCTCTACATGACCGGCCGCATCATCGGCCCGGATGGCGAGGCGGTGACGGACGGCCTGGTCCATGTCTGGCATGCGGACTCGCACGGCTTCTATTCGCATTTCGACCCGACCCACGCGCAGACGCCGTTCAACAATCGCCGTCGCCTCAAGATCGCGGCCGATGGCACCTATGCCTTCTCGTCGAAGATGCCGAACGGCTATTCGGTGCCGCCGGGCGGCGCGTCCGACACGCTGATGAAGGCGCTCGGCCGGCACGGCAATCGCCCCGCCCATGTGCATTTCTTCATCGAGGCGCCCGGCTATCGCCGCCTGACCACGCAGATCAATTTCGGCGACGATCCGTTCGCTGCCGACGATTTCGCCTTCGGCACCCGCGAAGGGTTGCTGCCGGTGCCCAACCGCCAGGGCGACAGCGCGCATATCGCCTTCGATTTCCATCTGCAGCGCGCGGACGATGAGGGCGACGAGGCCTTTTCGACCCGCAAGCGCCTGGTGGTGGATGCCGACGAACCGGTCACGGAACCGGCCTGAGAGGAGAGAGGATCATGACCAGCCCCATGGCTTTCCTGCGCGACCGTGTTGAAACCGCGGTCGTGGACGATCCGGAAACCGGCATCTTCCGCTGCCGCCGCGACGTCTTCACTGACCCGGAACTGTTCGATCTGGAGATGAAATATATCTTCGAGAACAACTGGGTCTATCTGGCCCATGAGAGCCAGGTCGGGAAGAAGAACGATTATTTCACCACCTGGATCGGCCATACGCCGGTGATCCTGACGCGGGCCAAGGATGGCGGCCTCAATTGCGTGGTCAATGCCTGCGCTCATCGCGGCGCCAAGCTGTGCCGCCGCAAGCGTGGCAACCAGCCGCTGTTCGTGTGCCCATTCCATGGCTGGAGCTTCAAGACCGACGGCAAGCTGCTGCGCGCCAAGGATGCCAGCACCGGCGCCTATCCCGACAGCTTCGATCATGAAGGGTCGCACGATCTGACCAAGGTGCGGGTCGAAAGCTATCGCGGCTTCATCTTCGGGTCGCTCAATCATGATGTCCTGCCGCTGGAGGATCATCTGGGCGAGGCTAAGGTCATCATCGACCAGATGGTCGACCAAGCGCCCGAGGGCCTGGAAGTGCTGACCGGCAATTCCACCTACACCTTCCACGGCAATTGGAAGATGCAGATGGAAAATGGCTGCGACGGCTATCATGTCAGCTCGGTCCATGAAAATTACCAGTCGACCATGGGCCGCCGCGCCGAAGGCGGGACCAAGGCGGTCGACGCCAATGGCTGGTCGAAGGCGCCGGCAAGCGGCGTCTATGGCTTCGAACATGGCCATATCCTGCTCTGGACGCAGGTGCTGAACCCTGAAGTCCGGCCGGTCTGGAACCTCAAGGATCAGCTGGTCGAGCGGCTGGGCGAGGACAAGGCGAAGTTCATTCTGGAGCAGACCCGCAATCTGGCGCTCTATCCCAATGTCTTCCTGATGGACCAGTTTTCGACCCAGATCCGCGTCGTCCGCCCGATCGACGTGCATACGACCGAGGTTACCATCTATTGCTACGCCCCCAAGGGCGAGAGCGCGGAAGACCGGGCGCATCGCATCCGCCAGTACGAAGACTTCTTCAACGTCACCGGCATGGGCACGCCCGACGATCTGGAGGAATTCCGCAGCTGCCAGTCGGCCTATGAGGGCGCGGGCGAATTGTGGAATGACCTCAGTCGTGGCGCGACCCGCTGGATCGCCGGGCCGGACAGCAATGCCACCGCCATGGGCATGAACCCGCTGCTGTCGAGCGAGCGCAGTGAGGATGAAGGGCTGTTCGTGCGCCAGCATGAATTCTGGGCGCAGATCATGCTCGACGGCATGGCCCGCGAAGCCGGCGTGCCGATGATGGAGGCCGCAGAATGACACTGGTTCTCGACACGGAGCGCGCGGCGCTCTCCTATCAGGACATCTGCGCCTTTCTCTATCGCGAGGCACGGCTGCTCGACGATCGCGAACTGGACGCATGGCTCGAATGCTATTCGGAACAGTGCGAATATTGGATGCCGGCCTGGACCGACGATGATGCGCTGACCACCGATCCGCACAGCGAAATTTCGCTCATCTATTATGGCAACCGCAAGGGGCTGGAGGATCGCGTATATCGCTTGAAGACCGAACGGTCGTCGGCGAGCACGCCGGAGGCGCGCACCTCGCACTTCCTGGCGAATATCGAGGTGATCGAGACGCGGAGCGATGCGATCGACCTGCGCTACAACTGGCACACGATGAGCCATCGCTACCAGAAGACGCAGCAGTTTTTCGGAACCAGCTTCGTCACGCTGGACATCAGCGGCGCGGCGCCGAAGATCCTGAAGAAGACGATCGTCCTCAAGGACGACTATATTCATCAGGTCATCGACGTCTATCATATCTGAGGGGCGGGCGATGATCTTCCAGGGACGCTTCGCCGGCAAGGTGATGGTCGTGACCGGCGCGGCGCAGGGTATCGGTGCCGGTGTCGCCACCCGTGCCGCAGCCGAGGGCGCCAGCCTCGTGCTGGTCGACCGGGCGGACTTCGTGACCGATGTCGAGCAGGCGATCGTCGCGGCCGGTGGCAAGGCGATTTCGGTCACTTGCGACCTCGAAACCTATGAGGGCGCGGCGCAGGCAATGGCGGCGGCGATCGCGGCGTTCGGGCGCATCGACATCCTCATCAACAATGTCGGCGGCGCAATCCGCATGCGGCCCTATGCGCAGTTCGAGCCGGAACAGATCGACGCGGAAATCCGCCGTTCGCTGATGCCGACCCTCTATTGCTGCCATGCGGTTCTGCCCGCGATGCTGGAGCAGGGCGCGGGGACGATCGTCAACCTGTCGTCCAACGCTACGCGCGGCATCCGCCGCGTGCCCTATTCGGCGGCGAAGGGCGGGATCAACGGCCTGACCCAGGCACTGGCGATGGAATATGCGGAGGCGGGCATCCGTGTCGTCGCAACCGCGCCCGGCGGCACCAGCGCGCCGCCGCGCCGCGTGCCGCGCAATGCCGAGGGCGACAACGCGCAGGAACAGGCCTGGATGGCCGAGGCGGTGGCGCAGGTGACGTCGTCGGCCTTCATGAAGCGCTACGGCACGCTGGACGAGCAGATTGCCCCCATCCTTTTCCTCGCCTCCGACGAGGCCAGCTATGTGACCGGATCGGTCTTGCCCGTTGCGGGCGGCGATATCGGCTGAAGGGACTGAAGACATGCAGAAAATCTACGACAGCCCTCGGGTCGCACTGGAAGGCCTGTTGTTCGACGGGATGACGATCATGTCGGGCGGCTTCGGCCTTTCCGGCAACCCCGAAAGCCTGATCCCGGAAATCCGCGCAAGCGGCGTGAAGGATCTGACCGTCATCTCCAACAATGCCGGCGCCGACGGTTTTGGCCTGTGGATGCTGCTGGAAAGCCGGCAGGTCCGCAAGATGATCTCCTCCTATGTGGGCGAGAACAAGCTGTTCGAAAGCCAGTATCTCTCCGGCGAACTGGAGCTGGAGCTGAACCCGCAGGGGACGCTGGCCGAGCGCATCCGCGCCGGTGGCGCGGGCATCCCGGCCTTCTACACCAAGACCGGCGTCGGCACGGTGGTGGCCGAGGGCAAGCCGGTCGAGAATTTCGAGGGCGAGGACTATGTCCGCGAAACCTGGCTGCGCGCTGATCTGTCGATCATCAAGGCCTGGCGGGCCGACCCGGCCGGGAACCTGATGTTCCGCAAGACCGCGCGCAACTTCAACCCGAACATGGCGACCGCCGGCAAGGTGACGGTGGTGGAGGTCGAGGAAATCGTGCCTGAGGGCAGCTTCGACCCCGACTGCATCCATACGCCCGGCATCTATGTCGATCGCATCGTCCTTTCCACCATCAACGAGAAGCGGATCGAGAAGCTGACCGTCCGCGAAAGGGAGGTTGCCTGATGCCCTGGACCCGCGACGAGATGGCAGCGCGCGCCGCGCAGGAACTGCGCGACGGCTATTATGTGAACTTGGGGATTGGCATCCCGACCCTGGTGGCGAACCATGTGCCGCAGGGCGTCAATGTGACGCTGCAGAGCGAGAATGGCATGCTTGGCATCGGTCCTTTCCCGTTCGCGGGCGAGGCGGACCCGGACCTGATCAACGCCGGCAAGCAGACGATCACCGCACTGCCGACCAGCAGCTTCTTCTCCTCGGCGGACAGTTTCGCGATGATCCGGGGCGGCCATATCGACATGGCGGTGCTGGGCGCAATGGAGGTGGCCGCCAATGGCGACCTCGCCAACTGGACCATCCCCGGCAAGATGGTGAAGGGCATGGGCGGGGCGATGGACCTGGTCGCGGGCGTCAAGCGCGTGGTCGTGGTGATGGATCATGTGTCGAAAAATGGCAGCCCCAAGATCCTCGACGCTTGCACCCTGCCGCTCACCGGCAAGACGGTCGTCGACCTCATCATCACCGACCTCGCCGTGATCGCCGTCGATCGGGCGAAGGGCGGCCTCACCCTGGTGGAACTGGCCCCCGGCGTCACCGAAGCCGAAGTGGTCGAGAAGACCGGCGCGCCGCTGGCGATCCTCGAAAACGCATAAGACTGGAATTTACCGTGCCCAATCTGATCGTCGTCAACCGCGCGGGGGACGAAACGAGCATCGATGCCCGTGAGGGTGTGTCCGTGATGGAGGCCATTCGCGACAGTGGCTTTGACGAACTGCTGGCGCTGTGCGGTGGCTGCTGTTCCTGCGCCACCTGCCACGTCTTCGTGGATGATGCCTGGACCGGCGCGGTCGGCGCGGCCAGCGGCGACGAGGATGACCTGCTCGATTCCTCCGACCATCGCGGCGATCGGTCGCGCCTGTCCTGCCAGATCATGATGACATCCGCGCTGGATGGGCTGCGCGTCGCCATCGCGCCGGAGGATTGAGCATGACCTTCATCCAGCGCAATGGCGCCACTCTCTACTGGAAGCGCGATGGGCGGGAGGATGCGCCCGCGCTCGTGCTGCTGAACAGCATCGGCACCGACATGGATTTGTGGGACGGCGTGCTGCCGCATCTGCGCGATCGCTTTGCCCTGTTGCGGATCGATGCGCGCGGCCATGGCGCGTCGATCGCCGAGCCGGGTGATTATGCACTCGCCATGCTGGCCGACGATGTGCTGGCGGCGGCCGACGCGGCCGGCTTCGATCGCTTCTCTGTGGCGGGCGTGTCGCTCGGCGGCATGATCGGCATGGAACTGGCGCTGCGGGCGCCGGGTCGGATTGAGAAACTACTGCCGATCTGCACCTCCGCGACGATGGACAGCGCCTCCTGGAACGACCGCATCGCCAGGGTGCGGGGCGAGGGCATGGCCGCCATCGCCGATCTTGCCATGGGCCGCTTCCTGTCCGACGCCGTCGAGCCGGCCATTTATGAAGCGGTACGGCGTCAGTTGCTGGCGATGGATGCGCAGGGTTACGCCGGCTGCGGCGCGGCGATCCGCGACATGGACCTGGCCGACCGGATCGGCGGCATCGCCTGTCCGACCTTGGTTATCACCGGCACCCGCGACACATCGACGCCCTATGCGGGGCATGGCGAACATCTGGTCGCCCGCATCCCCGGCGCGGCGCATGTGGCGCTGGAAGCCGCGCATCTGGCCCCGCTCGAAGCGCCCGAGGCGCTGGCGGGCGCCATCACCTCTTTCCTGGAAAGCTGAGACATATGGCACAGGCCTTCATCTGCGATGCCGTCCGCACCCCGATCGGCAAGCTCAACGGATCGCTGGCGACCATCCGCGCCGACGATCTGGCGGCGCTGCCGCTCAAGGCGCTGATGGCGCGCAATGAACGGGCCGACTGGTCGGCCCTCGACGATGTGATCCTGGGCTGCGCCAACCAGGCGGGCGAGGATAATCGCAATGTCGCGCGCATGGCGGTGCTGCTGGCGGGCATGGGCGAGTCCGTGCCGGGCGTGACCGTCAATCGGCTTTGCAGTTCCGGCCTCAACGCGCTGGGCATGGCGGCGCAGGCGATCCGCAGCGGCGACGCCGATTTCCTGATCGCCGGCGGTGCCGAGAGCATGACCCGCGCGCCCTATGTGCTGGGCAAGGCCGGCAGTGCCTTCGGCCGCGACCAGAAGATCGAGGATACGACGCTCGGCTGGCGCTTCATCAACCCCGCGATGAAGGCCGCCTATGGCGTCGATACCATGCCCCAGACTGGCGAGAATGTCGCCGAACAATGGGGCGTCAGCCGCGAGGAGCAGGATCGCTTTGCCTTGGCCAGCCAGGAAAAGGCGGCACGCGCGCAGGCGAGCGGACGCTTCGCTGCCGAGATCGTGCCGGTCTCGATCCCGCAGAAGAAGGGTGATCCCCTGTTGTTCGAGGCCGACGAGCATTTGCGCGCCACCAGCCTGGAGGCGCTGGCGAAGCTGACGCCGGTGGTGAAAGCCGACGGCACGGTGACGGCGGGCAATGCGTCAGGCCTGAATGACGGCGCGGCGGCGATGCTGGTCGCATCGGAAGCGGCTGCGGTGACGCGCGGGCTGACGCCGCGTGCTCGGGTGATCGGCATGGCAGCGGCCGGCATCGCGCCCCGGATCATGGGCGCCGGCCCGATCGAGGCGGCGCGCAGGCTGCTCGCCCGTAACGGCATGAGCGTCGATCAACTGGACGTGATCGAACTCAATGAAGCCTTTGCCAGCCAGGCGATCGCGACGCTGCGTGACCTCGCCATCGATCCGTTCGACCCGCGCGTCAATCCCAATGGCGGGGCGATCGCGCTTGGCCATCCGCTCGGCATGTCGGGCGCGCGCATCGCGCTGTCGGCGGTAGAGGAACTGCATCGGACCGGTGGGCGCCATGCGCTGGCCTTCATGTGCATCGGCGTCGGCCAAGGGCTGGCCGTCCTGCTGGAGCGGGTGTGATGACTATGGACCGCGCAGATATCGTCATCGTCGGGGCCGGCCATGGCGGGGCGCAATGCGCGATCGCGCTGCGCCAGAACGGCTTTGCCGGGACCATCATGGTGGTCGGCCGCGAGCCGGAATATCCCTATGAACGGCCGCCGCTGTCCAAGGATTATTTCGCGCGCGAAAAGGCGTTCGAGCGGCTGCTGATCCGGCCCCCGGCCTTCTGGGCCGAAAAGGGTGTGAACTTCCTGCTCGGCACCGAAGTGACGGCGGTCGATCCGGCCGGCAAGCAACTGACGCTCTCCGACGGACGCAGCCTTGGCTATGGCAAGCTCATTTGGGCGACCGGCGGTGATCCACGCCGGCTGACCTGCGCGGGCGCCGATCTGGCCGGCGTCCATGCGGTGCGGACCCGCGCCGACTGCGACGCGCTGATGGCGGAAATCGATGCCGGCAAGCGTGAGATCGTGGTCATCGGCGGTGGCTATATCGGGCTTGAGGCGGCGGCGGTGCTGAGCAAGATGGGCCTCAAGGTCACTTTACTGGAAGCACTGCCGCGCGTGCTGGCGCGGGTGGCGGGCGAGGAGTTGTCCGCCTTCTACCAGCAGGTCCATCGCGACCATGGCGTCGACCTGCGCCTGGATGCCAGAGTCGATTGCCTGGAGGGGACGGACGGCCAGGTGACGGCGGTGCGGCTGGCGGATGGCGAGGCCATCCCCGCGCAGGCGGTGATCGTGGGCATCGGCATCATCCCGGCGGTCGAGCCGCTGATCCGTGCCGGGGCGAAGGGCGCCAATGGCGTCGATGTCGATGCCGGGTGCCGCACCTCGCTGCCCGATATTTACGCCATTGGCGACTGCGCCGCCTTCGCCTGCGACTTTGCCGGCGGGCAGGTGATGCGGGTGGAATCGGTCCAGAATGCCAATGACATGGCGACCTGCGTGGCGAAGGCGATCTGCGGCGACGAACGGCCCTATCGCGCCTTCCCCTGGTTCTGGTCGAACCAATATGATCTCAAGCTCCAGACCGCCGGGATCAACGCAGGCTTCGACCAGACAGTGATGCGCGGCACGCCCGCCGACGGCGCCTTCTCGATCGTCTATCTCAGGGATGGCAAGGTCATCGCGCTCGACTGCGTGAACAGCGTCAAGGACTATGTCCAGGGTCGCAAGCTGGTTGAGGGCGGTGCCAAGCCTGATCTAGCCGCGCTGGCGAACAAGGACAGGGCGCTCAAGGAATTGGTCCAATGATATGTTGTGGATCAAACGGGCATCCCTCCCTCCATCGCAAAGTTTGCCAAAGTTCGCGACTTTGTTCGTTCGGCGCGGACTTGGGCCACGACAGCATTCCACCGGTGGTGAGCTGAAGCTCGGCAGCATCTCGAAGGTGGGGGCACTATCGGACGGCAGATCGATGGTTTGTAGCATGTGCCGCCAAGATAAACCGGCTGGTTCATGGTTGGAACGAATGTTGGCGCGCAAGTCGCGCATGCTGGTCTCAGTGGCTCTCGCCAACAAGATGGCGCGCATGGTGCGAGTTTTGCTGATAAAGGACGAAGATTACACAACTCCTGCTGCGGTCACGGCTAAGCTCAGATCGCGGCCATAAGACGGGGCGTCAAAGTGGTTCGGATCGGTCGATCCGGCCGCTGTCGAGCAGGGGGGCGGCGTCGATCGAATCCGCATCTATCAGCATTGCCAGCCTTTCCGTCGCGGCAAGGATCATGGCCTGTTCCCAGCTGGGGAGGGCGTCGAAGCGATCGGTGAAGCGCTTCTGCAGTGGGTCGGGGGCGTCGGCCAAGGCGTCGCGGCCGGCGGGCAGCAGGGTCAGGTGGATCTGGCGCTTGTCGCGTTCGCCGCGCTGGCGCTGGACGAAGCCGAGCGCGACCAGCCGGTCGACGATCGCGGTGATCGTGGCCTGGCTGAATTGCAGCGCCTGCGCCACGGCGGAGGGGGTGACGGACAGGCGCGTGTCGATTTCCCGCAGCACCAGCAATTGTGAGGGGGTGAGCCCGGTCGTCGTCGCCAGCTGACGGCTGCCGATTTCGGTCGCGCGCAGGACGCGGCGCAGCGCGCGCAGGGTCAGGGAGGCGATTTCGGAATCCATGGGAAGGCGCATAGCGCGAAGTCCCGCAAAGCGCCAACGGGGCCAAAAGTTCCTCCCCATATACTTCATTATATGAAATATAATTTTGGCTTTGGGGTTGAAGATGGCGCCGATGATCGGCATATAACCGCCCGTCTCGCCGGAGAATCTACTTCTCCGAGTAAAATATAATTCGGGAGATGAACAATCTTCGATTCCCAAGCTACAGCGGCTGCTTCGCCGCCACGGGCTTCTGCGCGCTCTCGATCGGGCGAGGGGCAGGACATCGTCTTACGCAAGCCCGTCGCCACGGACGGGCCAGCCATCAGCGGATTGATTGCGGCCTGTCCGCCGCTTGATCCCAATTCGGCCTATTGCAACCTGCTGCAATGCACGGACTTTGCCGACAGTTGCATCGTCGCCGAGCGCGGCGGTGGGGTGGTTGGCTGGGTATCGGGCTATCGCCCGCCAACAGCGCCCGAGAATTTCTTTGTGTGGCAGGTCGCGGTTTCCTCCGCCGCGCGCGGCCAGCGCCTTGCCGGGCGCATGATCGAGGCGCTGCTGGCCCGGCCCGCGCAGGCCGGCGTCATCCATCTGACGACGACCATCACCGACGATAATCGCGCCTCCTGGGCCCTGTTCCAGGGGCTGGCGCGGCGTTGGGGCGTTCGAATCGAAAAGACCGCCCGCTTTGAAGAACAGGCCCATTTCGCCGGCGCCCACGCCACCGAATTGCAGGCGCGCATCGGCCCGCTGCCGACCCCGGCACAGAGTTGAGAGAGATTGAAAAGCATGACCGTCACGACCCAGCCCAAACCCACCAGCGCCATGCCCGACACGGCCATTTACGAGCGGCGCGAGTCTGCCGTGCGCAGCTATGCCCGCGCCATGCCGCGCCAGTTCAACCGCGCGGAAGGCGTGTGGATGCACGACAATCAGGGCGGCCGCTATCTCGACTTCCTGTCGGGGTGCTCCACGCTCAATTATGGCCACAACCACCCGGTCCTGAAGGCCGCGCTGGTCGACTATATTGCCGGCGACGGCATCACCCATGGCCTCGACCTGCACACCGATGCCAAGGCCGACTTCCTTGCCACGCTGGAGGATGTGATCCTGCGTCCCCGCGGGCTTGATTATCGCGCCATGTTCACCGGGCCGACCGGCACCAATGCGGTCGAAGCCGCGATCAAGCTGGCGCGCAAGATCACTGGTCGCGAACTGGTGATCGCCTTCACCAACGGTTTCCACGGCATGACGCTGGGCGCGCTCGCCTGCACCGGCAATGCCGCCAAGCGCGGCGGCGCGGGCGTGCCGCTCAGCCATGTCGCCCATGAACCCTATGACGGCTATCATGGTCCCGATGTCGATACCGCCGACCTGCTGGAACGGCGCCTGTCCGATCCGTCGAGCGGCCTTGATGCGCCGGCCGCCATCCTGGTGGAGACGGTGCAGGGGGAAGGTGGCCTCAATGCCGCCTCGCCGCAATGGCTGCGCCGGATCGCCGAGATCGCCAGGCGCCATGGCGCGCTGATGATCGTCGACGACATCCAGGCCGGCTGTGGCCGCACCGGCAATTTCTTCAGCTTCGAAGGCATGGGCTTCACCCCCGACATCGTCACCATGGCGAAGTCGCTGTCGGGTATGGGCCTGCCCTTTGCGCTGACCCTGTTCCGTCCGGAACTGGATCAATGGGCGCCGGGCGAACATAATGGCACCTTCCGGGGCAATAACCATGCCTTCGTCACCGCCACCGCCGCGCTGCGCCATTTCTGGGGCGATGCGCAGTTCGAACAGGATATCGCCCGTCGCGGCGCGCTGCTGGAACGGCGGCTGGACGCGATGGCGGCCGAACATGGCCTGTCGACGCGCGGCCGCGGCATGATGCGCGGCATCGACGTCGGATCGGGCGAAGTCGCTCAGACCATCACCGCCGCCTGCTTTGCGCAGGGGCTCATCATCGAAACCAGCGGCGCGCATGACGAGATCGTCAAGATACTGGCGCCCCTCGTGATCGAGGACGCCGTGCTGTCGGCCGGCCTCGACATTCTCGAGGAGAGCATCCGGTCCGCGCTGACCGTCACCTATGGCGTCGCCGCAGAATAAGAGGAGATTTCAGACATGATCGTTCGCAAGCTTCAGGACATCCGCAAGTCCGACCGCAATGTGAAGTCCAAGGGCTGGGAAAGCGCCCGCCTTCTGCTGAAGGACGACAATATGGGCTTTTCCTTCCACGTCACCACCATGTACGCGGGCGAGGAATTGCACATGCACTACCAGAACCATCTGGAGGCGGTGCTGGTGCTCAAGGGCACCGGTACGATCGAGGATCTGGGCACCGGCATCACCCATCAACTGGCGCCCGGCGTCATGTATGCGCTCAATGCCCATGACCAGCATATCGTGCGGCCGGAAACCGATATATTGTGCGCCTGCACCTTCAATCCGCCGGTCACTGGCAAGGAAGTGCATGACGAGAATGGCGCCTATCCCGCCGATATCAGCGCCGCGCGCGAACCTGCGCTGGCCGACTGATGCGTGACGCTCCAGCATTTTCAAAGCAGATGGCCACATCTGCTGACTCGGAAAATGCGGACAACAACGAAAATTGGAGCTTGATCCGATTCAGTATGAACGGATCAAGCTCTGGCTTGGGCGCTGCCTGAGCCAGCCACGCCCTTATTATCTTAGATTGAAAAAGGGGGAGTCCCATGAAAGACCTCTACCCGTCCCGCCATGCCGACATGGCGGAATTCCTGCCGCGCCACGATCCGGTCGTCCATGCCGACTGGAGGGCCGGCGCGCCGATCAGCCGCGACCAAGCCGATGCCTTCGACCGCGACGGCTATCTGGTGCTGGAAGACATTTTCTCCGACGCGGAAGTCGCCTTCCTCCAGCACGAGGCCCGCAAGCTGCTGGCTGATCCCGATGCGCTGGAAGCCGAAACGGTGATCACCGAACCGGGCGGCAAGGAAGTTCGTTCCATCTTCCGCATCCATGCCCAGAGCCGGGTGATCGAGCGGCTGGCGGCGGACAGCCGCCTGGCTGGCGTGGCCCGCTTCCTGCTGGGTGACGATGTCTATATCCACCAGTCACGGCTCAACTATAAGCCCGGATTCCAGGGCAAGGAATTCTACTGGCACAGCGATTTCGAGACCTGGCATGTGGAGGATGGCATGCCGCGCATGCGCGCGCTGTCCATGTCGGTGCTGCTGGCGGAAAACACGCCGCATAACGGTCCGTTGATGCTGATCCCCGGATCGCATCGCCAGTATCTGACCTGCGTCGGCGAGACGCCCGAGGACCATTATCGCCAGTCGCTCAAGCGCCAGGAATATGGCGTTCCCGACGAGGACAGCCTGGCCGAACTGGCGCATCATCATGGCATCGTCGCGCCGACCGGCAAGCCCGGATCGGTGGTGATCTTCGACTGCAACATCATGCACGGGTCGAACGGCAATATCACGCCTTTCCCGCGCGCCAATGCCTTCCTGGTCTATAATGCGGTGTCCAACCGGCTGGAGGCGCCCTTTGGTGTCGATCGGCCGCGCCCTGCGTTTATCGCCGCGCGCGGCGAACCGCCGGTCATCACGCCGATCACCGGCCCCCTGATGCAGGAGGCGCTGGCATGAGCAGCCTGCACAGCGTCGAGAAGATCGGCGGAACCTCCATGGCCGCGACCGCGACATTGTTCGACAATGTGCTGATCGCCGGCCGCAAGGGCGCAGACCTCTATCATCGCATCTTCGTCGTGTCGGCCTATGCCGGCATGACCGACCTGCTGCTGGAGCACAAGAAAAGCGGCGAACCGGGTGTCTATGCCCGCTTCGTGGCGGACGAGGATGCGGACGGCTGGCGCCAGGCGATGGAGGCGGTGCGCCGCGCCATGCAGGAGCGCAATGCGACGATGTTCGTCCGCGCCGACCGGCTGGCGGAGGCCAATGCCTTTGTCGACATGCGGATCGATGCGGTCGCCGCCTGTCTTGACGATCTGGCGCGGCTGCGCAGTCATGGTCGCTTCTGCGTCAAGGAACAGCTGGTGACGGTGCGCGAACTGCTGGCGGGTCTGGGCGAAGCGCATAGCGCGCATTCGACCGCGCTGCTGCTGCGCGACCGGGGCGTCAATGCGCAGTTTGTCGACCTGACCCTGTGGGACCAGCAGGACATGCGCGAACTGGACGACCGGATCACGCAAGCCTTTGCGCCGATCGATCTGGCGACCACCCTGCCGATCGTCACCGGCTATGCCGGATGCAGCGAGGGTATGGTGCGCCTCTATGCCCGTGGCTATTCGGAAATGACCTTTTCGCGCATTGCCGTGCTGACCAAGGCGCGCGAGGCGATCATCCACAAGGAGTTCCACCTGTCGAGTGCGGACCCGCGCCTGGTCGGCACGGACAAGGCGCGCAAGATCGGCCGCACCAACTATGACGTGGCGGACCAGCTTGCCAATCTGGGCATGGAGGCGATCCATCCCGGCGCGGGCCGGGGGCTGCGCCAGACCGACATTCCGCTGCGGGTGCGCAACACGTTCGATCGGGAAGATGGCGGGACGCTGATCTGCGGCGCCTATGTTTCCGACACGCCGCGCGTCGAGATCGTCACCGGCGTGCGCCATGCGCAGGCGCTTCAGTTCTTCGAGCAGGATATGGTCGGCGTGAAAGGCTATGACGCGGCGATATTGGACGCGCTGGCCCGCCATGGCGCCTGGATCGTCAGCAAGGCGTCGAACGCCAACACCATCACCCATTATCTGTCCGCCGATGCGGCGACGGTGAAGCGGGTGATCGCGGATTTGCAGGCGCGCTATCCCGACGCTGCCATATCGGCCCAGCCGGTGGCGATCGTGTCGGTCATCGGCAGCGACATCGCGCGGCCGGGGCTGGTGCCCGATGCCCTTCGGGCGCTGGCCGATGCCCATGTGCCGATCGTCGCGATGCAGCACCAGATCCGCAATGTCGACGTCCAGTTCATCGTCGATGTCGATCATTATGAAACCGCCGTGGGCGCGCTGCACCGTGCCCTGGTGGAGGACGGGGCGGAACCGGCGGAGGATCGGCGCGCGGCCTGATCCGCCTCCGGTCATCCCCCATGTTCGCCGCGATCCACCCCGTCCGCAGCCTGCTGCTCGCCATCTTCATGTTGATGGCGGGCAGCGGCTTCCTGTCCACGCTGATCGGCCTGCGGCTGGAGCGGGCAGGGGCGGGCACGATGGCGATCGGTGCGGTCGCCACCGCCTATTTCGGTGGACTTGTGGTGGGTGCGTTGCGGGCCGGGGCGATCGTGCGACAGGTGGGGCATATACGCGCCTTCGCCGCCTTCGTCTCGCTGCTGTCGGCCAGCACATTGGCCTATGCACTGGTCCAATCTCCGCTCTTCTGGGCCTGTCTGCGCCTGATCGATGGCATCTGCGTCGCGGGCGTGTTTATTTGCCTTGAAAGCTGGCTCAACGACCGGGCGGAGGCGGAAACGCGCGGCAGCGTGCTCGCCGCCTATATGGTCGCGCTTTATTCGGGGCAGGCGGTCGGGCAATTGCTGCTGGGCGCCAGCGGTGCCCTGCCGGCGGTGCCATTCCAGATCGCCTCCATCCTCATCTCCCTGGCCATCATCCCGCTCTGCCTGACGCGCAGCAGCGCACCCGCGCCGGTCGATGCGCAGGCCTTCACCATCCGCGCGCTTTATGCCGCCTCACCGCTTGGCACGGTCGGGTCGGTCGCGACCGGGCTGATGCTGGGCGCCTTCTATGGCATGGCGGCGGTGCATGTGCGCCGTCTGGGGCTGGACCTTGGCGCCACCGCCAGCTTCATGATGATCGTCATCTTGGGCGGCGTCGCGCTGCAATGGCCGCTGGGGCGCCTGTCGGACCGGCTCGACCGGCGGCGGGTGATCGTCGGCTGCTTTGCCGCGACGCTGGCTGTCTGCACGGCGCTGGCGATGCTGGTGTCGGGCGGCCCGTTGCTGCTGGCGCTTGGCGCCCTGTTCGGGGGCCTCAGTTTCGCCCTCTATCCGCTCTGCGTCGCCCACTGCAACGACCGGCTGCTCGCGACCGAGCGGGTCGCGGCGAGCGGGCGGCTGGTGCTGCTCTATTCGGTCGGCGCGGCGATCGGCCCGCTCGGCGCTGCCCTGCTGATGAGCCTGGCGCCGACGAGCGGCCTCTTTCTCTTCATTGCCCTGTGTGCCGGCGCGACGCTGGCCTTCGGCCTCTGGCGCCAGACGGCGACCCCGCCCGTGCCGGTGCCCGACCAGCAGGACTTCCAGATTGTGCCGCGCACCACGCCGGTGGCTTCGCTGCTCGATCCCAATACCGTAGACGGACTGACCGAATGACCGCTTCCGCCGTTCCTGCCAGCCCTGCTGCCCCGGTGCAGGCCGACAAGGCCACCTTGCGCCGGGCCATCGCCGCGTCGGCGCTGGGCAATGCCACTGAATGGTTCGACTATGGCATCTATGCCTATGGCGTGACCTATATTTCTGCCGCGCTCTTTCCCGGCGAGGTGGACGATGCCATTCTGTTCGCGCTGGCGACCTTTGCCATTTCCTTCCTCGTTCGGCCATTGGGTGGCCTGTTCTGGGGACCGCTGGGTGACCGGCTGGGGCGCAAGTCGGTGCTGGCGCTGACCATCCTGCTGATGTCGGGCGCGACGCTGGCCGTCGGCCTCATCCCTTCCTATGCGCAGATTGGCTGGGCCGCGCCCGCGCTGCTGATCCTGCTGCGCATGGTGCAGGGCTTTTCGACCGGCGGCGAATATGGCGGGGCGGCAACCTTCATGGCCGAATATGCACCCGATGATCGGCGCGGCTTCTATGGCAGCTTTCTGGAGTTCGGCACGCTCGCCGGCTTCTCCTTCGGCGCGGCGCTGATGCTGGGCTTTTCGCTGCTGCTGGGGGACGCGGTCATGCATGCCTGGGGCTGGCGCATTCCCTTCCTGGTGGCCGCGCCGATGGGCCTCATCGGCATGTATCTGCGGTCGCGGATGGAGGACACGCCGGTCTTCCGCGAGCAGGCGGCCGAAGGCAGCGGATCGCCATCCCTTTCCCGGCTGCTGCGCGACCATAAGCGGCCGATGCTGGTCGTGGGCGGGCTGGTCGTGGCGCTCAACGTCGTCAACTATACGCTGCTCAGCTACATGCCGACCTATTTGCAGCGCCGCATCGGCCTGTCCCCGGACGAGGCGCTGGTGGTGCCGATCATCGGCATGCTCTTCATGATGCTCTTCCTGCCGATCGCCGGCCATATGTCCGATCGGGTGGGCCGGCGGCCGATGTGGCGGCTGTCGCTCATTGGCCTGCTGGTCGCGGTGGTCCCGCTCTACATGCTGATGGCGACGGGCCTGGCCGGCGCGATCATCGGCTTCGTCCTGCTCGGCTTGCTCTATGTGCCGCAACTGGCGACGATTTCGGCGACCTTCCCGGCGCTGTTCCCCACCATCGCGCGCTTCGCCGGCTTCGCGATCGCCTATAATCTGTCGACCTCGCTGTTCGGCGGCACGGCGCCGGCGATCGGCAGCGCGCTGATCGGCGTGACCGGCAATGAACTCATGCCGGCCTTCTACATGATGGCGGCCTGCATCATCGGCCTGATTGCGCTCCGCTTCATGCCGGAAACGGCAGGCCGGTCGCTCCATGACGATCCGTTCGAAGGGGAGCGTGCCGCATGATCAGCCATCTCTATATCGCGTCGGACAGCCTCCAGATCCTGACCCGCGGCTATGTCGAGAATGTCTGGTTGCAGGCCATGACGGGATTGCTGCTGCTTGGCGCATTCGCCTGGGCGGCCAACTGGGTGGCCAAGCGTATCGTCCTGACCCTGTTGCTGCGACTGATCGATCATCTGCCGTTCCGGGTCGAGGCCGCGCATATTGGTGCCGTCGTCGCGCGCCTGTCCAACATCGTGCCGGCGCTCATCATCCAGTCGGGCGTCGCCGCCGTCCCGCATCTGCCGGTCAGGCTCGCCGGCTTCATCGCCAGCCTGTGCGCCGCCTTCATCATCCTGACCTTGGCCATCGCCTTGAGCGGCCTGCTGACACTCGGCAACGACCTGTATCAGCGCCGCCCTGACGCTGCGAACCGGCCGATCAAGGGCTATGTGCAGGTGGCCAAGCTGCTGGTCTATGGCGCGGCGAGCGTCCTGATGATCGCGGCGCTGATGGACCAGTCGCCCTTGCTGCTATTGTCGGGGCTGGGGGCGATGGCGGCCGTGCTGATGCTGGTGTTCAAGGACACGATCCTGTCGCTGGTCGCATCCGTCCAGATCGGCTCCAACGACATGATCCGGGTGGGCGACTGGATCGAGATGCCGCAGCTCGACGCCAATGGCGACGTGATCGACATCGCGCTGCACACGGTGAAGGTCCAGAATTTCGATCGCACCATCACCACCATCCCGACGCACAGGCTGATCAGCGAGAGTTTTCGCAACTGGCGCGGGATGCAGGAATCGGGCGGCCGCCGGATCATGCGGGCGCTGGTGATCGACCAGAACAGCGTCGGCTTTCTTGATGAGACAGGGTTGGCGGCGGTCGCGCGCTTCGGCCTGCTCCGGACCTATCTGCACGACAAGCAGGATGATCTCTCGCGCTGGAATGGGGATCATGCAGCGGGCAACAGGCTGGATGGCCGGCGGCTGACCAACATCGGCACCTTTCGCGCCTATGTGCTGGCCTATCTGCGCGCGCATCCGAATATTCGCGCCGACCAGACCCTGCTGGTGCGCCAGCTGGCGCCCAGCGAACATGGACTGCCGCTGGAAATCTACGCCTTCGCCAACAGCATCGTCTGGGCCGAATATGAAGGCATACAGGCCGATATTTTCGACCATCTGATCGCGATCCTGCCCGAATTCGGGCTGCGCCTGTTCCAGCGGCCTGCTGGAAGTGATCTGGGGCAGCTTCGCATTTCGTCCAAGTGATGGAACCCGATGGGATTCTATGTGAGCCGCCATCAGCGACAACACAGGCTCAATTTGTGGCGCGGACTGAACCAACTTCGGCGTAAGCCTCGCCTGTCTGCAGGCGTTGATCACGGCAACGTAGAGCGCTGGGCGCACCTGCCGGAGTTTCTCGCAAATCTGCGGAAAATTTCCTAAATGGTGACCCCTACGGGAATCGAACCCGTGTTTCAGCCGTGAGAGGGCCGCGTCCTAACCGCTAGACGAAGGGGCCGTATGTCGCATGGGCGACAGGCAGGGGCGTGCCTTTAGGCAGGGCTGGCGATGGCGTCAAGCGAAAGCGGCGAAAATTTCCGGCGACCTACGCCGAATGCAGCCCATAAAAAACCACCCCATGCGATGCACGGGGTGGCCAGGTTCAGGGAGGAGACGCCTCCAAGGGGGAGGCGCCCTATACGACACACCCGAAAGGGGGGCAGGTGCATCGCATGCAACAGAAATAGGACAGGGCGCGGCTGCTTTCAAGAGCAAGCCCCGCCCTGTCCCCATATATTTGCGATTAACGGAGTTAATCGGGCTTTCAGGCTTCCACGGCCGCCGGCGCGGTCGGCGCGGCGATCGGGCCCTTGCCTTGACCGATCTGCGCTTCGAAAATCTCGCGCATCAGCTGCAGCGAGAAGAGATGGGCGTGAATCAGCGGCAGCAGGCCGTTCTGGTTGATCTTGCGCAGTTGGTCACCGCGCAGGTCGCGCAGCTTTTCCTCGTTCACCATGCGGAAGCCGCGATAGACGAAGGGCTGCTCGTTGTTCGGGGTCTGGATCGCGACTTCGCCGTCCATCAGCAGGTCCATCTCGGCCAGATCCTTCATGAACTGGCCAGTGCGGGCGGCTGCCTGCTCGAAATCCTCGCAGAATTTCAGGATGCTCTTGGTCACGTCGGTCGGCTGGCCATTTTCGAACAGGGCCGGGCCGTCGCCTTCGGCGCCGATCGCCTTGCTGGTCGGGTCGAAGCAGAGCGAGAGTTCGTCGCTGTCGGGGCGCAGCTTGGCCAGCATCCAGGGATAGCGACGGACATAAGCCGGGATATAGGCCGGGCCGCGCAGCTTGCCTTCGTCGTCGACGAAGATGTTCACGCCTTCATTGAGGCCCATCAGCGCGAGCGGCACCGAATCCTGGCCAGCCGAGAAGATGATCGGCACGAAGCGCTGGGCCGAGACGAATTCGTCTATGGTCAGCGGCACGGCGTGCTGAGTCACCAGGAACGGAGCGGCATCGACCGACAGGGTGCGATAATCGGCATGATCGACGGTGCTGAGCGGGATCAGGTCGTTGTAGAAGATGGGAAGGCTGTTCGCGGGCGCGCTGGCCATGATGTTGTTCCGTCCTGTTAGAAAGCGCGCAAGGTTTGCGTCGCTGATCCGAATATGGGGCTGACGGGATAATCGGAGCTATCCCGCTAGGCAATCGCTTTGTGGATATGCTGCGCTCAACCCTCGTCGGGGCGAGGGATGAGCTTGTCGGGGTTCATGATGCCGCCCGGATCGAAGGCTGCCTTGATCGCGCGCAGGGCATGGATGCGGGCCGGGCTGGCGAGGCGTCCGAGTTCGGCGCGCTTCATCTGGCCTATGCCATGTTCGGCCGAGATCGAGCCGCCCGCGGCGACCACTGCGTCATGGACGAAGGCATTGATCGCCTGGCCCTGTGCGGCGATCCACGCCGGACCGTCGCTGGTGCCCCTGGGCGCGCGGACATGGAAATGGACATTGCCATCGCCCAGATGGCCGAAGGAGGAGGCGGTTGTGCCGGGGAAGGCGGCTTCGGCGGCGGCGGCGGCCTCGACCATGAAGGCGGGCATGCGCGGCACTGGCACGCTGATATCATATTGCAGCGCGGGTCCCTGTGCCTTTTCGGATTCCGACAGGGATTCGCGGATGCGCCAGAAGGCCTCTGCCTGGGCTTCGCTGGCGGCAATGGCGGCGTCGATCGCGATGCCGCGTTCCAGTGCCAGGCCGAGCGCGCCTTCCAGCCGCTCGGTCGGGCCGGGCTCGCGCATGTCGCCATGGTCGACCTCGATCAGCACATGCCAGGGCGTGCGGGTCTCGATCGGGCAGCGTGTGCCGGGAATATGGGAGAGGACATGGCCAAGGCCATCGTCGGCAATCACCTCGAACCCCTCGACGCTGTCACCCAGTTCGCCTTCGACCAGGCGCAGCAGGGCGAGGGCGTCGGCGGGTGTCTGCACGCCGACCCAGCCGACCGCGCGGGCGGCGATGCAGGGCACCAGCCGCAGGGCGGCCGCGGTGATGACGCCCAGCGTGCCCTCCGCGCCGATCAGCAACTGCTTGATGTCATAGCCGCGATTATCCTTCTTGAGCGCGTCCAGCCCGTCGAAGATGCTGCCGTCCGGCAGCACCGCCTCGATCCCCTCGACCAGCGCGCGCATCGTGCCGTGGCGCAGCACCTGGGTACCGCCGGCATTGGTCGAAGTGAGGCCGCCGATCGTGGCCGATCCCTTGGCACCCAGGCTGAGCGGAAAGCGACGGCCGGCCGCTTCGGCGGCGTCGTGCAGGTTGGAAAGGATGACCCCGGCCTCGCACACCGCCAGATTGTCGTCGGCCGACAGGTTGCGGATCTGGTTCATGCGGCGCAGCGACAGGATCAGCGCCGATCCGTCGGCCGGCGGTGTCGCGCCGCCGACCATCGACGTGTTGCCGCCCTGGGGGACGAGGGCGATGCCAAGTTCCGCTGCCAGCGCCACGCAGTCGGCCACTTCGCGCGTCGAGGCAGGGGACAGGATCGCGCGGGCCTTTCCATGATAGCGGCCGCGCCAGTCGCTGACCCAGGGGGCGATATCATCGGCATCGGTAATGACGCCCTTGGGGCCGAGCAGGGCGACGAAGCGATCGATGGCATCCTGTGCGATTATGGCTTGTTCTGTCATGGGGCATGCTATGCCCCGGAATTCATCGACGGTTCAACCGTTGGCCGATAGCTTGCCACTCCCAAAAGGGGTTCCGCTTGGTTCATACCATCCTGATGCTGCTTGCAGCGCCTGCTGCCGACCCGGTGCAATGGGCGCAACTGACGATCGAGCAGCGCGTGATCATTCGTGTTCCGATGGCCAAGGGGCGGGCGCCGACGCGAGTCGTGCCCAAGAGCGACGAGCGCTGGGAAGAGAAGAAGGGGCCGCGCTGCGTGGCGTTGCGATCGATTCGCGGGGCCAGCATCGTAGTGTCCAACGGGGTCGACCTGATCCTGGCGGACAAGCATCGCTATCGCGCGCGACTGGAACGGGGATGCGATTCCGCCAGCTTCTATTCGGGCTTCTATGTCGAGCCGGACGAGGATGGTTCGCTCTGTTCGGGGCGGGACGAGTTGCAGGCGCGCAGTGGCGCGAGTTGCGGGATCGACAGCTTCAGGCGGCTGGTGGAAGCGGACGCCGAGGATTGATCGGCAGAAAAACAGCTGCCTTGCCCGGCATATTGCGCGATTTCCTTGACAAGATGGCGATATTTTCGCAAGTCGCGCGCGATTTCCGTCGTGCGGACGCGCAGGACGGCCAACCTCCTGTCCCGGACATTTGAATGACTTTTGCCGATCTCGGCCTCTCCGACGAATTGCTCAAGGCCGTAACCGAGGCGGGTTACGACACGCCCACGCCGATCCAGGCGCAGGCGATCCCGCCGGTGCTGATGATGAAGGACATCATCGGCATCGCGCAGACGGGCACGGGCAAGACCGCCAGCTTCGTGCTGCCGATGATCGACATCCTCGCGCATGGCCGTGCTCGTGCGTTGATGCCGCGCAGCCTGATCCTGGAGCCGACCCGCGAACTCGCTGCCCAGGTGGCCGAGAATTTCGAGAAATACGGCAAATATCACAAGCTCTCCATGGCGCTGCTGATCGGCGGCGTGCAGATGGGCGACCAGATCAAGGCGCTGGAAAAGGGCGTCGACGTGCTGATCGCGACGCCGGGGCGCCTGATGGACCTGTTCCAGCGCGGCAAGATCTTGCTCAACGGCTGCAACATGCTGGTCATCGACGAAGCCGACCGCATGCTCGATATGGGCTTCATCCCGGATATCGAGGAAATCTGCACCAAGCTGCCGGCGCAGCGCCAGACACTTCTCTTCTCTGCGACCATGCCGCCGGTCATCAAGAAGCTGGCCGATCGTTTCCTCGATAATCCCAAGTCGATCGAGGTAGCGCGCCCGGCAACGGCGTCGACCAACATCACCCAGCGACTGGTGAAGGTCGATTCGCGCAAGAAGCGTGAAGCGCTGCGCGCGATGCTGGAAGCAGAAGATGTGCAGAGCGCGGTGATCTTCTGCAATCGCAAGACCACGGTGCGCGAACTGAACAAGAGCCTGCAGCGTCACGGCTTCAAGTCGGGCGAGATCCATGGCGATATCGACCAGGCATCGCGTATCGCCGAACTGGAGCGGTTCCGCGATGGCAGCGTCAACATCCTGGTGGCGTCGGACGTCGCGGCCCGCGGCCTCGATATCAAGGGCGTCAGCCATGTCTTCAATTTCGACGCGCCCTGGCACCCCGATGACTATGTCCACCGCATCGGCCGTACCGGTCGCGCGGGGGCCAAGGGCGTTGCCTATACCTTCGTCGCGGCGGAGGATGCCGAGGCGATCGACAATATCCAGAAGCTGATCGGCACCAAGATCGATTATGTCGAAACGCCGGTCGCGGCTGCGCCTGCGCCGCGCGCGAAGGACGAGCCGCGCAAGGCCGATCGCGAGGAGCGCGACAATGAGCGGTCCGGTGGCCGGGACGCGCGCCGCAAGCCCGAGCGCAAGGATGACCGGCGCAGCGACAAGCGGGATGATCGTCGTGACGACCGCCGCGACGCCCCGGCTGCACGGCCAGCGCCGCATAGCCGCCGTCAGGAACCCGATGATGGTCCGGACGATGGCTGGAACGGTCCGGTGCCCGAATTCCTGAACTTCGGTTTTGGCGGCTGAACGGCGCCACGCTGATTGAAAAGGCCCCCGTCACGCGCAGGCATGGCGGGGGCCTTTTTGTTATGTGGCCATGACGGCGCAACGGGAGGGTAAGGCCATGTCCGCAATTCCAGGTGTTGGCGCCTTCGCGATCGTGCCCAGCAATGACGTCACCATTGCCCTGGCCTTCTGGGAAAGGCTGGGCTTCGCGCGGATTGGCGGCGATCACCATTATCATATCATGGAGGGGTGGGGGTGCGAGGTGCATCTGACCCAGGCCGGCGCGCCGCCCTGGGATGTGCCGGCGCATAATCCCTTTGGCGTCTATCTGCGCACGCCCGATGTGGCGGCGATTGCGGCGCGGGTCGATGATCTGATCATCCGGCCGGGCGGCATTTTGCGCCATCGCGAATGGGGACTGTATGAGGTCGGGATCAACGGGCCGGATGGGCTGCTGGTGCGCATCGGCTGGCCGTCCGAACTGATCGAGGGCGCCTGATCCTACAGCAGTCCCTGCGCGCGCAGGCTGCTATGCCCCTGCGCGCCGATGATGATATGGTCATGGACGCCGATGCCCAGCCGCTTGCCGGCCTCGACGATCTGGCGGGTGATCTCGATATCCTGCTTGCTGGGGGACGGATCGCCCGACGGGTGATTATACACCAGGATCAGGGCTGCCGATCCCAGTTCCATGGCCCGCTTGATAACCTCGCGCGTATATATGGCCGCCTGGTCGATTGATCCGTCACCCATATTCTCGTCGCGGATCAGCATGTTGCGGCTGTTGAGATGCAGCACCCGCACGCGTTCGACATGGAGATAGGCCATGTCGGCGCGCAGATAGTCGAGCAGCGCCTGCCAACTGCCAAGCACCGGTCGTTCCGCCACATCGTTGCGCAGCATCCGCAGCGCGGTGGCCTGAACGATCTTGATCGCGGCGACGCTGGTATCGCCCATGCCGGGCACCCGTGCGATAGCCTGCCAGTCGGCCGCCATCAATCCACCGATCCCGCCAAATTCGCGCAGCAGCAGCCGGGCCAGCGGCTTGGTGTCGCGGCGGGGAATGGCGAGGGCGAGCAGATATTCGATCAGTTCATGGTCGAGCAGCCCGTCGCCGCCTTCGGCCAGTCGCTGGCGCAGGCGGGCGCGATGACCGGCGCCATCCTGGCTCGCGCGTTCGTCCTTTTCGGTCATGCTGGCGATCCCCCATTCCCCGGCAAATGAAGGCTAGGCTTTGCGGATTTCGTGGGCAAGGCTATTTCAGGGGTGGATATTTCCAATGGGTCGGACGTTATGGATGCGTTACGGACCTGAAGTGCGAGCGAAAGTCGGGGTTGGCCAGGCAGATGGAAGACGAGAACGGCGAAGCCGAAATTCGCCGGGGCTGGCTGCGCTGGCTGGGTGTCGGGACGGGTTCGCTCGGCCTGGTGCTGGTCGCGCTGTGGACGCAGCGCGCGCCGATCGCCGAGAATTTCGTCAATCGCGAACTCAACCGGCGCGGGGTCCAGGCCAATTATGACCTGACGCAGGTGGGCCTGCGCACCCAGCGGATCGAGAATGTCGTGCTGGGCGATCCGGCGCGGCCGGACCTGACCGCCCGCTGGGTGGAGGTCGACATCGCCTTTTCCGGCGTGACGCCGCAGGTGGCAGCGGTTCGCGCCGGTGGCGTGCGAATGCGCGGCGCCTATCGCGACGGCGTGCTGACGCTGGGCGAACTGGACAAGTTTCGCGATCCCGATTCGACTGCGCCCTTTGCCATGCCTGACCTGCTGCTTCATCTGCGGGATGCGCGGTTGCGGCTGGATACCGACGCGGGGGCAGTCGGCATGCAGATCGATGGCAATGGCAATCTGAAATCGGGTTTCCGCGGCAAGCTGGCCGCTGCCATGCCCAGGGCATGGATGGCCGGCTGTGGCGTGGCCAGGGCCAGCGCCTGGCTGGATGTGGCGATGGTGGATGGCCGGCCGCACCTGCGCGGGCCGATCAAGGGCGATGCACTCGCCTGCGCGGACATGGCGATGGCTGCGCCGACGGCCGAGATCGATCTGTGGCTGGGCCAGGGGCTGGACCGCTGGAACGGATCAGCCAAGCTGGCGGGCGATGCGCTCAAGGCGCAGGGCATGTTGCTGGCGGCCCCTGTCGGTCGGATCGAGTTCGACGGTACGGCCAAGGCCATGGCCGGGCGGGCGCGGATCGGCGCACGCGCCTTTTCCGGTGCCGGGGTGCTGGCGGGGCCAACCGAACTGGCCGGTGACTGGACGCTGCGCGGCGGTGATGCGACCTTCAACGGCGATCTGACCGCGCGGAACGGACGGATGGCCGGGCGCGATCCGCTGGCGTCGTTGCGGACCTCGACGGCCGGCACGCCGGTGGCGCCGCTGGCCCTGCGGTTGGCGGATGCAGCACGGCGGGCCGGGGCGGATAATCTGCTGCGGGCGCGGGTGGCGCTGGCACAGAAGGGCGATGCCGGCAGTCTGGTGCTGACCGATACCGAATTTGCAGCGCGCAGCGGCGCGCAGGTGGCCGTGGCGCGGGACGGCCGGGTGACGCTGGCCTGGCCGGGCAAGGGCGGCGCGGCGATCGACTGGGCGCTGGATGGCGCGATCACGTCGCAGGGCGGCGGCTTGCCCAAGGCGGCGCTCCGACTGGCCCGCCGCGCCGGCGGCGGTTTTGGCGGGCAGTTGTTCATCGATCCCTACACGGCCGACGGCGCCCGGCTGGCGTTCGAGCCTGTCCGATTCGTTGCCGGGCCGAAGGGCGATACCCGCTTCACGACGGCATTGCGGCTGGATGGGCCGCTGCCCGATGGGGCTGTTCGCGGTCTTGGCCTGCCGATCGATGGCCGGCTGGCGCCCAATGGTGCGATCGCGATCAACGAACATTGCGCGCCACTGACATTGCTGGAAGCGCGCTATGGCAGCTTCGCGCTGGGGCAGACCCGGCAGACGCTCTGCCCGCTGCCCAATTCGGCGCTTTTCGCCATGGGGCCGGGCGGCATGAAGGGCGGTGCGGAGCTTCGCAATGTGGCGCTGAACGGGCGAAGCGGCGACAGCCCGATGCGGCTCAAGGCGGACAATGCCCGACTGATATTGGGCCAGACCGGCTTCACCCTGGGCCATGCAGACTTCGCCATCGGCCCGGAGGATGCGCCGGTTCGCCTGTCTGCGACGAGCGTCACCGGTGCGGCAACGAAGGATGGCTTTGCCGGCGACATCAAGGGCGCGGGCGGACGGATCGGCACCGTGCCGCTGATCGTCGAGCAGGGGGCGGGCGGCTGGGCCTTTGCCAAGGGGGCGCTGTCGCTCAAGGCGGCGATGCAGGTGCGCGATGCGCAGCCTTCGGTGCGCTTCAACCCGCTGTCCGTGCCTGACTTTGCCCTGGCGATGAAGGACGGTCGAATCACCGCGACCGGCACGCTGCAGGTGCCGGGCAAGGGTGCCACGGTGGCACGCGCCGATATTGCGCACGACCTGGGCAGCGGGAAGGGGCATGCCGACCTGACCGTGCCGGACCTGGGCTTCGGGCCGGGATTGCAGCCGGAGGAATTGACGCCGTTGACGCTCGGCGTGATCGCCAATGTCGCTGGCCGCGTGACCGGCGAGGGGCATATCCGCTGGACCGGTTCCGATGTCAGCAGCGATGGCGTCTTCCGGACCGATCGGCTGGATCTGGCGGCGGCATTCGGCCCGGTCGAGGGACTGTCCGGCGAGATCCGCTTCTCCGACCTGCTCAACATGGTGACGCCGACCGGACAGGAGGCGCGAATCGCGCTGGTCAATCCGGGTGTCGAGGCACGCGATGGCACGATCCGCTATCGCCTGGGTGCCGGGCAGAAGGTGCATATCGAGGGTGGCGGCTTTCCTTTCTCGGGCGGCGAATTGGTGCTTCTGCCGACGACCATGGACTTTGGTGCCGATGTCGACCGATATCTGACCTTCCGGGTCATCGGCCTCGACGCTGGTGCCTTCATCCAGGCGATGGACCTCAAGAACGTGTCGGCGACCGGCACGTTCGACGGCATCATGCCGCTGATCTTCAATGCGCAGGGCGGGCGGGTTGCCGGCGGCGTGCTGGTCGCGCGGCAACAGGGCATGGCGCCGCTGATCATGCCCGAGGGCGTGCTGCCGAGCATCCCCTGCGACCCCACGCGCCAGTCCGGCGTGCTGTCCTATGTGGGGCCAGTGTCGAACGAACAAGTCGGAGTTATGGGCAAGGTCGCCTTCGATGCGCTGAAGGATCTGCAGTATAAATGCCTCACCATCCTGATGGATGGCGCGCTGGATGGCGAGATGGTGACCAATGTGGTGTTCAACGGCGTCAACCGGGGCCAATTGGGCGGGGCGCCGCAGGGGATAGCAAAAAGCTTCGTTGGCCTGCCCTTCATTTTCAACGTGCGGATTTCCGCGCCCTTCCGGGGGCTGATGAAATCCGCCCAATCCTATGTCGACCCGTCGCAGGTGATCCGCGACCAGATTGGCGCGGATGCCCAGCAGAAGATGCGCGCACAAAGCGCGGCCGATCTGCAATCTGGTCTTGCGGTTCAGCCTGCGGCAAGCGAGACTGTGTCAAATACGGAGCCGAAATGAAGATAGCAGCAATCATGATGGCCGGTCTGGCCGCTTCGGCCCTGGGGGGGTGCATCCAGGTCAAGGCCCCGGACAAGCCGATCGAGATCAATCTGAACGTGAAGGTCCAGCAGGAGGTCGTCGTCCGTCTGGAGAAGGACGCCAAGGATCTGATCAACAATAACCCGGAGTTGTTCCCGCAATGACACGCAAGTTCATGCTGGCCGCCGCTGTGCTGGGTGGCCTGGTTCTGGCCGGCGCCGCGCAGGCCCAGGGTGGTGCGGCCGCCGCGATCGCCGCCGGCACGGTGGGCGAGCAGGCCGATGGCTATCTGGGCATCGCCGGCACGGTGGGCGCGGATGTGCGGGCCGAGGTCGAATCGATCAACATCAAGCGCCGCGCCGTCTATACCGATCTGGCCGGCAAGCGCGGCGTGACGGTGCAGGATGTGGCGGCCGCAACCGGTTGCCAGACGCTCAGCAGCCGGGTGAAGCCGGGGCAGGTCTATCGCGTCGGCGGTGGTGCCTGGCAGACCAAGGGCGCCGGGGCGATCTCTTTGCCGGCCTATTGCTCGACCGCAGGCCAGTAAAACGCGCGTGGCTGGCGGACTTTGACCGCCAGTTCGTCTGGGCAGGATAATCTCCTGCCCAAGTATAGTTGACTATCCGTCATCCCCTTTCTAAACGGGCCGCGCCTTGACGGGTGCAGCCGCAAGCGCCATGCCGCCTGCCATTGGGTTTCAGCCTGATGGAAGGATTGGCAATGGTTGCGGGTGAATCCGGGCAGGACCCGGCGGGGGAAGATGCGCGGATCGCTTCACTGGAAGCGAGAATTGCGCAGGCGGAACATGCCGAGCAGGTCAGACAGGGGACGAAGGTGCAGCAGGCGGACGATGGTTCGCGTCTGGGCAACAGGGTTCTCGCAGAGCTGATCGGTGGTCTTGTCGGTGGTGCGTTGATCGGCTGGGTTCTCGACCGGCTGCTCGGCACATCCCCATGGCTCCTGCTTGTCTTCCTCGGTCTCGGGATCGTGGCGGCGTTCAGGAACATCATCAGATTGACGACGACGAAGCGTTCCGATCAATAGGGGCGCTTTTGTCTTAGTCCGAATATTAGACGGTACAGGGGTCCAAGTGGCAGAATCCGGCAAAATCGATCCGATGCATCAGTTTGCGATCGAACCGCTGTTCGGTACCGATCACCTGTCCATCGGCGGCTTCAACATCGCCTTCACCAATAGCGCGCTCTATATGGTCGCCGCTGCGGTGGTGCTGTGGATCTTCGTGATCGGCGGCATGAAGCGCGAACTGGTGCCTGGTCGTTGGCAGATGGCGGTCGAATATTTCACCGGCTTCATCAAGAACCTGCTGATCTCGAACGTGGGTGAAGGCGGCAAGAAGTACATTCCTTATGTCTTCTCGCTCTTCATGTTCATCCTGATGGCCAACCTTCTGGGTCTGCTGCCGCTGGGTCTGGTCGGGGTCCACCCCTTCACCTTCACCAGCCACTTCACCGCCACCGGCGTGCTGGCGATCATGAGCTTCTCGATCGTGCTGATCGTTGGCTTCTGGAAGCATGGGCTGCACTTCTTCTCCCTGTTCGTGCCGCACGGCACGCCCCTGCCGATGATCCCGGTCATTTTCCCGATCGAGCTGATCTCGTTCATGGTGCGTCCGTTCAGCCTGGGCCTGCGACTGTTCGTGGCGATGACCGCCGGACACGTGCTGCTCAAGGTGCTGGCCGGCTTCGTCATCAACAGCTCGAATGCTGGCCCCGGTTTCGGTCTGACCGTCGGTGCCGCCAGCTTCGTGCTGATGGTCGGTATCAGCGCGCTCGAAGTGCTGGTCGCCGTGATCCAGGCCTATGTGTTTGCGCTGCTGACCTCGGTCTACATCAACGACGCCGAAAACCTGCACTGAGTTTTCGTACATTCTTCAACGCTTAATTGGTTTAGAAAAAGGAGTTTAGAACATGGACGCAGAAGCCGCAAAGCTGCTCGGTGCTGGCCTGGCCGCGATCGGTGCGGGCATTGCCGCCCTCGGTGTGGGCAACGTCTTCAGCTCGTTCCTCGAAGGCGCGCTGCGCAATCCGGGTGCCGCTGACGGCCAGCAGGGTCGCCTGTTCATCGGCTTCGCCGCCGCCGAACTTCTGGGTCTGCTGGCGTTCGTTATCGCCATGATCCTGGTCTTCGTGGCCTAAAGATCGACGGGGCGGGCAGCCTGGCTGCCTGCCCCTTGACGACCGCCCCCTTTTCGGACGGATAAAAATGCCTCAAATCGCGCAAATCGCCGATACCTATGCTTCCCAGATCTTCTGGCTGCTGCTGACGTTCGGCTTCGTCTTCTTCGTCATCGGCCGCGGCATGGTGCCCAAGGTGCAGGCGACGGCCGACGCGCGCGACGCGAAGATTTCGGGTGATCTCGATGCTGCCAAGGCAGCCTTCGCCCGCGCCGACGAAGCGGAAGCGGACTATCGCGTCCGTGATGCCGAAAGCCGCACCGCCGCCCAGGCGACGCTGGCCAAGGCGAAGGCGGATGCCGCCAAGGCTTCGGAAGCGAAGCTGGCCGCCGCCGATGCGGAGATCCAGGACAAGATCGGCGCTGCCGAAGCCAGGATCAAGACCGCCACGGATGCCGCCATGGCACAGATTGAAACCGTCGCCGCCGATGCGGCGCGCGACATGGTCGTCCGGATTTCCGGCGTGGAAGCGTCGGACGAAGCGGCCCGCAACGCAGTAAAGGCGGCACTGGCTCATGGCTGAGGCAGCAGTAGAGCATAGCGAGGCGCAGGCCCCGCACCTCAATCAGGCAATCCACGCCGAAGGCATGGAGCCGGTTGGCACCGTGGCGCATGAAGGCGTCGCGCCGCATACCGATCCCAAGGCGGTCGGCATGGACGCGACAGCCTGGGTCAGCTTGGCGATGGCGGTGTTCATCGTCATTCTGCTGATCAAGAAGGTGCCCAGCCTGATCGGCGGCGTTCTGGATGGACGGATTGCCCAGATCAAGGAACAGCTGGCCGAAGCATCGAAGCTTCGTGCCGAAGCCGAAGCGCTCAAGGGCGAATATGAAGCCAAGCTGGCCGCTGCGGCCGGCGAAGCCGACGCCATGCGCAAGTCGGCCGAGCATGAAGCCGAAACGCTTCTGTCCGATGCCAAGGTGCAGGCTGCCGATCTGGTCGCCCGTCGCCAGAAGATGGCGGAAGACAAGATCGGTGCGGCTGAGCGCAGCGCTCTGGCCGACATTCGTGCCAAGGCGGTGAAGGCCGCTACCGGCGCTGCCGCCGCCCTGATTGCCGAAGGCCATGATGCCAAGGCGGACAAGGCGCTGGTCGATGATGCGATCAAGGGTCTTGGCCCGGTCGCCTGATCGAAACAGGCAGAATTAGCAAAAGGGTCGGCACCGAAAGGCGCCGGCCCTTTTTGTTTGGATCAGATTAGGGTGCCGTCGGTCCATTCGGATCGCAGCATCCGCATGATCGCCGTATCCCATCGCGCATCGCCGACCCGGACGGAGGACAGGCGGACGCCTTCGGTCACGAAGCCCAGTCGTTCATAGCTGCGGATGGCGGGGCGGTTCCAGGCATAGGCATTGAGTTCCAGCCGCTCGACGGCGTCGAAGGCAAAGGCGCTGGCGAGCGCAAGGCGCAGCATCGGCGCCGCCAGACCCCGGCCTCGCGCATTGGGCGCGATCGCGACCCGGCCCAGCGTGGCATTGCCGTTGCGCCAGTCGAAGGCGATCTGGACATGGCCGACAAGCTGACCGTCGTCCTGCGCCATCCAGCACAGCCGTGCGGGCGGATCGCTGCGTCCTTCGTTCAGCATCGCCGTCATCTGCTCGTCGGACAGCGGGAAATGGACATAGGGCCCGCCCCATTGAACGACATCCGCGTCGCTGCCAAACCAGCCCGACAGGGTGGAGAAATGATCGGGGGTGAAGGGAAGGAGATGGACCATAAGGCGGTCATAGGCGCGCCAGCCTGCGGAGTGCCACGGCCGGTTGTCTGAAGGTGGCGCGGTCAACGGATCAGACGAAGATGCTGTTCCAGTCCTGCTTCATGCTGACCAGGGTCAGGCCATAATCTGGGGCCTTGTCCAGCGCCTCGGTCAAGGGGCTCAGGAAGAAATCACGATCATAGGCAAATTCCCGAACGGCATCGTCATGATGCAGCAGCAGCGCCAGCCGTGGCCCTGATCCGGTCTTCACATAGCGGAGCATGGCGAGGTCGCCGTCCGAATTGCCGAAGGCCAGGATCGGGCGACGGCCGATATGAAGGGCGATATTCTGCGCCTTCGCCTCGCGGTCGTCGAAACAGTGGAGTTCGGGCAGCTTGACAAGTTGCGCGACGCCATCACCGTCGATTTCGAACCGGGTGCGAAGGCTGGAGCCGATCACCTGTTCGGGCGGAATGCCATAGACGTCTTCGGCGAAGGCGCGCATCAGGTCGAGCCCGCCGCCCGAAACGATATAGGTCTTGAAATCATGGGCGCGCAGGAAATCCAGCAATTCGATCTGCGGGCGATAGACGCACCGGGTGAAGGGCCGGTCGAGCAGGGGATGATGTGCGGTGGCGAGCCAGTCGCGTGCGATCCCGTCAAATTCCTCTTCGGTCGCACCCGCATGCTCACGGGCGGCAACCTCCAGCAGCCCTAGCTTCCCCAGCGCCTTCATGGCCGGCATGTCCTGTTCGACATAGGCCTTGAAAGGCTGTTGCTGCGCCAGTTCCGGTTCCTGTTCGATCAGCTTTGCGCGCAGCATGCGGCCGAACAGGAACTGGGTCTGAAGTGGCTGTTCCGCCCAGAGCGTGCCGTCATTGTCGAAGGTGGCGATACGCTGCGGGGCGGGGATATGCTCCGGTCCCGAGCCTGTCACGCGGGCGACGAAATCCAGGATCGCGGCCTTGGCAGATCCGTCATTCCAGGACGGCAGGGGATCGGACATGGCTGGCTCCTCGGCGCTTGAACGTCCGGTGATTGGACCGGCACGGGAAGCTGGGAGCAATCGGGGTTTCCCCCGGAAAGGGGCGGGCATGGCCCGCAGTCGGGGCGAATGGCGCCTGGCCATTCGCCCCTTTGCCTAGCGATCAGGCGGCCAGCGTGGCGTTGTCGATCACGAAGCGATATTTGACGTCGCTCTTCTGCATGCGGGCATAGGCGTCTTCGATATCCTGGATGCGGATCATCTCGATATCGGCGACGATGCCCTTCTCTGCGCAGAAATCGAGCATTTCCTGCGTCTCGGCGATGCCACCGATCAGCGAGCCGGCGATGCTGCGGCGCTTGAAGATCAGCGCGCCGACATTGGGCGAGGGGTGAGCATGTTCGGGCACGCCGACCAGCGTCATCGTCCCGTCGCGCTTCAGCAGGGTGGTGAAGGCGTCGAGATTATGGCTTGCCGCAACCGTGTTCAGGATGAAGTCGAAGCTGTTGGCATGGGCCTGCATCTCTTCGGCATTGCGCGAGACGACGACTTCGTCGGCGCCCAGGTCCAGTGCGTCCTGGCGCTTGGACTCCGAAGTGGTGAAGGCCACGACCTTGGCGCCCATGGCATGGGCCAGCTTGATGCCCATATGGCCCAGGCCGCCAATGCCGACGATGCCGACCTTCTGGCCGGGGCCAACCTTCCAGTGGCGCAGCGGCGAATAGGTGGTGATGCCCGCGCACAGCAGCGGCGCTACGGCAGCGAGCTGATCGGCGGGGTGGCTGATCTTCAGGACGAACTTGTCCTTCACCACGATATTCTGCGAATAGCCGCCCAGCGTGTGGCCCGGCGCGTCGTCGGTCTTGCCATTATAGGTTCCGACGAAGCCGCTCTCGCAATATTGCTCCAGCCCTTCGTCGCAGGAGGCGCAGCCCTGACAGCTGTCGACCATGCAACCGACGCCGACCGTGTCGCCGACCTTGAAGGCGCTGACATGATCGCCAACGGCGGTCACATGACCGACGATCTCATGGCCGGGAACGCAGGGATAGAGGGTGCCGTCCCATTCGGAACGGACCTGGTGCAGGTCCGAATGGCAGACGCCGCAATAGGCGATATCGATCGCGACATCATGCGGACCGACGGCGCGGCGTTCGATGTCGAGGGCTTCGAGCGGCTTGTCGGCGGCGTTGGCGCCATAGGCTTTGGTGGCCATGGGGATGTCCCTTTGCTTGAGGTTCGCGGTGTGCAGGGCATATGCCCCTCCGCTGCTATTCTTGGATGGGCGCGGGCCGTGGGACGGCCTGTGCCTGTCCCATGTAGGAAGTCGACAGGCTGTTGATTAGGCCGGCTTTCGGCAACACAGCCATGAATGGCAATCATGAATGCCGGTGTTGGCCGCCCTTTGTTCCACACCGCCATTGCGATCCGCGCCGGTGCCGCTATCTCTGCGGCCATGTCGCAGCCGCAATCCCCCGACCGTTTCAACGAAGACAAGGCGACCTATACCGTCACCGGCAGCCAGCCCGATATCGATGCGGGCGTGGAGGCGATCCGCACGACGCTGAAGACCTTGCCGACCCGGCCCGGCGTTTACCGGATGCAGGATGCGCGCGGCGATGTCCTTTATGTCGGCAAGGCGCGGGCGCTGAAGAACCGGGTCGCCAATTATACCCAGGTCGACCGGCTGCCCAACCGGCTGCGGCGCATGGTGGCGCAGACCCGCAGCATGACGATCGTCACCACCAACAGCGAAGCCGAAGCGCTGCTGCTGGAGGCGCAACTCATCAAGCGCTATCGCCCGCCCTATAATGTCCTGCTGCGCGACGACAAAAGCTTTCCCTTCATCCTGTTACGCGAGGATCATGCCTTTCCCCGCGTGCAGAAGCATCGCGGCGCGCGTAAATATAAGGGGCGCTATTATGGCCCCTTCGCCAGCGCCGGATCGGTGACGCGGACGATCAATGCGCTGCAGAAGCTGTTCCTGCTGCGGTCCTGCACCGACAGTTTCTTCGCCAATCGTTCGCGGCCCTGCTTGTTGTATCAGATCAAGCGCTGCTCGGCGCCCTGCGTCGATCGCATCGACACGGCCGGCTATGCCGAACTGGTGCAGGACGCGCAGGATTTCCTTGGCGGCAAGTCGACCGCCGTGCAGCAGAAGCTGGGCGCGGCGATGGAGGCAGCGGCCGAGGCGCTGGATTTCGAACAGGCGGCGATGATCCGCGACCGGCTGAAGGCGCTGACCTTCATCCAGGGATCGCAGGCGATCAATGCCGAGGGGCTGGGCGATGCCGACATCTTCGCGCTGGCGGAGAAGGGCGGATCGATGTGCATCCAGGCCTTCTTCATCCGCGGCGGCCAGAATTGGGGGCATCGCAGCTTCTTCCCGGTCCACACCAATGATGTGGCGACCGAAGAGGTGCTGGAAAGCTTCATGGCGCAATTTTACGAGGAAGTGCCGCCGCCCAAGCTGATCCTGACAGACCGTGAGCCGGCCGAGTGCGAGCTGATGGCGCTGGCGCTGAGCGAAAGGCTGGGCAGCAAGGTTCGGATCGAAGTGCCCCAGCGTGGCGAGCGCACGCGGCTTATCAAACAGGCGCAGCGCAACGCGGTGGAGGCGCTGGATCGTCGCCTGGCCGAGACCACGACCCAGGCCAAGATATTGGACGAGATGGTCGAGGCCTTCGGCCTGGATGGCGTGCCCGACCGGATCGAGATCTACGACAACAGCCATATCCAGGGTGCTCACGCACTGGGCGCGATGGTGGTGGCCGGGCCGGAGGGCTTCCGCAAGAACGCCTATCGCAAGTTCAACATGAAGAATCCCGAAATCTCGAACGACGATTTCGCGATGATGCGCGAGATGTTCGAGCGGCGCTTCGGCCGGGCGGCGCGCGAAGACCCCGATCGCGACAGCGGCGAATGGCCGGACCTGGTGCTGATCGACGGCGGCAAGGGGCAGTTGTCGGCGGCGCGGGCGATGCTGGAGGATATGGGCATCGAGGATGTCTGCATGATCGGCATCGCCAAGGGGCCGCATCATGGCCGCGACGGGCGCGAGGTGTTCCATCTGATGGATGGGCGGGAGGTGAGTTTCCCGATCAATCATCCGCTGCTCTTCTACATGCAGCGCCTGCGCGATGAAGCGCATCGCTTTGCCATCGGCGCGCATCGGGCGAAGCGCAGCAAGGCGATCACCGTGTCGTCGCTTGACGAGGTGCCTGGCATCGGCCCGGCCCGGAAAAAGGCGCTTTTGATGCATTTTGGCACGGCGCGGGCGGTGCGCGATGCGGCGCTGGAGGATCTGCAACGCGCACCCGGCGTGTCGAAGGCGGTGGCCCAGCAGGTCTATGATTATTTCCACGGCTGAAAAATGTGACGATAACGCAATGATTTTTGCTGGCTCATAAGTGTCGCGTTAACAATTGCTGGCGATGTTTCCCCGGCCGATCGGCGGGGGAGACAAGAGTGGGGAACAGGTGGGGGCTTGCGGCTGCGCAATTGGCGACAGTCGGTTTTATGATGCTGGCGGGCGTTCTGGCGCCGCCGGCGCGGGGCGACATGCTCGCCATTCCCCTGACGACGGCCAGCGGCCATGGATTGGCGGCGGGGTTGATTGCGGTCGGCGCGATCCCGGTCGGCAAGGGGCATATCGAGGGGGCATTGGTGGTGCGGGGGGACCGCGACCGCCTGGCCTGGCCGATGCTGGCGCGCGGCGTATTGCTGTTGGCGGCGCCCGATTTCCTCTGTGCCGGCAAGGGAGGGCGGGCATGAACGTCGAACGCCCGATGGAAACCATCCGCCTGGCCGGCGCGCGCATGCTGATGTGGCTATTCTGGCTGAATGTGCCGGCATTGATGCTGATCGGCTGGTGGCTGAAGGCGCCCGATGCGGAAGTCGGCGCGCTGGCCGCGGCATTGCTGGCGTTGTTGCCGACCCATATGGTGCGGCGGCGCGACATTTCGGGGGCGGCGCGCATGACGCTGGCGGTGACATCGGTGGCGATCCCGGCGCTCTATGTTTTCCTGCTGCGCGGGCATGACTGGCAGATGGACATGCATATGGGCTTTTTCGCGGCGCTGGCGGCGCAGACGGTGTTGCTCGATCGGCGGGCGCTGCTGGTCGCGGCTGGCGTGACGGCGCTCCACCATCTGATCCTCAACTATAGCTATCCCGCCTGGGTGTTCGCCAGCGAGGGCGATCTGCCACGCGTGCTGGTGCATGCGCTGATCGTGGTGATCCAGACCCTGATGCTGTGGTGGATCGTGTCGCTGCTGACCCAGGCCATTCGCCTGCAGACAGAGGAGCGGCAGCGGAGCGAAGGTCTGCGCAAGGAAGCCGACGCGGCGAAGGAACGAGCCGAGGTCGCGCTGGCCGAACTGGAGCGGGCGCAGACGATTGCGACGCGGCAGCGCGCGATCGAGGAGGCGGCGCGGCGGGCCGAAGAGGCAAGCGAGCGGCGTCGGCTGGTAGCCGATGCGCTGGAGGCGCGGTTGGGCGCGGTGGTCGGTGATCTGGGCCAACTGGCGGGGCAATTGTCGGCCAGCAAGCAATGGCTGTTCGACCTGCTCGATCGCACGACCCAGCGCTCGGCCGAGTTGCGCAAGGCCCATGCCCGCGCCGATGGCGATGTCCGCGCGGTGGCGCAGGACACGGAAAAGCTGGCCATTTCGATCAATGGCGTCGGGGGCAGCGCCAGCCACACCCGCGACAATGCATTGCGTGGTGCGATGGCAACCCGTGCGCTGACGCCGGAGGTCGACATATTGTCGGCGACGGTCGATTCCGCCAGTTCGATCGTCGCGCTGATTTCCCAGATCGCGGCGCAGAGCCGGACCCTGTCGCTCAATGCCGGGATCGAGGCGGCGCGCAGCGGCAGCGAAGTGCGTGGCTTTGCCGTCGTGGCATCGGAGATGAAGAGCCTGGCCGCGCAGACGGCCGAGGCGACCCGCCAGATCGACATCTATCTGCAGGATATTCGCCGTGCGGCCGACAGCGTGTCGGGCGCGATCGATGTCGCGACCCAATCGGCCGACACGATCGACCGATCGACCGCCGGCATCGTCGATGATGTAGCGGAACAGATACGCGCCACCGGCGAGATCGCGGCGGCGACCGAGGAAATGGCGCGCCATATCGCAGAAGCGGCGTCCCAGGCCGAAGCGCTGAGCCTGGCGCTGGCGGAGGCGCAATCGGCCATGGGCGAAACCGACGCGGCGGCGACGGCCTTGTCCAGTCGTTCGCAGGAGTTGCAGGAAACGGTGCGTAACGTGCTGGAGGAACTGCGTGCCGCCTAGCGCTGGGGCGGGTCGCCGGGAAAATTCGCCTTCAGGAAATCGAGCACCAGCCTGGCGCGGGCGGGTAGGCGCTTCAGGGCGGGATGCACCGCCAAAATGTCGATCGGGTCTATCTGGCTGGCGGGGAGGACGCGCACGAGGCGCACCGCCTCCAGATCGTCCGCGACACGAACCGCGGGCAGCATCGCGATGCCGAGGCCAGCGAGCGCGGCGCGATGCACCGCCTCGCTATTGTCGCTGCGGAACGGGCCGCTGATCAACTGGTCGCGGCCGTCCACGGTCCATTTGGCGGGCAGGTCGCCATAGCCATAGGCGATGCAGCGATGGCTCGGCAGATCGTCGGCGCTGGTTGGCAGGCCATGGCGCGCGACATAGTCGGGATGGGCGACCAGCATGCGGGGCAGGGCGCCCAGCCGATGCACGACCAGCATATCATCCCCGACCGGGCCGACGCGCAGCGCCAGATCGAGCCGGTCCTGGACCAGATCGCGTTGCCAATCGGTCATCGCCATGTCGATCCGCAGGCCGGGATGCTGATCGCTCAGCTGGCTCAGCAGGCCCAGATAATAGAGGCCCAGCGCAGTGGTGACGCCGATCCGCACCGTGCCGCTGACATCGCCCTGGACCGGGCGCAATTCCTGTTCGGCCACTTCTAGCGCGTCGACCAGCGTGCGGGCATGGACCAGCAACTGGTCGGCTTCGGGCGTCGGGACCAGCCGGCGCGTGGTGCGATGAAACAGCACGGTGCCAAAATGGGCTTCCACCTGATCGAGCCGTCGCGCTATGGTGGTGTGGCTCGCATGCATCTCGGCGGCGACGCGCGTGAAACTGGGCTTTTCGCATAGCCGTATGAAGGTGCGGATCGAAAGAAGCAGGTCGCTCATTTGAACATGTCCTGCACAGATATTGTGCCGGGAATCCCTATTGTGCGGAGAACGGAAAAGCCAGACCTAAGCGCCGGCGCAGGGACGCCAGTCAGACATTTAATGGAGACGAGAGGATGGCATCGGATCGTATCGGTCATGCAGGGTTTGCGGCAAAAAGACGCAGCGCGCAGGACGCAGCTGCCCTGATTGCCGACGGCATGACCGTGGGCATGAGCGGCTTCACCGGATCAGGCTATCCCAAGGCCGTCCCTCTGGCCCTCGCCGACCGAATCACCGCCGCCCATTCGGCCGGCGATCCGTTCCGGGTGAAGGTGTGGACCGGCGCGTCGACCGGGCCGGAACTGGACGGTGCGCTCGCCAAGGCCGACGGCGTCGAATTTCGTCTTCCCTATAATAGCGATCCGATCGCCCGCGAGCGGATCAACCGCGGCGAGATGCAATATTTCGACATGCATCTGAGCCAGGTCGCGCCGATGGCGTGGCAGGGCTTTTTGGGCGAACTGGATGTCGCCGTGGTCGAAGTGACCGGCATCACCCCCGACGGCCTGCTGATCCCGTCCGCTTCGGTCGGCAACAACAAGACCTGGCTCGATCGTGCCAAGGGCATCATCCTGGAGGTCAATAGCTGGCAGAATGCCGCGCTCGAAGGGATGCACGACATTTATTACGGCACGGCGTTGCCGCCGAGCCGCGTGCCGATCCCGCTGACCCGCGCCGACGATCGCATCGGCGAACCCTATTTCCGCGTCGATCCCGCCAAGGTGCTGGCGGTGGTCGAAACCGACTCGCCCGATCGCAACGCCCCCTTCACTCCGCCCGATGACAGTGCGCGGGCGATCGCCGGCCATCTGCTCGAATTCCTCGGCCATGAAGTGAAGATGGGCCGCATCCCGGCGTCGCTGCTGCCGCTCCAGTCGGGTGTCGGCAATATCGCCAATGCCGTGCTGACCGGCCTGATCGATGCGCCGTTCGACAATATGGTCTCCTATACAGAGGTCATTCAGGACGGCATGCTCGACCTGCTGGAATCCGGCAAGCTACGCATGGCGAGCGCCACCGCCTTCTCGCTCAGCCCCGAGGCGGCGGCGCGGCTCAATGCCGACATGGCCCGCTTCCGCAACAAGATGATCCTGCGCCCGCAGGAAATCAGCAACCATCCCGAACTGGTTCGCCGCCTGGGCTGCATCGCCATGAACGGCCTCATCGAGGCGGACATTTATGGCAATGTGAACTCCACCCATGTCATGGGATCGCGTATCCAGAACGGCATCGGTGGATCGGGCGACTTTGCTCGTAACGCCTATCTGTCGATCTTCATGACGCCCTCGACCGCCAAGCAGGGCAAGATTTCGGCGATCGTGCCGCATGCCAGCCATGTCGACCATATCAACCAGGATGTGCAGGTGATCGTCACTGAGCAGGGGCTGGCCGACCTGCGGGGGCTGGCGCCGCGCCAGCGGGCCGAACTGATCATCAACAATTGCGCCCATCCCGATTATCGTCCGATGCTGAAGGATTATTTCAGGCGGGCGATGCAGGGCAGCTATGGCCTGCAGTCGCCGATGCTGCCGGCCGAGGCCTTTGCCTGGCACCAGCGCTTCATCGATACCGGCACGATGATGCCGGGCTGATCATCAATGGCCCGGTGCAGCCTGACCTGCGCCGGGCCACTGATCATTGCTGTTCGATTGCCGCTTTCCGACATATTCCCGCTGAGGGAACCGGGAGCCATGCCGTCCGCTTGACCTGCATATTCGCAGCACGGACCTATCATGGATTTCCTGACGACCGACTTTCTCGACAAGCCCATCTGGATGTGGGCGCTCTTCCTGACGATCATCCTCGCATTGCTGGCGCTGGATCTGGGCGTGCTGCATCGCAAGCAGCGCGAGATCGGCGTGCGCGAGAGCGTGAAGCTGGCCGGCTTCTACATCGCCATTGGCCTCGCCTTTGGCGGTTGGATCGCCTGGCAGATGGGGCAGGAGGCGGCGGTCGCCTATCTGACCGGCTTCGTCGTCGAAAAATCGCTCGCGCTCGACAATGTCTTCGTCATCGCGATGATCTTCTCCTTCTTCCATGTGCCGCGCCGCTATCAGCATGAGGTGCTGTTCTGGGGCATCATCGGCGTGATCGTCCTGCGCGCGATCATGATCGGACTGGGCGCGGCGCTGGTCCAGAATGTCTCCTGGGCGCTCTATTTCTTCGCGGCGATCCTGATCTTCACCGGCATCCGCATGTTGTGGACGGTCGGCAAGGAACAGACGATGGAGGGGAACCGGCTGCTCGGCTTCCTGCGCCGTCACATGCGCGTGACCGACCGGGTGGAGGGCGATCATTTCTTCGTGCGCCAGCCGGCTGAACCGGGCGGCAAGCCGCTGCTCCATGCGACGCCGCTGTTTCTGGCGCTGGTGATGATCGAGATTGCCGACGTCATCTTCGCGGTGGATTCCGTGCCGGCGATCTTCGCCATCACCACCGATCCCTATCTGGTCTATACCTCCAACATCTTCGCGATCCTGGGGCTGCGTGCGCTCTATTTCGCGCTGGCGGCGGCGGTTCACCGCTTCCATTATCTCAAATATGCGCTGTCGGTGGTGCTGATCTTCATCGGCGCCAAGATCTTCCTGGCCGATGCGCTGGGGCTGGAGAAGATTCCGCCGCTCTTTTCCCTGCTGGTGACGGCCGGGGTGCTGGGCGCGGGCATCGGCCTGTCGCTGTGGCGCACCCGTGGCGAGGCGCAGCCGCAACATTAGCTTTGGCACGGATGCCGGATCGTCGATAGGAAGGCGCCATGCCCGTCCTCATCACATCCGGCATCGTCTGCGCGCTGCGTGCCCATGGCGAACATGGCGCGGTCGCGCGGCTGTTGACGCCCGATCATGGGCTGGTCGCGGGCTATGTGCGCGGCGGGCGGTCGCGGGCGCTGCGCCCGGTGCTGCTGCCGGGCAATGCGGTGAAGGCCGAGTTCCGCGCCCGTACCGAAGATCAGCTCGCAAGCCTGACGGTCGAACTGGAGCATAGTCGCGCGCCGCTGCTGGGCGAGCCATTGCCGGCGGCGGCGATCGACTGGGCCTGCGCGCTGACGGCGGCGGCCCTGCCGGAAGGAACGCCCTATCCGACGCTTTACGAGGCGCTCGACGGCGTGCTTGGCGCAGTCGAGGCGGCGCCGGCGGCGCGGGGTTGGGCGGCGGCTTTGGTCCGCTACGAATTGCTGTTGCTGGCGGAACTGGGTTTCGGCCTTGATCTGAGCCGCTGCGCCGCCACCGGCACCGCCGACGAGCTGGCCTTTGTCAGCCCGCGCAGCGCGGCGGCGGTCAGCCGGGCGGGGGCGGAGGGCTATGAGGCGCGCCTGCTGCCGCTGCCGCCTTTCCTGTTGCAAGGCGGGGCTGGCCACTGGCCGCAGATCATGGATGGATTGCGCCTGACCGGCTTCTTCCTGGAGCGGTCCGTGCTGACCGAAAGGCGGGCCGATGTGCTGGCCGCGCGCGAAAGACTGGTCGATCGGCTGAAAAGAGCGGTTGCGTAACGCGCGCAGTTTTTGCAAGGGCGGGCGCGCCGTTTCCGCATTCTCCGTTCGCCCGTCGGGCAGCGGCGGCCATTTTCTTTCGCGGAACCGTGGCGGCAGAGATTTAGAAAGAGGTTTCCCATGTTGATCGCCCTGTTCCCTGGAGATGGTATCGGCCCCGAGATCGTCGCGCAGGCGAAGCGCGTGCTTGATGCGCTGGCGATCGACGGCCTCACCTATGAAGAAGGTCTGGTCGGCGGTTCGGCGTATAAGGCAGTCGGCCATCCGCTGCCGCCCGAGACGCTAGACATCGCCAAGCGCGCCGACGCCATCCTGTTCGGCGCGGTCGGTGATCCCGACTGCGACTCGCTGGAGCGGCATCTGCGTCCGGAGCAGGCGATCCTGGGCCTGCGCAAGGAACTGGGCCTGTTCTCGAACCTGCGCCCGGCCAAGGTCTTCCCCGAACTGGCGCATGAAAGCGCGCTGAAGCCCGAAGTGGCCGGATCGATCGACCTGCTGATCGTGCGCGAGACCAATGGTGACGTCTATTTCGGCGAGAAGGGCATGCGCACCACCGCCGATGGCCTGCGTGAAGGCTATGACATCATGTCCTATAACGAAGCCGAGGTGCGCCGCATCGCCCATGCCGGCTTCCAGGCGGCCCGCGCCCGTCGTGGCAAGCTCTGCTCGGTCGACAAGGCCAATGTGCTGGAAACCAGCCAGCTGTGGCGGGACGTGGTGATCGAGGTGTCGGCCGAATATCCCGACGTCGCCCTGACCCACATGTATGTCGACAATGCCGCGATGCAGCTGGTCCGCAACCCCGGCCAGTTCGATGTCATCGTCACCGGCAACATGTTCGGCGACATCCTGTCCGACCAGGCGAGCATGTGCGTCGGCTCGATCGGCATGCTGGCATCGGCAACGCTGAACGGCAGCGGTCAGGGCCTCTATGAACCGATCCACGGGTCCGCGCCCGACATTGCCGGCCAGGGCAAGGCCAACCCGCTGGCGACCATCCTGTCGGCGGCGATGATGCTGCGTTACTCGCTGAACCTGCCCGAGCCGGCCGACCGGATCGAGGCGGCGGTGGCCAAGGCGCTGGCCGACGGTGCCCGTTCGCCGGATCTGGGCGGCACGATGAACACGGTGGAGATGGGCGACGCGGTCCTCGCGGCGCTTTAATTCCGCTTCGGCTCGTCGCATTTGCATGACGCGAACGTAAAGTTTCTTCGTTTCCGGTCGATATGAGCGGTGAATGGGGACGCAAATGCCGACTGAACTGATTGAAGACCATCATGTCCTGCGGGGCATGATGCGGGATTTTGCCAGCATGATGGACGATGACGTCCGCGACATGGCACTTCTGACCCGCTGGCGCATCCGCTTCGCCCAACTGTTCCGCGACCATATGGGGCGTGAGGACATGCTGGCGCGGGGCTTGCGCCAGGGGCCGCTGGCGATGGAGGCCGAGCCGGTCGTGCATCAGCATGGCCGCACCATGGTGGCCCTGTTCCTGCGCTACAGCGACCATATCAAGCAATGGACCCCGGCCCAGATCGCGGCCGACTGGGGCAATTACAAGCGGGCGACGCTGGCGCTGCAGGATTCCCTCTATGACCATATGGAGTGGGAGGAGGCGCATCTGCATCCGCTGATCGAGGGCAGGGTGCGCAGGGCCGCCTAGACCTTGATCGCTTCAGGCTGAATCTGCCTGAAGCGTGAATCAAGGTCTAGCATCCAAGAATAGAGCCTGATTCACGTTATCGGTGGAAGCGCAAGGCGCTTCCGCCTCAAACGATCAGGCTCTAGGGGCCAATTCGCGCATATCGGTCCTGTCGGCTCTTCCACGCGCCAGCTAGGCAGCGGCATGGACGACTTTTCCCTGCCCAGCCTTCGTGCCGCCGCCGCCATGGTTCATGACCAGGTGCCGCCGACCCCGCAATATGCCTGGCCGTTGCTGGCCGGGCGGATCGGCGTCGAAACCTGGGTCAAGCATGAGAACCACACGCCGACCGGCGCCTTCAAGGTGCGCGGTGCCATCACCTATATCGACTGGCTGAGTCGCACTCATCCCGAGGTGACAGGCATCATCACCGCGACCCGCGGCAATCATGGCCAGGCGCAGGTGCGCGCGGCCCGCGCCGCCGGGTTGCAGGCGACGATCGTTGTCCCCCATGGCAATGCGCTGGAGAAGAATGCCGCAATGCGGGCATTTGGTGCGACGTTGATCGAACATGGCCATGATTTCGACAGCGCCAAGGCGGAGGCGATGCGCCTGGCCGCCGAGCAGGGGCTGTTCATGGTCCCGGCCTATCATGCGCAACTGGTGCGCGGTGTCGCCAGCTATGGGCTGGAACTGTTCGATGCGGTGCCGGACCTCGACACCGTCTATGTCCCCGTCGGTTGCGGATCGGGTCTGTGCGCCACGATTGCGGCAAGGGATGCGCTGGGCCTCAAGACCAAGGTCGTCGGCGTCGTTTCCGCCCATGTCGATGCTGCCAAGCGCTCGTTCGAGGCAGGGCAATTGCTGACCAGCCCGACCGCCTATACCTTTGCCGATGGCGTCGCGGTCTGCACCCCGGTTCAGGCTGCGCTTGACTATTTCGGGCCGCGCGCCGACCGTTTCGTCGGCGTCACCGATGAGGAGGTGGCGGATGCCATCCGCATCTACTGGCAGGACACCCATAATCTGGCCGAGGGCGCCGGTGCGGTGGCGCTGGCCGCGCTGATCCAGGAAAAGGAGCGGATGCGCGGCAAGAAGGTTGCGGTTATCCTCTCGGGCGGTAATGGCGACATGAGCCAGATGGCACAGATATTGGGCGGCGAAACGCCGCGCGTCACGACGGATATGCGGAAGGCGATATGAAGCGGAAGAGCGGGCAGAACCCTGAGATCACCAAGAACTGGAAGCCGGCGACGCTGGCCATCCGGGGCGGCACCGCGCGCACCGAATATGGCGAGACGTCCGAGGCCTTGTTCCTGTCCAGCGGCTATTGCTACGACCGGGCCGAGGATGCCGCCGCGCGCTTCGCCGGTGAACAGCAGGGCATGACCTATAGCCGGCTGCAGAACCCGACTGTCGAGATGCTGGAGCAGCGCATCGCGCTGCTGGAAGGCGCAGAAGCCTGTCGCGCGACCGCGACCGGCATGGCGGCGATGACCGCTGCCCTGCTGTGCCAGCTGTCGGCCGGCGACCATGTCGTCGCGGCCAAGGCAGCCTTTGGTTCCTGCCGCTGGCTGGTCGACACGCTGCTGCCCAAGTTCGGCATCGCGACAACGACGATCGACGGCAGCGACGTTGCGGCCTGGGAAGCGGCGGCACAGCCCAATACCAAGGTCTTCTTCTTCGAGACGCCGGCCAACCCGACCATGGACGTGGTCGACATCGCCGCCGTCTGCGCGATCGCCAAGGCACGCGGCATCACCACCGTTGTCGACAATGCCTTCGCCTCGCCCGCATTGCAGCGGCCGATGGAGTTCGGCGCCGATGTCGTCGCCTATAGCGCGACCAAGATGATGGACGGGCAGGGTCGTGTGCTGGCCGGCGCTATTTGCGGCAGCCGCGACTGGATCGACAATGTGCTGCTGCCCTTCCACCGCAACACCGGCCCGACGCTCAGCGCGTTCAATGCCTGGGTGGTGCTGAAGGGGCTGGAGACGCTGGACCTGCGCATTCGCCGCCAGAGCGAGAATGCGCTCAAGGTAGCCCAGTTCCTGGAAACCCGCCTGCCCAAGGTCAATTATCCGGGACTGGAAAGCCACCCGCAGCATGCGCTGGCGATGCGACAGATGGAAGCGGCCGGGCCGATCTTTTCCATCTACACCGGTGGTGGCCGGGCTGAGGCGCATGGCCTGCTCAACGCGCTGGAACTGGTCGACATCAGCAACAATATCGGCGACTCACGCTCGCTGATGACCCATCCGGCATCGACCACCCATTTCGGCATGGCCGAAGAGGCGCGGCTGGAAGTCGGCATCACCGAGGATATGCTGCGGCTGAACGTCGGCCTGGAAGATCCGGACGATGTGATCGCGGACTTCGACCAGGCGCTCAAGACGATAGGGCGTTGACGGAACCGGGCAGGGAGGCGCATGCGGGAGACATGAACGCATTGTTCCCCCTGCACGCGACGACGCGGGACATCATCGTCCATGTCGCCGTGACTTTCCTGCCCGAACAGTCGGAGCCGGACCGGGGGCGCTGGTTCTGGGCCTATCATATCCGGATCGAAAACCAGGGCGAACAGCCGGTGCAACTGCTGAGCCGTCACTGGATCATCACCGATGGGCGGGGCATTCAGCAGGAATTGGAGGGTGAAGGCGTGATCGGGGAACAGCCGGTGGTGCAACCGGGCAAAAGCTATGACTATGTGTCGGGCTGCCCGCTCAACACGGCGACCGGGTCGATGCGCGGCGCCTATACGATGATCGGGTCCGATGGCGAGACGTTCGAGGTGACCATTCCCCATTTCGCGCTGATCGCGCCGGCGGTGGCCGAATGAAGCGGACCCATTTGCCGCTCAACGGCCTGCGCGTGCTGGATGCCGCGGCGCGACACCTGTCCTTCACCCGCGCCGCCGACGAACTGGCGGTGACGCCGGCGGCGGTCGGTCAGCAGATCCGCGCGCTGGAGGATATGCTGGGCGTGGTGCTGTTTCGCCGCACGCCCAAGGGGCTGGAACTGACGCCCGAGACCGAGGCGGGGCTGGAAGCGCTGCGCGCCGGTTTCCTGGAGTTCGAGGAAGCGGTGCGGGCGATGCAGGCGGGCCAGTCCAGTTCGTCGCTGACGATCGCGGCGCCGCGCGACATCACCGCCAAATGGCTGCAGCCGCGTCTCGCCGCCTATGCCGCGAGCCAGCCTGGCCTAACCTTCTCATTGGTCGCTGCCGACGAGGCGCTGGACTTTACCGAGGCCAATCTGGACCTGGCGCTGCGCCTGACCGATGGCGCAGGCGAGCATGAGGGCATCAAGATCGGCGAAACCGCCTTCGTCACCGTGGAAGCGGCGGCGGGCGGGCCGGAGCAGCGGATCGAATGGCCCGGCTGCCCCTCGGGCGACCTGCCTGCCGCGATCCGGGTGGCGGATGCGGGCCTTGCGATCGAGGCGGCGGCGAACGGCTTTGGCCGGGCGAGCGTGCCGCTGCTACTGGCGCAGGCGGATATCGAGAATGGACGGGTGCGCAAAGTGGGCGATGCCCTGCCGACGATGCTCAGCTACTGGCTGATCGCGCCGTTGCCGCAATGGCGCCAGAAGAAGGTCAAGGCGCTGGTCGAGGCGCTCACGGCCTGATCCGGCTTGGCCAGGAAAATAGGATTTCGTCCGCTTAACTTCGCATATTTCCCGTATATTTTGACATTAAATGTCCAACTGGTGATGGATTGTTACGCGCCCTGTCCATGTCCGTTCGGACATTTATAGCCGATCGAAGGGATGTAGGACAGGTGCCAGGCCGGTAGATCAGTCGGCCAGCAGATTGAGCGCGCGCGTCATCAGCATGACGAAGCGGCCTTCGTCGACGCGGGCGACCGGATCGTTCCAGGCGCCGCTGACCGCATAAAATTGGCCGTCCTGCGCCTGCACCAGGAAATTCATGGCAATGACGCCGGGTTCGCTGCCGCCCTTATAGCCGAAATAGCGCCAGCGTTTCGCGTTGGCGGGGGCGATGCCCGGATTGACCGCCATGATCGACAGGGCGTCGCCGCCGTTGCGGCGCAGCCAGTCGAGCTGGGCGATTTCCTCCTGCGGGCTGGCGAACCATTCGAGCGTATCGATCGCCACCGGATTTTCCGACACGGTGCCGACATCGACATGGGCCGCGGTCAGTCGGGCGGCGGCATCCCGCAACAGGGCGCGGCGATCGGCGACCGTCCCGGCCTCATAGCGGCGGCGCAATTCGGCATTGCCGGGCATCTTCAGGGCAAAGGCCTCTGCCGTGCTCAGCATCGGCAGGCTGCGCGGATCGGCGATGCCGAAGCGCTGGCGCATGGCATCGACCTTGTCGCGGCGCAGGCCCAGCAGCAACGTGTCCGATGCGCTATTGTCGCTTTCGGCGATCATCGCGGTCGCCAGGCTGTACAGCGTCATCGGCGCATGATCGGGCCATGCCATCAGCCGGCCGGAAAAGCTTTTCGGGCCTAGCGGGATGACATCGCTCCAGCGGCGCTCGCCGGCCTGCACCGCACGCGCCAGTTCGGCCAGCACGGTCAGCTTGAAGGAGGAGCCGGTCGCCATCGGCTGGTCGGGATGGTACGACTGGAGCAGGACGGGACCGGCATCGGTCAGCCGGGCGATGGCGAAGCTGCTGCGACCCGGCAGGGCAGCAATGTCGCGCAGCACCGCGGCCATGCTGTCATCGGCCTGGCGGCTGCCGATGATGCGCAGGCCGACGACGCGGTTGGGCGGGTCGGGGGCGATCACCAGCGTGATGGCGACGATCGCCCGTTCGTAGCGGACCTCCATCTGCCCGGCGGTTGCGCTTTGCTGGGTGAGCGCGCCAAGCGCGACCGGGCGGCCATGCTGGCGGCGCAGGTCGGCGGCGAGCGCGCGCCAGCGGTCGACCGGGATCGCGTCGATGAAGACGGGGGAGAAGAAGTCGGCTTCGTTGCCGGGGCCGGCGAGGATGGTCACCAGTTGCGCGGCGCGCGCGCGAAAAGCGGGGGCAGGATCAGCCATGGCGCGGCCGGGCAGCAGCGCCATCCCGATGAAGACAAGCGCGGCCGCCAGCAGCCTCATGCGTCAATCGCTTCCTCATCGACCGCTGCCGCATTTTCCTGGATGAAGGCGAAGCGATGGGCGGGGTTGGTGCCCATCAGCCGCTCGACCAGATCGCGCACCTGCTGCCGATCCTCGATGTCGTCGGGCAGGGTGATGCGGATCAGGCTGCGGGTCTTGGGGTCCATGGTGGTTTCGCGTAACTGCATCGGGTTCATCTCGCCCAGCCCCTTGAAGCGGCTGATCTCGACCTTCTTGCCCTTGAACTCCTTGGCCAGCATTGCCTCGCGCTGGGCATCGTCCATCGCATAGAGGCTCTTGCCGCCGGCGGTCAGGCGATAGAGCGGCGGCTGGGCCAGATAGAGATGGCCGCGCCGCACCAACTCGGGCATTTCCTGGAAGAAGAAGGTCATCAGCAGGGTGGCGATATGGGCGCCGTCGACATCGGCGTCGGTCATGATGACGATGCGTTCGTAGCGCAGATTATCCGGGTTGCAATCCTTGCGCGTGCCGCAGCCCAGCGCCAGGATCATGTCGGCAATTTCCTGGTTTGCCAATATCTTGGCGGTGTTTGCTGAGGCGACGTTGAGGATCTTGCCGCGCAGGGGCAAGATTGCCTGCGTCTTGCGGTCGCGGGCCTGCTTGGCCGATCCGCCGGCCGAGTCGCCTTCGACCAGAAAGATTTCAGCACCTTCCGGGTCATCGTTCGAACAATCTGTGAGCTTGCCGGGCAGGCGCAGCTTGCGCGCGCTGGTGGCGGTCTTGCGCTTGACCTCCTTTTCCTGCTTGCGCTTCAGCCGCTCGTCCATGCGGTCGATGACATAGGCGAGCAGCGCCTTGCCCCGGTCCATATGGTCGGTCAGGAAATGGTCGAAATGGTCGCGCACCGCATTTTCGACCAGACGCGCGGCGTCGGGGCTGGTCAGGCGATCCTTGGTCTGGCTCTGGAACTGGGGATCGCGGATGAAGACCGACAGCATGATCTCCGATGACGTCATGATGTCATCGGCGGTAATGTCCTTCGCCTTCTTCTGCCCCACCAGTTCGCCAAAGGCACGGATGCCCTTCACCAGCGCGGCGCGCAGGCCGTTTTCGTGGGTGCCGCCATCGGGCGTCGGGATGGTGTTGCAATACCAGCTATAGCTGCCGTCGGACCAGAGCGGCCAGGCGACCGCCCATTCGACCCGGCCGGCTTCGCCCGGAAAATCCTGATTGCCCGAGAAGAATTGGGTGGTGGCGCATTCGCGGTCGCCCAGCTGCTCCTTCAGATGGTCGGCCAAGCCGCCGGGGAACTGGAACACTGCTTCGGGCGGGGTATCGTCGCTGATCAGTTCGGGCGCGCATTTCCAGCGTATCTCGACCCCGGCGAACAGATAGGCCTTGGACCGGGCAAGGCGGTAGAGCTTGGCCGGCTTGAACTTCTGCTCGCCGAAAATCTCGCTGTCGGGGATGAAGCTGACCGCGGTGCCGCGCCGGTTGGGGGCGGCGCCGACCTTTTCCAGGCCGCTGGTGGGCAGGCCCTGGCTGAAGCTCTGGCGGAACAGTTCCTTGTTGCGCGCGACCTCGACCACCGTCCTGATCGACAGGGCGTTGACGACGCTGATGCCCACGCCATGCAGGCCGCCCGAGGTTGCATAGGCCTTGCCCTCGAACTTGCCGCCCGAATGGAGTGTGGTGAGGATGACTTCCAGCGCCGACTTGCCGGGGAATTTGGGGTGGTCGTCCACCGGGATGCCGCGACCATTGTCAGTGATGGTCAGCTTGTTGCCCGGTTCCAGGCTGATCTCGATCCGGGTGGCATGACCGGCCACCGCTTCGTCCATGCTGTTGTCGAGCACTTCGGAGGCGAGATGGTGAAAGGCGCGCTCGTCGATGCCGCCAATATACATGCCCGGACGGCGCCGGACCGGCTCCAGCCCTTCGAGCACTTCGATGGTGGAGGCGTCATAGCCCGGCGAGGTGGTGGACTGGGCGGAGGCGAACAGGTCTTCGGACATTCCGCCAAGCTATAGGCAGCCGGGCGTCGGGCGCAAGCGCTGCGCGCACGCGATCGTCAGCAATCAATTGTTACAAGCCGTGGTGCAACAAATCGGCCGTCCGGTCGGTTGCCTCCATCAGGGTATATTCCCAAGGTCAGGCTGGAGATATTCATGACATTCAAGCATTTTGCGCCGATCGGCGCCACGCTGGCGCTCGCCCTGGCGACGCCGGCAATGGCGCAGCAGGACAGCGGCAAGGTCGACTGGACCGGCCCCTATGTCGGCGGTTCTTTCGGCTATAACTGGTCGAAGGGCGATGGCGGCGAACATCTGCGCTTCGACACGGACGGGGACGGCAATTATGACAATGTCGTCACCACAGCGGCCGGGGCCAATGCCTTTTCGCCCGGCACCTGCGGCGGTTCGGCACGGGGCGCGACGCCGGCCAGCGGCTGCAATGGCGACAAGGATGCGATCGGCTGGATGGGCCATGTCGGCTATGACCGGCAGTTCGGCAATATCGTCGCGGGCATCGTCGGCGAAGCGGGCAAGGCCTATGTCAGCGACAGCGTGACCGAATATTCGACCACGCCGGCCAGCTATACCATGACCCGGCGGATCGGCTGGAACGCCAATTTGCGCGCGCGGCTGGGCTATACCACCGATGGCGGCGTCATGCCCTACATCACCGGCGGCCTGGCCTATGCCAAGGTGAAGAATCATTTCGACACCAGCAACACCGCCAACAGCTTCACCGAATATGATCGCAAGGAAGATGCCTGGGGCTACACCATGGGCGGCGGTGTCGAAGCCAAGGTTGCGCAGAATTTCTCGATCGGCGCCCGCTATCTTTGGACCCGTTATAACACGGGCGACTATCGCGTCGATGTGGGGCAGGGCAGCGCGCCCGCGACCAACCCCTTCATCATCACGCCATCCGGCGGCACCAGCATCAACCGTGGCGACAAGTTCGACAATCAGAGCCTGATGGCGACCGCCAGCTTCCGCTTCTGATCCGCCGCAATGAAGGGGCCGGGACGATGTTCCGGCCCTTTCCTCTTGTGATCTTTACCTGATCCCGCGCCCGACATAGCTTTCCGCCGACAGGATATGGCGGGAGGTCGAGAATATGGCGGCAGGTTTCAACCCCGATGCGGCGACCGCCGCCTATCTGGCGACGCTGTCGCCGGTCCAGCATGAACGGGCGATCGCCTATACCCAGGGCGGGCATTGGCTGCTGCTTTGGGGCATGCTGGTGACACTGGTCGCCATGGCGCTGATCTGGCGCAGCGGCCTGCTGGTGCGGCTGGGGCGGCGGGTGCATGTGCGGCGCCCCAATCTGGCGGTGTTCCTGTCCGCCTTGCTCTTCTTCCTGCTCGACTGGCTGATCGAACTGCCCTGGTCCGTCTATGCCAATTGGGGACGCGAGCGCAGCTATGGGCTGACCAGCCAGGGTTTCGGCGGCTGGCTGGGCGAGGATATATTGTCGAGCGCGATCAGCATTCCGTTGGTGGCGCTGCTGGCGGTCGCCATCTATGCGCTGATGTGCCGCACGCCGCGCTGGTGGTGGGCCTGGTCGGGGCTGGTGGTCGTGCTGGGCATCATCCTGATGGTGGTGATCGCGCCGGTGGCGATCGAGCCGCTGTTCAATAACTATACGCCAGCGCCCGCCGGGCCGACCCGCGATGCGGTGGTCGAACTGGCCCATCGTGCCGGCGTGCCGGGCGACAAAATCTATATTTATGACGGGTCGAAGCAGTCCGAACGCTATACCGCCAATGTCTCCGGCCTGTTCGGCACGGCGCGGGTGGCGATGAGCGACACCATGTTCAAGCGCGGCGCCGACCTGGCCGAGGTGCGCGGCGTGGTGGGCCATGAAATGGGCCATTATGCCGAACATCATGTGCTGTGGCTGGCGGGCGGCATGAGCCTGCTGGCGATGCTGCTCTTCTTCCTGGTCGACCGGCTCTATCCGGTTGCGGCGCGCTGGTTCGGCGCGGGCAGCGCGATCAGCGATCCGGCGCATATGCCAGTCGCCTGGGCCGTCGCAGCGGTGGTCGGAATATTCCTGGTGCCGCTGATGAACAGCATCAGCCGCTATGACGAGAATGCCGCCGACCGTTTCTCGCTCAAGGTCGCGCATGAGCCCGATGGCCTTGCCAAGGCGCTGGTCAAGACGATCGAATATCGCGCCTCATCGCCCTCTCGGCTGGAGGAAATCCTGTTCTACGACCATCCCAGCGTCGAACGGCGCATCCATGCCGCGATGGTCTGGAAGGCGGAAAATCCGCAACTGGTCGGTAAATAGGGGCAAAAGAAAAGGCCGCCCGGTGGGGCGGCCTTCCTTGTCTCGGTTGGCTCAGCGGACCCGCGGGCCGCCGAAGGGCAGCGGCGGGGGCGGGCGGCGCGTGCCGCGCGGCAACTGCGCCTGATAGGCGCGGCCGCAATGTTCCACGCAATAGGGGAAGCCAGGGTTCACCGCTTCGCCGCAGAAATGGAAGTCCGGCTCGCCCGGATGGCCCATCGGCCACTTGCAGATCCGCTCGGTCAGGTCGAGCAGGCTCGTCTTGCCGGCAATTTCGGCGCTCGGCTTGGCGGGCACCAGGCGGCGCGGCGGCGCCGGCGGGATCGGTGCCTGCTGGTCACCGGGGCCCTGGCGCAGGAAGCCGCCGGGGCCGACCGACACGATGCGCGGCTGCGGCGCGGCAGGCGCGTCGCTGGGGGCAGCGGCAGCAGCCGGTGCGGCAGGCGCAGCCGGTGCGGCGACCGGGGCCGGACGCGGCGGCGGCGGCGGGGCGGCCACGGGCGCGGCAGCGCGGGGCGCTTCGGCTTCCGGGGCAGGGGCTGCCGGCTTGCGGGCGGGCGCGGCCTTCTTGGGCGCCTCGTTGGCCTTCACCGGGGACGGGCGCGACTGCAGGCCAAGGCGATGCGCCTTGCCGATTACCGCGTTACGGCTGACGCCGCCCAGTTCGTCCGCGATCTGGCTCGCGGTCAGGCCCTTTTCCCACATCGCCTTGAGCTGGTCGATACGTTCGTCGGTCCAGGACAATGAAAACTCCTCACAATCTGTGCTATGCGCCCTATATGGGGCATGCAGGCGCGACTTCCAACCGCGCAGAACGCCCTTGCGGCATAACGGACCAGCCGATAGTCGATCCCATCATGAACGACCAGCCCAAAATTGCAGCCGCCCATCCCGCACCCGTTCCCTTCCATGAACCGGGGGAGTTGGTGATCCGCAACGTCAACTGGGCCGGCATGCGTGCGCTCTACCGCAAGGAAGTGCGCCGCTTCATGAAGGTGCAGCTCCAGACGATCTGGGCGCCGGCCGTTACCACGCTGATGTTCCTGGTGATTTTTACCATCGCGCTGGGCGGGGCGAACCGCCAGGTGCTGGGCGTGCCCTTTGCCGATTTCATCGCGCCGGGCCTGATGATGATGGGCATGATGAACAATGCCTTCGCCAACAGCAGCTTCTCGCTGCTGGCGGGCAAGATGCAGGGGACGCTGATCGACTATCTGATGCCGCCGCTGTCGGTGGGCGAATTGCTGCTGGCGCTGGTCGGCGCGGCGGTGACCCGCGCGGTCGCGGTCGGTCTGGCGCTGTGGGGGGCGATGGCGCTGTGGCCCGGCGTGCATGTGACGCCGACTCATTTGTGGGCGGTGATCTGGTTCGGCCTGATGGGCGCCAGCCTGACCGCCTTCATCGGCGTGATGACGTCGATCTGGGCGGAAAAATTCGATCATGCCGCCGCCATCACCAATTTCGTGATCGGGCCGATGACCCTGTTGTCGGGCACCTTCTATTCGATCGACCGCCTGTCGCCGCTCTTCCGGGCGATCAGCCATGCCAACCCCTTCTTCTACGCCATTTCCGGTTTCCGCTATGGCTTCGTCGCGGCGGCGGACGGCAATGTGCTGGTCGGCAGCGTCGTGCTGCTGGCGCTCAATGCCGGGCTGGCGCTGCTCTGCTATGTGCTGCTGCGCAAGGGCTGGAAGCTCAAGGCCTGACGGCGTCAGGTCAGGGCCGCAAAGATCGGCACGGCCAGCATCGCGCCCAGGATCAGCATGGCGGCCAGCAGCCAGTGGCGCAGTCGGGGGAGGGCGCTGACGCCCTCCTCTTCCCATGGCCACATTAGGCGGCGCTGCCCTTTCCACCCACGCGGGTGACGGTGAAGCCGGCGGCTTCCGCTTCCGCGACCGGATAGATGTTGCGCAGGTCGACCAGCACCGGCGCGCTCATCGAGCTGGCCAGGCGCTTGAGATCCAGCGCGCGGAAGGCGTCCCATTCGGTCACCAGCACCAGCGCGTCGGCGCCGGACGCGGCCTCATAGGCCGAACCGGCCATGGTGACGCCGGGCATCATCGGTGCGGCCACGTCCATGCCCTCGGGATCATAGGCGACGACCTTCGCGCCGGCATCCTCCAGCGCCTGCACGATCGCCAGGCTGGGCGCGTCGCGCATGTCGTCGGTATTGGGCTTGAAGGTGACGCCCAGCAGGGCGACGGTCTTGCCGCGCGCTTCACCGCCCAGCGCCTTCACGATCTTGCGGCCCATGGCGCGCTTGCGCAGGTCGTTCACCTGCACCACGGTTTCGACGATGCGGATCGGCGCGTCATAATCCTGCCCGGTCTTCACCAGGGCCAGCGTATCCTTGGGGAAACAGGAGCCACCATAGCCCGGACCGGCATGCAGGAACTTGCTGCCGATCCGCTTGTCGAGGCCGATGCCGCGCGACACGTCCTGCACTTCGGCGCCGACCGCCTCGCACAGGTCCGCCATCTCGTTGATGAAGGTGATCTTGGTCGCCAGGAAGGCGTTGGCGGCATATTTGATCAGTTCGGCCGTGCGACGGCCGGTGAACATCAGCGGCGCCTGGTTGAGGTTCAGCGGGCGATAGACCTGGCTCATCACCGAAATGGCGCGTTCCGATCCGGTGGTGCCCACGACGACGCGGTCGGGACGCTTGAAGTCGCCGATCGCGGCGCCTTCGCGCAGGAATTCGGGGTTCGACACGACCTGGATGTCGAGGTCCGGGCGCAGTTCGCGCGCGATCCGCTCGACCTCGTCGCCGGTGCCGACCGGCACGGTCGACTTGGTGACGATGACCGCCGGGCCATCGAGGGATTCGACGATCTCCTTAGCGGCGGCATAGACATAGCTGAGGTCGGCATGGCCATCGCCGCGCCGCGAGGGGGTGCCGACGGCGATGAAGATGGCGTCGGCGCCCTTCACGCCTTCGGGCAGGTCGGTGGTGAAGGTCAGGCGACCGGCGGCGGCGTTGGTGCCGACCAGTTGGTCGAGGCCGGGTTCGTAGATCGGCATCGTGCCGGCCTCGATCGCGGCGATCTTGCCCGCATCCTTGTCGACGCAGACGACATCATGGCCGAAATCCGCAAAGCAGGCCCCGGAGACGAGGCCGACATAGCCGGTGCCGATCATGGTGATTTTCATGAGTTGGTGGAACTCCAAACGGGAAGTGATTGGTTTGAGGCTCTAGCATAGTCATAACGCAATACAATTCGCGCCTTTGCGTAATTACCATGCTACCGTTTAGCGGCTGGTTACCCTTTTTTGCCAGGGAAGGCGCATCCGAACGAAAGGGCACAGAGTGAAAGTAGCGCTGGTATTTGGGACACGGCCGGAAGCGATCAAGCTGTTTCCGGTGATCCATGCGCTCAAGGCGCGTGCCGATATCGACACCCGCGTGATCGTGACGGCGCAGCATCGTGGCCTGCTGGATCAGGTGCTGGAGATTGCCGGCATCGTGCCCGACATCGATCTGGACGTCATGACGCCCAACCAGACGCTGGACGGGCTGACCGCCAAGCTGATCGTCGCGCTGGGCGAGGCGTTCGACGCGGAAAAGCCGGACCGGGTGGTGGTGCATGGCGACACGCTGACGACGATGGTGGCGAGCCTGGCGGCCTATTATCGCAAGATCCCGGTCGCCCATGTCGAGGCCGGCCTGCGCAGTGGCGACATCCATCATCCCTGGCCCGAGGAGGTCAATCGCCGCGTCGTGGCGTGCATTGCCGACATGAATTTCGCGCCGACCCAGGCGGCGGCCGATGCGCTGCTGCGGGAAAATCGCGATGCGGCCGGCATTCATGTCACGGGGAATACCGTGATCGACGCGCTGCTGGCGACGGTCGATCGGGTCCATGGCGAACCAGCGCTGGCCAGCGGCCTCGACGATCTGGCGGCGCGTTTCGCGGGCAAGCGGATCGTGGCCGTCACCAGCCACCGGCGCGAGAATTTCGGCGGCGGGATGGAGGCGATCGCCCGTTCCATCGCGGACATTGCCGCGCGGCCGGATGTCGCGGTGATCTTCCCCGTCCATCCCAATCCCAATGTCCGTCCGGTCATGGATGCGGTGCTGGGCGACCTGGCCAATGTCGCGATGATCGAACCGCTCGACTATCCCCATTTCGTCCGCCTGCTCGACCTGTGCCATCTGGTGCTGACCGACAGCGGCGGCGTGCAGGAAGAGGCGCCCTCGCTCGGCAAGCCGGTGCTGGTGATGCGCGAGACGACCGAGCGGCCCGAGGGGGTGCAGGCGGGCACGGCAAAGCTGGTCGGCGCGGACCGGGAACGGATCGTGCGCGAGGTGCTGGCGCTGCTCGACGATGATGCCGCCTATCAGGCGATGGCCCGTGCCCATAACCCGTTCGGCGACGGCAAGGCGGCCGAGCGGATTGCCGATATCATTGCAGGAAAGGCCGGCGCGGCGCATCTTGCCGCCTGACATTACCCAAATCTTCAACATTTCCGGGCAATGTCGCTCCGAATTTTGGTGAATGAAGGATTATCTCCCCCATGCCCGTCGACAGCAAGCAGAAGGTTTCCGTCATTGGCCTGGGCTATATCGGCCTGCCGACTGCGGCGCTGATCGCGCGCGGCGGCGCGCAGGTCGTCGGTGTCGATGTCAGCGCCCATGTGGTCGAGACGGTCAATTCGGGCCGGGTCCATATCGAGGAAGTCGATCTCGATGGCCTGGTGCAGGGCGTGGTGGCACGCGGTAATCTGCGTGCGTCGCTCAGCGTCGAGGCCAGCGACGTCTTCATCATCGCGGTGCCGACCCCGGTGGCCGAGGACCGCGCGCCCGACATCTCCTATGTGCTGCAGGCTGCACGGACCGTCGCCCCGGTGCTGAAGAACGGCGATACGGTGATCCTGGAATCCACCTCGCCGGTCGGCACGACCGAGGCGATGCGCGACCTGATCGCCGAACTGCGCCCCGACCTCAAGATGCCGGCGCCCGGCGTCGCCGGCGACATCGCCATCGCCTATTGCCCCGAGCGGGTGTTGCCCGGCCGCATCCTGGTCGAGCTGATCGACAATGATCGCTGCATCGGCGGCATCACGCCGCGCTGCGCGCGCAAGGCGCTGGGCTTCTACCGCCAGTTCGTGCGCGGAGCCTGCATCACCACCACCGCGCGGGCAGCCGAGATGGTCAAGCTGGTTGAAAACAGCTTCCGCGACGTCAACATCGCCTTCGCCAATGAATTGTCGGTGATCGCCGACCGCATGGACATCGACGTGTGGGAAGTGATCCGTCTGGCCAACCGCCATCCGCGCGTCAACATATTGCAGCCGGGGCCGGGCGTCGGCGGCCATTGCATCGCCGTCGATCCCTGGTTCATCGTCCATGGCGACCCGGAAAATGCCCGCATCATCCGGACCGCGCGCGAGGTGAATGACGGCAAGACCGATTATGTCGTGGCCAAGTCTTCGGACATGATCGACGCCTTTGCCGGCGAGGATGTTGCCTGCCTCGGCCTCGCCTTCAAGCCGAACATCGACGATTTCCGCGAAAGTCCGGCGGTCAAGGTCGCCAGCCGGCTCGCCCGCCGCTACGGCAAGCGGGTCAAGCTGGTCGAACCCTATGCCCAGGATCTGCCGATGGAGTTCGCCGGCACCGGCGCCGAACTGATCGATCTCGATACGGCTCTGGAACAATGCGGCGTGTTCATCATTCTTGTCGATCATGACATGTTCAAATCCGTTCCCGTCGACGAACGCGCCGGTAAGGCCGTCTATGACACGCGCGGCATCTGGCCCGACCAGCCGCGCCGTCAGCCTGAGCCGGCTGCGCAGCGCATCGCGGTCTGATCGTCGGCCGGGCGGTTCGTCCTGCCCCCCGCGCGGTTGCCATGACGGTGCCGCGTCGCTAACCCCCGAGCCGAGCGGCCCTTTTGCGGGCCGCACCCGGTTCGCAATGGGGTGTTGATGCGCATGAAGCGCCAGATTTTGGGGCACTATGGCAAGGGCATGAGGGGCGGCGCCGTCGCGGCAGCGGCGATGCTGCTCGCCGGCTGCTCGACCGTGGAGGATGCTCCGCGCGGCGAGGCCGCCTATGCGTTGATGCCTGCGCCCGCCGCGGTGGGCCGCGACTATGTCATCAGCCCCGACGATGTGCTGCGCGTCCAGGTCTATCATGAGCCCGACCTGTCGCTGGAGGATGCGCGGGTCAGCGCGGCCGGCATGGTCCGCATGCCGCTGGTCGGCGATGTGTCGATCGGCGGGCTGACCGCCGGCGAGGCGTCGGACGTGATCGCCGGCCGGCTGGGCGAGCGCTATCTCGTGTCTCCGCAGGTCACGGTGTTCGTGAAGCAGGCAGTCGGCCGCCGCATCACCGTCGATGGCGAGGTGCGTGAGCCCGGCCTGTTCCCGATCGAGGGACGGATCGGCCTCATCCAGGCGGTGGCGCTGGCCCATGGCCCGACCCGGCTGGCGAGCCTGGGGCAGGTGGTGGTGGTCCGCACCGTCGAGGGGCAGCGTCAGGCCGCGACCTTCGACCTGGGCGCCATTCGCAAGGGCGAAGCGCCCGATCCTGAAATATTGCCCGGCGATCTGGTGATCGTCGGCCTGTCGCGCGCCAAGGCTATCCTTGGCGGCGCGCTGATCGCCATTCCCGCCGTCGCGACCGGCTTCATCGCCATAGACGGAGGCAATTGATGGTGTCCCGGATCATCGAACTGGAACAGCGTCAGGCCGGCGAGGAGGATCGCACCACCCGCTTTGTCGAGAGCGCGCGCGGCACATGGACCGTGGTGCGGCGGCACCGCGTCATCCTGTTCGTCACCATGGCGCTCTGCGTGCTGGCGGGCGTCATCTATATCCTGCTGTCGACGCCAGACTATCGCGCGACCGCCTCGGTCGAGGTGGAGGATGTGCCGGCGGGGGCCGCCGGCGCCGGCGCGATGCAGAAGCCGGTCAGCGCCGCCGACACCGAAAGCATGATGCAGACCGAACTGGAAGTGCTGCGCAGCCGGGCATTGGCCGAGGATGTCGCGCGCGATCTGGCGCTGGTCGGCAGCCCGGTCTTCTTCCAGGGCATGGATGCGCGCCGCCCGGCACAGGGGCAGGGCAGCCTGACCCAGCGCCAGGTCGAGCATGAGCAGGTCATCAAGTTGTTGCGCGACAATCTGCAGGTCGAATTGCCGGGCAAGTCGCGGGTGCTGCGCATCAGCTTCGTCAGTGCCGATCCGGCTTTGTCGGCCAGAGTGGCGAACAGCTATGCCGACAGCCTGATCCGGGCGGACCTGAAGCGCGGCTTTGAGTCCGGCGTGCAGGCGCGTCGTTTCCTGCTGGGTGAGCTGGATGGCGCGCGCAAGGATCTGGAACGGGCCGAGCGGGATCTGGCGGTCTATGCCTCGCGCACCGGCGCGGTGCCGGCCGAGGCGGCCACGGACGAGGACAAGAAGAGCGACGGCAAGGATGTAAAGCCGGACGCCGCACCGGTGCCGGAAGGATCGACCGCGGCGCGTCTGGCGCAGCTCAACGCCTTCCGCGCGCAGGCGGTCGCGGACCGTATTGCCGCGCAGAAGCGCTGGGAAAGCGCGAAGGCGGCGAGCGCCGAGACGCTGCCCGAGGTGCTGGGCAATGGCGCCATGCAGCAGTTGATGGCGGAACGGGCGCAGGCGCGCGCGGCACTGGTCGAGGAACGGCAGTTCCGCAAGGATGCCCATCCAGAAATGCGCGAGGCGCGGGCGCGGCTGGCGGCGCTTGACGATCAGGCCGAGAGCATGGCGAACACCATCCGCGCGTCGCTGCGCCAGGAATATGAGGTGGCGGCGCATGGCGAGAAGCAGATAGCTTCGGAAATCGCCGCGCTGGAAGGCGATGCGCGGGTCGAGCGCGGCCGCGACATGCAGATGAGCATGATGAGCCGGTCGGTCGAAACCTATCGCCTGCTGCATGACAGCCTGTTGCAGCGTTATCGCGACATGGCGTCGCAGGCGGGCTTCCAGGCCGGCCGCATCCAGCCGCTCGACCGGGCGGCGGTGCCGACCACGCCCTTTGCCCCACATGCCGGCCAGATCATGCTGGTCGCGCTGCTCGGCGGCATGCTGCTGGGCCTGCTGCTGATCGCGGCGCGGCACATGTTCGACGATGCGGTGACGTCGGCCGATACGCTGGCGGAGCGTGTCGACCTGCCGCTGCTGGGCGCAGTGCCGACCACCGGCGACCAGCCGAGCGCGCCCGACATCTTCGCGCCGATCGCGGCGTCGCTGCAACTGGCATCGGTTGCCGGCCTGCCGCGCTCCATCCTGGTTACCAGCGCGCAGGAGGAGGAAGGCAAGTCGCTGACCGTCAACGCGCTGGCACGCGCGCTGGCGCGGCTGGACAAGAAGGTGCTGGTGATCGACGCCGACATGCGCCGGCCGGTGCAGCACAGCCTGTTCCGGGTGACCGCGACGCGCGGCATTAGCGAGGTGCTGACCGGGCAGGGTAAGGTCGAGGATCTGATCCTCGACAGCGGTGTCGCGGGCGTGTCGCTGCTACCCTGTGGCGCGGTGCCGCCCAATCCGGCGGAACTGCTCTCCACCCCGGCGCTCGATGCACTGCTGGGCGCGGTGCGCGACCGCTATGACACGGTGCTGATCGATGCGCCGCCGATCCTGGGCATGTCCGACGCGCAACTGCTCGCCGCCAAGGTGCAGGTCACGCTGCTGGTGGTCGAATGGGGCCGCAACCATCATGGCGGCCTGCGGGTCGCGGTGGAACGACTGCGCCGGGCCGGCGGCTCGATCGTCGGCGCCGTGCTGACCAAGGCGCATGGCCGGGCCTATGATTATGACTATCACCGGGGCGGCTGACCGCTGGGTCACCGACCTGAGTACATGAAAAAAAAAAGCCCGCCGCGCTGATGCGTGGCGGGCTTTTGCGATTTCGATCCGGTGTATCAGGCGCGGGCGAGAAGGCCCTCGACCAGGCCCGCGAACAGGCGCTGGCCGTCGGTGTTGCCATGGGCCGGTTCGATCACGCGCTCGGGGTGGGGCATCATGCCCAGTACATTGCCGGCTTCGTTGAGGACGCCGGCGATGTTGCGGGCCGAACCGTTGATGTTCTGGGCGTAGCGCAGCGCGACGCGGCCTTCGCCTTCCAGCCGATCGAGCGTGGCATCATCGGCAAAATAATTGCCGTCATGATGGGCGACCGGGAAGCTGATCGCTTCGCCGGCGGCATAACGGCTGGTGAAGGCGCTCTGGGCGTTCTCGACGGTCAGGGCGACGTCGCGGCAGACGAAATGACCGCCGGCGTTGCGCAGCAGCGCGCCGGGCAGCAGACCGCTTTCGGTCAGTACCTGGAAGCCGTTGCAGATGCCCAGGACAAAGGCGCCACGGTCGGCGGCGCGGGCGACGGCCTGCATCACCGGCGAGCGGGCGGCCATCGCGCCGGAGCGCAGATAGTCGCCATAGGAAAAGCCGCCGGGCACGCCGATCAGGTCGATGTCGTCGGGCAGTTCGGTATCGCGATGCCACACCATGGTGGGCTTGGAACCGGTCGCAGCCTCGAACGCCACCGCCAGGTCGCGGTCGCAATTGCTGCCCGGAAAGACGATGACGGCGCTCTTCATGGCTCAGGCCACCTTTTCGATGCGGTAGTTTTCGATGACCGTGTTGGCCAGCAGCTTGCGGCACATGGCGTCGATATCCTCGTCGCTGGTGCCATCGGCCAGGTCCAGCTCGATGAGCTTGCCGGCGCGCACGTCGTTGACGCCGCCAAAGCCCAGGCCTTCGAGCGCGTGATGGATCGCACGGCCCTGCGGATCGAGGACGCCGCCCTTGAGAGTGACGAAGATGCGGGCTTTCATGAGGTGCAAACTCCTTGGCATGCCGCCCGCCGATGCGGGGGGATGAACTTTGCCGCTCCCCCTAGGCGCGGCGCGGCGCGCAGGCAAGAGATTATGACTTTCTTAGGAAGCTGAGGATAATCTGAGGGCGGAGTTTTTACAGGGATATGGGGCATGTCCGGTCTGGCACTGGCGATGTTTGTGGGGCTTTTTGCCTGGGGGCAGCAGATTGTGGGCTATGACGATCCGCATGGGCGGGTTCAACTGGCGCTGTTCGCAACCTTCTGCTTCGGCCTGCTGGTGGGCTATCGCGCCAAGTCCGCCTGAGGATCAGGGGCGATAGCGGCTGGGCGAGACACCCAGCGCTCGCTTGAACATGGTCGAGAAATTGGCCGGCCCGTCATAGCCCAGGTCCAGCGCGATCGTCGTGATTGGTTCGCCCGCCGCCAGCCGGGGCAGGGCCGCCGACAGGCAGGCCTGTTGCCGCCATTGCGCGAAGCTCATCCCCGTTTCCTGCCGGAACAATCGGGTGAAGCGACGCCGGTTCATCGCCAGCGCGTCGGCCCATTGGTCGATCGTCACATGGGCCTGTGGCTGTTCGACAAAGGCGTGGCAGCGCGCCGCAAGCGCGGCATGGCGTGGGAAGGGCACGGCGAGCGGGATCAGCGGCGCCCGCTCGATCTCTGCCACCAGCAGCCGCATGACCAGGCCATCGCGCGCCGCTTCCGCATATTCTACCGGAACATGGGCGGCCTCCACCAGCAACTGGCGCAGCAGCGGTGACACGCCGAGTACCCGGCAGGACCGGGCCAGGCCGGGATAGACGGCCTGATCGACCAGCACGCTGCGCGTCTGCACCGCGCCGACCATTCGCACCGCATGGGGCGTGCCGCCAGGAATCCAGACGGCCCGTTCGGGTGGGGCGACCCAGGCGCCTTGCGGCGTGCTGACCGCGACCACGCCGGACGCGGCATAGAGCAATTGCCCGCGCCGATGCTGATGCTCGGCCAGTTCGAAGGAGGGCGGATAATCATTGCCGATGCCGACCACGGGCCGGGGCACATGCTCATGATCGTCGGGGTGCCGCTGGTCCATGATTGTCCCGATCGCAAAAGAGATTGACCCATATGCGGAAGCGGGACGCGAAGGGAAGCGCTAATCGGCCGCTTCCAGAAAGGAACGGACAATGAAAGAAACACGGATAGACAAGGCAGGCGCACAATTGGCAGCGGGCGGCACGGCATTTGGCGTGATCGTGGCGATTAGCTTCTGCCATCTGCTCAACGACATGATGCAGTCGCTGCTTCCCGCCATCTATCCGGGTCTCAAGAGCGAGCTACATCTGAGCTTCGGCCAGATCGGCATGGTGACCCTGGTCTATCAGATTACCGCGTCGATCCTGCAGCCGATGATCGGCCTCTATGCTGACAAGCGGCCGACGCCGATGGCGCTGCCGGGTGGCACGCTCTTCTCGCTGGCGGGGCTGACCGTGCTATCGATCGCGCACAGCTATGGCCTCGTGCTGGTCGGCGCGGCGCTGCTGGGCGTCGGTTCCTCGGTCTTCCATCCCGAATCCTCGCGGGTGGCGCGGATGGCGGCGGGCGGTCGCCATGGCCTTGCGCAGTCGCTGTTCCAGGTCGGCGGCAATGCGGGGCAGGCGCTGGGGCCGCTGGCGGCGGCGCTGGTCGTGGTGCGCTGGGGCCAGTCGAGCCTCGCCTTCTTCGCGCTGCTGGCGCTGTTGTCGGGCGCGGTGCTGTGGAATGTCGCCAACTGGTATCGCCACCATGGTCTCAGCCGGTTGCAGGTCGGCGGCGCCGGCGCGCTGCATGTCGAACTGCCGCGCGGGCAGGCGGCGCGGGGCATTGCGATCCTGCTGGCGTTGATCTTCTCCAAATATGTCTATCTCGCCAGCCTGACCAGCTATTACACCTTCTACCTGATCCAGCGGTTCGACCTGTCGGTGCAGAATGCGCAGCTCCATCTGTTCGCCTTCCTGGCGGCGGTGGCGGTCGGCACGGTCGCGGGCGGACCGCTGGGCGACCGGTTCGGGCGCAAATATGTGATCTGGTTCTCGATCCTGGGGGCGCTGCCCTTCACCTTGGCGCTGCCCTATGCCGGGCTGTTCTGGAGCGGGCCGCTGACCGTCATCATCGGCCTGATCCTCGCCTCCGCCTTCCCCGCGATCGTCGTCTTCGCGCAGGAACTGGTGCCCGGCAAGGTCGGCATGATCTCGGGCCTGTTCTTCGGCTTCTCCTTCGGCATGGGCGGGCTGGGCGCGGCCGGGCTGGGCTGGTTGGCCGACCATAGCAGCATCGAGATGGTGTTCCGGGTCTGTGCCTTCCTGCCGGCGATCGGCCTGCTCACCGCCTTCCTGCCCAATCTGGGACGCGAGCGGAACTGAATGTCATGGGCGTGGCGGCCCAGGTCGCCCTGCTTATTCTCTTTGCCGGCAACTGCTTATAAGGCTGGGGCATGAGTCCCGACCTTCTCTATCTCGCCTGTGCCATCATCGCCGTCATTATATCGGGGCTCGCCAAGGGCGGATTTGCCGGTGTCGGGGCGCTGGCGATGCCGATCATGGCGCTGGGAGTCGATCCGGTGCGCGGCGCGGCGATCCTGCTGCCGATCCTGATCCTGCAGGACGCGGTCAGCGTCTGGGCCTTCCGCCGCAGCTGGGACGGGCATATCCTGGCGGTGATGCTGCCCGGCATGGCGATCGGCGTCGGGCTGGGCTACTGGTTCGCGGCGCAAGTTTCCGAAACCGTAGTGCTGGGCGCTCTCGGCGCCATTTCCACCTTGTTCGGGTTACAGCGGCTCTGGGTCGAGCGGGGCGGGGCGATCGTCCTGCCCTCGACCTCGCCGGGCTGGGTCGGCACCCTCTTCGGTATCGCGAGCGGCTTCACCAGCCAGATCGCCCATGCCGGATCGCCGCCTTTCCAGATGTGGGTGCTGCCCAAGAAGCTGCCGCGCGACATGCTGGTCGGCACCACGGCTGTCGCCTTCGCTGTCATGAACTGGATGAAGGTGCCGGCCTATGCCGCGCTGGGTCAGTTCACCCACGCCAATCTGATGGCGACGGCGCTGCTGGTGCCGGTGGCGGTGGTCTCGACCTTCGCCGGCGTCTGGCTGGTCCGGCGGGTCGATGCTGCGCGCTTCTACACGCTCATCTATGTGCTGATGGTGCTGCTGGGGCTCAAGCTGATGGCGGATGCCATCCTCGCCTGAGGCCCAAAAGAAAAAGGCCGGCGTTGCGGCCGGCCTTTTCGTAGATCAGTCCTTCTCGCGCTTCTTGCGATGCGTGTCGAGGTCGAGGACGGTGGTGTCCAGCCCTTCGGGCAGCAGGCCCAGGCGGCGCGCCACTTCCTGATAGGCTTCGACTTCGCCGCCGAGGTCGCGACGGAAGCGATCCTTGTCCAGCTTCTCGTTGGTCGCCATGTCCCACAGGCGGCAGCCATCGGGGCTGATCTCGTCGGCCAGGATGATGCGGCTGTAATCGCCGTCATAGAGGCGGCCGAATTCCAGCTTGAAGTCAATGAGGCGGATGCCGATGCCGGCGAACAGGCCGCACATGAAGTCATTGATGCGGATCGCCATGTCGGCGATGTCGTGCATCTCTTCCTGCGTGGCCCAGCCGAAGCAGGCGATATGCTCTTCGGAGATCAGCGGGTCGCCCAGCGCATCATCCTTGTAGCAATATTCGATCAGCGTGCGCGGCAACTGGGTGCCTTCTTCGATGCCGAGCTTCTTCGACAGCGAACCGGCGGCGACGTTGCGCACTACGACCTCGATCGGCACGATCTCGACCTGGCGGACGAGCTGTTCGCGCATGTTGAGGCGGCGGATGAAGTGGGTCGGCACGCCGATCTGGCCGAGCAGGGTGAAGATATGCTCGGAGATACGGTTGTTGAGCACGCCCTTGCCCGAAATCGTGCCCTTCTTCTGGGCATTGAAGGCGGTCGCATCATCCTTGAAATATTGGATGATCGTGCCGGGCTCGGGGCCTTCGTAAAGGATCTTTGCCTTGCCTTCGTAGATCTGGCGGCGACGGGCCATGCGCGTTCCTGTCTTTTTCTTACAAAAGATTTTGCCCCGGCAAACGCGAATCGGAAAGGATCAGCGGGTGCCGGGGCTGCTTGGGGTGGCCCATAGAGCAATATAGGCGGGGGTGCAATTGTGGCGGCTATGCCCCCTTCATCTTCCGATATTCGTCGAACAGGCCAAGGAAGCGGTCGATGTCCGCCCTGCTCAGGAAATAGGGGGTGGCGAGGCGCAGCTTGCTGGGGTTGCCGCCGCGAATGCGCACCTTGTGATTTTTCCAGAGCCAGTCCTGCAATTCCATCCGCTGCACCGGCGGCACGTTGACGGTCGCGATCGCGCAGCGCAGCGCCGGATCGGGCGAGGTCCAGTCCTCCGCGCCGCGCTTCACCATTTCGGCATGGATATAGTCGGCGAGCATGCGGTTGCGCGCCTCGATCCGCTCCATGCCGATGCTGTTGGCGAAGCTGATCGCGGCGTTGAGGCCCATCAAGGTCGGGATGCAGGAGGAGCCGATCTGCATATAGCGATCCGCCATCCGCGTCGGGTCGTCATAACCGCCGGTCGCGATCGTGTTCCAGACCCGGTCCATCACGCTCTTGTCGCGCAGATAGAGGAAGCCGGTGCCCTTGGTCGCGAACAGCCATTTGTGCATCGACCCGGTATAGAGGTCGCAGCCGATATCGTTGAGGTCGACCTTCATCATGCCCGGCGCATGGGCGCCGTCGAAGGCGGAGATGATCCCCTTCGACCGGGCGAGCGCGGCAATCTCCTTCGCCGGCAGCACCACGCCGGTCGAGGTGCTGATATGGCTGACGAAGATGATCCGCGTCTTCGGCGTGATCGCGTCGTTGATGCGGTCGAGGATTTCGGCCGCGTTTTTCGGCGGCTTCGGCATGGCGAATTTCTTGACCACCACGCCATAGCGGCGCGACCGCAGCATCCAGGGCATTTCGCCCGATCCATGTTCCTCGTCGCTGATCAGCACCTCGTCGCCCGGCTTCATGTCGAAGCCATTGGCGATATAGCTGTTCGCCTCGGTACAGTTGCGCAGGATCGCCATCTGCTCGACCTTGGCGCCCATGAAGTCGGCAAAGGGCTTGCGATACTGGTCCCAGGCGCCATAGCCCCAGATCGGATAATCCTCCGACCCTTGCTGCGTCATCTGCTCGGTCGTCTCGAACCCGTCGAAGATCGCCTTCAATACCGGGCGCGGCGAGGAGCCGACGGTGCCGACATTGAGGTTCACGACATCGGCCGGGATCAGGAACTGTTTGCGCAGCGCCGCCCAATAGGCGTCTTCATTCTTCGCATGGAGATCGGCGGCCGGCAGCGGCACGCTGGTCAGCGCTTCCGCCCCGATCGGCGCGGCGAGCGAGGCGGCAGCGGCGCTGCCGAGGAAGGAACGGCGATCGAGCATGGACATCCCCCATTTGGCGCTCCCGAAGCCGGAGCGGCATCATGTCTGCTGCTGGTTCAACGAGGCGCAAGGGGAAATCCGCAGGGGACGCGCTACAGCACGTTGCCAGGCGATCAGGCCGACGCTGCCAATGATCACGCCGGATTTGGCACTGATGGCGGCCCACAGGCCGCGCGGTTCGTCATCATCTTCGCTATGCATGGCACCGGCCTAGCGGGACCGGTGCCTGATCTCAATCATTCGGTAGCCGGTTCCGGCTCGGCCTCCGGCTCTTCCTGGCGGGTGGCCGCCAGCCGATCGGTGAAGGCGCTGCGCCACCAGCTGATATCCTGCTGCTCGACGCTGTCCATCATCGCCCGCCAGCGCCGCTTGCGCTCGTCGAGCGGCATGGCCAGCGCCCGGTCGATCGCGTCGGACATCTCTTCGGGGCTATAGGGGTTGATGAGCAGCGCGTCCTTGAGCTGCATCGCCGCGCCGGCGAAGCGGGACAGGATCAGGACGCCGGGATCGTCCGGGTTCTGGGCCGCGACATATTCCTTGGCGACCAGGTTCATGCCGTCGCGCAGCGGCGTCACCAGGCCGATCCGGGCGGAGCGATAGATGCCGGCCAGCTTGTCGCGCGGATAGCCCTGGTTGACGTATCGGATCGGGGTCCAGTCGACATCGCTATATTCGCCGTTGATGCGGCCGGCGAGCGAATCCAGCGTGGCGCGGATCTGCTGATAGCTTTCCACCTCGCCGCGCGATGGCGGGGCGATCTGCGCCAGCACGACGCGGCGATGATGTTCGGCATGATCCTTCAGGAAGCGGGCATAGCCGTTGAACCGTTCTTCCAGACCCTTGCTATAGTCGAGCCGGTCGACGCCGACGATCAGCGAGCGATCCTGCAGCGAGGCGCGGACCTGGCGGTGCATTTCCACCGCCGCGTCGCTGGCGGCGGCCTGCTTGAACTCCTCGGCATTGATGCCGATCGGGCAGGCGACGGCCTGGATGGTGCGACCGCCGACGGTGACGAAATCGCCATCCACGGTGCCGCCCATCTCGCGCTCGACATAATGGCGGAAGGATTCCAGCCATTCCTCGGTATGGAAGCCGATCACGTCATAGGCGAAGAGGGTGCTGACCAGCTTGGTATGGTGGGGCAGGGATACCAGCAGGCGGGTGGGCGGCCAGGGAATGTGCAGGAAGAAGCCCATCCGGTTCTGATGCCCCCGGTCGCGAAGCATCTGGCCCAGCGGGATCATGTGATAATCCTGCACCCAGATAATGTCTTCCGGTTCGATCAGCGGGCTGGCGGTGTCGGCGAAGCGCTGGTTGACGCGGTTGTATCCGCCCTCGAAATCGCGGGCATATTCGGCCAGGTCGATGCGGTAATGGAAGAGCGGCCACAGCGTCTTGTTGGCATAGCCATTATAATATTCGTCGACGTCCTGTTCTTCCAGGTCGATCGTCGCGGTCTTCACCCCGTCATCGTCGGCAAAGCCGATATGGCCGGTGAAATTGTCGGTCGTGCCACCCGACCAGCCAACCCAAATGCCCCGGCTTTCGCGCAGTGCCTGGGCCAGCGCCACGGCCAGCCCACCCTGATTGGCGGCGCCATTGGGGCGACTGACCCGGTTGGAAATGACTATCAGACGGCTCATCGCATCACGCTCCACGGTTTGCTCAGCAAGACGGCGCAGTTGATGATGCCGACCAACGAATAGGTTTGCGGGTAATTTCCCCAGAGTTCCCCATTATGGGGATCGATATCTTCGGACAGCAGGCCGGCGGCGGTGCGGCGGGACAGCATCTCCTCGAACAGTTCGCGTGCCTCCTCGGTCCGGCCGGTGCGGTGCAGCGCCTCGATCAGCCAGAAGGTGCAGACATTGAAGGCGGTCACCGGTTCGCCGAAATCGTCCGGCGCGCTGTAGCGCAGCATGTCGTTGCCGCGGCGCAGATCCTTTTCCAGTGCTTCGAGCGTGCCGGTGAACATCGGATCGTCGGCGGTCAGGAAGCGCAGGTCGAGCAGTTGCAGCAGCGACGCGTCGCGCGCGTCATCCTCGAAATTGGCGGAGATCGCCTTGCTGTCGGCGCGCCAGGCGGATTCGATGATGCGGGCGCGCATGGTTTCGGCGCGGTTTTCCCAATGGGCGGCGCGCAGCGGCAGGTCGAGCGCGGTGGCGGCATGCGCCAGCCGATCGCAGGCAGCCCAGCACATCACCGCGCTGTAGCTGTGAACATGGGCGCGGGTGCGCAATTCCCACAGGCCGGCGTCCGGCTGGTCATAAACCTGCCAGGCGCGTTCGCCTACCGCCTCCAGCGCCTCGAAATCGGCATGGCCGGCCATGCGCAGCAGGCGCCGGTCGATGAAGCCCTGGACCGAGGACAGGACGATCTGGCCATAGGCGTCATGCTGGATCTGTTCATAGGCGGCATTGCCGACCCGCACCGGACCCATGCCGCGATAGCCGGGCAGGTGTGCGGCCTCCCATTCATGCAGCGTGGCATTGCCGCGCACGTCGTAGAGCGGTTGGATATGGCCGCCCTTGGCGCCGTCGACGATGTTGCGCAGATAGACGAGGTATGTTTCCAGCACGTCGAGGGCGCCGAGCCGGTTCAGCGCCTCGACCGTATAATAGGCGTCGCGCACCCAGCAGTAGCGATAGTCCCAGTTGCGGCCACTGTCGGCATGTTCGGGGATGGAGGTGGTGAGCGCGGCGACGATCGCGCCGGTTTCCTCATGTTGGCAGAGCTTGAGCGTGATGGCGGAGCGGATCACCGCCTCCTGCCATTCGGGCGGGATGGCGAGGCCGCGCACCCAGAGCTGCCATTCGAGGATGGTGTCGTCCAGCATCCGCTCGATCGCCGGGCGCAGCGCGTCGGAAAATCCCTCGTCCGGCCCCATGAAGAAATGCATGTCCGATTCCAGCCGGAACCAGCTTTCCTGCGCGATCAGTCCAATCGGCGCGTTGGTCGATATCCGCATTGCCATGTAGGACAGGACCATGCGGATATGGTTGGAGCCGTAGGTGACCGGGACATTTTCCTTGCCCCAACTGGTCGTGGGGCGCAGGCGAACGCGGATGCGCGGGCTGCCGGCGGCGGGGCGCACGATGCGGGCGAAGGCGACCGGGCGATACATGCGGCCCTTATGCTTGTGGCGCGGGCAGAAATCGAAAATCTCGATCGCATTGCCTTGGCCGTCGCTCTGGCGGGTGACCAGGATCGGCGTGTTGCGGATATAATGCTGTTCGACCGCGACGCAATTTTCCAGCTCGATTGCCCAGAAGCCGCGGGCTTCCTTGCTGTCCCAATGCTTGTTGTCGAGCAGGGCGGAAAAGACGGGGTCGCCGTCGACCCGCGGCACGCAGGCCCAGACCATGCGCCCGGCGCGGTCGATCAGGGCGGATGCCTGGCAGTTTCCGATCGGCCAGAGGTCGAGATCACGCTCGTTTCCGGCCAGGATATGGTCGCTGGTATCGATGATGTTCGGCCCCCTTCGTTCATGCGAATGGTGGCCGCCGGTCAGATGATCGCGGCGACCCCCTGCGCCAGATAATGCCTGACGGCGGCAACCTGTTCCAAGCCGAAGGCCGCGTGCGTGTGCCGCGCGGGCCCGACCAATATGCCATGGCCGCCCAATTGCGCGGCGGCGGCGAAACCTTCCTCGTCCGTGACATCGTCGCCGATGAAGATCGGCGTGCCGCCGGCCATCGGCGCCTGCTGCATCAGGCGGGTGACGGCGCTACCCTTGTCGGCGCCGCCGGGGCGCAGTTCGAACAGCATCTTGCCGGCCTGCACGGCCAGGCCATGTTCCTCTGCAAGTTGATGGGCAAGCAGGCCGGCGGCCTCGCCACAATCGGGGGCGCCACGGAAATGGAGGCCAACGCTGATCGACTTGCGTTCGACCAGCACGCCGGGACGGGTGTCGGCAAAGATATGAAAGGCCCGTTCGACCGCGTCTATGGCGGGCAGGCGGGGCGGCGCATCCGGCGCTGCGCCGGGCGCGGCAAATTCAAGGCCGTGGGTGCCGGCAAGCAGGAAATCCTGAAAGCCGAAATCGCGCAGCGTGGCGATCGACCGGCCGCTGACGATGGCGAGGCGTCCGTCCAGCTTGCGTCGTAGCGCCGCCAGCAGGGCAAGCAGATCATCATCGACATGCACCCCGTCGGGCGTGTCCGCAATCGGCGCCAATGTCCCGTCGAAATCGAGGAACAGGGCGGCGCCGGTCAGCAGCGCGGGCGGGGGAGCGGGAAGATCGGGCAGAGGGGGAAGAGCGGTTTCGGGCACGGCCTAAAGGTGGCGCCTGTACCGGAAACCGCAACCCCTGTTTTGCCCCTTGCCGGGATTTTCACGATTGGCAGGGGCGCTTGCATTGGCGTTCATCGGCCCAGGGCGCGCTCCATTCGATGCGGTGAAGCACCCGAAATGCCTGCATCACGCGATGCAGGAAATGGTCGGCACTCTTGCTGATTTCTTCATGGCTGTCGTTCCACAGCCGGGCGTCATATTGATCGCGCATCACTGTTCCTTCCGTCCATGATCATCGCCGGGCGCGGAGGGCCGTCGGCACCGCTGTCTCTGCCCGAACAGCACCCTTGGCGCCAACAAAAGCATGGACAGCATAGATAAGCCTGGCTTATCGAATGGCGCATGTCGCCGCTGCCGCCCCTGTCCGCCATTCGCGTGTTCGAGGCCGCCGCGCGGCTGGAGAATTTCACGGCCGCCGCGCAGGAACTTGGGATGACCCAGGCGGCGGTCAGCTATCAGGTGAAATTGTTGGAGGAGCGGCTGGGCATCAGCCTGTTTCAACGGACCGGGCGCAAGGTGGCGCTGACCGAGAAGGGCCGCGAGATCGCGCCGATCCTGACCCGCGCCTTCGACCAGATGCGGCAGGGTTTTGCCGCACTGACCCAGGATCATTCGGCGGTGCTGAGCATAAGCTGCACCAACAGTTTCGCGCATCTCTGGCTGGCGCCGCGCATCGGCGCCTTCCAGATGCGCCACCCGAACCTCGCCGTGCGGATCATGGCGGATGACGCAGTGGTCGATCTGGCGCGCGACGGCATCGATCTGGCGGTGCGCGGCGGCAAGGGCGAGTGGCCGGGGCTGGAGGCGAAGCTGCTGACCCATAACCGGCTGGTGCCGATGTGCAGCCCGGCCTGGCGCGACCGGCACGGGCCAATCGCCGATGCGCAGGCGCTCCACGCCTTGCCGCGCCTGTCGCCCGACGACATGTGGTGGCATGAATGGTTCGCGGCGATGGGCGTGGAGGCCGACCCGGCCGATGGCCCGCCCGGCATCGCGCTCGACAGCCAGGTGATGGAGGGGCGCGCCGCGATCGCCGGGCAGGGGGTGGCCATCCTCAACCATTTCCTCTGGAGGGCGGAGGTGGAAGCGGGGCAACTGGTGGAGGCGGTGCCCTCCTATGTCCGCGAAATCGCCAGCTACTGGCTGGTCTATCCGCCCCATGCCCGCAACACGCCCAAGATCAAGGCCTTCCGCGACTGGATCGGCGCGGAGTTTGCCACCGCCATCGCCGCCGATCCGGACGCGCGTTTCTTGCCGCGTTAATCCATGGCATGACATCGTCCTGCAAAAGGTGATCGGCCAATGGATAACGATGAGTTCGCGGCAAGCCGGGCGCGGGTCGAAGCCGCGCGAGAGCGGAACCTGATTGCTGCTGCCGAAGAACTGGGGATGGATCTCAGTCTACGGTCCGAGCCCGGTTTCGTGGAGGAAGTCCGCCATCGCTGGATGGGAGCCAATAGGGACGCGATGGAAAGTTGGAACGCCTATGTCGAGAAGCATGGCCTCCCGCTCGACAAATATCGAAATTTTTGATCGCGGCGCCCAGCCTTGGGGGTGCATAATTCTCGTTTCCGTTCACGTTCCGTCCTGCTAAGCCACTCCCGATGACCGATTTTCGCGACCCGTTCGACGCTATCAAGGACCATCCTTTCGACGCGGCGCTCTCGCAGCGCTATCTGGTCTATGCGCTCTCCACCATCACCGCGCGTTCGCTGCCGGACCTGCGCGATGGGCTGAAGCCGGTGCATCGGCGCCTGCTCTGGGCAATGCGGCTGTTGCGGATGGAGCCGGGCGGCGCGAACCCGGACGTGCTGGTCGCCAATCCGGCGCGCAACACCACCAGCTACAAGAAATGCGCCCGCGTCGTCGGCGACGTCATCGGTAAATATCACCCGCATGGCGACGCGTCGGTCTATGACGCAATGGTGCGCCTGGCGCAGGATTTCTCGCTGCGCACGCCGCTGGTCGATGGCCAGGGCAATTTCGGCAATATCGACGGCGATAATGCGGCGGCGATGCGCTATACAGAGGCGCGGCTGACCCAGGCGGCAGCCGACTTGATGGCGGGCCTGGACGAGGGCACGGTCGATTTCCGCCCGACCTATAATGGCGAAGATGAGGAGCCGGAGGTTTTCCCCGGCCTCTTCCCCAATCTGCTGGCCAATGGCGCGAGCGGCATCGCGGTCGGCATGGCGACCAGCATCCCGCCGCACAATGTCGGCGAACTGCTGGATGCCGCCACCCTGTTGATCGACAGCCCGGAGGCGGACGACGCCGCGCTGATGGAGATCGTCAAGGGACCAGACTTTCCGACCGGCGGCGTGCTGGTCGATAATCAGGCGATCATTTCCGAAGCCTATCGCACCGGGCGCGGTTCCTTCCGCACCCGTGCCCGCTTCTCCACCGGCCGCAACGAGGATGGCAGCTGGGAAGCGGAAGGGATCGAGAAGCTGGCCGGCGGCACCTGGCAGCTGGTGATTTCCGAAATCCCCTATCAGGTGCAGAAGTCGAAGCTGATCGAGCAGATTGCCGCGCTGATCAACGACAAGAAGCTGCCGATCCTGGAGGATGTGCGCGACGAGAGCGATGAGGCGATCCGCATCGTCATCGTCCCCAAGAGCCGCAATGTCCCGGTCGATATACTCAAGGACAGCCTGTTCCGGCTGACCGACCTGGAAAATCGCTTTCCGCTCAACCTCAACGTGCTCGACGCCAGCCATACGCCGCGCGTGCTGGGGCTGCGCGCGGTGCTGGTCGAATGGCTCAAGCACCAGATCGAGGTGCTGGTCCGCCGGGCACAGCACCGGCTGGAGAAGATCGCCGCGCGGCTGGAACTGCTCGACGGCTATATCATTGCCTATCTCAACCTCGACCGGGTGATCGAGATCATCCGCACCGAGGATGAGCCCAAGGATGTGATGATGGCCGAGTTCAGCCTGACCGACCGTCAGGCCGAGGCGATCCTCAACATGCGGCTGCGCAGCTTGCGCAAGCTGGAGGAAATGGAGCTGCGGCGCGAGCATGCCGAGCTGGTCAAGGAACAGGCGGAGCTGGAAAAGCTGGTCGAGAGCCCGGCCCGGCAGCGCACCCGGCTGAAGCGCGACATTGCCGACCTGCGCAAGCGCTATGGCCCCGATACCGTGATCGGCCGGCGCCGCACGCTGGTCGAGGAAGCCGGGCCGGCGCGCGAGATCCCGCTGGAGGCGATGATCGAGCGCGAGCCGGTGACGGTGATCCTGTCCGAACGCGGCTGGATCCGCGCGATGAGCGGGCATCGTGACCTGGCTGCGGCCGATACGCTGAAGTTCAAGGAAGGCGATGGCCCGCAATTCGCCTTCCACGCCTATACCACCGACAAGCTGCTGATGGCGACGTCGAGCGGCCGCATCTACACGCTGGGGGCGGACAAGCTGCCGGGCGGGCGCGGCTTTGGCGATCCGGTGCGGATGATGGTCGACATGGACGATCAGGGCGGCATCGTCGCGCTGATGCCGGCGAGGACTGGTGGGCAATTGCTGCTGGCTTCGTCCGACGGACGCGGCTTCCTGGCGGATGTGGCCGATATCCTGGCCGAAACGCGCAAGGGCAAGCAGGTGGTCAATGTCCGCACGGGCGCCAAGCTTGCCGTGGTGCATGCGGTCGATCCGGAGGCGGACAGCATTGCCGTCATCGGCGAGAACCGGAAGCTGCTGGTCTATTCGATCATCGAAATGCCCAAGATGGCGCGCGGGCAGGGGGTGCAGATGCAGCGCTATCGCGACGGCGGCCTGTCCGACGCGATCGCCTTCCGCCTGAACGACGGGATCAGCTGGGCTATGGGCGGCGAGACGGGCCGGACCCGGACCGAGGCGGACATGACGCCATGGCGGGTAGCCCGCGGCGCCGCCGGTCGCATGCCACCGACAGGCTTCCCGCGCGACAACAAGTTCTGACGCAAATTCAGCACCATCAGCAGATGTTCGTTTCCCGAATATTTACCCTTGGCGGATAAGGCAGAGGCATGAAAGCCATGTCGGTGCGTAGCTGGCCCCCTGAACAGACCAGTGGCCTCCCCTTGCCCGGGGGTGATGACACGCATCTGCCGCACATGATCGGAGCGAGCGAATGGCTCACCGCCCTGTCGCAGGCTGCGGCGATTTTATCGTGTGAAAACAATGCTATAAACATTGTCGAGGCGAATGAGCCATTCCTCAAGGCGTTCCGGGAACATCGCGAACGTACGGCCGCAACGGCCCAGGCATCGGCCGAATGGCGCGCGCGCGTCACTGGTTTCGCCCAGTCGGATCGCGATTCGGAAAGTTTCGAAATCCGCCGCGATGGCAAGCTTGGCCCTGAATATTTTCTCTGCACGCTCGGACGGCTGCGGGCCACCGGCGCGCGCACCGAACAATTTCTCTTCACCGCGATCGATCGCACCAGCGAGCGGACGATGGAGAAGAATTTGCGGCGCGAGTTGCTCTCCGACGGCCTGACCGCGCTGCCCAACCGCACCGGCTTTGGTGAGGAAATCGATGATCGGCTCGCGAATGGCAGCTGGCCGGACAATGCGCAGTTCGGCATCATCGCGATCGACCTCAGCCGCTTCAGCCGGGTGAATGAATCGCTTGGCCCAATGGCTGGTGACGAACTGCTGATCACGGTCGCAAAGCGGCTCAAATCTTGCCTGCGTCAGGGCGATGTGCTGGCCCGCATTGGTGGCAATGACTTTGCCATTTTTGCGCGTTTGAACAATGGTTTGTCAGACTCTCTTCAGATCGTTCAGAGAATCAGGGAGGCACTGAGTTCGCCGATCCGCCTGTCCGACCTGCAGATCCGCGTCGATTGCGCGATCGGCTGCGCCCTGTCGACGCATCTGGAGGACAACCCGGATGATGTCGTCCGCAAGGCGCAGGCGGCGGTCAAGATCGCCAAGCGCACCGGAAAGGTCGAGATTTATCGCAATGGCGTGCTCAAGGAAGCGCAGCGCCGCTTCTCGATCGAGAGCCGGCTGCGTGATGCGCTCGCCCATGGCGGGCTGACCCTGGCCTATCAGCCGCTGATCCATCTCCAGACCGGCGAAATTACCGGTTTCGAGGCGCTGGCGCGTTGGGATGACCCGGAACTGGGCCATGTCTCGCCGGTGGAGTTCGTGCCGGTCGCGGAAGAGAGCGGTCTCATCACCCCGCTCGGTCGTTGGGCCGCCTATGAAGCGGCGCAGGCGCTGAGCCGCTGGGACGCGAAATTCGGCCAGGCCCTGCCGGTCGGCGTCAACGTCAACCTGTCGCCAATCCAGATGGCGCGCGACGATGTCGCATCGATGTTCGAGGAAGCGCTGCGCTATTCCGGCATTGGCGGCCATCGCCTGACCGCCGAACTGACCGAAAGCGCGATCATCGCCGATCCGGACAAGGCGCGCAAATTGCTGTTCGCGCTCAAGGATCTGCAGATGCCGATCGCGATGGACGATTTCGGCACCGGCTTCTCCAACCTGGCGAGCCTGCACAGCCTGCCGATCGATATCCTCAAAATTGATCGAAGTTTCGTGTCCAACATGCTGGAAGATCATGATAAAGCTGTGATCGTCCGCACCATATTGTCACTGGCGGAATCGCTCAACCTGCGGGTCACGGCCGAGGGTATCGAAACCCAGGAACTGGCCGACATGCTGCAGAAGATGGGCTGCTGGCAGGGGCAGGGCTATTATTTCGCCCGCCCGATGAGCGAAGCCGATGCCTTCGACTATTGGCGCGTGCGCTGGAATTTCGAGACGATCTGATCGGCGATTTCGCCGACCCGGTCGGCGTCGGGGAAATCCTCCGCCACCCATGATTTCTGCACTTCCTGCAAGGCACGGGCGACGTCCGGGCCGGGCTGAAGGCCGCGCGCGATCAGCGCGCCGCCGCCGATTGGCAGGCTGGGCGGAGTCCAGCCGTCGAGCGGGACCAGTGCCGACAGGCACGCGGCGGGGTCGAGCAGGATGCGGTCGATCGCGCCTTCCACGCCGACCCGGTGCGCCAGCGCGCGCGGGCCTTCGGGTGCGGAGGCGGTTTCGAGCGCGGTGATCAGCCGCTTGCGCGCCTTGTTGGAGAGCTTGAGCCGCGCGCCGATCTGGTCCGCCAGCGCCGCGTCGGCCGGCACCAGCGCGGCCAATCGGCGCAGCGCCGATGGTGCCATGCTCGCCTCATTCTCCCGCGCAATCAGCTTCGCCAGCCGGTCGATGCCTTCGTGCGTGATTTCGGGCAGCACCGGCAGCCAGATCCCGCCGTCCACCATCATGCGCAGCGCCGGCACGGGATCGCGTACCACCAGCAATTTGAGCAGTTCGTCGGCGATCCGCTCGCGCGACAGGGCCATCAGGCTGTTGGCCGCGGCGACGCAGGCATCATAGGCCGATGCGTCAACTTCGTTGTCGCCATAGCGGGCCAGGAAGCGGAAATAGCGCAGGATGCGCAGATGATCCTCGGCGATCCGGGCGCTGGCATCGCCGATGAAGCGCAGGTGCCGGGCGTCGAGATCGGCCACGCCGCCGAAATAGTCGCTGATCGCGCCGGTTAGGGGATCGGCATAGAGGGCGTTGAAGGTGAAATCGCGCCGGGCGGCATCCTGCTGCCAGTCGTCGGTATAGGCGATGGTGGCGCGGCGGCCATCGGTGCTGACGTCGCGGCGCAGCGTGGTGATCTCGACCGGCCCGTCGGGCAGCACGGCGGTGATCGTGCCATGCTCGATCCCGGTCGGTACCGCCTTGATCCCGGCCGCCTTCAGCCGATCGACCACATCCTGCGGCATCAGGCTGGTGGCGATGTCGAGATCATTGACCGGTAGGCCAAGCAGCCCGTCGCGCACCGCGCCACCGACATAGCGGGCACGGCCCTGGTCGGCGTCGAGTGCAGCGAGAAGGCCGGAAAGGCCGGAGCGGTGGCGCCACGGGGCGTCAGGAAGAATGCGGGTCATGGCCGAGCCTGCGGGAAAGATTGGCGAGGATGGCAGCGGTCACGCCCCAGATGCGGCGGCCCTGCCAGTCGATTTCATAATATTGCCGCTCGATGCCTTCGAACATCAGGCTGCGGCGCACCCGATTGGCCGGATCGAGCGCATAGTCAAGCGGCAGTTCGAACCAGTCGGCCACTTCGCCCGGCTGGGCGCGCAGCGGCAGGTCGGGCGGGATGACGCCGAGCACCGGCACGATGTCGAAGCCGGTGAAGGTATGATACCGATCCGAGGTGCCGATGATGTCGACCCGGTCGGAGGGCAGGGCGATCTCCTCCCGTGCCTCGCGCAGGGCACCCGCAATCTCATCGGCATCGCCGGGGTCGACCCGGCCGCCGGGGAAGGCGATCTGGCCGGCATGCTTGCGCAGCGTCTCGGAACGCTGGGTCAGGATCAGGCCGGGATTGGCCCGATCGGTGATCGCGACCAGCACGGCGGCGGGGGCCAGCGCCATGTCGCCGACGATGCGCGGATCGCGGGTTTCGGACGGAAGCAACTGGATATCGCGGCTATGCCCGTCGATCAGTGCGGCGCGCAGCCGCTCGGCCAGCGTCATGCCGCGCCGTCCAACGGAAAGAAGCGGCCTTCGCTCCACAAACCGACCCGCTCGCCTTCTTCATCCAGGGCCAGGTTCATCAGTTCATAATAGACGCTGCGCACGATCAGCGCGTCGAGCCCGGCACGGACATGGAGATAGGGATGGGGGCCATCCTCCTTCTCGCGCAGGGTCAGTGCATGGTCGGGGCCGGCCGGCACCAGTTCGCCGGTATTGAGCCGGAAGGCGAGGTTGCGGCTGGCGCCTTCGCCCTCGCTCTTGAGTTCGACCGCAACGAAGGGGGCATCCTCGACCGCGATGCTCAGCTTCTCGACCGGGGTGACCAGTACATAGGAGCCGTCGCCCTCACGCCGCAATATGGTGGAAAAGAGCCGCACCATCGCTTCGCGCCCGATCGGCGACCCCTGATGGAACCAGGTGCCGTCGCGCGCGATCCGCATCTCGCTGTCGCCGCAATGGTCGGGATTCCATTTATCGACCGGCGGCAGGCGCTTTTCGGCGGTAAGGCGGGCAATGTCGGCGAGCGACAGGTCGGCGAGGTCGGGCAGGGGCTCCATCGGCATGGAAAGCAGATAGGAGCGGCCGGCCCGCTTGGCAAAGGTCTTTCGGTCGGGTCAGGCGGTAACGGTGATTCGCGGCGACAGCATGCCGGTTCCGCCGACCGGGCGACCATCGACCGACAAGGCGAGCAGGCGCCGGGGCTCGAACGGGCCGGGGCAATCCCAGCCGGCGGTGCCGTCGGCGGTGAAGCCCCAGAAGCGGCCATAATATTCCGGATCGCCGATCATCATCAGCGGTTCGCAGGCCTGTGCGCGGGCGGCGGCGACCACCGCATCCATCATCGCGCGGCCGTGGCCGCCCTTCTGATGCGCCGGCGCAACCGCGACCGGGCCGACCATGATCAGCGGCAATTGGCTGCCATCCTCGTGGGTTAGCGCCACCGGCCAGCTTTGCAGCGATCCGATCAGGTCCCCCTTTTCGTCCAGCACAGCAAAGGAGAGGGCAGGCAGCCAGGGCATGCCATCGCGGATCAGATAGGCGGTGCGGCCGTGCCGGTCGGGACCGAAGGCGGCGTCCAGCAGGCCCTCGATCGCGTCGGCGGGCTGGCTGTCGAGGGGAAGAATTGCTGACATGTCTTGCCGATCCGCCATCAATGGCGCATGGACCGCGCCGGAAGCGGCGGGCCTATAGCGCCCATGCCGCAAAAGGAAAGATCAAACTGGATCCGCGCCCTTCGCGCGACCGGACATGGCGAGCTATGGACAGCATTTTTGACGATTATCTGACGCTGGAGGTCAACAACCTGCACGTCGACGTATTGACCGGCATCTATTCGGAAGAGACGCATCTGCCCCAGCCGCTGCGCATCTCGATCCGGGCCAAGCTGCGGATCGCGGACCATTATGATCCCGATACGCCGCTCAGCGAGTCGAAAAACTACATGGACCTCAAGCATGCCGCGTCGACCGCGCTGCCCGAGGGGCTGCATTTCACTTTGATCGAGGGGGTGGCCGACCATATCATCGAGACCATCTTCCTGCAGGACGACAAGGTCCGCCATGTCGAGGTGAAGATCGTCAAGCTGGCGCTGAGCGAGCGGGGCGAGGAAATCGGCATCACCCTGGGTCGCGGCCGGAAATAAGCGCCGCTTGCGCTGAGAATGAGAGGCCCGCCGCTGCCGGACGCAGCGGCGGGCATTTTCTTACGCCTTCTTGATCAGGCCGATCTCGATCAGCCGCTCGGTCAGATAGTCATGCGCACTGATCGGCTCCTCGCGGCGCGGATTGTCCGGCGTCACGCATTGCGGCAGCGCGTCGATCATGAAGTCCGGGCGCAGATGCAGGAAGAAGGGCATGGAATAGCGCGAATGGCCGCGCCGTTCCGGCGGCGGATTGACGACGCGGTGGCTGGTCGAGGGCAGTACATGGTTGGTCAGCCGCTGCAGCATGTCGCCGACATTGATGGCGAGCGCGCCCGGCGGCGGCACGACCGGTAGCCAGTTGCCGTCGCGATCCTTCAGTTCCAGCCCGCCTTCCTCGGCGCCCAGCAACAGGGTGATGAGGTTGATATCCTCATGGGCGCCGGCGCGGATGCCCGGAGCCTCGGGCGACACCGGCGGGTAATGGAGCAGGCGCAGGATCGAGTTGCCGTCCTTGATCGGGCCGTCGAACCAGCGTTCGGGCAGGCCCAGATAGAGGGCGATCGCCGACAGCAGTTCCGCGCCGACCCGGTCGAACTCGGCATAGAGCGGCGCGAACACGTCGCGGAACGCCGGCATTTCGGTCGGCCAGACATTGGGCGGCATGGTTTCGGCGAGCGGATCGCCGGGCGCAAGGTCGCGGCCGACATGCCAGAATTCCTTGAGGTCGTTCTCGCTCGCGCCCTTGGCAATCTCCACGCCGAAAGCGGTGTAGCCACGCTGGCCGCCATTGAACTTGGCATCATAGGCGCGCTTCATCTCGACCGGCTGAGCGAAAAATTCGCGTGCCAGCGCCCATCCCTTGTCGACCAGCGCCTGGTCCATGCCATGGTCCTTGACCATGGCGAAGCCGAAGCGTTGGAAGGAACCACCGAAGGCGGCGGCGAAATCGCCCTTGCTCATCTCTGCCATGGACAGGACGGGCACCTGGTCCAGCACGGATTGCGACACGTATATTCTCCAGATCGATTTGGCTTGCGGATGATATAGCGATCAGCCGCGATGGTTCCCATCCTTGATCGTCCTTGGCGCCTGATGCAAGGATGCGGCATGAACTACTGGCTGATGAAATCGGAACCCGACGTCTTTTCCTATGCCGACCTGGTCAAGAAGGGGAAGGCGGAATGGGACGGGGTGCGCAACCATGCGGCCCAGTTGCATATGAAGGCGATGCGCAAGGGCGACCTGGCCTTCTTCTATCACAGCAATATCGGCGTCGAGGCGGTCGGCATCATGGAGATTGTCGAGGAAGCGGCGCCGGACAGCACCGACGAGACCGGCAAGTGGATCGCGGTCCATGTTGCGCCGCACAAGAAACTGGATCGCCCGGTGACACTGAAGACGATGAAGGCGGACCCGGCATTGGCCGACATGGTGATGTTACGGCAATCGCGCCTGTCCGTCGCGCCGCTGACGCCGCAGCAGTTCGAGCATATCGTCGCCTTGTCAAAGGCTTAGAAAAACGAGACTGCCTCGATTGCGTTCCGCGCAACTGGAACGCCGTTTTTTGCGATTGTATGAGTTTTTGCGCTGCAACATATGGGTGGCAACAGAACAGAATGTCCAAGAGGTGTTTGAGGGCATTCACAAGGAGCACACCCATGCGAATGCTGTCCAAGTTTGTTGTCGCCGGCGCCCTGAGCGCCATCGTTGCCGTCGCTGCCCCCGCCAATGCGCAGGACGCCGCCAAGCAGCGCTTCACCCACGAAGGCTACACCTACGTCTATGACGTCAAGGATACCAAGACCGGCAAGGTGATCTCGGGCCGTCGTTACCCCGACGCCGTCGCCTTCAACCTGCAGGTCAAGGGTGACAAGGTTTCGGGCGTCTCGGGCGGTCAGACCGTGTCGTTCAAGGTCGATGACGCGCGCGGCGCGGCTTCGGGCGCGACCAACTAAGCCATTTGGCCTCGGCCATCAAAAAGGGCGGCTTCCCGATGGGAAGCCGCCCTTTTTCGTTGTCCTTGACGACGGGATCAGCGGCAGCGACGCTTGCTGTCGATTTCCTTGCCGAGCAGCGCGCCACCGGCGGCGCCCAGGATCGTGCCGGTCGCACGGTCGCCACGGGTATCGATCGCGCGGCCAACCAGGGCGCCGCCGACGCCGCCGACGATCAGGCCGGTCGTGCCATTGGACTTGCGGCAATAGGTGCGCCCGTCGCGACCGCGCCATTCCTTGTAACGATAATGTTTGCGGGCCTGTGCGCCGTCCGTGGGAACGGCCATCGACACGGGAATGGCCAGCGACAGGGCGGCCATGGCCATCAGGGCGTTACGCATAATATCTCCTCCGAATTGCGTTGTCAGCCGATTGAACCCCTGCCTATTGACCTAGGTTGCATGAACCTCTGACAACGGCATAAGTTTTTGTTTCAGCGGAAATTAAATTTGAGGTGAAGCGATGAACGCAGGCGACGGGCAGGATGCTGCCGCACTGATCCGGGCGCTCGACCTGGCCCCGCATCCCGAAGGCGGCTGGTATCGCGAGACCTGGCGGGCCCAGGCGGCAGCGGGCCAGAGAGCGGCCGGCACCGCGATCCTGTTCCTGCTGGAGGCGCATCAGCGATCGCACTGGCATCGGGTCGATGCCGACGAGATGTGGTTCTGGCATGCGGGCGCCCCGATCATCCTTGGCATCGCTCCGCCGGCGGGGCCGGGGGTCGATCATCTTTTGGGGCCGGACATTGCAGCAGGTCTGCTGCCGCAGCGCCTGGTCCCGGCGCATCATTGGCAGGCGGCGCGGCCGGTCGGCGGATGGGCGCTCGTCAGTTGCACGGTCACGCCGGGCTTCGACTTTGCGGGCTTCACGCTCGCACCGCCCGATTGGACGCCGGCCTGAAGCGCACGGATCTCCGCCGATTTTCAGACTTATCCAAAGTTATCCACAGATTTGTGGCGCGGCCTGTCTTCAAACTGTCTGAATCCGCTTTGTGCGACTCGCGGATCGTGACAGCATCCTCTTATCGGGACAGTCGGCAAGGAGCGATCCAAAGCCGGAAAATCCAAGAGAAATCAAGGATTTTTTGCCCTGATGGTCCGTTGGGAGCTGCCATGCGCGAGGATGGCAGGGACGATCGGATCCAAGCCTTTCAGGATGATGCCGGGTACGCGCGAAAGTGAACGTCGGGCTTCAGATGAAAGGTCTGCAAGGGTGAACAGACCTTCGGGCTCGTTCTCCCGCGCGAAGATGTGGCAACACATCACATCGCCGGACCGGAAGGCGCAACCCGCAAGGGCATGTGGCCGAAAGGAACCGACGTTAGTGGGGGCCGGCAGCGATGTCGGCCCCCATTTTGTTTCCGGGATGCCGAGTGCCATCGAGTGCGCATGAGCGCACCGTTCAAGAGTCCGTCGGTGCCGGCTGAGGGGATCGAACCCCCGACCTTCGGTTTACAAAACCGCTGCACTACCGCTGTGCTAAGCCGGCGCACCCGACGGGTCGGACGCCCTTACTATCAGATCACGCCGAACGTCCAGCCCTCTGTGCGCGCAATTTCGCCGGTCAGGGGCAAAGGTGTCCAAAGTGCCCGATTTTCTGCGCTTTCGCGCATCCAGGCGGCGGTCAGCAGGGCATCGGCTTGATGATCGGCGGCGAGCGGACCGAAGTAGGGGGCGGTTGCGAACATGGTCAGCGCGTTATTGAGGGCGGCGAGATCGCGCATCTTGGTCCGGCCCTTGGGCCGCCCGGCGGCGCGCGCTGCGATGCTGGTATAGATTTCGACGACCAGCGATCCGGTGGCAGGCAGCGGATCGAACGGCCAGACCGGCACATGCGGGCGGATCTGGTGGAGCAGGCGCATGCCGGCAAAGCTGGCCTTGGCCACCTGCGCCGCGCCGATCGCGTCATAGATGGTCGACGGCTTGCCGCCGCCCCCGGCATTATAATGGTCTTCGCAGGCGCGGTTGTGCAGAAACTCGGCCTTCATTCCGTCGGCCTTGCCGAAATAGAAATGACGACGATGGGTGGTTTCCAGCAGGCTGGCGGCACCCAGATCGGGATCGGCGCAGACCGCATCGACATAGGCCCAGAAAGCCGGTGCGTCGGTTGGCGTCGGATCGCCAGGCAGATAGGCGCCGCGTGCGACGAAGGGTGGGGCGAAGCTGAAGTCGAAGCCGAACAGGGTCGGTGCCTCGCGCGCCGTTGCGATCAGCCAGTCGGCGACCGCCTGGCGCGACCAGATGCCGCCCGGCGCCTCGACCAGTTCCGGCGCATTCCGCCCGCTGCCGCAGATGGCGACCGCGATCCCCTTGTGCCGCGTGCCCTTGGCGCCCGACCAGTCGATCGCGGCGAAGCGCGCGAACCGGGGCGTCACGCCGCGCCGCGTTCGGCGCGCAGCTTGTTCCAATAGGCAATGCGCTCGGCGATCCGCGCCTCGAACCCACGCTCGGTCGGCGTGTAGAAGGTCTGCGGGCTCATCTCTTCCGGCCAGTAATTGGCGCCGGAAAAACCGCCCTCGGCATCATGGTCATATTGGTAATTCTTGCCATAGCCGACCTGCTTCATCAGCTTGGTCGGGGCATTGACGATGTTCATCGGCGGCATCAGCGATCCGGTTTCGCGCGCAGTGCGGAATGCCGTCTTCATCGCCATATAGCCGGCGTTCGACTTGGGCGCGGTGGCGCAATAGATGCAGGCCTGAACGATCGCCAGTTCGCCTTCGGGCGAACCGAGAAATTCATAGGCATCCTTGGCGGCAAGGCACTGGACCACTGCCTGCGGGTCGGCGAGGCCGATATCCTCGGTGGCGAAACGGACGAGCCGGCGCAGCACATAAAGCGGCTCCTCGCCAGCGGTCAGCATGCGGGCAAGATAATAGAGCGCCGCTTGCGGATCAGAGCCGCGCAGAGATTTGTGAAGCGCGGAGATGAGGTTGTAATGGCCCTCGCGATCCTTGTCATAGACCGCGACGCGGCGGTGAAGCAGGGCGGATAGGGCCGCCGGATCGAGCGGGGCGGGGATATCGATCGAATAGAGCGTTTCGACCTGATTGAGCAGGAGGCGGCCGTCGCCGTCCGCGCTGGCCAGCAGCGCTTCGCGCGCGGCCATATCCAGCGGCAACGGGCGGCCGATCAGCGCTTCGGCCCGGTCCAGCAATTGTTCGAGCGCCGCAGCGTCGAGCCGACGCAGGATCAGCACCTGCGCGCGGGACAGGAGCGCAGCGTTCAGTTCGAAACTGGGATTTTCGGTCGTGGCGCCGACCAGCGTGACTGTGCCATCCTCGACGAAAGGCAGGAAACTGTCCTGCTGCGCGCGGTTGAAGCGGTGGATCTCGTCCACGAAGAGCAGGGTCTTCTCGCCGCGACGGCCATGGTCCTTTGCGGTGGCGAACACCTTCTTGAGGTCGGCGACGCCGGAAAAGACGGCCGAGATAGGCTCGAACCGCATGCCAACGGCATCAGCGAGCAGCCGCGATATCGTCGTCTTGCCGGTGCCGGGCGGTCCCCAGAAGAGGATAGATGACAGGCGGCCGGCGGCCACCATCCGGCCGATGGCCCCGTCCGGGCCGGTCAGATGTTCCTGGCCGACCACATCGGCCAGCACGGCCGGACGCAACCGATCGGCCAGCGGGGCATGGTCGATGCCGGCGGGAAGGACATCGTCGGAAGAGAAAAGATCAGCCATCGGTCCCGATATAGGTCGGCCGGACCGATCAGGGAACAGGGCTGGAACGGATCTTGGCACCCTGGGCGCGCTGACGGATGATCCGCAAATAGGTGTCGACCAGAGCCTGGTTCACCTGGTCCCAGCCGAAATGTTCAGCCTGCGCCTCGGCGGCGGCGCCTGCGCTGGCGCGGGCAGCACCATCGGTGCAGTAGATTTGCAATGCGTCGGCGAACTTGCCGATGGCGCCGGGGCGGATCAGCCGGCCGGTAACGCCTTCCTGCACCAGATTTTCGCTGCCGGTGGCGCGGGCGGCGACGGTCGGCAGGCGGCAGGCCATCGCCTCCAGCGTGACATTGCCGAACGTCTCGGTGACCGACGGGTTGAACAGCATGTCCATGCTGGCGACCGCGCGGCCCAGGTCGGCCCCGCCCTGGAAGCCGGTGAAGACGGCATCGGGCAAGCGGTTCTGGAACCATTCGCGGGCCGGCCCTTCGCCAACCACCAGCACCTTGTGCGGCACCTTGCGTGCGGTCAGCTGGTCGATCGTGTCGGAAAAGACGTCCAGCCCCTTTTCCATCACCTGACGGCCAATGAAGCCGATCACCGGCACATCGTCGGCAAAGCCGAGCGACCGGCGCCAGTCGAGATCGCGGCGCTGAGGGGTGAAGATCTCGCGGTCGATGCCACGGGTCCAGATGCCGACATCATAGCTCATCCGCTGTTCGCGCAGCAACTGGGCCATCGATTCCGACGGGGCGACGATCGCATCGCAGCGGCGGTAGAAGCGGCGGAGAATGCCCTCGATCGCCGGTTCCAGGAAGGCGAGGCCATAATAGCGCGGATAGGTTTCGAACCGGGTGTGGACCGAAGCAACGGCGGGCAGGTCATGATCGCGCGCCCAGGTCAGTGCCCGATGGCCGAGCGGATCGGGGCTCGACAGATGGATCATGTTGGGCGCGAACGCCTTCAGATCTCGGCGCAGCGCGCGCGACAGGCGGGTGGGGATGCGATATTCCGGGCGGCCGGGCACGGGAATGGACGGCGCGCTGACCAGGTCGCCGGTCGGCGGAAAGGCGGGCGTATCGGTGGTCGGGGCATAGATGCGCACCTGCGCACCCTGACGCAGCAGATAGCCGACGAAGCGATTGAGCGCCTGGTTCGCGCCGTCGCGCACATAATTATAATTGCCGCTGAACAGCGCGACACGAAGTCCGGTAACATCCATCGCGGCCCCTTAGACCAGACCGGCGAAAAACCCAAGGAACCAGAGCGGGTCTCGGGAATTTTGCTGAGGCTGACCGGGAAAGCCGGCCGGCATGATTGCCCCCGAAGGAGAGGATGTCTGCTGATGGCCGAGAGATTCCGCAAGGGAACACGGGTCAGGTGGAATTGGGGGCAGGGTGTCGGCCGGGGACGCATAGCTGAGCGGTTCGAGCGGCATGTGGAGCGGATGATCGCTGGCTCCCTGATCCGTCGCAACGGGTCCACCCGCGATCCCGCCTATCTGGTCCATACCGACAAGGGCGACCTGGTGCTCAAGCTGGGATCGGAACTGAGCGCCGCCTGATCTTAGGGGCGGACGGGGCAAGCTGGCCGCAACTGGCCATCGTCATCGCGCTGCAACCATGGCATGGAGCGGCATGACCCAGCCTTTCATGACCATCGATGCGCTGCTGATCGGCATGCCCCGGCCCTTTCGTGATGACGAGCATAGCGCCATTGGCAAGCTGCCGGTCGCTGGCCCGATCCGCATCAACTGGCTGGGGTTCGCGGGCGACGGGGTGGCCGATACCGTTCATCATGGCGGCTGGGACAAGGCGATCCATCTCTATCCGCAGGACCATTATGGCTGGTGGCGCGATCGCAAGCCCGATCATCCACTGCTCGACGCGCCCGGCGCCTTTGGCGAGAATATCGCAAGCCGCGGCATGACCGAAAGCGACATATGCCTGGGCGACCGGTTCAGTCTGGGCAGCGCGGTGGTGGAGGTGAGCCATGGCCGCCAGCCTTGTTGGAAACTCGACCATCGTTTCGGTGCCCGCGACGTGATGGCGACGATCGTCAAGACCGCGCGCTGCGGCATCTATTTCCGAGTGATCCGCGAAGGCGAGGCGGAAGCGGGCACGCGGATGGGGTTGCTGGAGCGGCCCTTGCCCGACTGGAGCATCGAGCGGGTCTTTCGCCTGCTGATCGGCGGCGGGCACAAGGCCGATCCTGATGCGGTGCGCGCGCTGGCCGAGATGCCGCAACTGGCCGAAGCCTGGCGCGAACGGGCGCGCAAGCTGGCGGCGTGACGGCTGAGGCTGACTAGCGCTCCACCGCCATCCGCACGGCGAGGCCGCCCAGCACCGTGCCCATGAACCAGCGCTGGATCGTCAGCCAGCGCGGCCGGGTGCCGAGGAAACCGGCGATCGATCCGGCGAGGCAGGCGATGATCGCGTTGACCGACAGGCTGATCGCGATCTGGGTCGCGCCCAGGATCAGCGATTGGCCAAGCACATGGCCGCGCGCCGGATCGACGAACTGGGGCAGCAGCGAGAGATAGATCATCGCTACCTTGGGATTGAGCAGATTGGTCAGCAGCCCCATGGCGAACAGCTTGCGCGGGCCATCGAGCGGCAATTGCTTCACCTGGAAGGGCGAGCGGCCGCCGGGCCGCACCGCATTCCAGGCGAGCCACAGCAGATAGAGCGCGCCGCCCAGGCGCAGCACATCATAGGCGAAGGGCACCGCCATCAGCAGCGCGGTGATGCCGAAGGCGGCAGCGACCATGTAGAAGAGGAAGCCGCAGGCGACGCCGAGCAGCGAGACCATGCCGGCGGCGCGCCCCTGGCTGATCGAGCGGGAGATCAGGTAGATCATGTTCGGTCCCGGCGTCAGCACCATGCCGAGCGAGATGAGGGCGAAGGCGGCAAGATGCGCGGCGCTGGGCATGGCTGGGCTCCCCGATGAGAATGCGCCTTTGCTTAATGGCAGGCGATCCGCACCGACAGGTCCGGGATAGTGGAAGTGGCCCCATCCGGCCGAGGGCGGATCAGGCCGGGCGGGTGCGCCACATGGCGATCGGGCACATGGTCAGGACGGGTTCGTCCTTCTGGTTGTAGAGCGTCACCTTGTTGCGGACGATCCCCATTTCCGGGCGGCTCTGCGAAATCTTCTTGTCGATCACTTCATTGGTGCCGCGCAGCGTGTCGCCGGGGCGGACCGGGCGCAGCCAGCGCAGTTCATCGACGCCCATCGCGCCCAGGCTGGCCGCCTGGCGTCCGGGTTGCTTCTGCATTTCGGCGACGAACATCTTCATGAACAGGGCGGTGGTGTGCCAGCCGCTGGCCGAGAGGGTGCGAAAATGGGTGGTCGCCGCAGCCTCGTCGGACAGATGGAAGGGCTGGGGATCGAACTCCGCGGCAAAGGCGATCGTTTCCTCGCGCGACAGGGTCAGCGGCCCGAACGCGAAGCTGTCGCCTATCTCGATATCCTCGAAATAGAGAATGTCGTCCATCTATCCGTCTCCCATTGCAACGGACATGGTTTATGGTGACTTTCCGTTTACGTCAACTGCCAGCTGATGCTCAGCCCCGGCGTGCCGCGCGGAACGGTCATGGTCGCGCGGGTGCGGATCTGGCCGCCCGGCGCCGATACCTGATCCATCACCATCGCCCGCGTCGTCCAGGAGTCGGCCGTCACTTCGCAGGTCAGATAGCCGCGCTGGTCGTTGATGAATTTGAGCTGCGGGTTATTCTTCAGGATGATGTCGCTGCCGGGCCGCAGGTCCGATCCGTCGCCGCCTGAGGAGATGGAGGTCGACACGAACTCGACCGCGACCGGCTTGGCGCCGTCATCCAGCAGGCCGGCAAAATTCTGATGCTCGTCGCCGGTCAGGACCACGACATTGTCCAGCCCCTTCATCCGGCCGAGCAGCCGCTGGCGCTGCACCTTGTAGCCGGCCCAGGTGTCCATATTGTAGATCGGCTCCGCCGCGTCCGCACTGTTGCGCCGGTCGAGCGTCATCATCATCACCTGCTGCGCCAGGCAGTTCCACTTGGCGTCGCGGCGGGCAAGATTGCGAGCCAGCCAGCCTTCCTCCTCAGCGGAAATGACCTGTGCCTGGGTGGCGGCCATTTCGGCGCAGGCCGGCTTGAAATTGTCGCCACAGGGCTGGTCAGTGCGGAAGGTGCGGGTATCGAGGAAGTCGATCGACAACAGGTCGCCGAAGCGCGCCTGGCGATACATGGTGCCGATCATCTCGCCGCGTGGCGCCATCGCCGCGCGGACCGGCATATATTCATACCAGGCCTGCATGCCGGCGGCGCGACGCATGCGGAAGGCATCGGCCGGCGCGCCCCTGGCGTCGATGTCGCCGACCCAGTTGTTGGCGACCTCATGGTCGTCGAAAGTCGGGAACCAGCTATGACGGCAGCGCGCCGCCTGCAGGTCATAATCACTCAGATATTGGGCGTAGCGCAGGCGATAGTCGGCAAGGTCATAACAATCCTGGCCGATATGGTCGCGCACCTGCGGTCCGGGCAGGCCGTCCTTGTCATAGTCCGGGCCGCGCTGGCTATATTCATAGATGAAGTCGCCATAATGATAGACGAAGGCGAGATCGTCCTCGCGCGCCAGATGGCGGAAGGCGGTGAACAGGCCGTCCTGATAATTCTGGCAGCCGGCGACGCCGAATTTGAGCAGCTTGGGACTCGCCGACGCCAGCGGCAGGGTGCGGGCGCGGCCACGCGTCGACTGGTCATTGCCGAGCGCAAAGCGATACCAATAGGGCCGGTCGGGCTGAAGGCCGGTCACCTCGACATGGACGCTGTGGCCCAATTCCGGCCGGGCGATCGCTTCGCCGCCGGCAACGATGGTCCTGAAGCGATCGTCGGCCGCGACCTCCCATTTTACCGGGATCGGCGTCATCGGCATGCCGCCATGCGGCTCGAACGGGCGCGGCGCCAGCTTGGTCCAGATGACGAAGCCGTCGGGCGCCGGATCGCCCGATGCCACGCCCAGCGCGAAGGGATAGCCGGCGAACCAGCTCTGGGCATGGAGAATGGCGGGCGCGCCGGCGATCGGGGCGATGGCGGCGGCGGAGAGGAGCGAGCGGCGCGTGAACATGACGCGCCGCCTAGAGCCGCTTTATGACAAATGCATGTCGCCCGATCAGGGCTTGACCAGCCCCTGCAGCACCGCCGGATTGCCATCGCTCGCCACCGGCGTCACGCCCAGCAGGCGGGCGAGCAGCGGATAGACATCGACATTGGTGAAATCGGCCGAGGGACGGAAGCCGCTGACGAAGGCCGGGCCGTTGGCGATGAATAGCGCCTGCATTTCCGGCGCCCGATCGTCCCAGCCATGGTCGCCGCCGGTGACCGGCTTGGTCGGCGTCGTATTCTGGAACACCCAGCCGGTTTCAGCCAGGCAGAAATAGGGCGGGATGCGGCGATGCGTGCCATAGTGGAAGCGCGCCGGGATTTCGCTCTTGCGCCAGCACTGCATATGGTCGCGCGGCTTGAACAGTGCCGCCTCCAGCGCCTTTTCGCGGCCGGGATTGGCGACCAGGCTGGCATAGGGGCCGGCCTCGACGACGCGATAGTCGGCCGGGTCGGCGATCTTGTCGATCGGCAGCACCCGGTCATTCGCCTTGGCGGCCATGCCATGGTCGGAGACGATGACGATATTGGCGGGCTGGCCCAGCGCCTTCAGGCCGGCGACCAGTTCGCCAATATGGGCGTCGACGTCTGCGACTGCCTGGGTGGTTTCCGGCGCGGCCGGGCCGTTCACATGGCCGGCGGTGTCGACTTCATCGAAATAGAGGGTGACGAAGCGCGGACGGATGTCGGCCGGGCGGCGCAGCACGTCCAGCACGCCATTGACGCGCTGGGTCGGGCTGATCGCCTCGTTGAACTGGGCCCAGTCGCTCGGGCGCGACCCGCCGCTGATCCTGTAGGGCCATTCGGCCGCCTTGTTACCGCCCCAGGCGACGTTGGAGCCGGGCCAGAACATGGTCGCGGTGCGCACGCCCTGCTTTTCGGCGGTGATCCAGATCGGCTCGGCTTCGTTCCACCAGTATGGATCATCGCTGGCCATGGTGAACTTGTCCTTGGGCCGGCTGTCATCTTCCATATTATTGGCGACGATGCCGCTGCGATCCGGCCGGTCGCCGGTCACGATCGCCCAATGATTGGGGAAGGTCTTGGTCGGGAAGGACGGGCGCATCGACGCCTCGGTCCCGCCGGTCGCCAGCGCGTTGAGATTGGGCGAGACGCCGCGCGTCAGATAATCGGGACGGAAGCCGTCGATCGACACCAGGATCGTCACCGGCGCGCGCTGTTCGGCCGGCGCGGCGGCGACGCTCGCTGGATGCTGCTGCGCCGGGGCGCAGGCGCCGAGCAGGGTGGAAACGGACAGGGCAAAAGCGAGCGACAGGCGACGGGCGGACATCAGGGCCTCATGGCAAAAAGGAAGATTTGACCGCTGCTTAGCAGTCCAACCAAGTCGGTAAAGTGACGAATGGTTCATGTCGGTTCGACATAGGGCGCCAGCGCGCTCCAGGCCTGTCGTTTGGCATCGCGTGAAAGGCTGGCATAGGCGCCGCTGGAGGAAGGGAGGTCAATCATCACCAGATCGGACCTTTCTCCCAATTGGCGGCGGCCATGCTGGGCGGCGGTCTTGCCGTTGAAGGCGATCGCGCGGAGATTGGGCAGGCGGGACAGGAAGGCGCTGAGGTCGCGCAGCTCCGCACCCCGGATGCTGCTGTCCAGGCTGCCGTCGCGATCGGCGCTCTCGATCACATCCCACAGGCCGACGCCCCGTGCGCGCAGCCGTTTGAGCTTCATCGCATAGGGCGCGCTGCGGACATCCTCGTTCAGAACGTCACTCATCAATGCCCAGAAGGCATTGCCGCGATGGGCATAATATTCGCCCTGCTTGATCGAGGCGTCGCCGGGCAGGCTGCCCAGGATCAGCAGCCGCGTTCCCGCATCCACGCTGGGCAGGAAGGCGGCCTTGCGCTGCGCAGGCCGCTGGCCAATGCGCAGCGCCATCGGATCAGACGTTGAAGCGGAACAGCATGATGTCGCCGTCCTGCGTCACATAATCCTTGCCTTCCGAGCGCCACTTGCCCGCTTCCTTGGCACCGGCTTCGCCGTTGAACTGGACATAGTCGGCATAGGCCATGGTCTCGGCGCGGATGAAGCCCTTTTCGAAGTCCGAGTGGATGGCGCCGGCGGCCTGAGGCGCCTTGCTGCCCTTGGCCACGGTCCAGGCGCGGGCTTCCTTGGGGCCGACGGTGAAGAAGGTGATGAGGCCCAGCAGTTCATAGCCGGCGCGGATGATGCGGGCGAGGCCGGCTTCGGTCAGGCCCAGCGCTTCGAGATATTCGCCGCGTTCCTCGACCGGCATGGTGATGAGTTCGGCCTCGATCGCTGCCGACACGATCACCGCGCTGGCATTTTCGGCCGCCGCCTTCTCGAACACGCGGGCGGAAAATGCGTTGCCTTCGGCGGCAGCGCCTTCCTCGACATTGCAGACATAGAGAACCGGCTTGGCGGTCAGCAACTGCGCCTGGGCGAACAGGCGGGCTTCTTCTTCGTCGCGCGGCTGGGTCAGGCGGGCGGGCTTGCCGTCGCGCAGCAGTTCCAGCGTCTGGCCCAGCACCGATGCGGCGGCCTTGGCCTCCTTGTCGCCCTGCGCGCCCTTCTTGAGCAGGTTGGGAACCCGCTTTTCCAGGCTTTCGAGGTCAGCGAGCATCAGTTCGGTTTCGACCGTCTCGGCATCGGCGATCGGATCGACCTTGCCCTCGACATGGGTGATGTCGTCATCCTCGAAGCAGCGCAGGACGTGGACGATGGCGTCGGTCTCGCGGATGTTCGCCAGGAACTGGTTGCCCAGCCCTTCGCCCTTCGACGCGCCGCGGACCAGCCCGGCAATGTCGACGAAGGCGAGCTGCGTCTCGATGATCTTGGCGCTGCCGCCGATCCTGGCGATGGTCTGTAGTCGATCGTCGGGCACGGCGACGCGGCCCTCATTGGGCTCGATCGTGCAGAAGGGATAATTCGCCGCCTGCGCCGCCTGCGTCTCGGTCAGCGCATTGAACAGGGTGGACTTGCCCACATTGGGAAGCCCGACGATACCGCAACGAAAACCCATTTGACTGCCTTCATGTCTCAGATGATGCCGCGCCGATAGCGGTTTCGGCGCGGATTGGCCAGCCTTGCGTCAATGGCGGAAGAACAGCGTCACCGATGCGACATGGTTGACGCGCTGGCGGCTGCCGCCCTGGTCGATCAGCTGGTTGAGATAGCCGACTTCCATGGTCGATGCACCGGGCAGGCCAATCTCGACCCCGGCGAAGCTGCGCAACTGGTCGAAGCCCTTGCGGGCACCCCAGTCGGTGTCGTTGAGAGCAAAGAAGACCTCGCCATAGGCGAGCGCATTGACCGCGTCGCTGCCGGGTTTCAGCGCATGTTCCACCCGCAGCATCTCGCGCAGGCGCCAGCCCATGTCGCTGCCGTTCGAGCGCCAGCGCTGCTCCAGCCGGGTGCGCGAGGAAATCTCCGCATTCTTTGGCCGCGCCAGCGTCCAGCTCAGCTGCTGGAAGCTGCGTTCCTCATTGACGTCCTTGCCACCCTCGATCGGGACGACGACATGGGCATAACCCTGATAGAGGGTGATGTCGCGCGACAATTTGACGCCCAATGCGCCACGGAACAGGGCCTGGTCGATCCGCGATATACCGTCGCCGACGCGGGGCTGGATTTCCGCAAAATAGACCAGCTCGTCCTTGATCGACCCCATCGCCGTCAGATTGACCCAGAGCTGCTCGTCCTCGCTCGTCGCGGCCTGGGCGGGCAGGGCGAGGGCGGCAAGGGACAGGACGACAGCAAGCGACGGGAAACGCATGAAACCTCTGGCGGCGGAAAGCGACATTTCCATCCGCCTTTAGGTTGCGGTCATTGCTGTCCCGTTGCTGCGGGGTAAGCGATGGTGAACCGGTTCAGGTGATGACGCTGGGCTGGTCCATACCGGTATAGCCGGCGATGTCGGCCAGTTCCTGCGCCGCCGCCACCAGCGGCGCCAGCGCATCGCCAGTTGCCAGCGCCAGATCGCCGTCCGGCCCGACATAGCGTTCGATATAGACGCGCAGGGTCGCGCCCTCGGTGCCGGTGCCCGACAGGCGGAAGACGACGCGCGATCCATCCTCGAACAATATGCGCACGCCCTGGTTCTTGCTTACCGACTGGTCGGTCGGGTCGGTATAGGCGAAATCGTCCGCCGCCTTCACCGTGCCGCCGCTGTTGCCAGTGCCGGGCAGGCTGGCGAGCGTGTCGCGCAGCGCCGCCATCAACGTGTCGGCCTTGTCCTTGGCGATCGCTTCATAGTCGTGGCGGGCATAATAGTTGCGGCCATAGGTTGCCCAATGATCGGCCATGATGTCGGCCACGCTCTGCTGGCGCGCGGCCAGGATGTTGAGCCATAGCAGCACCGCCCAGATGCCGTCCTTCTCGCGCACATGGTCGGACCCGGTACCGGCGCTTTCCTCGCCGCAGATCGTCGCCATGCCGGCGTCGAGCAGATTGCCGAAGAATTTCCAGCCGGTCGGCGTTTCATAGAGCGGAATGCCCAGCTTCTGCGCCACTCGGTCGGCCGCGCCGCTGGTCGGCATGGAGCGGGCAATGCCTTTGAGGCCACCGGCATAGCCGGGCGCCAGATGGGCATTGGCGGCCAGCACCGCGAGCGAGTCCGAGGGCGTCACATAACAATGGCGGCCGATGATCAGGTTGCGATCGCCGTCGCCATCCGACGCTGCCCCGAAGTCGGGCGCATCGGCGGCCGTCATCCGGTCATAGAGCGCCTTGGCATGGACCAGATTGGGGTCGGGATGATGATGGCCGAAGTCGGGCAGGGGGGTGCCGTTCATCACCGTGCCGGCCGGCGCGCCCAGGCGCTTCTCGAAAATCTCGGTCGCATAGGGGCCGGTCACCGCGCTCATCGAGTCGAAGGCGAGGGTGAAGTCGCCGGCGATCATCGCCCTGATCGCGGGGAAATCGAACAGGCTTTCCATCAGCGCGGCATAGCCGGCGACCGGATCGACCACTTCGACGGTCATGGCGCCCAACTGGCTGGTCCCCAGCGTGTCGATATCGACGTCGGCGGCATCGAGGATGCGATAGCTGTCGATCGTCAGGGTCCGCGCGTGGATCGCGTCGGTCACCTTTTCGGGGGCTGGCCCGCCGTTCGACACATTATATTTGATGCCGAAATCCTCGTCCGGGCCGCCCGGATTATGGCTGGCCGACAGCACCAGCCCTCCAAAGGCGCCGGACGAGCGGATCAGATGCGACGCAGCCGGGGTGGACAAGATACCGCCCTGACCGACCAGCACCCGGCCAAAGCCATTGGCCGCCGCCATCCTGAGTGCGATCTGGATGACTTCGCGATTGAGATAGCGGCCATCGCCGCCGATCACCAGGGTCTGGCCGGCATAGCCGTCCAGGCTGTCGAACACCGACTGGATGAAATTTTCCGCATAATGGGGCTGCTGGAAGACCCGAACCTTCTTGCGCAGGCCCGATGTGCCGGGCTTCTGGTCGTCGAAAGGCGTGGTCGCGACGGTCTGGATCACCTCTGTCCCCTGCTTTGCCTAATAAGTCGTTACGCCTCTATGGCTTGTTCATGCTGCACTGCGCAATGCGCTTTGTCGCGCCGAAGGTGCGGGCGGCCGTGATCGCATGCGATTACTGCGCAAGAGACGGGTTGGCCAAAGCCGTCATGCGGGTTATCACCCATGGCAACTATTCAGAAAATCGGCATTTTCAGTGACAGTATCGTGACCTTTGTAGGAGGTTCCATGTCTCGTCTGCCCGCTTTCCTGTCCGGTCTTGCGCTGCTGACGGCGCAACTGGCTTCGGTGTCGGCCGATGCCTGCACGCGCCTGGTCTATCATGGTGCCAATGACGATGTGATCACCGCCCGGTCGATGGACTGGAAGGTCGATGTCGGCACCAACCTCTGGATCTTTCCGCGCGGCATGGCGCGCAGCGGGGAGGCCGGCCCCAATTCGGTCAAATGGACGTCCCGCTATGGCAGCGTGATCGCCACCGGCTACGACATTTCCACCACCGACGGCATGAACGAGGCAGGGCTGACCGCCAATCTCCTGTGGCTGGTCGAATCCGAATATCCGCATTTCGATGGCAAGCAGCCGGGCATGAGCATCGCCATCTGGACCCAATATGTGCTCGACAATTTCGCCACGGTGAGGGAGGCGGTCGACGCACTGGGCAAGGAAAGCTTCGTCGTCGTCACCGACAATATTCCCGGCGAGGAACGGCTCGGCACGCTTCATCTCGCGATCTCGGACGCATCGGGCGACAGTGCCATCTTCGAATATATCAAGGGCAAGCTGGTGATCCATCACGGCCCGCAATATCCCGTGATGACCAATTCGCCGGTCTTCGATGAGCAACTGGCGCTCAACGCTTATTGGAAGGATATTGGCGGAACGACCATGTTGCCGGGCACCAACCGCTCGGCCGATCGCTTCGCCCGCGCCTCCTTCTATGTGAATGCCATTCCCAAGAGCGAGGATCCGGTGACGGCGCTGGCCAGCGTGTTCAGCGTGATCCGCAATGTCTCGGTGCCGCTCGGCATCTCGACCCCCGACCAGCCCAATATCTCGTCGACCCGCTGGCGCACGGTCGCGGATCACAAGCGCAAGCTCTATTTCTTCGAATCCGCGATGACGCCCAACAGCTTCTGGGTCGACCTCAAGACGATCGACTTTGCGCCTTCTGCCAAGGTGAGGAAGCTCGATCTTGGCCCGAACCAGGCGAAAACCTATTCGGGCGAGGTCAGCGGCCAGTTCAAGGATGCGCCGGCCTTCAAATTCCTGGGACTGTCCTGATCGGCCGGGAGCGCCGCCATGCGATATCTTCCTCTATGCTGCCTGCTCGCCAATGCCCTTGTCTATGCCGGACCGGCCTTGGCGCAGGAGGTGCCGGCGCAACTGTCCGATGACATGCCCGATCAGGGCTGGCATCTCACCGTCACGCCCTATGTCTGGGCGGCATCGCTGCACGGCAATGCGGAACTGGCTGGGTTCCGCACCAGGGTCGACATGCCCTTCTCGGAGATATTCGACCATCTCGACTTCGTCACCATGGGAGAAGTCGTCCTGAGCAATGGCAAGGTCGGCGCCTATGTCGATGGCCAATATGTGAAGACCAGTCAGGACGCATCCGTCTATCATCAGCAGGTGGGACTGGGCATCAGGAAGGCCCATGTGTCGGGCGGCCTTTTCTATAATATCATCGACCATCGCATGGCGGAGCGGACCGTCCATGGGGTTCGGCGGCGCTTTACCTTCGCGCCGGTCGTCGGTTTGCGCTGGTCGAAATTGTCGGCCGATGTCGCGGCGCTGGGCCTGACGGCCAATCGCAAGGCCGACTGGACGGAGGTGCTGGCCGGCGTCCGCACGGCGGGCGATATCGACCGTCACTGGGTGATCGACGCGCGCCTGAATGCCGGCGGCTTTAGCGATCGGAAATCCAGATGGATAGCGAGGGAACGATTGGCTACCGGCTGCGCCTCGCCGGCCTGCCACTGACCGTGCGCGCTGGCTATCGCTTCGTCCATCAGCAATATCGGATGCGCGACTTTACCGGCCAGCAATTTCGCTGGAACGTCTCGCAGGAAGGGCCGCTATTGGGCCTCTCGGCGCGCTTCTGATCCGCCTCAGTCGGCCAGCCGCAGCGCCACTTCGTTCATGAAGCGGGCGTCGTCATTCTTCGCCAGCCATTCCGCCTCGGCACCGATCGCGCCCAGCATGTCGGCCAGCGCGTCCATCTCGCTCTTATGGTAATTGCCCAGCACATAGCCATGGACCTTGTCCTTGTGGCCCGGATGGCCGATGCCCAGGCGCACGCGGCGGAAATCATTGCCGATATGGGCGTCGGTCGACCGCAGGCCATTATGGCCGGCGTTGCCGCCGCCGCGCTTCACCTTGACCTTCATCGGTGCAAGGTCGAGTTCGTCGTGGAAGACGGTCACGTCCTGCGGCGTCAGCTTGTAGAAGCGCATGGCCTCGCCGATCGCGCGGCCGCTTTCGTTCATGAAGGTGGCGGGCTTGAGCAGGATGATCTTCTCCGGGCCGATCCGCCCTTCCTGCACCCAGCCCTGGAACTGCTTCTTGGGCGGCGAGAAGCGATACATGTCGGCGATCAGGTCCACGGCCATGAATCCGACATTGTGCCGGTGCATCGCATATTGCTGCCCCGGATTGCCGAGGCCGGCCCAGATCTGCATCGTCTATCCCGCATGAAAAGAAAAATCCCGCCCGCCGGTTAGGCGGACGGGATCGGAATTTCCAGCCTGCAAGCAAGCTGTAAGGCGATTACTCGCCTTCGCCCTCGGCGGCTTCGCCTTCGGCGCTCTTCAGAGCCGAGGGAGCGACGATGGTGGCGATGGTGAAGTCGCGGTCTTCGATCGCAGCCTTCGCGCCCTTGGGCAGGGTCACGGCGCTGATGTGGATCGAATCGCCGACTTCGAAGCCCTTGAGGTCGACGACGACGTCATCGGGGATCTCGGCGGCATCGACGACCAGTTCGACGTCGTGACGGACGACGTTCAGCACGCCACCCTTCTTGAGGCCGGGCGAGGCGTCTTCATTCTCGAAGCGCACCGGGACAGCGACGGTCACGGTGGCATGTTCCGAAACGCGCAGGAAGTCGGCGTGCAGCGGACGATCGGTCACGGGGTGGAAGGCCACATCCTTGGCGAGGGTGCGGACGGTCTTGCCGCCGACTTCGACCATGATGACCGAATTGAAGAAGTGGCCGGTGCCGAGCTGCTTGTTGAGGAGCTTTTCCTCGACGTGGATCGACAGGGGTTCTTCGTTCATACCATAGATGACGGCGGGTACGCGGCCCTCACGGCGGAGGGCGCGGGAGGCTCCCTTGCCTGCCCGATCGCGTGCCTCGGCCGACAGCGTAAGCTGCTCGCTCATTGCGTGTCTCCAAAAGCAAATTTGATACAATTTTCCCGCCACGCCTCCAGGGATGACCATCGCGGGAAGGCGGCCCTGTAGCAGAAAGCGGCGATAAAGCAAGTTTAGCGTTGGCTTATTGCACGCGCGTGACCTTGTAGCCTTTGGCCTTGAGCAGATCGACGAGATTGTCCTTGCCGGTCAGGTGGCCGGCGCCCACCGCGATGAAGGGGCGGCCCTTCAGCTTGTCGACCGCGCCGACCCAGTCGCGGTTGCGCGCGGTCAGGATCGCATCCTCGACCACCGGATCGGGCTGCTCGCCATTCTGGTCCTCCTTGGCGATCGCCTCCATGTCGCCCTTGGCCCAGGCGCTCAGGATGCGATTATAGAGCGCCTTCATGTCCTTGGCTTCATGGATGGTCTGGATCAGCAGCTTGCGCTGCGCCGCTTCGGGCAGGCCGTCAAAGGCGCCGAACTGGCGCTCGACGGTTTCGAGGCCACCGATCGGCCGGCCCTTGAAGGCGGCGATCAGCACCGGCTCGACGCCATTTTCCTGGCTGACGTTCAGGTTTTCCTGCGACGCGGCGGACAGCAGCATGGCCGCCGCCCAGCTTTCATAGCCCGACAGCGCCTGTGCGCTGGTGCCGCCTTCCTTGACGATCCGGTCGAGTTCGGGGCGCTCGCCCGCCGGCACGCGCGCGTCGAGCGCGGGCAGGTTGGGGCTGCGACCCATGCTTTCGAACAGGCCCAGCGTCTTCTGCTGGTCCTGCAGGTCGGCGGCCTCCAGCACCAGCTGGTCGGCATCCTTCCAGGCCTGCTTGATCGTCGGCGTCTGCCAGTCGACCCCTTCGGGAAGGACATGGATGGTGCCGAAGATCCAGCCGTCCAGGCCGGCGCGCTCGACACGCCACAGTGCCGGGCCCTGGCCGGCCTCGACCTTGGGGGCAGGGGCCTTCTGCTCGCTGCCGCACGCGGCGAGTAGCGCAAGACCGCAGAGGGCCAGGAAACGGATCATCCAGCTTTTCATGGCCTTATTCCCCCTGCTTCACACGCGCGCTGGCGATGCCCAGTGTCTTCAACTGATCCTGCACGCTGCCCTTGCCGGCCAGATGGCCCGCGCCGACCGCGACGAACACGGTGCCCGGCTGATCCAGTCGCGCCTTGATCCACTTGGCCCAATTGGCGTTGCGGTTGATCAGCAGCACCTGCGCCAGTTCCGGCGTGGCCTTGAGCGAATCGTTCATTTCGTCCGCCAGTTTTTCCGGCTGGCCGGTCTGCCAGTGACTGAGCAGGGCGGCGAACTCGCCTTCCATCCCGTCCATGCCCTCGACCGTGGCGTTGAGGAACTGGACCTGCTGCGCCATCGGCAGGTCGGCGAAGAAATTGAGCTGCTGCTCCACCGTTTCCAGCGCGCCGACCTTCTTGCCGGCCTTCTCGGCAGCGGCGCGCAAGATCTTTTCCGCGCCGATGTCGGACTGGTAGCCCAGCTTCTGCAGCGGCGCGACCGACAGGATCATGCCGGCCATCCACGGATTGAACGCCTCGAACGACTGCCAGGGTACGCCGGCCGCCACCATCGCCGCGCGATATTTCTGTGCGGCGTCGGGCGCTAGGCGGGTGGACAGGGCGACCCGGTCGGTCGCCATCGCCTTGCCTGCCATCATCTGCGCCATCTCGCCGGGATTTTCCGGCTCGATGATTTCCAGCACCAGTTCGTCCGATGCGTCGAACGCCTGCTTCACCCCGCCCTTGAACCAGTCGATCCCCGGTTTCAGCACATGGACCGTGCCGAACAGATAGATGGTCGTGTCGGCGTCCTTCACCTGCCACAGGGCAGGGGCGACGTTGACAGCGATGTTGACGGGTTCGCGGGCGGCGAGGGGCTGGGCCTGGCCCCAGGCGCCGAGCAGCAAAAGTCCCGCGGAAAGCCAGCGGGACGGGAAAGCGGTCAGTCTCATGTCCCTTCCATGCGGGCGCCGGGCGCGCAGGGCAAGCGGCTTAACCCTGTTCGACGCGGCTTTTCCTTGACCCTTGGCCCGCGCTGCGCCAAGGCGCGGCCGACCATAATCTGTCATTATTGCAAGGACCACCGGTGGCCGAGGGCAAAGCGCTTTCCTTCCAGGACCTCATTCTCACCCTGCACGCCTATTGGGGCAAGCAGGGTTGTGTCATTCTTCAGCCCTACGACATGGAAGTGGGGGCGGGTACATTCCACCCGGCGACCACGTTGCGCAGCCTGGGCCCCAAGCCCTGGAACGCGGCCTATGTCCAGCCCAGCCGCCGTCCGACCGACGGTCGCTATGGCGAGAACCCGAACCGGCTGCAGCATTATTACCAATATCAGGTGATCATGAAGCCCAGCCCTGCCAACCTGCAGGAGCTATATCTGGGCAGTCTCAGGGAAATCGGCATCGATCCGCTGGTCCATGACATCCGCTTTGTCGAGGATGACTGGGAAAGCCCGACGCTGGGCGCCTGGGGCCTGGGCTGGGAAGTCTGGTGCGACGGCATGGAAGTTACCCAGTTCACCTATTTCCAGCAGATGGGTGGCTATGACTGCAAGCCTGTCGCGGGCGAACTGACCTACGGCCTCGAACGCCTCGCCATGTATATCCAGGGCGTGGACAGCGTCTATGACCTGAAGTTCAACGACCAGGGCGTCACCTATGGCGACGTGTTCCTGGAAAATGAGCGGCAGATGTCGAAATGGAATTTCGAGGTCGCCGACACCGAAAAGCTGTTCCGCTGGTTCAAGGACTGCAAGGCCGAGTACGACCAGTGCATCGCCAATGATGTGCCGCTCGCGGCTTTCGAGCAGGCGATCAAGGCCAGCCACACCTTCAATCTGCTGCAGGCGCGCGGCGTGATCTCCGTGCAGGAGCGCGCCAGCTATATGGGCCAGGTCCGCGACATGGCGAAGGGTAGCTGCGAAGCGTGGATGAAGACCAACGGATGGACCGCCTGATGACCGATTTCCTCCTCGAACTGCGCTGCGAGGAAATTCCCGCGCGCATGCAATTGAAGGCGTCCGATGATCTGGCGCGCCTCTTCACCGAGGAACTGGCCAAGGCCGGGCTCAAGCCCGCGTCGATCGACAGCTTCGTTACGCCGCGCCGCCTGGCGCTGATCGCCCGCGACCTGCCGCTGGAAACCGCGGCGGTCAGCGAGGAATTCAAGGGCCCCCGCACCAGCGCCCCGGCGCAGGCGCTCGAAGGCTTTCTGCGCAAGACCGGTCTGACCCAGGATCAACTGGAGGATCGCGACGGCGTCTGGTTCGCCGTGGTGAACAAGCCCGGCCGCGCTACCACCGACGTGCTGGCCGAAGCCGTGCCGGCAGTCATCCGCGCCTTCCCCTGGCCCAAGTCGATGCGCTGGGGCGCGGCCAGCGCCACCACCGAAAGCCTGCGCTGGGTCCGCCCGCTGCAGGGCATCATCGCGCTGCTCGGCGGCGAGATCGTCCCGCTGTCGATCGAGGGGGTCGAGGCTGGCCGCGAGACGGTGGGGCATCGCTTCCATTCGACCGGCGCGATCCGCATCGACGGCGCCGACGACTATGCCGACAAGCTGCGCGCCGCCTATGTCATCGTCTTGCATCAGGAGCGTCAGGCGATCATCGAGGCGAAGGCCGGCGAGGCTGCGGCGGCCAAGGGCTATAGCGTGATCGAGGACAAGGGCCTGGTCGCGGAAAATGCTGGCCTGACCGAATGGCCGGTGCCCTTGCTGGGCGATTTCGATCCGGAATTTCTTGAGGTTCCGCCCGAAGTCATTCAGCTAACCCTGCGTATCAACCAGAAATATTTCGTTCTGCGTGACGCGGACGGGAAGTTGGCACCGGCCTTCATCTGCACCGCCAATATCGAGGCGAAGGATGGCGGCGTGGCGATCGTCGCTGGCAACCGCAAGGTGCTGGCCGCGCGTCTCAGCGACGCCCGCTTCTTCTGGCAGCAGGACCGCAAGACGCCGCTCGCCGAGCAGGCGAAGAAGCTAGGCCGCATCACCTTCCATGAGAAGCTGGGCACCGTCGCCGACAAGGTCGAGCGCGTCGCCAAACTGGCCGAATGGCTGGCGAGCGAAGGCATCGTGCCGAATTGCGACCCGGCGCTGGCGCGTCAGGCGGCGGAACTGTGCAAGGCGGACCTCGTCACCGAAATGGTCGGCGAATTCCCCGAATTGCAGGGCGTGATGGGCGGCTATTATGCCCGCGCCGAGGGACTGCCCGATGCGGTGGCCGATGCGATCCGTGACCATTACAAGCCGGTCGGGCAGGGCGATGACGTCCCCACCGCGCCGATCACGGTGGCGGTCAGCCTGGCTGACAAGCTGGATACGCTGCGTTCCTTCTTCGGTATCGATGAAAAGCCGACGGGTTCGCGTGACCCGTTCGCGCTGCGCCGTGCGGCGCTTGGCGTCATCCAGATCGTGACCGCCAATGGTCTGCGTATGGCTGTTGCAGAGGGCGACCTGCTCGACTTCTTCGCCGACCGTCTCAAGGTCCAGCAGAAGGAAGCGGGCATTCGTCATGACCTGATCGACGCGGTGTTCGCGCTGGGCGGCGAGGACGACCTTGTCCGCCTGCTGGCCCGCGTGAAGGCGCTCCAGTCCTTCGTCGCGACCGATGACGGTGCCAATCTGCTCGCGGGCTACAAGCGCGCCGCCAATATCCTCAAGAAGGAAGGCGTGGAGCAGGCGGAGGCGATTTCGCTTTCCTATGAACCCGAAAAGGCGGAAGCTGATCTGATCGCTGCGCTCGACGCGGCGGAACCGCAGGCGGCACAGGCTGTCGCGGCCGAGGAGTTCGAGGGCGCCATGGCGGCGCTGGCGACGCTCCGTGCGCCGATCGACGCCTTCTTTGAGACCGTGACGGTGAATGATGCTGATCCGGCGAAGCGCACGACTCGCCTCGCGCTGCTGGCGCGGGTCCGTGATGCAGTGCACAATGTCGCCGACTTTTCGAAGATTACAGGATAAGGAAACGAAATTCCAAAATCTGCGGGAAATATGCGAAGTTAAGCGGGATAAGTCCTATCCCCTAATGGCTTGAGCCGCTAATTGCGGCATTATTATTGCAACGCACAACTCGGCAATCAGTGCAGGGAGAGCCGGTATATGGTTATGACGGAAGAGGCCCAAATGAGCACCACTTCGACGCGCTATGTTTATCGTTTCGGCGGTGGCGTGAACGACGGGGGCAAGGGCGACAAGAATCTGCTGGGCGGCAAGGGCGCGAACCTGGACGGCATGGCCGCGATCGGCCTGCCGGTGCCGCCGGGCTTCACCATCACCACCGAAATGTGCACCCGCTATTATACCGATGGCGGCGTCTATCCCGAGAGCCTGAAGGCGGAAGTCGCCAATGGCATCGCCCATATCGAGGCGGTTACCGGCAAGAAGTTCGGCGACGCGGCCGATCCGCTGCTGGTTTCGGTCCGCTCGGGCGCGCGCATCTCGATGCCGGGCATGATGGACACTGTCCTCAACCTCGGCCTCAATGACGAGACTGTGCTGGGCCTGGCCGCTGCATCGGGCGACGAGCGTTTCGCCTGGGACAGCTATCGCCGTTTCATCCAGATGTATTCGGACGTGGTGCTGGAACTCGATCATGGCGCATTCGAGGAAGCCCTTGAAATCGCCAAGGAAGATCAGGGCTACACGCTCGACACCGAAATGACCGCCGACGACTGGAAGGCACTGGTTTCGGAATATAAGGCGCTGGTCGCCAAGCTCTGGAACAAGCCTTTCCCGCAGGATGTCGCCGACCAGCTCTGGGGCGCAATCTCGGCCGTGTTCGGCAGCTGGCAGGCGGACCGCGCCAAGGTCTATCGCCGCCTGAACTCGATCCCCGGCGACTGGGGCACGGCCGTCAATGTGCAGGCGATGGTGTTCGGCAATATGGGCGACACGTCGGCCACCGGGGTTGCCTTCACCCGCGACCCCGCCACCGGCGAGAACGCCTATTATGGCGAATATCTGATCAACGCCCAGGGCGAGGACGTCGTTGCTGGCATCCGCACCCCGCAATATCTGACCAAGCAGGCGCGCGAGCGGGCAGGGGCCAAGCCGCTGTCGATGGAAGAGGCGATGCCCGAAACCTATGCCGAACTGGCACGGGTGTTCGACATCCTCGAAACCCATTATCGCGACATGCAGGATATCGAGTTCACGGTGCAGCAGGGCAAGCTCTGGATGCTCCAGACCCGCTCGGGCAAGCGCACCGCCAAGGCCGCACTCAAGATCGCGGTCGAAATGGCCAGCGAAGGCCTGATCTCGGAAGAGGAAGCCGTCGCCCGCGTCGATCCCGCCGCGCTCGACCAGCTTCTGCATCCGACCCTCGATCCCAAGGCGCCGCGCGATGTGCTGACCAAGGGCCTGCCGGCCTCGCCGGGCGCAGCCAGCGGCGCGATCGTGTTCGATGCCGACACCGCCGAGCGTCGCAACGAACTGGGCGATGCCGTCATCCTGGTCCGCGTCGAAACCAGCCCGGAAGATATTCACGGCATGCACGCGGCCAAGGGCATCCTGACCGCACGTGGCGGTATGACCAGCCACGCCGCCGTGGTGGCGCGCGGCATGGGCCGTCCCTGCGTCTCGGGCGCGGGCAGCCTGTCGATCGACAATGCCAACAAGATACTGCGCATTGGCAGCCGCGAGCTGAAGGAAGGCGATATCCTGACCATCGACGGCGCCACCGGCGAAGTCATGGCGGGTGAAGTGCCGACCGTGCAGCCCGAACTGGCCGGCGATTTCGGCATCCTGATGGCCTGGGCCGACAAGGTCCGTCGCTTGAAGGTGCGCGCCAATGCGGAAACCCCGCTCGACTGCCAGACCGCGCGCGACTTCGGGGCCGAAGGCGTGGGCCTGTGCCGGACCGAGCATATGTTCTTCGACGCGGCCCGCATCACCGCCGTGCGCGAAATGATCCTGGCCGACAGTGAGAAGGGCCGCCGCGTCGCGCTCGACAAGCTGCTGCCCGAACAGCGCGACGATTTCGCCCAGATCTTCATGGTGATGGCCGGCCTGCCCGTGACCATCCGCCTGCTCGATCCGCCGCTCCACGAATTCCTGCCGCATGGCGAAGCGGAATTCGAGGAAGTGGCCAAGGCGGCGGGCGTCGGTGTCGAGGCGCTGAAGCGTCGCGCCGCCGAACTGCACGAATTCAACCCGATGCTGGGCCATCGCGGTTGCCGTCTGGGCGTGACCTATCCCGAAATCTACGAGATGCAGGCCCGCGCCATCTTCGAAGCCGCGCTGATCGTGAAGGAACGGAGCGGCGAGGCGCCGATCCCCGAAGTCATGATCCCGCTCGTCGCGACGAAGAAGGAACTGGAACTGATGAAGGCGATCGTCGATCAGGTCGCCAAGGACGTGTTCGCCGAGCAGGGGGCGTCGGTCGACTATCTGGTCGGCACGATGATCGAACTGCCGCGCGCGGCGCTCAAGGCCGGTGAGATCGCCGAAGTCGGCGAATTCTTCTCCTTCGGCACCAACGACCTCACCCAGACGACGATCGGTATCAGCCGTGACGACGCCGGCCGCTTCCTGACGCAATATGTCGACAAGGGCATCTTCGCCCGCGATCCGTTCGTCAGCATCGATGTGGAGGGCGTGGGCCAGCTCATCGAACTGGCGGCCGAACGCGGCCGGGCGACCCGCCCCGGCATCAAGCTCGGCATCTGCGGCGAACATGGCGGCGACCCGGCCTCGATCGCCTTTTGCGAGCAGACCGGCCTCGATTATGTCTCGGCCTCGCCCTATCGCGTGCCGATCGCCCGCCTCGCTGCGGCCCAGGCTGCTCTGGCGAAGAAGTAAGAGGAAAGGGGCGGGAGGCAACTCCCGCCCTTCTTCGTTTCAGGGGGCTCAGGGTTTCAGGGGGTCAGGCCTGGCCGGTAAGGCGGCTCAGCAGGCCCGGCTTCTCGCCCCGTTCCAGATGGTGCGCCTGGCCGCGCCAGTCCTCATGCGCGATCGTGCCGGGCTTCAGGCCCAGGCGGGCTTCCAGCGTCGCCTCCTGCTCGCCATTCAGCGCCGCGATCTGGCCATAACGGTGATAGCCCGCCTCGTTGAGCGCGATCTCCTGCGTCTGGCTGATGCCGTTTATGCGGCTGAGGTCATCGCGGCCCTGCACGCCGCCTGCAACCGCCGTCGCGGTGCCGGGGCTGATCGGCGTGGACTGGCGCTCCAACTCGGTGATCCGTTCATTGGCGGCATTCAGCCGCGCATCGCGATCCCGGATGGCATGGTGGTGGGCGCTCTGCTCCTCGCGCCACAGCCGCTTATATTTGCCCCGGCCGCTCATCATCAGGCCAAGCACCAGGCCGGCCAGCAGCGCCACCAGCAGCAGCGCAATCTCATTGGGTGTGAAGCTCATGTCGGCATCCTTTCCAGCGTCGAAACGATCGGCCCGCCGGGAAGTTGCCGAAAACGCCCATGGTTCGGGCATTGTCGAAAAAAGTGAAAGAAAGTGCTTGCCAGCACCGCCGGACGCTTCTAACAGCGCCACTCCAACGCACCCGTAGCTCAGCTGGATAGAGCATCAGACTACGAATCTGAGGGTCGGACGTTCGAATCGTTCCGGGTGCACCATTTTCCTTCATCGCTGAACAATCGAACGCAACTTACTGTGGTTGCTTGAGATTTTGCCGCGTCAATCGGCATTGACGCCGGGCGCGATCTGGCGAAGCATTCCATCATGCGCACCACATTGGGCATCTGCACCCGCAAGGCACGCTATGCCACGGAGGAGGAAGCCTGGGCTGTCGTCCATCGGGCCGATATCGTCCTGCGGCCTTATCGCTGCGCGCTGTGTCGCCAATATCACCTGACCAGTCGAACCAAGGGCATGCGGCTGCGGCCACCCTATCGGGAATGACCGATCAGAGGCCAAAGCGGTTTCCAGATTATTTTCCCTGCCGAAGTCAGCATGCTAGGATCGACGCATCGTTACGACATGCGGGGAATATCCATGGTCTGGATCGCACGCCTCCTTCTGTTCATCCCGTCGCTCGTTGCGGGCTGGTTCGTGTCGCAGGAAGACCCGCGCTATTGGGTGATTGCGCTGGCGATCGGCCTCACTTTCCTGGCGCTGGGCATAGTTGCGGCCATCTATATCCCGATTCTCCATCCCTGGCCGCGCCGGAAGCGATAAGGCGACGAGGGGCAAGTCCCGGAAATACGGGCTTTTGTCGGCGATTTTCGCATAAATTTCACATTGATGATTTTTGGGGGTTGCCAGATCAGCCGGGCCCTTATATCTGCGCCTCCACAACGCACCCGTAGCTCAGCTGGATAGAGCATCAGACTACGAATCTGAGGGTCGGACGTTCGAATCGTTCCGGGTGCACCATTTTTCCGCGCTATTTCAGTATTTTACGCCGTTTGCCATCGTCGCAACTGGGGCCTAATGGTCCCGTAGCATACGCTTTTTCATACGGTGGCGGTAACTGCTGGTAACGCTGGGTAATCCTCGGGTTGAGGTAGACTTCGCAAATTTGCAGCCATTGATCGGATGAGAATAATGAAATCCGGTCACCCCATCCCGTATGCCAGCCGTATGCTACTAACGGGAATGGCGTATGAAGGTCACATGGAACCATCAGGGGCTCACTAGCCTCAAATGCGAAAAGGGTCGATTTCTCGATCCCAAGGGTAACCGACTCGCGCTCGTCGTCACCGCTGCCAGCAAGACATGGCAGTGGCAGGCGCGCGTGAAAGGGGTGCCACGGACGCTTACGCTGGGGAAATTCCCCACGGTGGGCCTCGCCGACGCGCGGGCCAAGGCTGGCGAAATTCAGGCCGATCATGACAGCGGAATTGACGTTTACGTCAAATATGGCGCTGGCGCGAAGAACCTGCCGCCGGAGGAAGCGCCGAGTCGCCCGCCCGGCATCATGACCTGTCAGGAAGCATGGGACCGCTATATCGGCGGCCTGAAGGCTGGCACGAACATCTATGGCAAGGCGTCGAACAAGCCCCGCACCATCATCGAGAAGGAGGGGATGTGGACGCGGCTCTGGAAGGAGGAAATCGGCTCCACCCTCATCACTGAGGTGACCGAAGACCTGCTCTATGACGTGATCACGGAGCTTCGTGAGGATGGTTTCCTTGGAGCGGCCAACAGCACGACTCGGTATATCAAGGCGTTTTTCCAGTGGGCACGGCATGACAAGCGGACCACCGGCCTGAGGATGAACCCGGCTGAGGACCTCCCTCTTTCGGAAACGAGAAAGCGCGACCGCATATTGACCCCATCGGAAATCCGCTGGCTTTGGTCGGTTCTCGATCGTGAGGAGGAAATCTGGGCCGATGCCTATCGTCTCGCCCTGCTGACTGGTCAGCGCAAACTGGAAATTTTCGGGCTGCGTCGCAATGAAGTGAATGTTGCCGGTCACCACCTGATGATTCGCGCCGAACGGATGAAGCACAGTCGGGATCATATCGTCCCGCTGCCGAACGAGGCATGGAAGATCGTCGACCGACGGATGCGTGCGACCAATTCGGCCTTCCTGTTTCCGAACATCGACGGGGACAATCATCTCACTGGCTGGAGTAGAAAGCAGGCCAACATCGCCAACGCTCTGTTGCAGCATGCGGCGAAGCAAGGTCATGAAGTGAACCATTGGATGTTCCACGACCTGCGGCGATCCTACTCTTCACACTCGAACGGGATGCAGGATGAGCGAGGGAACCGTCTCGTGGCCAAGGATCATATTGAGCGCGTTCTGAGCCACGTTATCGGCGGGGTTGAGGGCACCTATGACCGCAATGACTACTTCGCGGAGAAGCTTCGTGCGCTCACTCTGTGGGAGGAGCATCTCATGGGAGCCATTCTCGGCAAGAAAAATATGGAATTGGCGCAAGCGGCTTAGGCAAGGTCATCGGGTAACCAACGGAAACGACAATACCCATGACTACACAGACCACTCTGCTGACCTACAAGGACGTAACCGCGATTGCACAAGTGACCCGCAAGACGATCTGGAAATGGGAGAAGGAAGGAAAGTTCCCAAGCCCGATCAAGGTCAATGGTATGGTTCGGTGGCGCTCCAATGATGTTGATGACTGGGTTGCGGCGCTACAGTGATCCTTGCGTCAGATGGACTTCCATGGGATAATCCCGATACTCTATAGGGAGCATTTCATGGAAGCCGTCTACCAGCCAGCGCCTGATAATCAACCGACGATCCTACCAAAGCTACTTCTCACCTATGATGAAGTGGCGCAAACGGTTGGGGTGGTTCGACAGACCGTCTGGAAATGGGTTCGTGAAGGCAATTTCCCGCAACCGGTAAAAGTCAGCGGCACTGTCCGGTTTCGCGCCCGAGACATCGAGGACTGGGTCAACAACCTGACGTGACAAAGGGGGCTTCGGTCCCCTTTTTGTATAAATAGAGCATGAAAATTCGTGATCTCATTAACATCGTAGAGGGCCGGAACGTCGATCTGGTCAATCAGGCCCGTCAGATGGGGATCGACCCCAACAGCATCCCTGCACTTCGTGAGCTTGAAAAGCTCAATGCCTTCCATGGCGATTTCATGGGGCGGGTTGCCGAGCGCGCAAAGCTGATCCAAGACGTATGGAACGAAATGATCCCACGTCTGCGCGAGGAAGGGAAACTGCCTTTTGAAGTGGGAACACGGTTCACCACGCCGAAGTCGATCGAGCACAATCAGCAACCGTGGAAAGTGGACGGCTACCAGATCGACCACAAAGACCTACGAAAATATGGCTATCGGGTCTCGCGTGATGGGGAAAAGTCGGTGATGTGGGTGTCTGATCCGGCAGGGGATGAGCGTATGAAGCTCCATACGCCAAATTGGGACCGCGCCAAGCATGTGGCGGAATGGACGCCGCTGACCGGTCCTCGCGCGGCCTGATTATTCTTCGATTTCCTCGACGATTGTCGCGGCGTCACAAAGGAACTCCCATGCCACGTCTTCGCCTATGATACGGGGGCAGGGGGCTCCCGACCAGTAGCCCAGAGCAATGCGGCGCTGCTCTTCGTCGGAGAACTCTTCGCCGTTGTCCTGCGCTGCCAAGCCTGACCATATGCGGTTGAGCCAAACGGCGTCGTAGCGTTCGAGGTCGCTTTCTGGCTCGACGATATAGAGATGGTTGTAATAGGCCACCACGGTGTCGAGAGCACTCAGGTCATTGACCAGATATACGCATTTACGCGACCGGCAATGAGCGGGCCGAAAGCGTTCAAGAATTTCCTCCACTTCAAGGTCCATTCCAGACCCGCCACGATATTCAAGAACGGTGCCGATTTTGAGAGGCTCACGCGAGGCGTGAAAGAACTCGTCAAACGGATGGGCTTCAAAATTCTCGCACAGGGATATCCAGCTTCGCATCCGATATTTATCTGATCGTTTTATATTGAAATCGCCCCCATGCCCTTCGTTACAACAGGGGTATGAGAAAGACCGCATACATCACCGTCGACTACCGGGTTGAATTTGATGGCCATGGGTCCGATCGTCCTGAAGAGGTCGCTCGGGAACATGCGGTCAATCGCATGTATGGTTTCGACAGTGTCGAGATCGTAGAAGTCACTGTGTCCGTGGATGATTGATCCCGGCGCATCGGGCAAGCGGCCCGAACATCATCATTCCCAGTGCAGTTGGCATCTGGATCAAATTGCAAGCGATTGCGACTGTGGACCCTATGGGTGGTATCCGACACCCTCAGTTCCCACCGTCACCCTTCGCGAACTCCGGCTGAACACGGGGATCACGCAAGCCGATCTGGCCGAAACATTGGGCGTCAGCGTCTCCGTCATCCGCAGGCTGGAGAACCACCGTGATCGTCATATCCGGGCGATCCAAGACTATATCGCGGCGCTTGGTGGCGTCCTCTCCCTCCGGGTCAGGATCGGCGATCAGGTGTATGATCTGAAGCTATTTGAGTAGAACGATATGAGCGACTATCAGAAAGTCGGCCGGGGCATGCGCCCAGCGCCGAAGACACATCCACGTATCCTCGAATACCCCAACACTCGCTTGGGACCGCAGGTGCGATCGTTTGGTGACACCCTGAGCGCCTTCGACGTCATCGCAATGGAAGCCCGCCGCGCGAAGCAGCAGGAGATCATCTTGAGCGAGGAATTCGTTGCCTCGATCAGGCTCGAAGACTGACGATGGTGCAAGGAGCGCGCGTAATGGCTGGATTGCTCAAGATCATGAAGATCACCCTTATGGCGATGCTGGTGCTCACTCTGCTGAGCGGCTGTGGCAAGGTCAGCGAGTGGAACGAGCAGAGCCGGGAGCGAGAAGAGCAGCACTGCCAGATCAACTGGGGCGACAGCGGCTACGAGCATCGCGTCATTTCATTCAAGCAGGATGCCGACTCCGAACTGCTTTCTCACCGGTGTCAGGTGAAGGTCAGTGGCCGCTGGGTCCCCGAAGAGAGTGTGAAAATTACAAGTGGTGATATTTGATGCCAACATTCTTCAACAAATTCTCGCCGCCCTGTGAGGGCATTGCGGCGATGCAGGAACTGGCGGCCTATGCAGAGCATCGCGCAGGCACCGGCCAGCCCATTTACATGTCGCCCAAGGAACTGCGTCACCAGACGGAGACCAAGGTAGCGCCGGACACCTACGAGTGTGCTTGGCCCAACTGCTCCTGCGAGCGGGTCAGTGGCATCTACAATCGTGAGCGGGTGCAGTGGCTCATTCGTGAGGCGCGTGAGAATCCCGATTTTTCGATCAAGGACGTTCGTTTCGCCCGTTGATCGCTGACCGTAATTTGATGAAGTGGATTTGATGATGAAAATTTGGGCTGCGGTCGTTCGCCAGCACGGCGAGGGTTGCGATTATTCGATCCGATGCGGGGAGAAGATGATCCCGCTCAGTTCGACCAATTTCGACGATGCCGTCGATGAAATCAAAACCAAACTCGAAACCGAATACGGTATGTGGCCCGGTTCCGAGGATCGTGATCCAAAAACGATCGCGATCGTCAGCATTGAGGGTTTTGTTGACCTTGAAGAATGGGAAGCCGAGCGCGACGAGGCCGAAAAAGAAGAAGAAGAAGAAGTGGAGGCTGATCACGCGCGCAACGTGCGGTATCAGGAATATCTCGCGCTCAAGGCTGAGTTCGAATGACAGGCCGCGCCTTCTATTGCTCCTATCGGGGCTACGACGAACAGGAAGACGCCATCGTTTTCGCAGGCTCCAAGAAGAAGGCTCGCGAACTTCATGCCAAACGGATCGACTGCCCACCCGAAGAGGTGACGGTGATCCGGAAGAAGATTTTCGACGTCTATGCCAAGACCGGTCGGGTCCCGGCAAAGGCTCGCCTGCATGACGGTTGGTGGTTCGAATGTCATAACTGCGAGTGTCGCATCAGCTTCGATGCCGATGATGAGATCGCCTATGATCTCGATCACATCAAGGAAGATGCCCGCGAACGCGCCGAGGCACGGGTCGAACTGGAAGACATCGACCGCAAGCTGTCCCTCCCTCCGGTGAATGATCCTTCATCGCCGGAATATAAGTGGGAGATGCTCGCGCGCGAACCCAAAGCAGTTGAGCATCGACGTCGATCGCTTCTCGACATCGCAGAAGCTCGCCCGCTGCTCAATACCGACGCCTATGTCTTTGAGGGCAACGACATCGTGTATTGCACGATCGCGTGTCAGTCCGCTCATTATGAGCGGGTCGCCTACCATGACGTGAAGGCCGAAACTCTGGTCGAGCGTGCTCAGGAACGTTGGCCCGATGCTGTTGAGGTAAAGTGCAAGGGTTGGCCTTATCTGGAGCAGCAGGTGGAGATCAAGCTACCCGGTTTCAGTAATTTTGCCGGTTGGGACCACGATACCGACGAAGTTCGTATCACGGCGGGTGATGTAGCCGCGTGGGAAGCCTACCAGTCGGTCGCCAATTCCACCGTGTGCGAGCCCTGCGCCGGAACTGGTTGGAGCGAGGACGGACTGGGTTGTCCGCCCTGCAATGGTGGTGGGATCATCTACGACAGTGATGCCTCTGCCAGCTAGGCAGAGGCAAGCTGGTGCCACTCGTCGCGATTGAGGTTGTGTCCTGCGCAGACGTAGAGGAAAGCGTGGAGATAGGTCCGGCCGATTTCGCTCTTGATTTTATCCCATGCCGCCATGGCATTGTCGCGATGCTCGATCATCGACGTGCTGTCGGAGGGATAGCGGCCCACGTTAGCCGTGTTCTCATATCCCTGCATGTCGATGGTCGTGGCATAGTATCGCGGATGATAGATGATTTCGTCGTCGGTCATGATGGCTACCTTGTGATTAGCGTTGACGCTGATTGCGGCGGGTCTCCCGCAGCGAACGGGGATGATCGTTGAACGGCCGAGGCTCCCGAACCACCACGGGTTCGATGCACTTCAGTTCGTGATCATCGAGACTGTAGATCGAGAGTTTCTGTTGCTCACGCTGGCTGAGTAGTTCGAGTTCATCGATCAGCCGGATGTCAGCGTCGGGCAGGATCGTTTTGATCGCTTCCTCCACCGGCGCAACATCCTCTTCGGTGAACCCACCGGGAAGGGGAAATGCCCCACAGGCATCATCCCTGCGATACAGGACGAAGCGATCATTTCCACTCACAACGAGAATACCCGACATCTGAAATCTCCCTAATAAAAAGTGGTATAGGGATGAAGTGGCAACAGTGCAAGTAATTTGATTCCCAGCCCGTATTTCAGTTATCTGGAAAGCGATTTGAAAGGATAGATTTGATGGAGATGTTTCTGCTCTGGTGGGTCATCGCTGGGACCGCCACCACGCTGCTATACGTAATAGCACTTCCTTGGGTATATGCTCACGAAGAGCATAATTTCGTTCAGGATGCGCTGTTTTGTTACGCCGTGCCGCCTTTGTTTTTCACCGCGATTATCCTCGACATAGTCGATTATATGAGGAAGAAGTAATGCGGTTCGCTATTCTCTATCTCGTTATTGGGATCGTGACGGCGATCGCCTATTCGATTTTCGATGCGATTTTTGAAGAGGACAATCCCAGTCACGATGCGTCGCATATCGGTGTCATGGCGCTGGCTGTGATCATGTGGTTCCTCATCATCCCAAGCATGATCCACGACTTTTTGAGCGCGATACGCAAGCGTCGTAGGCGCATGCGTGATGCCGCTCCAGAAAAGCGCGTCACCGGCCTGATCTACGATCGATACGTGGAATTGTGTCAGCTTCACGACGTGAAGGTGAAGCCGCGATCGTCCGACTGGTTCGATCACTATGAACTCATCCTGATGCTCGACGAGGTTAAGAAATGAGTTGGACGACATTTTTCATATGTTGGCTCAGTGTGGGTGCAGTGCTGGCGATGATCTACGCGATGACCAACCGGATAATCGACCCCGCCACCTCTGAAGCTGATCTTTTCTGGGGGCATGTCATCATGCTCTTCCTCCCTCCGATTGGGTTCTTAGTTCTTCTGAACTTGACCGCCACGTATGTCGTGTCGAACAAAACCAAGGACCGAGCCCATGAGCGTGCTATCGTCGATCAGCTTTATGCTCGCTATTCCAACCTGTGCGGGGAAATGAAGGTCGAGCCGTGGAAACGGGATGGCAAATGGCCCGACCACTGGGACCTCGTCCTCCGCCTGCAATCCGCCGAAAACAAGAAAGCCCAGATCAATGGATGATTGGTTCACCCCCACGAGTAGTGTAGTTGGCCTCGACCGCGTCGGCGAGAGTGGCGACCGCATTCGCATCATAACGAAATTCGCCGAAAACTTTGTCTATCGAAACGGGCGTGGTGAGCAGTTCGTTGAAATCGACCTCAGTGCAAATGACGTCGAGGTGATGCGCAACAAATTCCCTGCAATGGCGAGGCTCATCAAGGTCCCGTCAAAGGAAGATGTCAGCGAGCTTATCCTAAACTTGGGGGCCGCCGTCAGCCGCTATGCCATGTTCGAAGAAATGCCGCCGGTCATGCCGCAAGCCGAACATGAGCGCAGTCTCCACCGGCTGGAAAAGAATGCACTCGATGCACGAGAATCCATTGTGGCTGCATTCGATGCCCTCCGCGCAGAGAACGACGCTTTGCGTGCTCAAATTCAGGCCAGCCTGCGCGGTACCCCGATCGGTGCTATCGACCGCCATGGAAACCAAATCTGTATCGGCGACCGCCTCCGGTTCGATGAACGGGAATGGGGAGGCCCACATGAGTTCACGATCGAACTCAAGGATGGGGAACTCCAATTTAGTGGTGGGGGTAAGAATGATTTCGAGGATTGGTGCGAGATCATCGAACCGGCTAGCTTGACGCCTACTCTTAAGGAGCCTGATCTATGACGTCAGGTGATATGGTGACCTTTCGTAGGTCTAATGAGTATCAATATAGATTACATCGAAATAAGCATCGCGAGGATGAGTTCCACATCGCAATTAGTGATGGCGAAACTATGGTTGAAATGACGCAGAAAACAGCGGACCGGGGCTTGATTTTTGCCCTATTTGGCGGCCGTTGTTTCAAAGGTACGGCTGAGCCCCGTATCGATCGTTGGGAAGCAGATCGATACGACAACCGCTTTCTAATTGAAACGGATAACCGGCCTGATTAGACAGTCCCCGAAAGGGCGCTAAGCGTGGCAGAACCACCCTGCACAAACCACGAAGCCAAATCCGAACGCTGGTGTGTGACGTTCAAAATTGCGTCGCATACCAGCAGTTTGTCTTCAGCCGTTTCGCACGATCCCATCAACATGGCGTAGCGGACCAGCTTGTCGATCCCATAATCGCTGATACGCCAGCCGTCGGGCCAGTCGATAGCCCAACTGACGAATGCCTCGACCTCATCAGGTTCGAACCACTCCTCCAACACGTCTTCCGGCGGCATCGTATCATGGCCGGAAATCTCGTTGTTGATCAGTAGCTGAACGATATTTTGATAAAAGGTCTCTGCGATACGGTCCAAGCCCTTCTCGTTGCGCACGAAGCCGTCGCGCGCATGCGCTTTCCAGATCGCAGACAAAGGCGCTGCTGGAACTACCGGCCAAGGGCAGGGCTTCCCCTGACGATACAACGAAACCAGATCGCCCAACCGTTCCTCCTTGCGCTCGTAAAAGCTATATGAGTCATCGCCGTGGGGTTGCTGCACCAAGATCGATGACGCAGTGTGCTCAGATAGAGCCGGAGTGGAAATGATGTCAGAGTATCGCATGTGATATTTATCGACGATGGGTCAACGCTGGATGATGATCGACGTCACATAATCGGTCGCAACCGATATGGCGTTCTCGATATCGGATAGCATCGCGATATAGGTTCGGCCATCCCGGTTGATCAACTGGGCCGGTCCATCGCCCGTCTCAAAGCCCTTATACATCAGGACGATGCGGTCTTTGGTGAACTCAGGACGCGTGAACACACGTATCGAGACGCATGATGGCCCCAGACGGAATACCCCAGCGAAATCCCAAAGGCCTACACGCTCGATTTCATCATCGGTTTTCAGTTTGAAACCGTGATGCGCACGGAGATACGGGATGTTGTCCGGATGGAGGAATATGTTGTTGGCCGGGCCACGGCGTGATCGTGTCGAGACGAGATTGGCCGATTGGGTGATGAGAACGTGAAGCGGAGTTGTTCCATCTCCGCATAAAGTGGACGTTGCCGATCGTGGTATAAATGTTTGCGATGTTTGCTTGAGCGCGAGTTCAAGGACCATCGTCTCGGCTTCCTCGATTGACGAAATTTCCTTCGTGGGAACGGCGTCAACGCCCACTAGACGCGCTCTGGGTGCAGGCGGAGGAGGGGCCACGATGTAACGGCTTGAGTAATAATTCGATATGTCCGTAGGACTGACCGGTTCCGAAGGTTCGCGCCGCAAGGTGAGGTTCTGATACGGCTCCGGTAGCTTTGGATTTGATACCGGGATCGTCCTAACAACTCGAAATTCTTTCGCGTCGCCATCAGCAATGGCGGAAAATATTGGTGAAAACATGCCAGCGATAATAGGCTCTCACATGGCACGATTGCTATATTTATCGAATAAATAGGCGATGCGGAATTTCATCAATCTCATGGAAAGCGTGACGCCCACTCTATACCACGGCTCCCGGAAAAATTTCCCCATTGGCTTTGTCCTCAAGCCTCAGAGCGATGGTTATGTGACCGGGTCCGGGGCAGGGGAGGAGGAATTCGAACGGGAGGCTCATTTCCTGTGCGAGGAGATAATCGAACGCCATCGCCCGGCTGGTGCACCCAATCGCCGTAACAGCGTCTTCATGGTCGCGACGCCATCCGAGATCGATTATGCGGGTGGCTACGATGACTACGTCTATGCAGTGATACCAGAAGGCCCGGTATGGAAGGCCAACCTCCACTGGTATTCCCAGCTTTATCTCGAATGCTTCGACGAACCCGACGAGACCACGGTGGAAAAGCTCGCGCAGGCCTATTGGAACGCCGAGTCATCAGGTGATCAAACGCTGTTCGAATATCTCTGCGCCAGCGCGACCGTGACAGAAAAGGTGATCTGGTGATGCGACATTGGATGAACCTTCTGGAGCAGGCGTTCGGAACCACCCAAACGCTATTTCACGGTACCGATCTCGACAGCCTGTTGGGGATTTGGAAAAGCGGCGTAATCGACCCTGATCATGAGGGTAGAGAATATGCAGGACCAGTAGGCGTCAGCATGACGCGGTCGTTCAAAGTGGCCAAAGAATTTGCTGAACAGCGCACGCGGGATAATTTCCTCGAACAGGTGATCGAATGGTTCGATCTCGACGATATCGCAAACCTGACCGGATGCGTGTTCGAGTTCGATCGCAGTCATATCACCAATGAGATAGTCGCCTTTGACGATTTCTCTGACCACGAGGATGACGCCCTCGGGGGAGAGGGGAGAGAGGAGGAAGAGCGGGCGATCGGAAAAATGACACTCGCGGGTTTGGTTGCCATATATTGTGACCGGCAGAACCTCATCTACCTGAAAGATCAGATCAACCAGCGCCTCGATAACGATGACGTCGCCCAGTTCGCACGGGACTATTTTCCCGTGATCGACAGTATCCTCGCCAGCGGTTTGGTTCGACCGATCGGTGGGTAAATAAGGTATGAGAAACTGGATTGATCTATTTGAAAACGAAATCACCCGCCCCATCAATGACGCAGAGCGGGCCGATCGCTTGCGCAAATGGTTCACAGGCTCAAAGGTCGTAGACGAGAAAGGCGACCCGTTGGTTTGCTATCACGGCACGGAAGCAAGTTTCAGCGTGTTTGATAAACGCGATCTGGGATATCATTTCGGAACGAAAAACGCTGCACGGGATCGCCTTACGCAACGGGGCGTAAGTGGCGGGATCATGGAAGTATATCTGCGGATCACCAACCCGCTTCATATGTACGACCACCCAGACTGGACGCCGGAATGGTTGTTCGATTCAATTGATCCATCCAGTGTAACTTGCCGAGAGCCATTCCTCACACAGGATGAATACGAGGCATTCTGTGATCAATACATAGAAAATGCCACAGTCGATGATTTTCGCAATCTCTACATCGCACACGGCTATGATGGCATCACGTATGAAAACGCCGAAGAAGATGCAGGGTCGACTTCATGGATAGTATTCTATCCAAACCAGATCAAAAGCGTTCATGCGCGCGAGTTTGGGCCTTCGAATGACATCTTCGAGAGCGCCAACGAGCCCACGCTCGAATTCAACGCCAGCGAAGACGCATGGGAATTCCACGGTTTCGATGTCCACGCTCTCCTGTTGGGCGATCCAGCAGAGACGCTGGGTGTGACCGAAATAAGTTCGATGACGATGGGGCAGGGGAACGCTGAGCGCGCCCTACAGTGGCTCAAAACCCAGACCCCACGCTTGGGTGCCTATGATCCCGGACAGCCCGGAGAAACCTCCTACGCGTTCTGGGAGCGCATGGTAGAAAAGGGACTGGTGGATTGGATGGTCGACGAGGACGGTGATCTGATTTACGAACGCCCCTGATCAAAAGGGATAAATCGTGTGAGTGAAATTTCGATCGATCTGGAAAAACTGAAGGCCGATATGACTGCGGCCGTCAGCCAAACCTCCGGCCGGGAATTTTCTCTCCGCGTTACTAACGGCCGTAATGCGTCCTTCTACCGCAATTTCATCGACGGTAAGGACAAGAGGATCAGCGCCGATGTTTTCATGGGAGTGGTTACTGCGCTGGGGCGCGATCCCATCGATTACGTGATCGGGATGAAACCTGTTGAGACATCCTTCAATTCCACCGTGCTGACCTCGACATTCGCTCTGCTGCTAGATTCAATCGGCGTCGACCCATACGAGAACGATCGGGCACAAACGCTCGCATCGAAATTCCCGGAAGTCCTGAAAACGATGATGGCTATGCGGGATGGTTGATGGTTGCGATAAATAGGGCATGAGACAATGGATTTCCCTTTTCGAAGCCGCCCAGCTTTCTCCCAACATCGTAGAGGATGACGGGGACGTCCCTCACGCGCTGTGGGCAACGTTCGATGAAGAAGGCGAAGCCCATATACGCTATTGGGCCACCGACAATGGCTATATCGCAATCCAGACGATGCACAGCAGCCCTACCGTAAGAGGGCGTGATATGTTGATTTGGTTGGACCGCAAGTATGGTCGGCCGATCGCTGTGGTGGAAGCCATTCCCGAAGCGTTGGGTTTCTGGGAACGCATGCAGAAAGAAGGCTTGGTCTACAGCGTCGATGGAGCCGATGGACAAGCGTCCGACCTTGAACGCCGCAGTATCCCAATCGATCAAGAGCCGAATGATCAAGGCGAAGAGGAAGCCGATGACCGTCCAGAGGGCGGTTGGTATTTCACTCTGGAGCAGATCATCGGTGATCATGATCTCGATCGAGCGAAGGCAGAGATGGTCGCAAAGACATTCCCACATGCATATCGTGTCGGGGATAGTTTCTCGGTCGACTATGACTATGTGGATGAGTTCGTCGACGCGGTAGATATGGCCTAACGCCTCCGTTTATGCGATCTCTACGTCAGACCATTAACGAGGATCGAATGACACGGACCGTAGCTGAAACGAAACTAGCGATATTCCAACAGGCCAATCCGGGCGTCAAAGCATGGATTGCATACGATCAGCAGATGGGCTGGCAATTATTTGCGGAGTGATTTTTCTAATTGACTTCTAAAAATAGCGTTCTGTATAAATAAAAGCATGAAGAGCCCGCCACGGGTTCAGGGAGTAAGAAACGTGTTCAAGACTGTCGCCATGATCATCGCAGGAAACGCCGCTGGCGTTATCGCTGCTATGTCTGCGGCATTCGTGGCCGCGCGTCCTCTGCCACTGCTGCCGACCTTGCCCCTGCTTAGGGGCTGGGCGCGTTGTGCTGCGGAGGACGTTCCGGGAGGATAATACCACCCGACTCTTCTAAGGGATTACACAACCCGCCCGGCGCAAGCTTGGCGGGTTTTTCTTTGTCCGCAGTTCCGAAGACCTCAGCAATCCGGCAACCCACTGGTGCCAACAGCAGAGTGATCGAACCAAGGCAATGTCCGCAAATGTCCGCAAATGTCCGAATATGACCGGATTTGGCCGGATACGAGGACAAGACTACCAGAAAACGGCGGAAAACCGGCGTTTTCGAGATTGAAATAATGGCCGGATTTGGCCGGATAATGTCCGCAAATGTCCGAATAGGACAAGAGCGGCGGTTTATGATTGAGGGAAAGGGTTCGTCTACAGCGAACTCATTTCCGATTTGGTAAACCGGGCTATTTGACATCGTTGGTGAAGTTGAAAGTGAATGGCGGGGCCTGCGGGTCCCGCCGAGTTCACGGTTCTGTCGGGATGTGGACCAATTGGATAGGTCGTCTCATCTGGAGTGAGGACATCGTCGGGGTTCGAGTCCCCGCGTCCCGACAGAGCCGTGAGCAGTTCACGGTTACGTCGCGCATTAGAGGAGTCAGGTCGTCCTCGCCTGTCTGGGAGACAGGAGATTTCACTGGTTCGAATCCAGTATGCGCGACCTAGCCGTGAGCATTGTCCGGAGGTGGAGGAGTCAGGTCGTCCTCGCTCGTTTCGGTAACGAGAGATTTTCGTGGGTTCGAATCCCACCCTCCGGACCAATTATTTCTTCTCGTCTGTGATGGATAGAGAAGGATTGAGCCATTCGGCATAGAGACGTTTCATCTCATAGCGATGCGCCTTGCCTTTCTGCGGGGTCCAATCCTCGGGAAGGAACGTCACGATGTTACGGGTCTTTCGGTCATAGACCGCTATGACCGTGCGTGGCTCATGTTCGGGGTCAACGATCGAGAGATCGATCGAATAGACCACGAAACGTTTCCCTTGACGTTCAAGGACAGTTCCTTTTCCATTGCGGAATGCCTCGGCAAGACGAATGGCAAAGGCCGGTGACAATGCGAGATTGTAGCGCTGACGCGCTCTGTTCTTCGCATGAATTTTTTGACTATAGGAACGGGAGAATGCGTAACGATTAGTGGCCATGCTTGACTTTATCTGGATGGTCGATCTAATGTCTATTTCATAAGCTGATCTGGGATCAGCCTTATCTTGAAGTTGTGCGGTTCGTGGCGGAATTGGTATACGCGCAGGAGGAAAGCTCCTGTGGTGGAAACACATTGCAGGTTCGAGCCCTGCCGAACGCACCCTTTCATTAACCTCAAAACACACGGGCGTGTGGCGAAACTGGAAGAAACGCACGGAATTTAGGATTCCGCACGGATTAACGATCACACTGTCGGTTCGATCCCGACCACGCCCACCACTTTCTTTAATTGTTTCCGGATCGCATTGTCGCTTACGCCTAGTTCACGGGAAAGTTGCAGAAAGTTCTTTGTCTTCAATTCCTCAATGAGGTCAACGGCATCCCAATCTATTTTGCGGGAGGCTTTGCTGGCGCACTCATAGGAGCAATACTTTGCAGTCTTATTTTTAGGGGAACCACAACCCAAGCAACTACCTTCTATCCGCTTACGTTTACTTTTCGATGTTTGATCGTTGGACGAGCGCGTTTTTGAATGTTGCTTTGATACGCACGCTCTTGAGCCACATGTGACCTGTCGGTTAGTCTTTACGGGTTCATCACACTGTGTGCACTTATTTCGCGGTTTGCGACGGTTTTTACCTGAAAAAGTTTCGGTCTGGGCATGACAATTTGGACAAAGTATACGTAGATTGAAGATTCTATTATCATGGTGGTTGCCATTGATGTGGTCCAAGCAAATTGGGGTTGGTCGTCCCATCCACTCAGTCACCCCGCATATCTCACATTGATGGACTTTGATTCCTTCTTTAATCAATCTTATTTTTAGATCGTGGCTTCCGATAACAAAGCAGTTTTCGGTAAGGTAGTCTTGAATATCACGTCTTATGCGCGGAGTTCTTTTGGCAACCTGTTTGGCGTTCATGTGATCTATTGAAAGACCAAGGCGCTTAATCCTGACGTGGATCATGTTGTACGATCCACCTGCCATTTTCCATCCGCCCGATATTATGACTTCGCGAATGGAATTTGAGTTCTTAACAAGCTCAGAAAATTCATCATCGGTGAATTTTCCGGTGTTGCGATAGCGATTAAGATGGCAATTTGGAAAGCGTGCACGAACATCGGCTTGGACCGCTTTACATGCTGAGCTATTTCTAGGATTGATTCCGAGATTTTTATAAAGTTCGGTCCAAGTCTTGGAATGGTTGATTTGCTCATCTGTAGGGAATATCATCCAGTATTTATTCTGGTGATATGAGTGTTTACTTTTTTCGCTAAAAACTAACTGAAGATCAGTATGCAAGTTTTCGCTTAGGTCCGCTGCCTGCTAGCAGCACCAAATCAAATTGAGATTTACAGGCTCCACAACGGCCGTGTCCGGTAAGCTTTTAAGAGCCCTTCATAATGGTGTGACACCGGGAGAGACTGGACATTACTGCTTTAATGATGCCAGCGTGACGAAACTGGCAGCACGCACCGCGATCAGAATGCGGCGATCGAAAGATCATGGAGGTTCAAGTCCTCTCGCTGGCACCATTAAAGCAGATCAGTCATGCATCTATGGCGAAATTGGCAGCACGCGCGAGCATGAGAGGCTCGTGGGATAACTCCCGTCCCGGTTCGAGTCCGGGTAGATGCACCATATTTTTGTGCCCCAGTGACCCTATGGCAAACTGGAACAGTCGGCCGCCTCAAGAGCGGTGGTTTTTATGGGTTCGACTCCCATCTGGGGCACCAAAAATATCGACTTAATTTTAAGCTATTGAGTTAAATGCGGTATAACTTTTTAAGAAGCGCATGATGTCAGAAGAAAACGTAGAACTTGCTGACTGACCGGATCGGTGATCACTGGCGTTCCATCACTTCGTTGCATTGTGTTGTCGGCCCGCAGGTCGAGCATGAAGCGGCCGAGTAGGTGTTCCTCGATCAGATCGAGGGCAATTTTCAGATCGGGATATTGGGTGAGCAGAGCGCGGAGTTCGCCATATGTATCGAGCGACACTTCATCGCCGCGTTTCATAGCGAAATAGGGCGACAGGTGTGAGAGGGTGCCGTCTCGGTGCTCCAGTTTCTCCATTCGGATTGCTGAGAACGCATCGTTGATTTCCATGGGTTGTCCCCGAAATCTGGGCCAGTGCGGATTGGGAAATCGTTTCGTCAGCTTGACGAACTCGGCGTATCCGGCGTCATCGACCTCGAAGGTTTTCAGGACATAATCCACGCCTTCTTTTGCGAAGATGGTAGCGTAGCTTCCTTCGTCGATGGGATGCCATCCTCCGCGCGCCAGTCGGGTGGTGATCTCCAGCATGTCGTTGGGTCGGCTTGCTTCATTCAGGTTGAAGAGGTCATGGATGCGCATGGGATATTTAGTCCATGTGCCTTTGTATAAATTGACCGCTGGTGGTCCGTCCAGATAGTCGGTCTCCAATTCGATGGAGCGATATGATGGACGTGAAATTATACGACGATGGTCTGTGCAAAGTGGTGTTGCGGGAAACGTCTGATGCGGCGGCTGTGGCGCGCATCGATGAGATCAACGACTATTTGGCTGCTGTGGCCGAGTCCTATCCTGTTGGCGAAACATGGGTCTCTCCTCATTTTATTCTCGGCAGACAGGCAGTTTATTCCGCGTTGATGCTACAGAGCGATGCTGTGGCATTCTTCAAGCATTTCGATCTCATTGACACTTCATTGACGCCCGCTGAGAAGAAATTCAGCGATCGTTTCGCACACCGTTTCACCAGTTCGTGGGGTCATCCGTTCACGGAAGAGGAAATCCGCGAGAATGAGCGCATGTGGGCAGAGGAAGCGTCGCCTCCCAAGGAACCTGTGCGCATGGGTCTGCGGGAGCAGTTGGCAGAAGCGATCGATCCCTATGCTTTCCGTCCAGATGCGTTTCTTCCTGAGGCTGAGCCTACGCATATGCGCCGTGCGATTGCCTACCAGATGGCAGATCGCGTTGCTGCGGTGCTGGCCGATAGCGCCGGGCGCACGCCCACTTATGGTCAGTGGCAAATGGAGCACATCATGCTCCTCGATCTCATCAATGCCATCCATCGCGATGGTGGGGAGAAGACGCAGACGGTCGGGCTCGCACTGGCTTATCAGCACGCTATGATGAAGGTTCGCGAACGGAAACTTTGATTTCTCGTTGATGATGAGCAAAGGCTGAACAAGCCCTGCTAAATAGGGTATGCGCATCATAGACATCGACCCTGCAATGGGAACAATTCTTGAAAATTCTGACTTTATCAGCTACGATGCGGTGAAGCAGAAGGAGGCTGTCATGGCGGAAGCAACACGCGCGCAAGACGTCGACGATGAGCCTGCTTCGGGTGAGCAGGCATATGAGATGCATTTGTCGAAAGTTCGTAGGAGCCTTGCAAAGGCGGGTGCGGCAGCGGATGCGAACCCCAAAGGGGGTGTGCGGCTGACCGGGATGAACCGTAAGGACACGATGAAGTTTTTTGCTTCGATCCCGGTTATTTCGGAGTAGACGTCGAATAGTAACTCGCCGGAATAAGTAAGCGCATGAGAATGCGCTTAGAAACAATAGAGCCTGTCCCTAAGGAAGTTTTCGCCGAAGGGATGACGAGTAGCATCCGTTTGACGCCGCAACATGTGGTTTCCCTGACGTTCCTCAAGGAATGTATCGAAAAGGGGGAGACCATCCCACGCCGATATTATCGTAGTAAACTTGGTCAGAATGTCGACCAGTTACTTCAAGACGATGGTTATATGCACTTCCATCTCGACAGTCCGCGATCACGCGTCGTGCTTTTTGCTGCTCAGTATGAAGAGGCCGTCGTCTTTCTCGGGGTTCGCGACCATTACGATTTCGAAAAGGTGAAGCCACCCGGCAAAGTTCTAAACCCCTTGTTCAAAACGCGCGTGTCGAGAATTGAGGCTGAGTTGACCACAAAACGGGAAGAAGAGGCATCCAAAAAGCCAGAGCCGGGCGACCAGTCACAGTCGTAAAATATTGACCCCGCAATATCGAGTTCCTCATGGTCTCTCTGACATTTGAAAGAGACCATATGAGCGACAAGAAATACATCCACGGCACTACTGAATCTGGTGACCTCTATGCTGCCACGGCCGAAAAGTGGGCGGAATATCGTCAGGCATGGTCGGATGGCGACATGGACCTCGTGATGCACTTCGAAACTGGTCAGGACCCGGATTTCTATTACGATCCGGAGGGCGAATGACATGAAAATCCAAGTGAACCTTTCCGATCTACCCGGCGGTGCTGCGGTAGGCGCGGTGATCGACACCGATGACATGCTGGTCGTGCGCGAGCATATCCTTCACCTTGAAGGGAGGCTCCTCCGGGTAGAGTTTCGTAAGCGTGACGGTGGCCAGCCGCGCTATGCCTATATCCACGATATGAGCATCGACGAATATGCCACCATGGCGTGCGGCTAGGAGTGAAGCTGCGTGAAGCGTGATATGAATGAAGTGATGATGTGGGTCTGCGGGATTTTGTTCGCAGTCTGCATCATCCTTGATGCCGTGTTGTCGGCGGTAGCACCTTGCTCCGACGATCAGAGCAGGTGCTCACAAGAGAAGGTCGTGCGGGAGGTTTTGCGCGAAGAGGGTGTGATCAAGTAGCGGGCTTGATCCAACATATTGGGCTCCCCACATTGGCGTCTAACGTCATGACAAGGGAGGTTTTATGTTGAATGATGACCTGAATGCCAAGCGCGAAGCTTTTCTGGCGAAGTCGAGCCAAGACCGTCTTGCGGCACTCAATTTCCTGAATTCCGTGGTCGCTGAGCTTAAGACCAAGCACGGCGTGGTGGCGAAGATTTTGACCGAGCCGAACTATCGACCGAATGCGCTGGTTGATTTCTACGCTGAGCTTCAGTTCGAAGATCACGGTCTCGGCAGCCGGATCAACTTCCGTGATGATGCCGAGGGCAGGGGGCTGGCCGTCAATCTTACGGGCAGCGCAAAGTGGACCCTCATCACTGGAGTGGATGCGTTCGTCGAAATTCTTCGCGATCATCTTGACGGCCTCTACGACTAATATTGACGTCGAGCCGTGGAGGGGTTAGTTGCTCCCTCACGGCTACGGCCGCTGCGGATTGGGTGGTAAGCCGTTGATCAGCCTACTGGTCAGAACACCACCTCTGATTTTCCGGTAGAACCGGATATGCTATTCTTCGGTCGTGTGGCGGAATCGGAAGACGCTACTGACCCAAATTGGTTGCTTGTGGGTGAACCCATAGGTGCGTCCTTGTGACGTGGAATAATTCCGTGCGGGTTCGAGTCCCGTCACGGCCGAAGAACTCGCAATTATTGATTTCCATGATCGGTATTCCGTAGAAATCACAACATGAGCTACAAGACCTACCGGCAGAAACTGGCGACCGAACAGGAACTCAAGGCTTCGATCAGTGCTCTCACCGATGACGCAGAGGCTGCCGACCGGCTATTCAATCTGATTGTTGAATTTGTCGATGACCGCATCAGTGATGTGGTTGACCGTTTGACCGAGTGCGGTCCTTACGCAGATTAATTTGGGCGCGTGGCGAAGAGGCTGAAACGCGGGGCACTTAAAACGCTCTACTGACTAACGATCACACCGTGGGTTCGATCCCCACCGCGCCCACCATCAATCTCTATATTCGGACCAGTCCGGCGATGAACTTGTTCACGTCGGCGTGCATCCACTCCTCGCCTTCATTCCAGAATTTGAGAAGAGCCTGCTGGTTGATCCGGACCCATTCGATAACCTGTGGCGCATATTCGCGGACGGTTTTGGCGGGGAGGCTATTCGCCACTACCTGAGGATCGTCCGCGATCGCGACTGAAAAGCTGGGCTGGTTTCGGCCGGTTTTGACGAAGAATTTCACGCGCGGTCCGTGTGATGCCATCGCGGTCGATATGAAAATCACGCCTTTGATACCGGTCTGGTCGGGCGCAAGGTTGGCCATTTCAAAAATGACATCCCCATGCTGAGCGATCTCTTCCTCAAGAGTGAGATCACGACGCCAAGTGAGGGTGTCATCAAGAATTTCATGGATACGCATATGGCGTATTTATCATTCAACTGAAACGCGAGGAAGTCATTTCTCGCCTTCGTCCCAATCCCGAATGGCACATGGTGCCGGTTTAACCCCACCGACTTGCACCTTACTGACCCAGTAACGGGTCCAGCACACGCTTCACAGCTTCCCAACCTTCTGGCCTGAACTGCCATGGCAGATTGTGCTCATAGTCAATCCGCAGGTGGTGCCAGCTATCCGGCGTCATACCGCTTGCCCGGATGAGGATACGTAGGACCGTATCGGGGATAGGGCGCGCTCCCTGTGACCGCGTCTCCTCTGAGGCGATGAACATGAGCAGGGTGTCGGGGCTGATCACGATTTTCCCCTGAGCGTTCAACACCTTCATCCGATCAGCCTCGCGATAGTTCAGGCTATCGATCCACTTCTTCACCGTGCGCTCAGGCGTGGTCATCGTGGGGCTCACCGTGTCGACCGGGCCACCGATCAGCTTAGCCAACTTCGTCGCATATTCGCGGCGATAGAGATTGGGATCAGAGGCGATATGGATCATCTGGACGAACAGACCGATGTGCTGGAAAATCTGGTCGATCTTGGTTTCGTAACCTGCGTTGCCGATCGGCCGGAACTCGACATATCCCCGGTTGATCAGCGTGAGGAAATTGATCGCGAAGCTCTTCTCATTGAGGTTCTCGATGAACGTGCGGGCGATCGCGCTGGCGTCCTCGATCGAGCGAGGAAGGCCCTGAGCGTTCAGCTTGGGCAGCAGTTCATCAGTGTAACCGTTGCCCTCATCGCGCCAATGCTTGGTGATCCATTTCTCACCCGAAAAAAGCAGCAGCTTGAGCGGATCGATTTTATTTGCCGCATCGGGCATCCCGATGTTGATGTGAAGGCCGGTCGTGCGGTTGGTATAAATGCCGGTTCCATAGTGCTCTGGGAACCACTCCAGCCACTGGCGGAGTGTCATGGCGAACTCATCGTAGGAATGGAACACTGGGGAAATGAGTTCGAAGGCGAGATCGTTTAGCTCACCATGAACGCTGCCATCGGATTCGAGGTGCCAGTTCGAGTAATCCTTATTCTCGATCGGCTGTTCTTCCTCATATGAGTAACGAATGCGCGGTATATCCAACCCCTCTTGAATGTCTTCGACAAAGAAATCGACGGCCTGACTCCATGGGAGACGCCGTTTGATCTCGCCATCGGACAGGACATATTCATAGCCGCCATCCGCGCGAACCAGTTCCCACCACGCGGCTGCGCCGATATCATCGATCCAATCCCGAACCGATCCATCCTCATGGCCATCTTTCTGCCATTCCTGATATTCAGTATTGAAAATCTCGTGATCGACGTCGAATGCATCGGGGATGTTTTCATCGTCTAAGTCCCACCAGTCCACCTCTTCAGTGAACGTGCTGCTCCTCGCGATGATCTCGGACTCGAATCCGAAGGTCATGCCGGTCATATCGTTGGTGCGCCCGTAGGGCATGGAGGCTTCGATGATCTGATGATAACGCATGCAATATTTATTCGATCTGGAGGTTCGGTACCATATTGTCAGGTCATAAAAAGTAGTATAAAGAGGTAGGGAATTTGATAGAGGAAACTGTCATGAAGGTCGAGAACGTGCGGATCGAGGGCACCACTGGTGCGAATATGAAGCCGCGCAGTGGCGAGGCAGTCTTTTCCGATGGAAAGCGCTACGACTGGATGTTTTTGCCCGAGGGCGACGTCCGCTTCTTCTTCTACCGGTCGACCCACGATGGCACCGCACGATCGCTGGTTTCGTTCGCCAGCAAGGCACGCGCCAAGGCTCTGAAAGAGCATCTGGGTATTTCCTGATCGGAATAGTTGACGCCTAATAAAAAGTGGTATAGAGACTTTTTAACCACGGAGAAAATAATGACGACCGAAGATATCGAACAAGCGCAGGAAGCACGCGAAACGCTCAAGGATGTGCTTCCGCGCGAATTCGCCAGTTACGTCGATACCCCCGCATATCGCTTGCGCGACGTCGAGGTTGTTGCTCGCCATGATGTGTATGAGGGCGGAAAGCGGTGGCCCGGCACGCATCGCAATGTCGTGTTCTGGTATGAGCTTGCCAATGGCAATGCAGTGGGCTGGAACGAAAATGTGGCGGTCGGCTGGAGCTTTCCGGTTCTGTCGAAGGCTGCGCTGGCGAAAAGTAAGGCTGCGTAAACCTCCCTCCAATTTATGGGTATTCGCGTTATGTCCGACGGTGCCAACCGCATGATCAGTGACCGTAAGGCGGCGTTCTACGCCAGCATGAAGAACCATCAGATCGCCGGTGCGGGGATTTCGTGGTTCTCGATGCTGGTCACTCTGGAGTCGTCGGATAACAGGCATATCGCCTATCCGGTCGTGGGCGTCATCCGCTTCGTCGAACAGAAGACCGATCTCGGTGTCAGGACCGCTGTTTTTCACGCTCTGCGCGACGATGGCAGCCAAGGCACAGATGCCCGGCGTGGGTAGCCTGCACAGTCAGTGGGAAGATTGGTCACATCAGGGCGAGGTGTTCGTGCGGATCACGAAGCCTCTCCCATGCGTGGTTCAGGTGCTTCAAGCCACCTGAGGTCGGATTTCAGGCTCTCTGCCTTCTTCAACCGCACTCGCCCATGCCGCGCCATCATGGGTCAGATCATCATTGTGCTCAATGGTCTTGAAGTCCCGCTTGGCCATCGTGATGAGGGCGAAGGCGAGATGACGGCGGCGCGCTTCCGGCACCGTATAGACGTTGGCGATCACGCCATGCTCGCCATCACGGCTCATGATCTGGAGAACGCTCAGGGGTTTCCCATTCTCGCTGAACACATAGCGGGTCGATCCATAGGCGCTGACCAGCCTCGATATGCCATTGGGCTTGATTTCGCCTTTCTCCTGCCCGATCGCCGCGCTTTTCCCGGCAGGGGCGAGGAGATCGATAAGGGCAGCGTCGTTGGCCGCTCCAGTGGTAGGGAGATATTTCTCCGAGACGATGTTGATAAAGTTGCGCATTAGTCGCTCACCTGATTGCTATTGGCCTTACTGTCATCGAACTTGGCGAAGACACTGCGAACCTGATTGGGCCGGAACAGGATCGTGACATTATGCGACACCTTTGCCGCGCCGGGATTATACCCGTCGACATGGACAATGGAATCATACCCCAGTTCCTCCAACCATTCGTTGGCGAAGGTCTTGAACTGGAACACCTCCGTTTCGCCGCCGATCAGGCTGCTCTCTGCTTTCCAGTCATGATATTCGGAGGTGTTCGTCCACATGGCCTTGTAGATATCGCGCCCATAAGCTCCACCGATACGGCCGCTTTCGAGACCCTTTTTATGGATTGCTTCTTCCTCTTCGCGGCGCTGGCGAACAAAGCCAAGCTGACGAGTGATCTGCTTGATTTCCAGATCGATTGAATGGCGGACATCTTCCAGATATTCGGGGTCGTCCTCACCTTCTTCATAATCATCCGGGTCAACGTCAGAGATGCTGTCGGCAGTGGATAGTTCCTCCAACTTCCACTCCAGTTCCTGCTCTTCATCCGGTTCGTAGTTATCATCGTCGTCATCATCGTCTAGGCGATGTCCCATATCCTGCATAAGCTCGCGCCACAGAGGGAGGTGGTTGATCCCTTCTCCAAAACAATGAAAGAGGATGCGCTTCACCTCAGCGTTGGGATAAAGTTTATCGAGATCGAAGGGGTGTTGAGAGCGTATGAAGACCGGATAGACCGTGGGCTGGGCATCGTCGGTATCGTTACCCCACGAGGCTCCGGGGCGGCTATAGCCGCTTGCTGCAACGGGATCAGCACTGACATAGACTCCCTTGCCATAGGCAAGGCGTTCATCTGGGGTTCGCGACGGGTCGAATTCGGCGATCTCGCCTGCGGGCGTGCCATGATACCATACCCGGCTGGTGTCGAAACCCATCTGGGCAGCGCGTGCGGCGCGCTCTGGATCAATGGGGGCTTCCATCAGGCTCTCGGCATAATGATGGCTTCGGACGATGTCGATGAAGTTGCGCATCTCATATTTATGCCAAAGGCGATCGGAGATAAATATACCATGCGTCTCCATCATCTTCTCGAAGCCACCATCAATTCAGACCTGCTTGGTGAACTCGCCGATTACATCATCAGAAAATTACCCACTGTGCGTTCTGGAACGTCCGCGACTGTTTCATTCTCATGGGATGATGATGAGCGCTTTGTCGAAATGGGCAAACGCTTCCCGGAGAAATATCGCGATGCTTTTCGTTTCCTGAAGGACATGAAGATCGTCGTGGACAACGAGACGATCACTAGCGCAGCAGGTGCCTTCAGCGCACAGAACCGCAACATGACCTCTGCGATCTATCTCTTCCTGAAGACCATAACGGGTAGTGATGAGGGCGATTATACCAATCCACAAAATATGGCGCGCCGCCCGGATGGCAGCATTCGGAGCGTCAAGTCGACATTGGTTCACGAACTCCGCCATTATTTGCAGCGCACGACATTCTCGAAATATTATTTCAACCGCGACGACAGTGACTATCACACCGACCCGATGGAAATCGATGCCGCGTGGTTCCATCATATCGAAGAGCACAATCCGACTGATTTTGATTCCGCGAAGGAATATGCCGATGAAGTGATGAAGCGCTTCGCCGCTTACAAAAGGCTCACCCCGGAGCAGGTTCGGCATTATTATCGCAAGGCGGCGACATATTGGCTTGAACGCATGTCTGGCCCGGTCACGCCTATGGGCGACCCGAAGAGCCGCGCAGCCGAACGTAAAGCCGCAATGTTCAATGCAGCGGCCAACCTCATCAACGGCGACGCGAGCAACATGAGAGACGCGGTGCCGGGCTACTCTATGGACGCAGTGAGTTTCTACATCCCGGATAATTGGAGGCCGGTCCTGCGCAAGGCAATTTCAGGCGGAAAGCCACTCACGCACGGAAACGAGAGTATCGCCTATCTCCTGATGGCACTGGGCAACTCCGCCGATCTGTCAGTGGGCAGGAAGGCGCTTGAAACCCTGTCCGGTCATTCGTTTGACGAGACACTGTCGTCATTGCCGTTTCCGGCGGACAAATTCGATGTCGCGGCGATCGAGCGGCTCATCCGTAACCGCTTCGCCTGATTACCAGTCATCTCCCGGTGACCATTCACCGTCGTCGTCTTCATCTTCTGGCGCGTGATATGAAGTAGCATCGCCGACATAGGCCAATATGGTTTCGTCGCCGCGAGCAACGGCCGCTTCCAGCCTGTGGTTGCCGTCGATGAGGTAGCCATGGGTTGGATCGAAAATTACTGGCGGAGCACCCAGAGGGTCGCGGGCGGCATAATCAGAGACCAGATTGTCATGGATGGTGAAAATGCCGCGCTTGATTGACGCAACGGAAATTTCCTGAAGGTCATAGCGATCGAATGCGGCAATGTTAGCATAAATGTCCCCGTGAGAAAAATCCTCCGGGGTGTGATGGATGTCTTCTCTGGAAATGCGCTGGGCCAGTTCCCAACCAGCGATGACCTTAGGCCAACTTTCGGCCTGCTCCATGATGTTGATCAACTCTCTCATCCGTTATTTAGACTGGGAATATGGCTGGAAACGCCCGGTCGGCCCCACGAAAAATCTCACAAAAATTATATTGCACCCGAATCGCCAACGCCGGTAGGCAGGGATCACCGGACGGCGCGAATCGTCGGGCAGATTTGATAGCGAAGATTTTACTGGAGTTAATTCAATGGGTTGGTCGATCAACGAAATCTCGAACACCGTCGTGGTCCCGCAGGAATATGCGGAAAAGCTGTTCGCCGCCGGTCAGGATGAGCATTTCTTCGGCGACGCCGACGAAGTCCTGTGTGGCGACGGAACCCTCTACTTCGAGCCCGATGCCATGGAGCACATGGACTATCTGTGGGACGAAGATATCCTCGCGGTTCTGGCCGAAGCCAAGGTGAATGGCAAGGTCGTGTTCTCGTCCACCGAGGGCGACAATCGCGGCACTTGGTGGTCCTACACCTTCGTCGACGGCGTCTGCACGCAGGACGATGGCAAGCTCAAGGACCTCATCGCAGCCTGAGCCAAATGGGGCAGGGCCTTCCTGCCCCTCACCTGCGGGTATGGCGAAACTGGTAGCCGCGAGAGACTCAAAATCTCTTGACCGAAAGGTCGTCCCGATTCGAGTTCGGGTACCCGCACCACAGGTGCATTTGAGCGAGAAATTTGATGGACACTGCCCCGGTCCTCGAAATGACGAGGACGACCTATCCCGCGCGCTTGCATGCGCGCCTTGAGGAAGCGGTCGAGTATCTTGCCGCCCACCCGGAAGTGCAATCGTCGGAATGGCTATTCCGCACGGCGCAGTTCTTCATGGCTCCGTCCGTGGTCCTTATGGCGGCCGATGATGAGTTCATCGATATTCCTGTCGATATCATCGTCGATGAAGTGGCAACGCTTGTCCTTCTGTTGTTCGCTGATCATTCCGAATATGGCACGCAGTCATTCCGGTTCCTCTTCCCAAAAGATTTCGTCAGAGATCACCGGCTGGAGGGGCAGGATAGCAACACCATCTTGAGCGTATATCTTTTGGTGAATGCGCGAAATGTGATCCGCGAGATGGTGCGGTTCCATTAAATATTGCACCATATATTTCGAAGGCGGTATTATCCCAAAATGATTTCTCCACTTTTCTTTGATGTCCATGAGGACAATGCTCCGTTCAATCGCGTTTGTTTCGTTGAAGCCACGCAGGAAGAATATGATGACGCGGTTGAGGCCGCTGCGCAGGGCAGGCCGGTTCCCTACTTCACCATGAAGGCAGGCGTCCGCGTCCGCTTTGATCTGGCGGCCGAAACCGTTGAGGGCACCGATGACGTTGCCTCGGTTGAGGATGCCGAGGACAAGCTGCTGGCTCTGGTCGGCCCGACTGGTAACTATCGCTCCAATCCCGGTTCCGAAGCCGAAAACGCCGGAGCGCTGGCGATTATGATTGGTCGAGAGGCCAACACGATCGCTCGCCGCACGCGCCGTGGCGCTGGTAATGTCGTCCTGTGCCACCCTGACGTCGTGACGATGCTGGGCGGCACCTATGTCAGCGCCAAAAAGCCTGCAAAGGTTGGTCGCTGGACTGCGGCTGGTAATATCGGCGATACCTATGCCGTTTACACCAGCGATCACATGTCCAAGGATCGCGTCTATATCGCATATGTGGGTTCGGCGAGCGATCTCCCCGCCCATGTGATCCAGACCGAAGATGGTCTGAAGCTGGCCGTTCGCGGCAGCAACTCCGATGGCTACGGCGCGTCGGTTGATTTCATCAACTGCCTCAGCATCAGCTACCCGGCGGCCTGATATGGAAATGGACGACGACTGCGGATACGATTTGGCTGACGCCATGCTCGATGCATGGATGGACTTTCTCAAACGGAACCCGGCCGTCGTCCACGCTGGTATCACCGCCGAAAAATTATCGATCCCATTTGATGGGACGGCACCACACGGCCAAAACATAACGGCCGGATCGATCAGCGGTAAGGAAATTGTGGAGGCGTCCATCTGTGCGCCTAAACTCACATGCGCACAATTTGACCAGAAAGAAATTTGATGCCCGGATATGAGCACAAGTCGATCGAACCCACAGTCGGGATCAAGAAGTCACATGCGGTATTTTATGCGGTTCTCGCCGCGATCGCATGCGGTGCCGCGACCATGGGCGTTACCGCTTTCCTTTCAACAACGGTAACGCCACCGGTCTCAGTCGCGGCGGAAGCACCGGCCAATCAACAGTGCATCGCGGTAGGAACGACCGTGGTGGTAGAGGGCGTCACCTCTTCCAAGGTGTCGGAGGACCGTAAGGAAGAGCCCGATGCTTTCTCTATGCAGAGTCTCGTCAGCTACCGCCTTGAAGATGATACGGCCGTCGTCTGCCGCCACTCATATGTCGATCTCGTGGGTGTTCTGAAGCCGGGGCAGCGCATCAAAATCGGCGCGGCGGATCGAAGCATTACGCGGGTTCTGTAATGAAGCTATTCTGCTCACATAAGTTCGAATATGTGGAACGATTGGCGCTCTCGTGCGGTTTCCTCTGGTTCGATGTGCGCTATGCATATCGCTTTCGCTGCCGCGCATGCTCGAAAGAGAAATTACTGCCGATCTCGTTTCAGCAATATCACGAGGTTGAGTCACTGGTGACCACGCCGAAGCCATCGAAGGCAGATCGTCTCCGCCGTCCAGTTCGCATTCATCCGCCGTTCAATCCGCAATAACAAGCGTAGAGAGCCACATTGAAACCATATCGCGTGCAGCGTCTACCAGATGGCTGGATCGTTCGCGGACCCGGTGATGCGATCGTCTTCGGCGACGACTGGCGCTGGAACAGCCGATCAACGGCTCGTGAGGTAGCACGGGAATATAATTCTACCCACGAGGCTCAGCACTCGCCTCCGATGGCAGTTTCGAGCCGTGCGGCCAGATCAGCGAAGCATAGGGGTGTTGCCCCATAACCGGCCGCCTGCCGCGCTTGGACGCGTTCCATAGCCTCCCGGCCAATTTCTCGCAGGACCCGGTTGTTGATCAACCCCTTGTGACTGGCCCAGTGGCGAACGAATGCAGAGAATGTGATCATGTCAGTAGGCCAGTTCGCGATCGAGGGCGACCTTGGCGATCCCGGTCTGGGGCGTCCACGACACATTTCGTCCGCCTTCGATCCAGATGCTGTGAAGCTTTCCGTCCACGACGCGGACGAGCACGTTACCGCAAAGGTCGCCATCGTCACGATGATAGCGGTTGTAGATGTAGAAATCGAACAGACCACGACCGTCTTCGGTCAGATCAGCGCCTTCGCGAAACATATCGGTGTGATGCTTGGAGCGATCATAGACATCGAGATCGCTACAGTGGGGCCACTGATCCGACACCAGCGCGCGGTTGATGTTGGTGTCCCCGGTGTAGCTGAGACTGATATTGTCCCGACATTCCAGCCGCACACCAGCCACGGATTTGATCGACCGTCCGGTCGTATAATGGCCGCGAAACGCGACATCGTTGATCAGTTTCCATTCGGCGGTGGTGGGCTTGAACTTCATGTCGATCTCCATCTGATGAGACGCTTATACCACTTTTTATGAGGTGGGTCAATCCCTCATCAATATGCCGAATTGCTCCAGCCAGTCTGACAGGCCCATTTTCTCCGGCCAATCTTCCGGGTCGCGTTTCTGGTTGATCGTCCATGTGTCGACGAATTGCTCCAGATTGCGCTCGATGAAGTCAGCAAACTCGCTCACTGTCATCGCGGTGAGTTTGCCGCCCGCCATCAGATCGCAACCTTGATCGTGCGGCTGTCCACGCCGCGCTCGGTCAGCAGATTGCCGATCGCAGCCTGAAGCCGATCGGGCTTCGTCACGTCTCCATAAACATTGTAGACGCGGAATTCATTCCGCTCAGGGAAATCCTTAGCGCTGATCGTGACGGTGAAATCGTCGCCATCACTGATGCGGTAATCTGCGGTGCCAGCGACGAACGGGGTGGTGCGTGCATTCTTGCGCATGTTGTCCTCCTGAAGTGACATTTTTCTATACCACCATTTGTGAAATGACAAGCGGAAAAATGGCGGAAATGCTGAACTTTTTAATAACCTCCCATGGGATATTTGTAAAACATCCCATGGAGTATTCGATATAGAAATATTGTGTTGTGAAACGATGATAGCCTATTCTCGATCAAACAATTTGGGCTGCATGATGAGCGCACGAGTTTCACTTCTTGGATCGGGTTATGTCGAACGTATTGCCGATGATGGTGTTCTTTGGGGGACGCTCGATACGGGAGCCACCTTCGATCTGCCCGCAGAATTCCATGAGATCGGCGATGAAGTTCGCTTCTCCGCAGGGATCGACTGCGACTATGTCGTAATGGTAATTGGTTCACACCAAGCAACCATTCTCTGGTGTGACGATAATCCACCAGAAGGCATCGAAATCCTTGAGCGCGAGGTTCTGAGGAAAACGAACTGAGAAAAATAGTGCAACGGGTCGTTGCACCATTTTATAGCGATAGCGGATTTTATGGAGTTTATTTTCATGGCTGTAATTTGGGCGGGCATTCTTGCTCTTCCTTTCGCATTCTGGCTGCTGGCTTTCTGCACGCTGGTCGTGACTGGCTTGTTCATGGATCGCAACCGCGAGGGCTGGGGCACCCTGTCATTCATCGCGGGCGCTGTGGCCTGTTACTGGGTTTATTCCCACGGGGCATTCGACGTCATCGGCTGGGTCAAGGCTCACTATGTCGAGTTTCTGGTCGGCTTCGCGGTCTATCTCGTTTTCGGTGCCGCATATGGCGTACTCCGCTACGTTCTGACCGTTCACGACATCGCCGACAAGTTGAAGCGGTGGGCAGGCAATCGCAAATATGATCTCGGTGCCCTGACGAAAACGCAGGCAAGAAATTTCGCCTACGATCATGGACTTGCGCGCTATCCCATTCAGTTGGTCGACTATCGCTCGCGCATCCTCAACCACATGATGGGCTGGCCGATTTCTGCCCCGTGGTGGCTGTTGCACGATCCGGTCGCGCGCTTCTTCCGCACGGTCTATAATCGCCTTGCTGGCGTGCTTCAGTCCTATACCGATCGGGTGTTCCAGAATGTCACGATCGTCGAGGACGAACCGGCCAAGCCCAAGAGCGACAAGCGCCCCCTTCAGGCTGGCGAGTTCTGATGCGACGGTCCGACTTCATCGCTGAGGTCACCCGTGAGGTGGGGAATTTCATCAAGAGGTTCCCCACCGCATGCGGTCAGGTCATCCCGTTGCTGGAGCAATTGTCCACCGACACAGGCGATCTCAATGATCGCAAGAATATGATGGGGCATATCACGGCCAGCGCATTCGTCGTCGACAGTTGTTGCGAGCGGATTTTGGTGATCCACCATCTGGCCTATGACCGTCTCATCCCTCCGGGTGGACATGTTGATCCGGGCGAGAAACCGTGGCGGGCTGCCAAGCGCGAAGCCAAGGAAGAAACAGGATTGGCGCTGCCTTTCCTGATGTTCGATTATCCAGTCGATATCGACACTCACCCTATCGCGGCCCGCGAGGACAAGGGGGAGGGCGATCATCGTCATCACGACTTCATGTATGTGTTCGGCGCTGGTATGTCCGAAGAACTGGTCGCACAGGCTGAGGAAGTGGCTGAGGCCAAATGGATGCCTGTGGCAACTGCCTCTCAATGGGCCGATGCGCGAACCTTGCGAGTGATCGAACGCCTCGCCTTCATGTTCGATTGGGAGGACCATCATGGCTGAATATTATATCGACGAAGATGGCAAACAGGCCGTCGATCCCGCGACGATCGCGGTCGGGGATGTCCTGCACAGTGTGGATTGGAAAAGGACCGACTATTACGGCCTCGGAGACGTTACGATTCACGAATACGCTCTGTTGAGGCAGACTGTCAGCGAAGCCAAGCGAGTGTCATATTCCGAAAACTCATGGGGTGTTAATGAGCATTATTCCATCGTCTTCGACGATGGTGCGTTCATCACTCTATACAAGGGTGAGCAGTATAGGGATTTCAATGGAACATACTACCTCACGCGAGAAGAGGCACAGGAGGAAATGAACGAAAACTGTCGCCTCGAACTGGAATATGGCGAGGAGTCGTTGTTGAAGGCGCTGGCCGCAATTGAATTTCTTCGTTCCCGTGTGAAAAATCCGTCGGCGTGATTTTTTGTTCTTGACCTTCGTCTGCTCTACCACTAATTCATAAGCGTCATGCGGATGATCCATTATTGGAACCCCACCGCTGAGATGTTCGCGACGATCGCCAGAGATGGCAGCGTCTTCCTCCACCCCGAAGATGGGAAGTGGAAGGATCGCACCCGGAATTTGACCGTTGCTGATTTGAAGAAGGAATTGACCAATGCCACTACAGTTCTCTGATGGCGATTTTGTAATCGTCAGCCATCCTCTGTCCGATTACGTCCATCTTGTGGGCAGGGTGGTCGGTGTCCCGTCGAAGTCGATGTTCAACGTGTCCTATTTCAACGACCGTGAGGGCTTCAAGAAGGAGGTCAAGCTTCGGAAGAGCACGGCCGTCACCTGCGTCCTGCCGATCGGCACCGACTATTATGCAGTGGCAGCGGCGCTCATGCACGCGGCCGAAACGCACCGGAACGCGATCCGTGATGCCAACGTCGCCTATATGAAGGTCGTCCGCAATGGTGGCGATTTGTGAATAGGCCCTTGCGCGCTTCATAAAAAGTGGTATAAGGGTCGTCATCTGATGGAGACCATGTGATGACGACCCTGAGCCCGCTTTCGCCCGTTGATACCATTCTGGTCAAAATGATCGAGGCCTATCCGACGCTGCGCCATACGCGTTGGGACGCTCTCCACGATATCGCCACTCAGCCGGGCGAGTATGAGACACACTGGAATGAGGACGGAACGCTGACCGTCTATGTCGAACCGGGCTCGACCGATGATGCAGATGAAACCACCGACAAGGAACTGGTCCACCGTCGCGAAGCCTACGAGAGTGCGCCGGTCGCTTCGGCTCGTCGCGCATACAAAGAAAGCGACTTTGCTGATAGCGTGATGTGGCATCGGACAAAGAAAATGCAGGAAGCGTTCGTCCGCGACAATGCGGAAATGATCGTCCGCGCTGGTGAGAACTACCGGAACCGTATCGAGAATACCCATTCCGGAATTGGTTTCGGCACGACGATCCCGCGCGCGGGGCTGTATCTCATTCACAAAATGCCCGCCAATGCCGACCCGATGTGGGTCGAAGCCTTCACTGGTCTCCTCGAAGGAATTGTCCGGTTCAATTACGGCAAGGGTAAATTCCTCAGCATGGCGGCCGATTATGCCGCTGGCTATGAACGTGACCTCGAAGCCGCCAAGGACGAAGCCCGCAAGCTGCTGATCAAGATTAAGGGTAGCGATAAGGAGAAGGTCGCTCTGGAAAAGGCGACGTTCGCGGAAAAGCTCGCTAAGCTGATCACCGAAGCCGCCCAAAAGGGCGTCACCATCGAAGGGAATGTGGCATGATCAGCACCCTGCGCGATATCATCGAGAGCCAGTGGCTCAACCCCGACGTCGCTCATGAAGTGGCGAAGACGTCGCGGAACGTCTGGCGCAATGAAGCCCTGTTCGGCGACACCTATGTGGCATCGACCCTGACGGTGGACAAATTCGTCAAGGAAGTGTGTGCGGCCGATCCCGACCCTGCTGCCTCCCGTCAGGCACACATCGATCGCCTCATGGCATCGCGGGCTGCATTTCAGGGCTAGTAACTGGGGCTGCGTCATAGTAGCCCTGTCGTGATTTGAACTGCTGATTTGAGAGAGTGATATGAGCTATATTCACGAGAAAGTCGCCTGCAAGGGTGATTGCGGCCTGCTCTTTGACGCCGATCTCCTCAATGAAGAGGGGGAATGCCGCGACTGCAAGATAGATCGGTCCTTCATGGAAGAACTCTACGAGGTCGAGTTAGCCGAGAACTCGATGTTCGACGAGCCATTCTATTATGAAGATGATCATCACCCGCCGCTCGGTTACGGATATTGAACAATCAGTCACGGCCGGGTAGTATCAGGGCCTATTTTATAAAGGCTATTTCATGAGTGTATCGGACTTTTCCGCTGATGTGCGCAGGCGCGTCAGCCGCATCATCATCACTGCTTTGGAAGTCGATGCGCACGGTGATGCGCTCGATCCAGAGACGGATATAATCCACGATCTAGGTGCGGACAGTCTCGACATCGTCGAAATCGTCATGGCGTTGGAAGAAGAATTCGACGTTGTGATCGATGAAATCAACATGGAGCACCTGACCGAAGTCGGTGCCATCTACGCTCATATCGATCGCGACAACCGAGCCTATGAGAAGTGGCGGCCCAATTCCACGGCTGACGTCCAACTGACCGATGATGAAAAGCTTCTTCGGCTGCGCGACCAGATGTTCGATCTCGATTTCATGCGCAAACTGGTCGCAGATGGTAAAGTGATCGGGTTGATCTGAAGTGAATTGACCGTGTTCATAAAAGGTAGTATAGGCGTCTTATAGTTTACGCTTTAGAGGCAGAAACCGATGAGCATGACCAATTGCATTGGCCGCGATCGCAACCGCAAAGAATTCAGCCACGTCGCGTATATCGATCGGTTTCCCGATAGTGATGTCGCGGTCGTCAAAATCTATCCGCGCGTTGGTCGCTACGAGATCGACTTCAGCAAGCGGCTCGCCTGCTACGAGACACTTAATCGCGGCGCAGCGGAGTCGGCGCGCAAGGAATTGCGCAGGCTGGAGAAGGCAAAGTCCACTGAAGGAAAGGAAAACGCATGAGCCGTGTCTACAAGGAACCGTTCCTGTTCGAGGCTGCTGGTCTGGCGATCGAGGGGCAGCTTCTCGTGACCTATTCGATCACACCGGCGTTCGCCGGATCGAGGATCGATCCTCCCCACGATGCAGGAATCGAGTTCGAGGGGTTCGAACTCCTGCTCGAAGACGGCACGAAGCGTCCTCTGCCGGATTGGATCGAGGAAATGCTTCAGGACAGCGACGACCTCAAGAACAGTCTGTTCGAGGATGAGGCTGACTATCGCGAGGCGGTATTGGAAGCGCGGGCTGAAGCGATGCGCGAGGAGCGCATGCTGGAAAAGTTCTTCGGTTAGTGATCCGACGGCCGACAGGTCCACCACCATACTTCATCGCGACGTTTAGACCAGTCGCCGGGCCACCCCGGCGGCTGTTCCCATTTCTGGCGCAGGCGCGCGATCTCGGCAAGTAATTGCGCAATGTCTTTCCGACTATCCATCGGCTATTTAGAAATTAATATTGAGTGGTGTTTGTCCGATTGGATAATATCTCGGACATGTATGAAAACCTTTACCTGAAGACCCGGACCGCAATGGTCGCGGTCAATGAAATTACCGCATGGATTCCCAATCCTGCGCCGCGATCTTCCACTATGGAAGTCGTGACGACCGATGGCACCCACTATCTGGTCGAGGATCGCACCAAGCTCCGTTTTGTGACGCTCGGTGAATTCGTGGATGCGCTCAGCGCCGACATTAACGCACCCATCCCGAAGTCAATCTGACCATGCCGTCGACCTTTCAGATCGCGTCGATGATTGGTGATCCCTGTGCGGTTTCGCATCTGCCTGATGGCCGTTTGGTTCGGGCGGTTCCCCGGCCGTTCTATCATGGCCTATGGGGACGCCTGAAGGGCGCGTGGAAAGTGATCTGCGGCAAAGCCTTCCCGGTGATCTGGCCGTTGGCTGGTGAGCTTGAGGAGGCTCTGGGGAGCCCAAAGCCGGTGGATCGCCCGCGTCGAGCAGAGGTTGGCGACGAAGTGCGCTTTCACATGCCGGTAAACGACGAGGGAATGATGATCGATCGCGGTGTGCTCGCCCGGAGCGATGGTCTCTATCGCTACATCACAGTTTATCTGCTGACGCAGGAAGAGCCGATCGAAATTGAACGTTATGAAAATGAGGTAACCGTAATATGAATATCAACGAATGGTTCACCGGCGGTGAGCCCAAGGAAATCGATCTCGGCTTCATCAAGGTGAGCTTCACGCCCACCCCGGAGAAGCTTACTGGCCTGCCCACGGGTTTTGCCGAAGCGCAAGCGGCATTCAAGGAGAGCCTCGAAACTTTCAAGGAACAGGCGGCTCAGCGCCAGAAGGAAGCCGTTGCGGCGTCCTATCAGTTTCTCAAGGATGGTCTCGAAATCTTCAAGAAGGCCGCTGAAGACAAGGGTATCGAACTTTGATCCCACACCGGTCGCGAGGCAACTCGCGGCCGGTTTGCTTTTGGTCGCGGGATGGACCAGAGGCATAAATAGGCCATGGCACGCGCAATCAAACAAGAAAGCCCTCTCACGATAGAGGAGTTGACCGCATATTACCGCGAGATAAACCAGACGTATCTGGGAGGTGAACTCCCCAATGATATGAAAATAACGTTCACTGGCAAGAGGGACACGGGTGGGATATGCCACGCAAGGGTGAATCAACCCAATGCTAAGCGCCGCTGGGGTAAATGGGTGGATGCGTTCACCATTCCGGGCTCGGTTTGGATCGAGATCAGTTTGACGCAGAAACGTTCGGCTGAAAATATGAAAGCGATTTTGCTTCATGAGATGATTCATGCCGTGATGTATCTGCGAAACGAATTCGAAGATGGCCAGCAGCACGGTCCTATTTTTGAACGTATGAGAAAATCATGGTCAGCCATGATGGGTGTGGAAATTCCCACGGTGGATAATTTTGGCGGTGAACGAGCGGCCACCGATACCCCAATTGCTGTAATTGTTCAGCATTTTCGCGGCAAATTTGGTTACGCGCTTCTTACTATCAAAGCGGCCGAAGCTGCTATGCCGGAAATTCTACGGAGATGGGCGTCCTCCAACGTCGAAGTATTCTCCATATCGGACCCTGATTGGAAGCTGAGGGTCCTGAAGCAACCGGTAAGTCGCAAGCTTAACATTGGTCATCAGTTTTACCAGCCCCGGACGGACGCTGAGCAATGGTACGCCGACTTGAAAAAACATGGAACTCTGATGGGGAGGGCTGACTGATGCGTATAACCAATTTTGTTACCGAGGCGATCATCAATCCTCCCACAAACCTGCGTCACTTCGTCACCAGTCGTCTGGGCCGCCTGCGAGCAGCACAGAGCGCGATCGTTGCGGCCGGGCAATCGATGTCCACAACCGAGGAGGGAGAGCGTCTCCTCGACCAGATGGGCAACTATATGGGGCTATCGTTCTACGACTACGCCTACTGGCTCGAACGCTACAGCCGGGCAGGGGGCAGTGATCGCCTCGGTAACATGATCCATTCCGTGGAGAGTTACGCCCAGTATGGCCCGACGTTCCTGCATTATGTCCTGTCCGCAGCCGAAGAGTTCCGGGACATGCCGTTGGGAGCGGACGATCTCGCTCGTTTCGCAGAGTTTGATCAGAGGATGATCGATTATGGTTTCGAGACCGCTGCGGACGAGAACAGTGAGAGCCGCGCCTGCCGGGCAAGGTTTGCCGCCATCAATTCGGGGATGCACTCGCTACGTGATTTTTATGCAATCGCGCAGGAATTGGAACTGAAGCTTGCCCCGATCGCATCACGCGCGGCAGCCGCCATGGGCGGGGAAAACTGGCGACCGGAGCATGATGAGGTTGAAACCCTCTACCATGCCACCGCCTATACCAGCGAGATCGTTGAGCATGGCTTCCTGCCTACGAAACCGTCTGAGAGGCGCGGGCTGGGCCTGTATGGCACACAAGCTGGTATTTCGATGACCCATAGTCTGAACATCGCGATGCAAATTAGTCGTTGCTTGAAGGAACTCTGCCTCATCGCGCATGGTCAGCTTGGCCGGAAACAAATCATGTCGTGGATCGAGCAAGAGGGCCTCGTCGACGATGTGACCCGCGCTGCTGGTGGGCAGAGCATCATGGCAACGCCGGACTCGATCGAGTGGACCGCTACGCTCTACAATCACTATCTCTGGTTCACCAAAATCAGACAGAACCCGGTGTTCACGCACATCGAAAGAGTGGTGAATGATCTCAAGACACGATCAGTCGCCGACATTGGTGTACTTGCCTGTCAGGTTCGTCTCGATGGTACAGAGGAATATAAGGCGGGGGAGTCAGAGTTTATCGTGAGGCCCGATCAGGTGGAGGCCATCCGCCGCACCGCGCATTAATTTCCGTATGCATAGAAAAAACGATTGCATCCTATATTTTCTATGCATATAGAAAATCCCAAGAGCGTAATGGCTAATGGGAATGGTGATGGAAGCGATTGATCAGCGGGGTCGCCCACGTAAGGTGCGAGGGGAGAAATCGGTGCGGTTCTGCATCACTCTGACGCCAAAGGCCGTCGCCATTCTCGATGAGCGTGGCAACGGCCGGTCGCAGGAAATCGAACGTTTGATTATCGCAAGCGGTTAGGCGGGAACCGGCTCCTGCTTTTCCGTGAGGGACTTGCTTGCCGGAATGAGCTTGTCCTGCTTGTTGAGCCACCAGATCGCGAGTTCCATGCGGGTCTTGAGGCCAGACTGACGGCGAAGACGGCTCACGCACACACGAAATTCGTCAGGGGTGATGCTTCCCGGCGCGCGTTCGTTGATCTGCTTGGCTGCATATTCATCGGTCCATCCGGCCGAGATCATATCGAGAGCCAGACTGTCGGATGCATCGAACTCTTCGCGCTTGGACACCGGAATACGGACGGGTCGGAAAAACCGGAGCAGCGCGATGCGGTTGTGGATACCCAGTTTTATGAAAGCGTCGCGAAGATAGAGCTTCACCGTTTCGTGACTGAGGCCGATCTTCGCCGCGATCTCTCGGTTCTGTAAGCCGTTTGCGGCGTGATAGCAGCACTCTTGCTCTCGTGGGATGAGAGCATCGCCCAGTTTTGGGCGAGGAATCTTGTAGGTGGTGCTGGTCATGGCGATGAAAATCCTATACGCGTGGTAATGGCTGATTTTGGTTCTACCACCTATGATGAGATTGGTAAAGGGGAAAAGTTCCCCCTCTACTATCATGCATCATTTGCTGGTCGGTCGTCGCATTGGAACATAGCTAGTCCCGCTACGGTTACGATCCCATACCATCCATGAGCAGTCCATGGTGGGAGCACCCTTGTTCATGAAATCAGGCCTCCACGTCAGTGGATAGACTACCGAAGGTGGACAGTCAGTGAACAAAGCATAGCGGCTCGCTGCATGCCAATAGGTCGATTTCAGAAGGAGTGCGAGATAAGGCGCTTCGCAATCACCAAGTGCGCGCTCGATAAACTTTTGCGCGAGATTGAATGGCGGGTTGGTGATGATGGGAAGGCCAGTATGGAGGGGATCGCCTGCGAGGAAATCTACGCCGCTCAGGTCAACATCACCAAAGCCGCGATACACCAGATCGGTGCCTATGACAGGAAACCCATATTGGTCGATGACCGCGCACATCGCACCGTCGCCACAGGCGGGTTCCCAAATTGCCGGGAAATCATGCTTGCGGATATGTTCGGCTTCATGCTCCAGTAAGCCGATCGTGCATTCGCGCGGAGTTGGATAATAATCATTTGCTTCGCGGCCGTTCTTGGGATTTCCCCCGGCCATCGCTGCACCAATCTTCGTCTTCATCAAAATGGGGTCTCTAAAATGAGACCAATGCTAGAATGATCGAATTGGTGATCTCAATATTTAAGGATCGGTTTTGCTGCCCCAATTTCTGTGAGCCAATTTGTGGCACGGGCGACATAGCGCCACACCATTTAGTAATTCGTGATCCAATATTTCATCACGAGTAAGCATCCATTTAGCGCAATTGACGTTGTCATCGGCGCACGGGCAAAATGGTAGAGCATTTTTGATAAGTTTTACGATAGGAATGATATGGTGTGCATCGACCGCTGTATTGCCGCATTGCTGGCATATGCGCCGATCTCGCTCTAATACCCGCGTGAACCACTGATGTCTGGCTTGCAACGCCCTCTTCACTATCTTGGTGACGCTGTTATTTCCTCCTTTCCACGCGGTCGCTTGTGCTCCCATTCTGCCGGTCCGCTGGGCGGACATAGTTGCTCGCTGCTCCAGAGACCACTTCTTGCCATATTGAGGGTTATTTTCGCCTGAGTTGTCTGGTCTGGCTTTAATAGATGCATAATACGCTTCGCTAGATTTGATTGCGCGGGAGTGGCGTTCCTTGATCTCTGGTTCAGCCCAATATGCTTTATTGTTTTGAGGGCGGTTTTCCGCTCTAATTTTATGACTACATGCTTTGCAGTAAATTCCGCGTCCCGCCTTTTGCGCAGCAACCAAATTACGTTTAGTGCGAAAGAACTCGACGTCGCATGCTTCGCAATTCAATAAAAGTTTATCACCCGCTTTTGCGTTGACTATATCATCAATGGTCACTAGAATTTCTCGTATTTGATATAGCTATTTAGGAATTACGATGAGCGCTTTCGATGAATTTGGTAATCGTATAAAGGAGTATGAACGCAGGGAAACCGGTGACGCGTTTCTGCCCATGATCCCCATCTATGCTCGTATCGATGGCCGGGGCTTCTCGAAGTTCACCAAGGGGATGAACCGCCCCTACGACCAGCGTATGTCCGATGCCATGGTCCGGACGACCAAAATGCTGGTCGAACACACCCATGCGAAGATCGGATATACCCAGAGCGACGAAATCTCGCTTGTCTGGTTCACCGATGACTATGACAGTGACGTGTTCTTCGCTGGCAAAAAGCAGAAGATGGTGAGCGTGCTGGCGGCGATGGCCACGGCCTATTTCACCCGCGCCGTCATGGAGAGCGAATACGAGTTCGCCAAATTCGCCGATCGCATGCCGCACTTCGACGCGCGGGTGTTCCAGCTTCCCACGCTGGAGGAAGCGGCCAATGCCGTTCTGTGGCGCGAGCGTGATGCAACCAAGAACGCCATTTCGATGGCTGCGCGGGCATATTATTCCCATCGCGAACTGCACGGTAAGAATGGCGGCGAAATGCAGGAAATGCTCTTCCAGAAGGGCGTTAATTTCAACGACTATCCTGCATTCTTCAAGCGTGGCACGTTCGTTCGCCGCGTGACCGAAGAGCGGACGCTCAGCGAAGCCGAACGCCAGCGCATCCCGGAAAATCGACGACCGCCGGAAGGCCAGACTTTCACGCGCACGTCGGTGCAGTCGATCGACATGCCTCCCTTCAACAAGGTGGCGAACCGTGCGGACGTGATTTTCTCCGCAGCCAGTCCACAATCTTATCCACAGGTTGTCCACATCGATGATGCCCTGAGCCAGAGGAGCGCATGATGGCGCAGTATGAAGTGCAGATAACCGAGAGCCGCGATCTCCTGTTCATTGTCGAAGCCGATGATGAGCATGAGGCGCGGGAGATCGCGATGGACATGGATGCGAGCGAGGCGACCCGTGAGCAGTTCCGTGAGCGGCAGCATGACTGGGTGGAGGCTTTGTGAAGATCGTCCCCACCCGTCAGGACATCGACGTCACGATGAAGGTCTACATCCCCGCTGATTTCCCTCAGTTCCACGACCCGGAGATCGGCGAGGATATAGAGAAATATGATGCTCTCCTTCTGGAGAGGGTCAACGCGCAGATGCCCGGTGCGATCGATGTCCTCGACCTCGATGATGACGCCGAGGGTGATTATGCCATCATCCTGTTCCGCCGCAAATTCCGTATCGGTAGTGGCTGGACGTTCCGCGTCGCATCCGATCAGAGCTAGGCATTGTCTCTCAGATCGAAAGCGACGCTAGGGCAAGCCCATTCGGTGTATGAATGGACCTATATGCTCGACGACGGGGTGATCCGGACGCTCGATCATTGGCGAGGTGTTGTCGAGGCTATTTGGCGCAGATATCGTTCGACAACACCCCCGCAAGTAAAAGATGGACGGGGTCATCCTTTCGCGAGAGCGAGCAGGCATATCATACATCTTCCGCGAGACGCCCGCAGCGTGGGGTTGGTGTTGCATGAAGTGGCGCACGCGCTCACGATCTCCGAAGACGGTTATGCGTTTGTGTCGCCAGATTGCGCGGGGCACGGTCCCGGCTACGCCAAAGTGTTCGCACAGTTGTTGGTCGAGTGGGGGACATTAGACGAAAAATCGGTGTGGGCCGCTGCTAAAAATTGTGGAGTGGTAATCGCAGATTGAAATAGCTTTGGGGATAGTGTCCGCGTTACGAATGAGGCGAACTTAAGAAAGCCTTATTTGAGATGGTTTCCATTCGACAGACCGATACCCATGTTTTCTTCTGGGGTAGCTACCTCAGCAATTTCTATCAGATTCCTGCTGACATACGCCATTCCACTCCGCTGTTCCGCGCGGCCCTCTGGGAAGGCGGTCCACTCGTAGACTTCAACAGCAGCGAGCAATATCTCATGGCCAGCAAAGCCATGTTGTTCGGAAACGTGTTCGGCTTCTATGACGAACGCGGTATCTACAACCCGAGCATCCTTGAGCAGATCATGGCGTCGTCCTCTCCCAAGGAGCAGAAGGCGTTGGGTCGGCGCGTCACCGGGTTCGATCCGAAGCTTTGGGATTTTCATGCACGGCGCATCATGTTTCGCGCGCTGTGGGCCAAGTTCACGCAGAACACCGATCTGACCTACAAGCTCCTCGAAACCGAAGGACGTATCCTCGTCGAGGGTTCCCCGCTGGACAGTATCTGGGGCGTCGGCCTGTCGTGGGACGACCTTGCCATTGATGATCCGCAGAATTGGCGCGGAACCAACTGGCTGGGAGAAGTGCTCATGCAGGTTCGCGAACTTCTGATCCTGCGGTGGGAGGATCGTGCCGACGTGAACTCCTTCATCATGCCTGACGCGATCGCGGCCTGATCTCGCCATGTCACCGCTGCTGATCGTCCAGAACAACTATGTCGAGCACCTCACTGGTCCTCTGGCGATCGCGGCGCGTGCGCGGGGGATCGAGGTGTTCGACGTCTCATTCCACTCCGGTATCGATATTGCGTTTCCTGACGTTGGGGAGCGGCCTGTTCTCATTTATGGTTCGGTCGGTTTCATCCGCTTCTGCAAGGAGCGGTTTCCCCAATGGATATTTTGGGAGGAGGATCGCATGTTGGCGTCGCGATGGGACCGCGAGCTTGGTCATTACATGCTGAACCATGACGGCCAAGAATTGACCGTAGAGCAGTTCTCAGCGCTCTATGACATCCAAATGCACGTCCGCCCCCTTGAGATGGACAAATGGCTCACAGGAGGTCTTTACCGGCCTCCTGAGGTGATTACTCGCACCAACTCACTTGATCGGAAAATATGGGTCGCAAAGCCAAAGGATATTTTGGCTGAAATTCGCATCTGGTGGATTGATCGCAAGGCAGTCGCGCAGAGCATGTATCGTTGCAATGGAGAGCACCGGCGCACAGCAGATCACGAATATGTGGTTGAGGCTGTAGAATATGCCCAGACGATCGCATCGCACTTCATGCCGATGCACCATTGCGTGATGGACGTGTGTCTGACGCTCAAGGGGTGGTATGTCGTGGAGTTCAATCCACTTCATTCGTCGGGTTGGTATGCGGCCGATCCCGGACTGGTGATGGATCGTTATTTCGAAGCCGTTATGCCCCGGTGATCCGCTCTACCATCTCGCCCTTCCAGTTGTCGTCCACGGGCTTCCATATTTCCGGACCAAGGATGATATCCCCCTCGAACGGCTTCACGCCACGGGGGATATCTCCATAGGTGATGGTGATATGGGGTTTGTATTCGGAGAATTTGTTGGTCGCACCCAGATCGAGAAATTGCTGCCAACGATCGCCCAGATCGGCGCTCTCGATCTTTAGGACGCATGCACCACCTTGGAAATTCTGCATCGATCGATGGCCACCCGAGATGACCAAATTTTCCAGATCGGGCTGTGTTGATGCCCAATCGAACTTCGTTTTCGAATAGCAGATGGTGACGTGATAGTCGGTGGGGGCGAGGGTGGTTTTGAACCCGCTGCGATAGGCCCAGTTGAGCAGTTCGGGGAAGTTTACAACCTTGCGGCTGACGTAGAGCGTCTTTAGCGCGGTTGAATCTGCGAACAACTCATTCAGGAACATCAAGTGGCACCAATAAAATGCGGAGGGGACTATCCCGATCCGCCTTTATTTAGGCGCGGCGACGCTGCTTTGAGACAGCTTTACAGACGCAAATCCCGAATGCTGAAGTCCAGAGGTTGCAACCGCTCATCGTCCATGAGGAGAAGCAAGGTTGCTGCCTGATAAGCTACGCTCCCGTAGCCAATCACATTATTGTTCACCGGCTCGATGAACGAATAAACCATACCCTTGTGGACCAGTTTGGGCGTGTATCCGAGTTTGTCCAAATCTTCAGGCGTCAGGTATCGATCGGACATTTTATTATCTCAAAGGGTAGAATTTGTGTTATGCTCAGGCATGAATATAATCATGCGATCGCGCAAACGTCTTGGGTTTTCGGATAAGCAGTTCGATGCCCTTATGTCAGCACTGACTGCGGCGGACCGCCCCTATCATGGGTTGGGTCACATCGGCTATATGTTGAGGTTGTTCGAGCGATTTGTTCTTCCCCGGTTGGACGCGTCGGATGCCAAAATCGTCGAACTGGCGATTTGGTTTCATGATTATATCTACGATACGAGGAAAAAAGACAATGAACTCCAGAGCGCAAATGCCGCATTGGAGATGCTCGATCTTACGGCGGAAGAAGGCGATCGCCTTCACGCCATGATCATGGCCACTCTGCACGTCGATATCGCTGGCCTCGATTACGCCACTAGACTGCTGGTCGGTCTCGACCTTGCTATTCTGGCGGCCTCATGGGGGCGTTATTGCTGGTATGTCAGAGGTGTGATGACCGAATACGACTGGGTTCCGGCTGAAATCCGGTTTGGTCCCGAGGGTCGCCCGAAGATACTGAAGCATTTTATCGGGCAGGATGACCTGCTGGCTGATCTGTCAGAACTGATTACGGGCTCCCCGACGGCGATGCGGGATAAGGCGCGGGCCAATATGACCCGCGAGCTTATTCAGATGGCGGCGTGACGGTCCATACGCCGTCGATGAGTTCAGCCGTTAGCGTGTTGTCATCGGTCTGAATTGCGGCCGAAAATAGCGGATGGATGCGCTGCGTCTGTCCCGGAACATAGTCGCGCGGTTCTTCGGGATGCTCGTGTTTCATAGCAGCTTGAGAGCCTTGGTGACGAGATCGATGCGCGCGCTGTCGGCCGGGCCGATGACGCAGCAGGTGAGGGTGGGTTCGCCACCAAACTCAGTGAGACCAGCATCGGTCACAGGGAAGACCGGCAGCTTGAGAGCACTAGCCTCTCCGATGATGTCTTCCAGTTCCGCAAGGCTCTCCACGCGAACGCCGACCTTCTTGCTTCCGCCCATGATCCAACGGACCTCGGCCTTGCTGAAGGCGGCTTTCCAACCGCAAATCGCCACACGAAGTCGTTCCCAGAACGACAGACTTTCCAGTCGGCTCGTGAAGAAATAATTCGATCCATGACAGGCCTGAACGGCACCTTTGCCATATCGCATTTTCAAATCGTGCCGCAGGACAATGACCTGCTTCACTTCTCTATCAATTTCCATGCGGGCTATATACTGCCCTGCCGGGCAGGCGTCCAATAAAAAACCCCCGGATTTCTCCGGGGGTCTTATGATCAGCGGTTGGTCGATCAGGCCGGTTCGGCAACCTTCGCCTTGCGTCCACCACGCGGCTTGGGAGCCTCTTCGGTGCTGGCGGCAGGCGGGGCTGCTTCGGTCTTGGCGGCGGCAGCGTTTCGGCGGTTCTGACCGAGGCCGATCTTCTTGGCGAGGTCGGCGCGGGACTGCGCATAGCTGGGCGCGACCATCGGATAGTCCTTCGCCAGACCCCACTTGGCCCGATATTCGGCGGGGGTCATGTTGTAGTGGGTCATCAGGTGACGCTTCAGCATCTTCAGCTTCTTACCGTCTTCGAGACAGATGATGTAATCTGCTGTGACCGACTTGCGGATCGGAACCGCCGGGTCCTGCTTCACCGGTGCTTCGACCACTTCGGAAACCGGAGCGGCGGCCGGAGCAGCGGTCGGCATGTCGACACCGAACATACCAGCAAGGTGCTGACTCATGTCGGTCATGAAGCCGGTCGCGAGATTGTAGGGCATACCACCCGACAACGCTGCCGTCGTCAGTGCGACCGCATCGCGAAGGATGTCATCCTTCGAATGCGAGGACGTTGCGGGCAGTTCAGTGTTCGTTTCGGGAGTTTCCATCGACCCATTCTCCTGTGTGGATGTGAAGTGATGTCGTCGAGCATAGAAAGTTTTATTGATCCGTCAATTCCTTATCTTTGATTTAGTCGAACAACACCGACGGTGGCCAAAGATGAGATCGCGCCGAGGGCGATAAACGCCCATATTTTCTGGATATTTCGGCGATGGTAACTTTCTGTTAATTGGTGATTACGTGTTCGTCCCGACGGTGTTTTTGCCGTCGGAATGCATAATCCGCCACAAGAAATTTCGTTCCCGACGAATCGAAACGCCCCCAATAGAATCAGATGAAGAGTCTCCAATGACCGGGTCCATACTCGCCATCGATCGATTTCTCCCACTGTGAACCGGTCCAGCGAAGTTGAGTTCCAGATGACTGATTGAGCACATAAGCGCCCGTCGATCGGGCGGCCTCGAATACGACCGACCATGATCCATTGTTGAACTGGATGATGTCATTGCTTTTGGCGTTGAGTGCCCCCCATGCTGCGGTCGAACCTATGTCCTCATAGACGAGATAGCGCTGTCCATTTGCTGCATCGGGAAGGCCATTACCCGGCGACGTCGAAAGGGGCTTTACGATGCCGTTTATAGGGTCGATCGTATTTGACGGCAGGGTTTCCGGATCGATCTGCCAGATCAGCTTGTTCGGACTGTCACCCTGTTGGAGAACGCCGATGATGTCGTGCTTGTCATCGGAGAGGTCTTTACGAAGTCGCAGTTGCGTAATCGCAGGCTTCAGTTTTTCGTTATGGGCGGCGAAATAATCAACCCATGGATATACAGCCCCGTCGGGAGTGGTCTCGTTGCCTTTGTTGCTCAGGAGCGTGATGACGCCTCGCTGGATTGCAACGCGGTGGTCATTGTAGGTCACGACCTCGCGGAGGTAATCACCACCACCAAAACCGCTATCGTCGCCCATACTGACCGTGGTGTTGACCTGATGGATCAGCGTCTGGCGAGTTACCTTCGCCGGTGGGTTGAGCCAGAAGGGCATTTCAAACGTCAGTGTGGCGACGTCGATGTCATCGTCACTCCCGATATTGACCGAGCGCGAACTCCACGCGATGTCCGTCATCACCATCATGGTGAGGGCTGCCCAGTCGACGGCATGATCAGAATTCTGAATGTCGAACGGCGTCGACGTCACCACCAGAATTTGCTCAAGCAACTGATGCTTCTGCTCAAGGTTGGACGTCCAGATGTCGACCTGCACCGTCATGGTGAAAGGGCGGGGGATCATGCGCTCGATCGTATAGGTCTGGCCGCGCTCACCTGTGTATTTCCCATCGGCATCGACTGCGCGTTCCGCAACATGAAGCGAACTGACATGGATGGAACCATTGGCCTGAGACGCATTCTTGGCCAACCCGGTCTGCGCAACCGTGATCATGGGGACGGTCTGTATCGTGTTTTCACTTCCATTCCGGATCAGGTGGGCGACCATTCGATTTTGTGACGCCATTTTGCACGGCGCAATCAGTGTCTCGGGTTTGCCGTTGATCGTGCGGCCGGTGCGATACTGGAAACCGGAAAAAGCCTTCACGATCTGCGCGAGGAAGCGCTTCATCTGATTGTCGGCGAAGAAGTCGTAGGTCTGCATCTGCTATTTATCGAGACCGGCTGACAGGCGAATAATGGCAGCCTGAATAAGTAATCCCGAAGGATATTCGGGAGGATTATTCAGATGATTTTGACAGACGCCATTCTGGCGAAGGCATTTCCCAAGATGCCGAAGGAGCGCCGTGAGATGGTCGTAAAGGCGATCGCTCCAGCGGTGAAGAAGTATGAACTCAATACTGTGAACCGCTTGGCTGCATTCGTCGCGCAGACGGCGCATGAGAGCGCTCAGTTCAGCGCCAGCAGCGAAAACCTCAACTACAGCGCGAGCGGTTTGCTCAAGGTGTTTAAGAAATACTTCCCCACGCAGGCTCTTGCGGACAAATATGCGCGCAAGCCCGAGGCGATCGCAAATCGCGTCTACGCCAACCGCATGGGGAACGGTGACGAGGCCTCCGGCGATGGCTGGCGCTTCCGTGGTAAAGGTTGGCTCCAGATCACCGGCAAGAACAATGTGGCGGCATTCGCCAAGAGCCTCGGCATCACACTTGATGAAGCCATCGCCTACCTGTCTACGCCGGAAGGCGGATTCATGGGCGCTGGCTGGTTCTGGGAAGTGAACAAGCTCAACGCACTCGCCGATGGCGATCAGATAACCAATATCTCTCGCCGAATTAACGGAGGCGATAATGGCCTAAGTGAACGCAAAGAATATTATGTCGCTATGAAAAAAGCGCTCAAGGGCTGAATTTGCACTTTTCGAAATGCCATCGTTTAGCGTTTCTAATATCGGTGGTTTTTTCACAGTATGGGCACGAAATGTGCTCAACAGAAAGTGCATTGGTTCGAAGTTTTTGACGGGTGGTTTCAGTAACCACCCGTCCACGCATCTTTTCGAGCGCTTCGTTCGAATGAGTTTTGCCTTTAAACGGATTATTTTCTGACATCCGTTTTGAATGCTCGATCCTCTGCTTATTAGCCACAACTTCGCCCATTTTTTCTGCCCATGGGCGGGCCTGAGAAATGCTAATTTTTTCGCGTGTTTCGGAAGAGTGCGTCCTCCCGAAAAAATGATTATCTTCTCCTAAAAATTTTCGTCCGTAGAATGGGTTCTTATCTCCACTCATGGCTTCCGAGTGCTCTGGTCGTTTCTTTCCAAACATATGATGCTTATCGCCCGAATTGACGGCAAAATTTTTACCGGCAATTCCAGCATTTAACCAACGCTCATCTTCGAGAACGTTCATTCGTCGAAGGACACCATGCTCCCATTCGACGGCGTCATGACGATCTAGAAATGTTCTACGAATCTGGATGATATCGGGTTCACCAAACTCCAATCGGAACCGTTCTACGTTTTTGGAAGAGGTAAAGTAGCTAACCCAAAGATTGGCGGGATTGGCCGTCTTTGACGACGAGCCATATTCCACGCCATAATACCATTTATTATACGACGACCAACCAATGAGATATGTGTAAGGGATGTAATCAAGCATCCCATATTTATCATAATCCCGCTGACGGTGGAACTAATGGTTTGTCTGATGAAGCGCGCTCTGCGCTGATCAGCGTGCTTGTTCGGCGATCTGCCAGTTAGGGATCGTGATGGTCAATAGCTGGTCGATCGTCTGGATATAATTGGCACAGACGGTCTGAAGCTGCTCGATCGCGAGCATGGCCATGACGACCGTCTGCTGCCCCGCCACAAGGGTGGTGACACGATTGCTCGCCATATTGGCGTGAGAGACGTTTTCCATGGTCTCGACCACAACCTGCAAGGCCATGATGTCCATACGAAGGTCTTCCGCATCGGGCGCGATTTCGGCGTGGAGCGCGCTCAACTCGGGGATCATCCGGTTGAGTTCGTCACGGACCTGCTGAACCTTTGCCTGATAATATGCTGGCGGCTCAGGGCGCGTGAAACGATCGAGGAAGCCGGGCTTGCGGTTAGCCGCTTCACCGGTCCGCTCGATCCAGCCCGGCGCATCAATCGCCGACACCTTTGACGCCAGAGCAGCCTGCTTGGTCGTCACACCACGAAGCGCAACGAGGTTGCGTTCGCCCCAGTTGATATACTGGTCAGTAGGGGTGGCGAGGAGGTCATCGAACCGAGGCTTCAGCCGAAATTTGAAGCGCTCCATGGTGGCGTCAATGTCAAAAGCGCGAGCCAGCATACCGTCGACCTTACCGCCACTGCGCTGATTACCGACATTGAGTTCACGGGGAGGGCCATTACGGGACGGGGTTGCCGGGGTGGGAACCGTGATCCCCTTTGGCGTCCTACCACCCCCTGCGCTTGACGGAGACGGGGAAACCGGCGCAGGGGGTGTCTCGATCTGCAAGGGGCGCGGGGTGCGCCCGGTTGCGACCGGAGGGGACGATGGCGCGCTATCCGAATTGGAACCGCCGATGTTCAGAGGTTTAGGTGTGCGCGCCATGGTATTCCGTCACTGGTGGTCGTAGTAAATCTTGACGATATCGTCGATCTCGGTCTTTTCGAAGCCGACGCCTTGGCTATGCCATTGCCATTCGCCATTTTCGTCGCGATAGATATCGCCGAACTGGATGGCGGTGAAGCGGGAATAGTCGTCGGTCAGGTTGAACCGGAACAGTTCCTTGGTCGGGATGCCATCTTCGTCCATCTTGCATACGCGGATCATCGCGTTGCGGACCTGCCCGAAATTCTGCTTCTTACCGATCGCCTTGTAGATCGTGACGATGATCGACATGATCTCGACGTCAGGGTGAAGGCGATCGAGGTAGAAGCGAATCTGCTCGTTGTCGTCGTCACCCGAGGTTTCGCCGCCGGTGGTATCGTCGCCGGAATGGGCGATCGCGCCGTCGCTGCTGGTAAGCTGGTCGAAGTAGACGAAATGACCACGCGATACGAGCTTGGGGTTATTCTGCCGATTGTAGGCACAGGCGAACACGCTTGCGTCGCAGTCGAAGGTCACACCGTTAGCTACCTTGGGTTCATCCCAGCGCAGGCCGATGTAGAAATTGGTGTCGCCGTCACTGCCTTTGGTGAGGTTGAACTTCTCGCCCTTGGACAGGTTGAACGGAATATCATTGGAATTCATGTTGTTCCCCGGAGAAATAGAGGGCCGCCGGGGCGGCCCTCATAGTGGTTACAGATAGGCGGCGACGACCGTGTTGAGGTCGGCGTTCTCGAAACCCTGACCGACGGCGTTGAAGGCCCAGTCGCCGTCGTCGCGCTTGTAAATCTGGCCCGGCAGCATCGCGGTGTAGCGCGAATAGTCTTCCGACAGATTGAACGACATCAGTTCTTCGGTCGGCGTGCCCTGTGCGTCCATCTTGCAGACGCGAACCTTGCACTTCTTCACCTGCCCGAAATTCTGGCCCTTGCTGACAGCATTGTAGAGCGTGATGATGATGGGCAGTTCGACGATGTTCGCCGGGAGCTTGTCGAGGTAGAAGCGGATCACTTCGTCATCGCCATCACCCGCGCCGGTCAGGTTGTCACCCGAATGCACAACCGCGCCGTAGGAGTCAGTGAGGCGACCGAAATAGATCGCGTGGTTCTTGTCGACGAGCTTGGGGTCTTCGTTGCTGTCGAGGGCGCAGAGGAACACCGCGCTGTCGCAGTCCCACGTCGCGCTGCCTTCCTTCGGGGTGTCCCACTGGAGACCGACATAGAAAGCGGTGTCGCCGTCGCTGCCCTTGGTCAGGTTGAAGCGTTCGCCCTTGGTGAGATCGAGTGCCATGATGATAGCCTTTCTTCGTTGCAGATAGGTGGTTGGGGAGGGGAGCCCGGCCCCGAAGGGCCGGGATTTGATTATTCGGCCGGAGCGGGGGCCAGCGCGTCCCGCTTGTTAGCGAGGACGGAGTGACCCAGAGCGACAGCGAGGATCGCAGCGCCCAGCAGGCCGGTAACCCATTCCGGAAGATGCAGGCCGCAGGCCGATGCCAGCATGATCACCGCGAGCGAAATGATCGCATAGAAGGCACCATGTTCGAGGTAGCGATATTCACCCATGACACCGGCGTCGACCATGTGGATGGTGAACGAGCGGACGAAAAATGCACCGACACCCAGACCCAGAGCGATGATCGGCAGATAGTTGGACAGAGCGAACGCACCGATGACACCATCGAACGAGAAACTGGCGTCGAGAATTTCCAGATACAGGAAGCCCGCGATACCGGCCTTGATCACCGCACCAGCAGCATCGTCGCCCTCTTCTTCACCGCCAAGCAGCGTGCCGAGACCATGAGCGATGATGAACGCCACGATACCCCACAGACCAGCTTCGAAGAATGCGGCCTGCGATGCCGCCTCGACATGACCACGGGTCAGGAACAGGATGGCGATCGTGACGGCGGCCGAGATACCTTCGATCTGACCAAAGCGCGTCAGCTTGGTTTCAGCCCATTCGAGCCAGTAGACGTGCTTTTCCTCGAAGAAAAAGCCGAGGCCGACCATCATCAGGAACGCGGCACCGAAACCGGCGATCTGCGGATGGGCGGCAGTCAGAACAGCCGAATATTCGGCCGGGCGATTGAGCGCCATATCGATGACATGCAGCGGTCCCTGACCGGCGATGACCGACACGATGGCGATCGGGAACACGATGCGCATGCCGAATACGGCAATCCAGATGCCCCACGTCAGGAAGATGTTACGCCACTTGGCGTCCCAGTTCTGGAGAATGCGGGCATTGACGACGGCGTTGTCGAGCGAAAGGCTGGTTTCGAGAACCGCCAGAACAGCGACGATCAGAGCGCCGGAAATACCGCCGAAAAAGAACCCGGCCGCGACGGCGACGAAAAACGATGCGATCGAAACCGTGTAGTAACTCCACGGCGAACGCGTGGACGAAGTGGTAGACATATTGATGCCCCTCAAATTGAGCTATGAAATGGAGGGACCACCGCTAGGCGGTCCCGGTTCTGGTTGTCGATATTATTGTCAGCCGTTGGCGCGCGCGGGCTGCTCGAACCGCTTCACCCAGTCGACGAGTTCGTCGCAGATGATCTGGTCGTAGACTTCCTTGTCCGACATGCCGAAATCGCGCAGATAGACGTCGCCGACGTTGGGATACTTGTCGGCCAGCTTCTTGATGGTCGGGAAACCGGCGTCGCCGATGCCGACGAAATGCCAGTAGACATTGTACTTCTGCGCATCGCGCAGCACGCGGTCGATCTGGTCGGGGTCCTGACAGTCGCCATCGGTGAGGATCATCGACAGGACCGGCATGGTGTTGATCGGGCCTCCCGATGCGACCACCTTAGTCACGGCGGGCTTGCCGCCGAAGCCGAAGAAGCCCTTCTTGGCCGGTTCCACTTCGACGACTTCCGCGCCACCGAAATGATGGTCGATCACGGAGGAGCCGATTGGCGCATAGCGCGTGCTGCCGCGCGGCAGGATGCCGTGCTTCTTGACGAAGTTGGTGTGGTTGTCGACGGTCGCGACACCGACATATTCACAGCGATCGTCGAACTTGCGCACGTCGACGTCACCGTCGTCATCTACGGTCACGGCGACACCCATCACCTGATTGACCGACAACTGAAGGTTGTCGTTTTCGATGTGTCTCTTCATCGAATAGGAAACGTCGAGCGCGAGGTCGACGCGCAGGCTGGGGATCACGCGGACACCCTTATCCAGCATCAGGCCGGTCACGAGTTCCTTTTTCTTCGACAGGTCGAGGGTCAGATTTGCTGCCATCGGAAATGGTCCTTTCAAATGAACGTTGATTAAATGGTGGGGGCGCGGGCCAGCCGTTCGGCCAGTTCCTTGCTCTTGGCTTCGAGCACAGGGCGATTGCGTTCGTTCTCCGCCTTGGCTTCGATGCGGATGCGTTCGATCTCGTTGAGCGAATTGATGACCGCATCATATTGCGCCGTGACCGTGCTGTTATCGAACGTCGCCTTGTTCGCTTCCGTGTGGATGAGCGTGGTATTGCGGCCGAGCAGTTCAGCGTTCTTGAGCATGGCTTGGTTCGCCATCTCGCGATTGGTCTGGTGGAGCTTGATACCCGCTTCCTGCTCCTTGTTCATGATCCAGAGACTGAAGGTGGTGCGCAGCGTCGGGAGGGTGGTCTGCTGAAATTCGAGGAAGGTAGTCGACAGGCTCTTCGCGTTGGTCTTCATGATGCTGGTCTGGGCCACCATCGTTTCGGCAAGAGCGCGGGCGTTGCGCAGGTTCGCAACGCGTGTCCGGGCAGCAGCGATAACGCTATGCCAGTCCTGCACCTTCTGCGCCGACAGCGTATTGGTCGGATCGACAGGCGGAACATTCGCTTCCATCCATGCGATGCCTTCTTCGATGTATTCGATTTCCGGGCCGAGATCGATATGTTGCTGTTCGAGCGCCGCACGGATGGTATCGAGCGTGCGAACCTGACCGTCATAGAGCGCAATGCGACGGTTCATTTCGGCGACCAGACCGTCGATGGTCTTTTCTGCTGTTTCGAACTGCGTCCGCGCCTTTGCGACCGCCTTCTTCATGTTTTTGAAGAAGCCAAAGAAGCCCTTCGAAACATTGTCGGGATCATAGCCCTTCGATACGAGGGACGCGTTGGTCAGCAGGTCGCCGAGTTCATCGAGATCGCCGGTTTTGTTCGAGGACAGGATGGTCTTCGAAGCGGCAGCAATGCTGGCCTGTGCCCCGCTGCCACGCTTTTCGATTTCCTCGACCGTCAGCACGATCTGGCGACCCTGCGGCGCAGCGGGCACGATGCCGTTGGTCGCGGCCGGGGGCTGCGTCAGCGAATTGGTATCGAACTGGGTGGGGAAGGGCGAGCCCGACACGACGGTCGGCGCGGGAGGAGTTGCGCCCACAATGAGCGGCTTGGGTGTTCGAGCCATCAAATGTTCCTCTTCAAATCCTGAAGCCGTCACTAAATCATAAAAGGTGGTATGTCCACCCCCGACTTCAAAATAAAATCAAACGATCAAATCAAACTTCATCGGCGGCTATATCGGAGCCCGCCCTACGTGCCAAGGTAGGTCACGTAAGATTTTTGTCCGACACCGTCAGAGCGCGACGTAAACCAGACTTCGTCGGCGCGTTCAATATGTTTTCCATCTGCGTCGATGAAGTGTTCATTTTGGTAGGGATTATAGGAAATCCGCTCCCCCTGAGGATCAAAGGGACGGTCCCACGAAACGAGCGTCCCGATGATACCCGCATGGACATTTTTCGCGCCGCGCGCGCGAACTGACTTCCAACCATGACCGCTGGTCTCATTACCAGCCCGAACATCAAAGACGCAGTCGGTCAGGTGAACGTGCGGGCTATGATGGAATACCCGGCCGGGCATTAAAGTGGAGAAACCATCGATCTGGGCGCGGACGGCCGATCGAAGCGAATATACGACAGGATGGCGTTTGTCGGCAGGGAGGTGATTGATGTTCAGGTTGCGATAAAGAAAGACGCGCATTCCCTCGAAGATAGGGTAGCGCTTATCATTTCGGGCACCGTTGAAATTACTCTGTTCCATCCCCTCTCGGTTAGGAAAGAGGGGATGGAATTTTCAATATTTCAGAAGTCAGCTTCCGGTCTGTAGGCCACGGCTTTACTCAATGCGACCTTTTCATCAATTTCCGAACCGTCATCGAGCTTGGTCTTGTTCGTATTATTGATGAAGTCCATCAGGAGATTGTTTGCTGCCTGCCACTGTGACGTGCGATGATCGACCTCTGACATGATCCACCTGCTGCTCTGATACTGGAAAAGGGTGACCGGCTTGTAATCGGTCCGGAGGTAATAATCGCCTTCGTTTGCACCTGTCGGGAACACCGTGCCGCTGCCCACCGGGACAGCGCCGTTGGGAGGCACGCCGTCACCGGCAAACACCCAAGGCGCGTTGGTTTCCGTGCCGGGCACATAATGGAACTGGCGGGTTTCGAAATATCGCGCCTTCACCTGCTCGGACGCCTGCTCCACAACCGCTTCATTGATCCCGCGATCCTTCAGTTCCGTCGACATGATGTCGCGGAGCAGATTGCCCGTGCCAAGGCCGAACGGGTCATTGGCCTGCTTGTCCAGAATATCGGAATATTCCTGTGCTCCGGTCATGGGGATCATTTTGACGCGCCATATATGAGGCAACCATGTGGCGGAGTATCCAGCGGCCGATCGGCTTGCGTCCTGCACGACATAGAAACGGTTGATCGGCTTGGCATCGGGGTCAGTGAGCGTATCGTCGCGCAGGTGAGGAAGCTCGATGACGTCCCCGGCCATGATTTTGCGCCCCAGCATGGCGATCATATCATTGAGGTGGAATTCGATGAAGATCGTATCGCTGCCGAGGAAGATGCCGAAGCTGCGCAGATCGAAATCGATATCCTGAATGTTATAGGTGCCGCGCATTTCATAGACATCGGTGCTGTATTTGCGGTCACGATTTTCGAGGAAGACGACGTCCTGAATCTTCGTAACATCAAGTTCCTCGCCGTCATCGACTCCAAGATATTTGTGCAGGAGCACGCCTGTCCCGGACATCCGCATAAAATTGCTGATGTGTCGATCGATGAATTTGTAATTTGCGCCCTTGCGCCCGTTGTTCCAGAGACTGATCGCCACGTCGTTACCTCGAATGTTCGACCTATTTAGGGCGGTAACGCCATTCTTCATTTTCTGCTTGCTTACATCATAAAAAGTGGTAAAAGGGTCGCAACAGGAGTGAACGACCATGCTGACGACCGACTTTCCCCAGATCGTTTCTGCCATCGAAGCACACGCTGGTCGTGCCGCTCCCACTCGCATGAAGCAGTTTGAGGAAGCGGTTTCTGCGCTCAGCGCCGGTCTGGCTGCGGGCGAAATCGCCAACCCGGTGTTCGTCGCGGCCAAGGGTGATGTGGATCGCATGTTCGAACTGGCCTTCGACGCTACCATCCAGAATGAGTTGCGGACGCTGACGGCATCGATGCGCGACGAAGCTGATTTCAATTACAAGTCGGAGCCGTTCGCCACCCTGAACGATTTCTACTACAATGGTCGCCCCACCGCGCATCTCGCTGCTGGCAAGCTCAAGAAGGCGTCGGCTTTCGCCGTCAAGCACAATCTGCCGGTGGTGCACAACTACATCGCGTTTCTGAACGAAATCATGCCGCTCGCGCTGGCGATCGAGACGCTGAAGGGCAAGACCGTGAAGCGCCGCGTGCTCAGCGCCGACGAACGTGAACAGGAACGCTATGCTCCGCCGGTGTCGACCAGCACGGCAGTCGCGCAGGTGAAGGCCATTCTTGAAGGCGTCGTCAATGACAGCTTCGAAGGCCTCAAGGCCCGCATTTTCAACGACGGCATGGCGCTCCTCGATCGCTTCCTCGCGAAGAAGCAGGGCATCATGGACGGCACCATCGAGCGCGTGCCTTTCCATGGTCGTGTCAGCAAAAATGCCTATTCGCCGGAGGAATATGCCACGATCCCCGGCATGCGGACCGACGGCGCACTGGCTGCTCGCCTGCACAATCTGGTCGAACGCGACAGTTTCCGCACTGACGCCCAGTATGTGCGTCGCGAGGATGCAGTCGCCCGCATGGAAGCCAAGGCTCTGCATGATGCGACCCTCATTCGCGATGCCTATGTGACCAAGAACCTGAAGAAGCTGGTCTCGATCCTCGAAGCCAAGGGCGACGATCTGTTCGAAGCGGTCAAGCCGCTGTCTATCCAGAATCTGGGCTATCTGACCGGCTCGATGCTCATCACCTTCAAGGATGGTTCGAGCTTCGAAACCAACAATTATGTCACCTTCGTGACCAACAGCTACGGCACCAGCTTCAATCGGTTTCCGCTGACCTTCCACAACGTGGTCATGCCCGACGGTTCGAAGATGAAGGGGCCGAGCGAAAAGGCCATGAACACCACCTTCGTGGGGAAGTGAGATGGTAAAGCACGCCAACCTGAAGAAAATGCCGCCGAAGGTCCGGGAGCTTGACCGGTTATTGCGCACGCACAGTGGCGAGCTATGGCACCCCTATTATGATCCCAAACGAGGACCGAAGCTCGATATTTACGATGCGACCTTCCTGCTTCGATTGATCGGGGTAACATTGAACGCGGGGGATTTCTCTGACGTTCCGGCCATGGTCGATCTCATCCCGCTCTTTGACCAGTTGCTGGAGAATCCGCGCTACGCCGGGCATCAAAAGCATATGGTCAATTTCAAGAACGCGGTGGAGCGCCAGCGCTGGGAAAAGGCATTCCTGCATATCGCGCGGGTGCTCAAAATCGTCCACCCAGTTGCGGCTGATCAGGTTTTCGAGGATAACCAGCGTGTGGCCATCATCCGCACCGAACATGGCTGGTATGACGGCAGTCTGTCAGGTCGGGTCGTCCCCGGCAGCGGAGGCTATCAAGTCGAGGACGACGATGGCAATGTGCATGACATCATGCATCTGCGCGACATTCACTAAGGACCTGACATGCGCCAACGCGCCTATGATCTGGCGCAGCATATTTAAATTGAGGTCGACCGGGTCGGTTTGATATCTTGGGTGAAACTTTGGATCACTCAATTTAATGGCAAAGCGTTTCGGTCGAAATCAGAAAAGACAGCTTCAAGAACAGCAAGCGCGACTTGCGCAACAAATCGATCAGCAGAATGCGGAGAACAGCGCGAAGCTGGAAGAGTTGCAGCAACAAAGTGCTGAATGGGAAAGGCAGTTCCGTTCCCAACGCTGGGCAAATGATGCGCGTAAGCGAAACCAAGTCCTGATAGAATTATCTCTGGAACGTCAACCCATCAACCAAGAACTGGGGGTTCGCCTCTCTGCAATAGCGGGCGATTACAACAAGGAACGAGTGATCTCGTATAGTCGGATTGATCCCCCTTATGTCATGTCGCGTGACGAGGAAGCGTCCTTCGTTTGTGCAGTAGGTGAGATGGTTGCCCGTCAGTTGTTTGAGGAAATGCGCAACAAATGGAATATCGGTTATGGCGTTCAGGAGAACCCATATGAGCGTGGATATCGCCCCAAGTGGTGACGAACGGGGAAGTCGATCTTCGGCCTAAATAGAAGGCTATGCAGAAGATCGACCTCCCTCAGTGGCCACCGCGTGAGTGGCGTTCGTTTCTCGCCCTGATCGCCAGCGTTCTGGGATCGGTGGCGCTGACATTCTTTGCCGCATGGGTGGTCTGGATTATCTGGAAGGGCGCGTGGCCGGTCGAAACCGCCGCTACCCGCATCGACCTACTTGGTCGCGCGCTCACGATCTCCCTTGGTGGTTCCCTCGTCGTGCTGATTACGCTCGGGTTCGCCATCAACCGTCGTTCGATCAAGGTTTCGTCCAACGGGTTCGAGGCCATCGGCGGGGATGAGGATGAGACGCCCGCGCCGGTTGCGGCCGAGCCCGCAGCGGAAACCACTTCGGAAACGGAGCCTAAATAGTCCCGAACCCTAACAGGATGAAGGACCATGACCGACGCCGTATTGCCGCCCCAGCGGGCCAAGATGATCAAGGAAATCGAACTACGCCTTGGCGGCATGATGATCGATGTCGAACTTGAAGTGGATCATTACAATCTGGCGATCGACTATGCCGTGCAGCGGTATCGCCAGCGCTCCGGTCACGCGGTCGAGGAGAGCTTCGTCTTTATCGAAACGCAGCCCGATACAGCCATCTACACGCTCCCTCAGGAGGTTCAGGAGGTTCAGGTAGTCTACCGCTCCTCGATCGCTGGTGGCCTCGCAGGGGGCGCTGTAGACCCCTTTAGCCTTGCCTTCTCCAACTCGATGTATACCGCCGTCATGCCGGGTGGCATGGGTTTTGGTGGTGGTGGCGCAGGCTGGCTCGCTACCTATGATTTCGGGATGCAGAACCTCAAGACGATGGGCCGCATGTTCGGCCGCGACGTTCTGTTCCAGTTCAATCCCACGACGAAGAAACTGCACCTCCATCGCAAGATCAACTCGGGTGAGGAAGTGGTTCTGCATGTCTATAATGCTCAGCCGGAGGAAGTCCTGTTGCAGGACGTCTACGCTCGCCCGTGGCTGTCCTCCTACGCGATCGCTCAGGCCAAACTGATGCTGGGCGAAGCGCGTGCCCTTTACGGAAACCTCGCTGGTCCGCAGGGCGGCATTACCCTCAATGGCGACTCGATCAAATCCGAGGCGCAGGCTGAGATCGAAAAGCTCGATCTGGAGATTAAGGACGGCGTCGGTCAACGTTTAGGGTATGGATTCGTCATCGGATAAATTTTGTTCATGCATTTGGTAGTTGTGCCAAATCGATATCCCATGGGTTTCCAAATCCCATTCCCATATCCTACGAACCTCGATACCACATTCTAAGGCTTCGAGATCGTAGCGTCGATCAAGTGCTTTTTGACGCTTCTCTCGATGACGCTTTTCGTCTAGTTCCCATAAAATACCACCGACATACGCATCATAATGATGACCACCTTTACGCAACTGAAATTGCTCTTCTACATCTCCATAAGCTTCTATCAGCAGGCTAATCATTTTATGCTCATTATTACCTATTTTGATATCACCACGTTTTGATATGCGTTCACTCATAGCACGCGAAGCGGCCAACTTTCTCGAAGGATGATCAGGACCTCTTGTTTCCACACCTGCATCGCGAAAATTTTTCCAGATTACCCATTCGGAGCATGCGAAAATTTCAGAAAGTTTTGCCATTGAAAAACCAAAGTTGTATAGCGCGATGCAATGGTTCACCGGGATGCTGACTTTTTCATTGCGTGGTCTCAGCGGGGTTTTGGCTCCGACTAGGCGATCGGTTGCTACAGACACGGTTACACCAAGCAGAGAAGCCACTTCTCGCAGCGACATTCCACTCTCATATAAACGTGTTAGCTCGTCTATATCTACGTCAACATGCTTCCGTCGTTGATCGTATTGGTTGATCACAACACCACGACGCTTAAGATATTGGACGATGGTCGATGGGTTTAAATTATATTCCTCGGCTAGCGATGCCGTCGATAATCCATTCTCATATTTGCACTTCATTTCCTCAGCCTGATGTGGTGTTAATTTCAACCGCTTATGAGCCGATCTGGCATTGTAAACTTTAGGGTCTCTGCCTTGAACATTGTTGCGCTTTAGAACTTTGCGAACCGCCGACATGGACACTGAGCATTTCTGCGCAATGTCGGATATCACAACCCCTTCGCGATAAAATTGCAAAATCTGTGTCTCGACACATATAGGGGTTCTGCGCATATAACTATTTAATGGGTATGATTTGATGGCGAACGATTATGAAATTCTCTACGTCCTTCTCAGAACTGACATGGAAAGTCTAGTTGGGACTTCTGATAAAAGAAAAACCGGGTTGCCATGTGCCCAGACTGGGCACGCGGCCAACCAGATGGTTTATCAGGCTCGGCAAAAAAATGATGAAGTGCTCAATTCCCTTTTGAAACAATGGGAGGCCCAAACCGGCCACGGTTTTGGGACCGAAGTGGTTCTGGGGGCACATATCGCGGACATCAGGCAAATAGTTGATCTGGCAATTCTGAAAGGACACCATGCTGCGATGGTCCATGACCCGGAATATCCACTTCACGATGGTAAAACCCTTCACCTGATCCCGGTCGATACATGCGCCTATGTGTTCGGCCTGAAGTCCGAACTCCATGGGATTTTGTCGTCACTGCCGCTGATGGCATGATTAAAATGGACTTGTGTTAGTCCAGATCGATACTCTTCAGGGGAATTTGAGAGTTCCCCTGAATGAGTAATTTGATTGCGTTTGTTGGTTTCAAGTCGTGCGGCAAGGATACGGCCGCAAATTACCTGACAGAGAGCATGGGGTTCAAGGCGTTTGCCTTCGCCGATCCGATCAAGGATTGCTTGGCTTCCATATTCGTCTGGGATCGCGCTCTGCTCAATGGCGACACGGTCGAGAGCCGTGAATGGCGCGAAAAGGTGGACCCGTGGTGGGCGGCCAAGCTCGGTATCCCCAATTTCTCTCCTCGTTGGGCAATGACCCATTTCGGCACCGACCTGATGCGCAATCACTTCGATGACCGTATCTGGATTCTCAGCACCGATCGTCGTCTCGAAATGTTCGAGGGCGAGGACATCGCGATCAAGGATGGGCGCTTTCCCAATGAACTGGCGGCCGTGCGCGCGCGCGGCGGAATGATCGTGCGGATCAAGCGTGGCGATGATCCTTGGTGGTTCGATACCGCAGCAGCAGCCAATGCCGGGTGCGCACAGTCACTCGCTATCATGAAGTCGATGGATGACGTCCACGAGAGCGAATGGGCGTGGATCGGTCAGGATTTCGACGCCATATTGTCAAACGACGATACGATCGCTGCCCTGCATGACAAGGTCGCCAGCTTTGTAAGTGGCGTTTATGCCTGAGAGCATTTGCATGTCTGGTGGTGCTGTCGGGGCTGACACCATGTGGGGTGATGCGGCGCGCGCGGCCGGGCATACCGTGGTGCATTGGGAATATCGCGGCCATCGAAGCTCGGTCCCGGAGAATGAGCGCCATTTCCTGACGCAGGAACAGCTTCTCGAAGCCGATGAGCATCTTGTTGTTGCCAATCGGACGCTCAAGCGTCGTTGGCCTGTCATGAACCAGTTCGTGGCCAGCCTGCTTCGACGAAATTTCTATCAGGTCCGCTGGTCCTCGTCACTTTATGCCGTGTCTCGGTTTGAGCGTGGTCTCGTTGCGGGTGGCACGGCATGGGCGGTGCAGATGTTCCTCGACCGGTTTGAAGGGAAGGGCGCTCTACCCTGTTACGTTTTTGATCAGGGTTGCGGCGTGTGGACCGAATGGGACGGCGGTGGCTTTCTGGAGATGGATGGTGTCCCTCCCATTCCTGAAGGAATTTATGCCGCTGTCGGCACACGCGAAATGAAGCCGAACGGCATCGCTGCGATTTCTGAAGTATTCAGCCAATAGGGGCGAATTGCCACCTAATAGAAGCCTCTGACCTAAATACCCTCACAGACTAATAACGTCTTTGGGGGATAATAAAGGCCGTCCAAAACAGCCCTCGAAAACACCTCCAAGGCATAAATACACGAACGAGATTCTTGGAGGTTTTCTCTGATGGCTACATTGGTTTCGGCGGGCGTTGATGTTCAGATCATCAACGAGTCGTTTTACAACAGTGCTGGCGCTGGCACGGTTCCCCTTATTGTGATCGCTACGGCGGCCAACAAGGTTTCGCCGACCGGCTCTGGTGTTGCTCTTTACACAACGACCGCGATGAGCGGTAAGGTTTTTCCGGCAACTTCGCAGCGCGAAGTGCTTCAGGCTTATGGTACTCCGCTGTTCTACTCGTCGCAGGGTTCGTCTCTGCACGGCTATGAACTGAACGAGTATGGTCTGCATCAGGTATGGCAGGTCATGGGGGTCCAGAATTCGGCTCTCGTCCTGCGCGCAGATATCGACCTTGCCGCACTGGTTCCGTCGGACAGCGCCCCGGCTGGTGCCCCTGCAAATGGTCAGCACTGGTTCGACGTTGGTGCGTCCTCGTTCGGCGTCTATCGCTCGAACGGCAATGCCAATGTCGGCGCAGCTTGGGTCAGCGTCTCCCCGAAGATTGCGACCGCGACTGACGTCGATGGCACTTTCGCGCCGAAGGTCACCTTCGGAAACAATGGCGATTTCGTCATCGTTCCGCAGACCACCGGCAACCTCCTGTGGGAAAAGGTTTCTGGTGCTTGGGTCAAGGTTGGCTCGACGCAGTGGAAGGCAGCGCACCCCACCACCGTTTCCTCGATTGTCAGCCCGTCGGCTGTCACCGGCACGATCTCCATCAATGGCACCAGCCTGTCGGCGTTTAGCGCTGCCAACCTGACCAGCATTGTTGCTGCGATCACCACGGCTGCGATCCCCGGCATCACGGCCGCTGTTGTTGCCAATCAGTTGGTCATCACCAATTCGACCGGCGGCGACATCGTTCTGGCGAATGTCACCGGCACCGCTCTGGCCACTCTGGGTCTGACTGCTGGCACGAAGAAGGGCGTCAGCCTGACCTTCACCAACAATGCTTCGTTCCCGGCCGGTTCGGTCGCCAACGACATGTGGATCAAGATGACCGAGCCCGCCAAGGGCAGCAAGTTCGTCGTGAAGCGCTACAACAATGCGACCGCTCAGTGGGCGGTTCTGCCGGTTCCGGCCTATGCGTTCAACTCGGCTCTTGCCGATGGCGCTGCTGGCAAGGATACCGCCGCTCTGGCTGGCTTCTCCGCAAGCGTCGCCGCTGGCGATCTGTATGTCGGCTATGACGCTGCAACTGGCGCGCGCGAACTGCGTCGCTATGATGGTGCTGGCTTTGCGACCCTGTCGTATGAGGCGTCGAGCACTGCTCCTGTTTCGGACCCCGAAGCTGGCGCGCTGTGGTTCTCGACCGACTATCGCGTCGACGTGATGATCGGCAACGGTCAGAACTGGAAGGGTTACAAGAACAGCTTTGTCAACACCGACCCCAAGGGCGTGATCATCTCTGGTTCGGCTCCGAAGGCCCAGAGCGACGGCACCCCGCTGGTTAGCGACGACATCTGGCTCGATTCCAGCGATGAGGAAAACTACCCGGCTCTGCGTCGCTATGATGCGGTTTCTGGCAAGTGGCTCCTGATCGACAAGACCGACCAGACCACCCCGAATGGTATCGTGTTCGCCGATGCTCGTCAGGATTCTGGCGTTGCATTCACCGGTCAGGTTGCCACCGGCTACGACTATAACAGCGTCGAAGCCGACGACATGCTGGTTTCGGATTTCGTCGACCCCGACGCCCCGGATGCTCGCAACTATCCGGCCGGAACTCTGCTGTTCAACACTCGTTATGCGACCAACAACGTCAAGGAATGGCGTCCTGCTCATTTCGTCGACGGTGGTTTCGACCCGAATACCAACTATTCGGAAGTCAGCTACACCGTTGGTTCGAACGTGTTCACCTTCCCCAAGACCGATGCCGGTCGCTGGGTGACGGTCTCGGGCAACAAGATCGATGGTTCGCCGTATATGGGTCGCAAGGCTCAGCGCGCGATGATCGTCCGCTCGATGCAGGAAGCTGTTGCCAGCAACGACGATATTCGTGCTGAAAACGTCTACTACATGCTCGCCACCGCACCGGGTTATCCCGAACTGCTGGACGAACTGGCGACGCTGAACCGCGATCAGAGCGAAGTCTCGACCCTGATCACCGATATGCCTGCTCGCCTGTCGCCGACGGCTGCGATCGCATGGGCTCAGAACGCCAATATGGCTGCTGAGAACGGCGAAGACGGTCTGACGACTGCCTATGAATATGCTGCGGCATATTATGGCTGGGGCCTGTCGACCAACTATGATGGTTCGAACGTCGCCGTCCCGTCGAGTTCGCTGGCTATCCGCGCGTTCCTCTACAACGACCGTGTTGGCCAGCCTTGGTTCGCCCCGGCTGGTTTGCAGCGTGGTCTGGTCGATAACGCGACCTCCATCGGTTACATCTCGTCGGAGAATGAATTTGTTCCTGTGAACCTCAATGCCGGTCACCGTGACAATCTCTATCTGAACAAGATCAACCCGATCACGAACGAAAACAATGCGCTCTACGTCATGGGTCAGAAGACCCTTGCGGCTTCGGCAAGCGCACTTGATCGTGTGCAGGGCGTTCGTCTGGCCAACTATGTGAAGTATCACCTGAACAAGGATACCCGCAAGTTCCTGTTCGAGCAGAATGACTCGTCGACCCGCGAAACCGCAACCATCACGGTCAGCCGTTTCTTCAATGGTCTGATGTCGCTCCGCGCGATCGAAGACTATGCAGTTCTCTGTGACGAAACCAACAACACGCCTGATCGCCGTATGCGCCACGAACTGTGGATCGACGTGTGGATCAAGCCGATCGGCGCAGTAGAGTTCGTCTACATCCCGGTCCGTTTCCGCGATCTCGATTCCGATCTGGGATAACTCCAAGAAACGAAAACTAGAACGGGGTGGGAAACCACCCCGTTTCTTTTTGGCCAAAGGGCTAAAAGTCCAAATATAATTAGAATGCCTAAATAGATGAAAGCCATCTATTAGGAGTTCAAGGATGTCAACCCTTCAATACTATAGCGTTCCGCTGGACGGTCAGCGCGGTAATCTGATGATGCCGAAGCCGAAGAACCGTTTCCGCCTGCGCGTCTTCAACTTTGGTCCGGGCACCGGCGGCATCGACTTTACGCAGAACGTCGTGTCGATGACCATGCCCAGCCAAACCAACCCCGAACAGGCCATTCACAGCTACAACAGCACCGCTTATTATGGCGGCAAGCTGGAACTGGGAACGTTCACGGTCACTCTGCGCGACGACGTGTCGAACTCGGCTATGCGTCTGGTTTCCTACCAGCTTCAGAAGCAGACCAACCGTCTTCAGCAGACCACTGCTCTGTCCGCCGCCAGCTACAAGTTCGATATGAAGCTTGATGCGATGGATGGTGGTGACGGCATTTTGTCCACTTGGTGGTATGAAGGCTGTTTCCTTCAGGGCTATGAAGGCACCGACTGGGACTTCTCGTCCTCTGATCCGGCAACGATCCAGCTTACCATCCGTCCCGATAACGCGACGCTGGAAGGCGATCTGTTCCCGATCAACCCGGTTCTGAACGCGAGCACTTTCATCAACTGATCTTGAATGACTGGCACCCGCTCTGACCTCCTCAACCGTCCCGATGCCATGCTCGCCACTCCTAACAGTGCGAGCGTGGTATTGGGCGCTGACAGCATTAGACAGGTTCGTCCCAAGAACCTGTTCTATGTGCGTTTCACCCGCCCTCTGATCAGTACCAGCGGTCTATGGCGTGAGGAAGTCGGCTTCATATGCAAGGCGATCGAAAAGCCTGCCATTGAGCCTCAGACTGACGAAAAAAGCCAATATGGCAAAAAGCGCACCATTCACACGGGTATCAAATATAATCCGATCACGATCACGCTCTATGACACCACGGACAACCTCGCTGTCCAGATGTGGAATGAGTATGCGAAATACCATTTTGGTGCATTCAACCAGTCGAGCATTGACGCTTGGCAGGACGATATCATTGCCGAAGTGGTAAGCGGCGCAGAAACCGGCTTTGGTCTCAAATCGCGCCCGGCGGGTAGCAACGCTACCTCGTCGCTTAACTCCCAGTATTTCTTTGATTCCATTCAGATTTTCGATCTGTATGGCGGTCGTTTCACGCGCACCGATCTCATCCACCCGAAGATTTCTGCTTTCACGCCCGATCCAGTCGATTTCGAGGATAGCGCCCCTGCGACCATTCGCATGACCTTCTTCTTCGAGGGTGTTCTCTATGCGAACAATGGCGCACCCATGCCGCTATCATCGGATCAGGCCCTCTACTCGATCTTTGCGAACGAATTTTCGGGGCAGGTTCTGGACGTGGCGGCTACCTCCTCGTCGGCATCGATGAACACCGTAAACCGGGCCACCGATTTCCTCGACTCTCTCAACCTTCCCGGCAACGGGATCGTCAGCACGGTGATGCGCGAAACTGGCCTGAATGGAAACGCTGGTCGCCTCGTCGGTAAGGTCCTCAGCGGCGCAAGCGTGCTGAGCAAATATGGCAATTTCAGCTTCGGCTCTAAGGCTGCCGCCGCAACCACAGCGACGCAGAATGACGATTTCAGCGATGTCGTAGCTGGCGGATTTGTCCCACTGGCCTATCCCATCACCGACGACATTATCACCGCGCCTGCCGTCATGTATGAGACCCAGAGCAGTGATGGCATTTCGCTCACGTCGGAGGGCTATGCCTACACGAATGCATCTATGGATGGCACGGCTCAGATAGGTAAGAAGGGAACGTTCACCTGAAGCCTAAATAGGGGATGGCGAACAAGTTTCTGAAAGACGAATTCATCCCCAAGAACCCGCACAAATATGTCGGGCAGGGGAAGATCATTTACCGATCGGGTTGGGAGAAGAAAGTCATGGAGACTTTCGATATGCATCCCGACGTCATTTCGTGGGCATCAGAACCTTTTTCACTACCATATCGCCATCCGCTGACCGGTCGACACACCGTCTACGTGCCTGATTTTATCATCATGTATGCCGATGCCACCGGTCGCCAGCGTTGTGAAATGATCGAGGTGAAACCCTACAAGGAAGTTCCCGGAGTTCCGGTGACCGGTCGTGGGAAATCTGCCCAAAAGACCATTCTCACACAAAAAATCAACGAAGCAAAATGGGCCGCCGCGAGGGCGTTCTGTACCAAACGCGGTATCTATTTCCGCGTGATGACGGAGAACGAAATCTTCCTCTGGGGCACGAGAGGAAAGAAATGACTAAAGGAATTGAAAACACGCTAGGCCTGCGATCATTGGAGGAAGCGCTTGCGGCCTTTGGTGCCAAGACGCCTGCCGTAGACGAAATCGACGAACAGGCACCGTATGAAATGACCGTCGATCTCAATGATGATCTGGAACTGTTCGAGCAGGAGCATCATCTGGATTTGCCGGATGATTTCGACCAGAGAGTTGCGCTATCGGTGTCGACCAAGCGTCGCGAGGAACTCGCTGAAGATTTGCTGTCGGGAAAGGATAGCGAGGACAAGCTTGACTTCCTCTATGGGGAATTTCTCACCCACAGCCGCACCCTGACCGATCTGGCATTGGAGCTTGACCCGGCCCGCGCGCCGCGTGCGTTTGAAGTGGCGAACGCCTTCATCAAGCATGCGATGGACGCAGTGTCGACCAAGCGCGACAACCAACTCAAGACCATGAAGCTGATGCTTGATCAAAAGCGCATGGAACTGGAAGAGCGCAAGCTCAACAACGCGGCCAACAATGGCGGCGAAGGGGTCATTCAGGCGCAGGCGACCGTGATGGCTACCAGCACCGCTGACATGCTGCGCGACATGCACAAAGCGATGAAAGCCCAGCAGGAAGCCGATGAAGCGGCGATCGCTGCGCGGGCCGAAGCTGAGAAAAATGCATAAATAGAACAAATCAGGAGCCCGTGATGAAAAGAGATTTGAAGAGTTATTTGGCCATGGTCGAGCGGACCTATTTCTACCGCCTCAAGAGCATTTTGCCGCTTGGTGAGATTGAGGGCACTGAGGAAGAGCGCGTTGCGGCCGTCCGTCGCCTTGAGCGCATCGAGCAGGCTGTTGCCCGCTATAATCCTGTGAGCTTTGAGCCGGTTCGTCGCACGATGATCCAGCATCTCCCGTTGGATTTCGTCAATGTTCAGAACCGTGAGGTCTATATCCTCGACATGGTGCTTGCGCTCCCCGTCAGCCCTGTGGCGCTACGTATGGCTTGCAAGGTTGCAGCACGCATCCCTGATGAATTCATTGTGGTTCATGGCGAAGGCGATCCGCTGGAAACAGCGATGGGTGAGGCCGATGCCGTTGCCGACATGAAGCGCGAAGCGACCGAAAATGGGTGGGCTCCGGCCGCGCTTCTGGACGATTCCAAAAACAGCGAAGGCGAAACGGAAAGCGAAGGCTATTACGGTAATAAGGCCACCAGCCGCTTCCTCCAGTATCTGGAGCAGGTTCGGGAAAAGAACACTGGCTGTTCGGTGGAGACAGATGAGAGCTTCAACGCCGAAATCGCCGATGCCCCCAAAGTCGTCCCCAATGCTGAGGATATCGACTGCGACGATACCACGGAAACGGTCGTGCGCCGCACCTATCGTGACGCTGAGGGTAAACTCCACACCCTGAGCCGCAAGGTCACGAAGATCGGGCGGGGTGAAGCCTGATGTTCGACGTTCTCGACAAACTCTACAACCTCCTTCAGCGCAAGTCCGTGGCGCTGAGCGATGACGAGATCATCGCCCGCCCCCGCTTCAATCAGAAGGCCATGGAAGCCATGGGCACCTATCTGGGCGTGTCGGCTGAGGAAATCCCCAACCTGATCGATCAGCTTGCCGCTCGATTGGGCAATGAGGAAGAAGTCGTTTCCGAAGATGATGGCGGCGAGGTTCGCTACACTTGGGAGGACGATGCCCTTGGTAATGTGACTGTGCGCGACGGCGTCAGTGGAAAGGAAAAATATCTCAACGTGAAGGACGCGGGGAACCTTCTGGCCCAGATCGACAATAGCGCCGAGCCCGAGCAGTCAATTCTTGCCAAGGTGTTTGTCGAGAGCGTGATGGAGGCAGATGATGTCGAGGACAAGGAATTGTCCGCCGCCGAAATGTCCATGAGCGCGTCGACATTCAATTTCCCGTGGAAAGTAGGTTCCGAACATGGTTTTGGGACCGCTCGTTTCAACGGAATGGGGCGCTCATTCAAAGTGACTGTCATCAATATTCTTGATAAGAATGGCGATGAAATTCATCCTGCGGCGCATCTGAAAACCGCCATCGACGAGATTGCATATAACTATGTCCAAGAAGCCTGAAAATATCCGCGACTTTATCGACATCGTCGTAGAAGGGGAGGGGCAATATATTCCTCCCCCGGCCGAATATGAACGCGAGGATGAAGAGCATTATGATGCTCTGGACAAAACTGGCTTTTTCGGTGCGCAAGCTGCTGGGTGCGTTTTCCTCGCCAAGAGCACCGGCCGACTGCTTTTGATGCTTCGTTCAATGAGCGTCCTCCAGCCACACACTTGGGGTAATTGCGGCGGCGCGCACAAAAGCGATGAGCAACCTGCGCATGCAGCCGAGCGCGAGGGGCGTGAGGAAACCGGGTTTTCGAAGAGAATGGACATGGTTCCCCTGCTGGTCTTCACCAGTGGATCGTTCCGATACAGCAATTTCCTTGCCGTAATCGAAGATGAATTCGAGCCCGATCTTGGCTGGGAAGCAGAAGATCACGCATGGGTTGAATTCGGGGATTGGCCGCAGCCATTGCACTTTGGGATGGAGGCATTGTTCTCCGATCCTGCTTCGGTGAGCAAGATCAAGGGGTTCATCAACCGGTAACGGGCCGTCAAATCATTAAAGTCTGCCTAAATATTGGATGGCAGACAATAGTGCAATTAAACAGCCCGGTGCGGTAACAACTTATACGGAAGAAGAGCAGCTAGAATTTGCACGCTGCCTCTACGATCCGTTTCATTTTATCCGCCACCATGTAATGATTCAGCACCCTCTCAAGGGTGCTGTCCCCTTCGAACCGTTTGAATACCAAATCCGGCTTCTGAAGGCTTTTCATAATAACCGTTTCTCTATCGCCCTTACGGCCCGTCAGATGGGCAAGGCGCTCTATACAGGCACGTCGATCCTCACCACTACCGGGTTCACCACAATGGGCGAACTCAACGTCGGTGACGTGATTTTCGGCGCAGATGGTCGCCCAGCCACCATCACGTTCATCACCGACACGATGACCGATCATGAATGCTTTGCGGTCGAATTTACGCACGGTGAGACCATCGTCGCCGATGCGGAGCACATCTGGTCGATCGTCGATCATGGCGAAGATAAGCTGGTGACGACAGAGGAACTCATCCCTCTTTTCCGCAAACATAAACGTGGCGTCTACATCAAGCAGAGCGCGCCACTTGTCATTGAGGGAGAGAGCGATCGCGATACCTATGAACAGGGAAAACTGGTTGGCCAGCGCCGTGAAACGCTCAGCACGCAGGATGTCCTCCTTGCGGAATATCACCGCAGATCGCTGATCAGCGGCCTGATGGACGCCAATGGCTCCCTATCTGATGACAAGGGCGGCTGGGAATTCGTCCTTGAGGACCGGGATACGATCGATGCAATCCGCCTCCTGTTGAGCACCTTGGGCGTTCAGGCGAAGCGCCCTGAATTTGATGGCCGGGCCTATCGCTTGAGCTTCAACACCCACGCTCTGGTGCATGGTTCGGATGACATAGCTGACCGGCACATTTTTATCCGGTCGATTGAACCCGTCGACAGCGTGCCTGTGCGGTGCCTTCAGGTCGATAATGAGGACCATCTGTTCCTCTGCGGCAAAACCCTCATTCCCACCCATAACACGACCTGTGCAGCCGCCTATCTGCTGTGGAAGGCAATGTATGTCCCCGACACCACCATCCTCATTGTGGGTAACATCCTTGCTGCCGCGCAGGAAATCATGGAGCGTATCAAGTTCGGCTACGAGAACCTACCAGATCAGTTTCGAATGGCAGTCACCGAATATAATAAGCGATCGATCTCGTTTGATAATGGCTCACGCATCGTGTGTCGCGCCACTACCCCAAACGCTGGTCGTGGTCTTTCGGTTTCTCTGTTGTATTGTCTTTCTGGCGAAACTGAAGTAACAGTGAGAAGTAAAAAGACTGGAATTATCGAAAAGGTCTCACTTGAAAAGCTCTATGGACTTTGTGACAGCGCTGAAAGCGAAGGTTGACGATTTCGGTAACATGACAAATTTCGGGAGGCATTTAGCCTCCCGAAACCCTGAGTGGTTCGACAGAGTTATTACCGAGACCCCATGGCTCGATGCGAGCACGTCATTCAATGAACGTGTCTACCACCTCGTCCATGATATGACCTCCAGACCGTTGTGTCCGCTGAGCGATATCGAACTCAAGTTCATCAACTTTACCGAAGGCTATCCTAAGCATCGGATGGTCAAAGCGTCACAAGTCCTTGCAACCACACCGGTTACTAATGCAGACATCGTTTGGATCAAGGCGCATCCATCACCGTTGGATATGTTGACCGGTCGGTTCATGACAGAGGAACCGGCACTCTATCGCCGCATCATGGCCTCGCCACGAGATTTCGGAGATGCAGGGTTTTCTGAACGGCTCTATGCGATAATCAACGACATCGAAAAACGACCAGATCACGGTTATAGCTGTTTCAGCAAAGGATACGGGTCGGGTATTCGAAAATCTGTGGCCGACGCTGAAGTTATTCCGCTGGCGCAGAAAATCGGCAGAGACGATGCCGCCACGGGCTACGCCGTCAAACGCTATATCGATCGCAATCGGTCCCGAAATGCCCGTCTATACGATCTGCCCGATGATAGGGAGGGCATCGACTACCTCACCTGTCCGCTTCTCGGTGAGCGGATGTTGAACATCAAAAAGCCTTATGTAGAAGGCATTTTGATGATGTCGTGGGATGCGTTCCGGGAACGGTTTCCTGAACAGAAATTGACATGCAAGGGGCACACGAGTGTGATTTCTCATGGGCTGTCAATGGAGGACGCCAGTGGTATCTCACGACATGCCGCATCAGTAAAGAAAGCTACCGTAAGCCGCGCCGTGGTGGGCGAGGACGGTCTCACAGTTAATCAGCGGAAGGGGCGCAAAACGCGCGATGCGTTGATGCAGCGGGATGCGGACGGTATCTCTGGCTATCAGAAAATAGCAGAGGTTGCGCGGCCGAAGCAGGTAGAGACGTTGGCGGCAGAACACAAACGCGCGAAGAAAGAGCACGCTTCGGAGTGGAAGGCGTACCGGTATTTTGTCGATTGGCTGTCTCGCCGTCACAAAAATGAATTGCTTGATGGAAAGCCGACCGGTCGGATGGGAGCTATTGGGGCTTTTCAAATCGATCATGTATTCCCCGTTCTCAAGGGGTTCCATCTTGGGATTTCGCCTTGGGTTATTGCTTCCCGGTCTAATCTCGAAGCCGTGCCGTGGAAGGTGAATAGCGATAGGCGAACCAATCACGATCATAATCTTGGCCAACTCCTAAGTAGTTCCGGCTATACTGCTGATTTGTCAAAACAAGAGTTTCAGCAGTTTATGGAAATATATAATGAAGGAGTGAGGGGATCGATTAGTCTTCTCAAGCGATACAATGAACGGTTTGATCCAAAATTATACTGAAAACTCAGAATATGAAATCCTAACCCCGTTTGGGTGGCAAGATTTCAAGGGCGTAATTCACAACATCGGAGAGCGCAAAGGTCGCCGCATTACCACCGATCAGGGGGCGGTAGAGGCGACACTCGACCATCGATTTGTGTCCAACGGTGAACTCATTGCCGTAGAGGACATCGTTCCGGGAATGTGCCTTGACGGGCAAAATGGCCCACAACGAGTCGAAAGCACGGAGGAAATAAATCTCGCTGAAACTTTTGAGATTTTTGACTCGACAGACCATATCATATACGCTAATGGAATAAGCTCCCACCAATGCGACGAATTCGCGTTCGTGGCCCCCAATGCGGCGGGGCCTTTCTGGACGGCTATTCAGCCTACCCTGTCAACTGGCGGTGGTTGCATCATCACGTCCACGCCAAAGTCAGATACCGACCAGTTTGCCCAGATTTGGCGTGCGGCCATGGATAACAAGGATGAGTTTGGTAATCTGACTTCGGCTCATGGTCGGGGAAAGAATGACTTCTTCGCCATCAAGGTGCCATGGTCAGAGCATCCCGAGCGTGACGAGGAATGGGCCAAGCCTTTCCGTGAATCGCTTGGTGAAGCCAAATTCGCACAGGAAATGGAATGCTGTCATGCCGACACGGCCATCTGGCTCAAAAGTGGTGACCGAGAGTTCCCGGCCACCATGGGTGATCTCTTCCACACGCTCAAGATGGCTGCGTAAGCAATGCCTTCGTAAACCGTGGTTCGGCCAATGCCGTTCCATAAAACCATCGGAAATCGCGCCATTCGCGCACCCCGTAGGAACCGACTTCCACACCATTGATGAGGAGGTCGGTTCCTTCGACTGTGGGCTGGATATCGACTGTCACTTCAAAGCCTGAGCGCCGGGCGATGTCCGTCATGATTGCCGCATTCATCTTGGCAATTTTGTCGATCGCCTCGGGCATGGTGTCGATCGTCGAGAAAAGCTCGACCTTAGCGAATTCCTTCTGATGGAGGTGATCTTCCTCTTCATCCCGGAAACACGGGCTGAACGCACAATATCGCCCCTTATAGACCTGCGTGCTGTCTTGATCGATCTGCTCCAGAGCACCAGTGGTGAGCATTTCCACAAACGACTGTTCGGCCGATCCCACCAGACACAGATGGTCCCTCCCGGACATGTAGATATCACGCTTATCCAGCACACCATCTACTGCAAAGGGGAGGGTGGATCGAATGCTATGATGGGTCACGCGCCAAGGGACATCTACCGGCTCGAAGCCATATCCCTCCCAGAAATTCATCGCGGCCGATAGATGGCGAAGCTTAGCGGCGTCCATTACGGAAAGCCCTTTCGGTGATGTTGGCCATGGCTTCTAGGTCCCGGAATGTCAGGCCGGGATGTCGTTCGTCCATATAGGCACGGATTGCCCCATAGAGGTCTGACAGTTCGACGCTTTCCATGATGATCGAGCCCTGTTCATGAGCATCGAGCAATTCCTGCGCCTCTTCGATGATTTTACTTGGGCTACCAAGCACACCCTTGGTGATTTCCCGCAAATGGTAGCCGGGCTTGTGTTCCCGATCGTTCTGCGAGCCCATGGCAAGGCAGTCCTCGATATATTCCCACAGACGACCGACCGGAATGTCATTTCCGAATGGGCAGACGCGCGGACCATCAACCTGCTTCAGAACCATTGCACGGGGTCTGAAGGGTACATCGCAGTTACGTTGAAGGCGGGTAATGGCGAACCGCGCATGCGTGCGGTGGAAGGTGTCTCGATCGAGATAATATCGCTCACCGCGCGCCACAGGGATGAAGGCTAGGCTTTTGCGGTTACCACGCGCCTCCCAGATATCGCCGTCTCCCTTTTTGCACGACACAGATACCATCTCATACTGGCCACCGGAGTGCGGCTCGAACGAGAAAATTTCGTTGGTCAGTGCGCCAGCGACCAGCGTGGACCTGAAGCTGTAGCGGTGGTTATGCACCTCCTCATCGGGGACATCCGCCGTGAGATCAGGATGCCAGAAATGCATCCTGTTTACATAGTCGAGCTTCAACTGGATGAAACCCAGACCGAACCAGTGAGGCGTTTCTCCACGTCGCAATTCGTCGATCGTGGGTAGTCCATTTGGGTTCATGACATCAGAAATAGTGGGGAGAATGTTGTCCATGACCCTAGCGGTAACGACCGCGAGCGGCGCTGATCAATAAACTCCGCACTAAATATTCTCATGAAAGAATATGTTCCAAATAGCCTTGGGCTCCAGATCATGGGTGCCGGTGGCAAATATGTAGATTTTGCAGGGATTGCTCATATGGGCGATACCGCAATCTGGCAGGTAGAATTCAGCAATAACCGTAAACTGGAATGCTCTGGTGCGCATCGGCTCTTTGCCTATAATGGTCTCAAGACCGTCGATGAAGTGAAAGTTGGTGACCGGGTTGCGCGTGCGGACGGTCGTTTCACCAAGGTGAAGTCAGTTCGTAAAACCGATCGGGTTGAGCCGGTTTATGACATCATCGAAGCCAGCGATGGGCATCGCTACGTCAGCAATGGCGTGATGTCGAGCAATTGCAGCTTCGTGTCCGATGACGAAACGCTGATCAATCCGATGACGCTCTCATATGTGAAGGGACGGGCACCGGATTTCTTCGTCGATTCCTCGCGATGGTATATGGAGCCACTTCCAAACCATATCTATTTGGTGGCGCTTGACCCTTCGCTGGGCACCGAAAATGATGCCGCAGCGATCCAGATTTTCATGGTTCCGGGAATGCAGCAGGTCGCGGAATGGCAGAGCAACAAGACCAACCCTCGTGGGCAGATGCGCACCCTGATGCGAATGTTGCACTTCCTCGACGCAGAGCTTCGCAATCATCCCGATCAATATGGCGATCCGGAAATTTACTGGACGGTTGAGAATAACAGTCTGGGCGAGGCCAACCTTCTGGTCATCGACGAAATCGGCGAACAGAATTTCCCCGGCATCATGTTGCATGAGCCCCGCAAACGTGGACAGACGAAGCGCTTCCGCAAAGGCCTCACGACCGGCAAACATTCGAAAATTTCAGCCTGCGCCACGCTTAAGAACCTGTTTGAGGCGGGCAAGGTAGGGGTTTTCAGTGAAAACCTCGTGGTCGAGTTGAAAAACTATGTAAGGCGCGAACAGAGCTTTGCCGCCAAACCGGGTATGCATGACGATCTGGTCGCCGCATTGCTTTTGGTGGTCCGAATGATGCAGGGGGTGAGAGCGCAGGGCGTAGACCTCGGCGAGGATTTGTCTAACACGTTTTCTGAAGACGAGATTTTTGGCGCGCCGATGCCGATCATGTTCTGATACTTCGAATAAGCCATTGCCATATAGGAATTGTTCCCTTAAGCAACCAAGCGTCGGCCGGTGGTCGAGATTTGATAAAGCGATTTGGAGCTAGCATATATGACATCGAAGGCAATTGCCGTTCGCTCGAAGAGCGCGGTAACCATTCCGAATGTTCGCGGTCACGCCAATCCCCACTATATCCGTCGCGAGAAGGCCAAGGTCATCCTGCGTCAGCATATCAAGGAAAACCCCGGTCGGTTCACTGTCGCCGATCTGTGTGGCCTGACCGGCATCACGACCAACCGCATCAACCGCATGATCACGTCGGAAACGGAATTTGCCCGCTTCGCCGCGCGCGGTATGATCGCGGTCCCCAAAATGGGTCGTCGTCCGTCGTGGGCGAACAAGAAGACCCCGGTGGTCCGCGAGTCCTTCTACAAGGGCGCATATGCTATGACCAAATTCCGCCTGTCGGGCGAAAAGCAGGCGACCGAACTCGGCATGCGTCTCTACGATGCAACCGTCGCCGCCCTGATTTCGTCCGGTCGCGCGCCGCAGAATGTTCTGATGCTGCAAGATGGCATTCGGGAAGAACTGCGGGCGCAGACGGCGATCATGTCGAAGAAGCTGCGTGAGGCTGAGCGCGCCATCGACAATACCAAGCGCCTCGTCGACGCCAATGCCATGCTGCTCTCGCAGATGCGCGGCAAGGCGGCTCCCCTGCTGCTCGAAGCGGGTTCCGCGCTTCAGTAACCAGCATGGGGCGGGCAGGTCCATGTCCTTGTCCGCCCCATTGCCCTGCATAATCGAGGGGAGCACCAGATGATCAACATGAAAAAATCCGATTGTGACAAGATCAATCGGTGCATCGAAATGGCATTCGACAGCGCGAGTGACGAAAGGCAGCAGATCGTTGCGCTCAGTGGCGCGCGACGGCTCGCCCGGTCGCTCTATGGCCTTGATCTCGGCAGCTATTTCAAGCAACTGGCCAAGGGTGAGTTTTCGACTCCGGTCCCGGCGAATGACGTTCAACGGACGTCGCGCGATCTCATTCGGATTGCGGCGCTTGAGCAGGAACTGGAAATGCGGGATTCCCGCATCGAGCGGCAGAATGATCTGATCGCCAGCAAGGACGATGAGATCGAACGACTACGTCGTGAAAATGATCTGTTGGTTCGGCATGCGTCTACCCAACCGGTCGAAGTTGCGGCTCCGCAACTGACCTACGGCAAGAACGACTTCGAGGTGTTCCAGAATACCCTCTACACCAAGCTGGGATCGTCGAAGCGCGCCTATTCCATTTTCTGCGAACAAACGGGGACATCCCTCGCCATGGTGCAGAAGTGGCGCAAGGATGGCATTGTTCCGGCCAACGCATTCGTTCTGATCGAGGGACTGGATAAGGAAACTGCGGTCACCAGTATCCGCCAGCCGCTTTCGCAAGAGCATCGCGAGCGCATCGACGCGCTGACGATGGAAGGGTTGTCCGATCGCGGGATCGCCGATCAAATGGCGAGCGAGTTCCCCGATAGGGTGTTCAATTCCAACATCATTGCAGGGGCGAAAACGCAAATCCGAAACGCGTTCATCGCTTCCATGCAGCGTGAAGGCCTTCCGCGCGAGACAGCTATTTTGCGGTTCATGAGCCGCTACCCGCGCGCTCGAAATCCGGAAAAGGCAATAGACGCAATATACGGCTGACGCCGATCACAATGCGGCTGCAAGACAGGGTGAGAAATCACCCTGTTTTTGCTTGCGTATTGCAATCGATATATACTAAAAGGTGGTATAAATTGATTGGACTTAAAGTGACTACAGAAGATTTTCAGGCACGGTTCGATGGCATCAGGTGGATCGGTGACGTCCACGGTGATCTCGCCGTGCGTTATGCCGTTGATGACGCCTTGGCCCAGAATTTCGCCATTGGTTTCATCGGCGACCTGACCGACCAAAGCCCGGCCGACAATGGCAAACCCAATGACAGCGCAGATGTCCTGCGGCTGCTGATCGAACTGGATCGCGACGATAAGGTCGTGTTTTCTCCGGGCAATCATTGCGCCAAACTGTATCGATATCTGACCAAGCTGCGTGCGGGCAAGGGCGAGGAAGCGAAGATCAAGCAGTCCCATGGTCTGGCTCAGACGGTTACCGAATTGATGACCGAGCAGGACGTTGATTTCCTGATCGACAACTTCATTCGGATCGCTGGTTCGACGCCTCTGTGGAACCTGATGGGCGATTATGTCTTCGTCCACGCTGGTGGTTCGCGTGCCATGTTCGTCGAACCGGCACCCGTGCTTTCGGCGGCTCTGACCGACAAGAAAAATGGTTTGGTGCATAGGGCTCTCTACGGTCAGACTGATGGCACGACTGACGAAAATGGTTTCCCAACGCGGCGCTATGACTGGGTAGACCGTCTCCCTGCCGCGAAAACGGTCGTCATTGGTCATGATATCCGCAAGGAAATCACCACGGTCGATGGTGCTGAGGGTGGACGCATGATCCACATCGACACCGGCGCGGGTAAGGGCGGGAAGCTGTCTTGGCTGGACCTGCGGGTTGAGGAGCTTGGTCTTGTTGTATGATCTGCGACGGGATGACGATCCCATACTCCTCACCCCAACGGAACCGTTCGATTTCGCCAATCCGCCGATTGATCCGATCGAACTGGCCAACAATATGCTCGATACCATGAGGGAGCATAACGGTGTGGGGATCGCTGCCAACCAGTGCGGTATCCCCTACAGCGTCTTCGTCATGCATGATGGCGCGCGTTTTCGGGCGTGCTTCAATCCGGTTATCGAGACGCTGGAAGACGCCGAAGATACTCTTGGTGAAGAGGGCTGCCTGAGCTTCCCCGGTCTATTCCTCAGAGTGAGGCGCAAGGACGCGATCCGCATCAGCTATACTGATGAGCATGGCGGCGGGCATATGGCGGTTCTCGAAGGTGTTTCGGCGCGAATTGCGTTGCATGAAACCGACCACCTCAAGGGCGTTCCCTTCACCTCACGGGTGTCGAAGCTGAAGCTCTCTATGGCTGAGAAGAAACGCCAGAAGATCAAAATCTAGGCAGAATTCGGTCCGCTTCCTCTTCGAGGATGCGGGCCTTTTCTTTGAGGTGCGAGGCCGACTGGGCATCCATCTGGCGAGCAGTATCGCGCAACGTCTGAGCGGCCATCCTGCGGCTGGATGCTTCTAGCTCAGGGTTGTAGTCGGACATCACACGAGATGGGGCGGCACGCTTGGAGCGCTTCTTGGGCACGCGCAGAGGTTCATTCCGATCGGGGAGGCGCTTCACCATCGGAACATGTTCGGCGCTGCGTCTACCCGTTACAGGATCACTGACCCACTTTAACGGCCGAGCGACGGGAAAATTGGGCTCTTCGATTCTGGTCCACCCCACGAGCGGCACGGCTGGTTCAAATGTCCGAGGGCCACCCAACGCAGGCGAAGCCCGCCCGGTGCGACCACCATCATAGCTGTAAAGCACCAGATCGGCGATGATCTCGCCGGTGTCTTCATAGACACGCTTCACCTTGGCGATACGATCATCGTAAGAGCAAATGACCCAGTCGCCATTCTGGACTGGAACTAGCGGCTGGGTCTCAATATTCATAGCTTCGATCTTACCACGTTTTGTGATCAGGCGAAAGGATTATCCATCATCGTCTGAAGCAAATTCTGGAGCGATGCCGCAGGCATGGGAAGCTTGGGCGCAACCAGTGCAAGGAAGTCATCTTCGCCAGCGTCGGGCAGAAATGCCTTGGTCATCGCGCGGGCTTCCTCACCCTGAATTTCTCCGATGGTCTCGTCGACATCGATGCGACCCGGCCGCAGCAACGCGGCATCCAGCATGTCGGCATGGTTCGACGTCATGAACAGCACGCGACCTTCCTTGGATGCCACGCCATCGATCGCATTGAGGACGCCCGCCAGAGTGAGGGTTCCCTTATCCTGATCAGTCGACAGGTCTTCCTTGTCCGTGACAGCCTCGCGGTCATGCGTCACCTTGACCGAGTCAATGTCCTCCATCAGGACGATCCCCGACGACGGGACGCGGGACAGGGCGCTCTGGAGCCCATTGTCGCCACCAACATTTGCCAGATTGATGACGTAGATGTCCTTGTTGAACGCACCCGCGAGCGCGAAAATGAAGGATGTCTTGCCCGTGCCGGGAATGCCCCGCAGGAGATACCCACGACGCCACGGAGTGCCGCGACGAAGGTAGGTGGCCTTGCTGGCGTAGAAGCGCTCCAGATCGGCCACAAGGCGATCCTTCTGCTCCTGCGGGATGAAGACCGTGGAGAGGTCGCGCTTGGTCTTGGTGTCGGCGAGACGATAGTAGTAATCGTCGTAATAGTAGACCCGAATGCGTTCAGCGCCTTGTGCTTCCCTCTGGGCTTCTTCTACCAGATCGCGCAGAACCTGCTGCTTGGTTCCAATCGTGGTCAGGGTGATAGTCTCGTCCACCGCTCGGTTGTAGCCGCCTTTGGCCTTTTCCTCGCGCTGACGGGAAATCCAGAGAGGGCGGCCATTATACCAGATATAATGGGTTCCCGGCCCAAGGGTGAAGTGCCACGACTTGGTGTCACGGCCGTCATCATCGGCGTCGTTGGTCACTTCTGCCAGTTGGAGATGGCGTGCGCTCTGCATAAACTCGCGGGCAGAAATCCACTGGTCGACCGCAGTGAACGCCTCCTGCGAAGACCGGATGGTCACGGACACGGTGAGCCAGCGGCGATACGCGTTCTTGGCAATTTCGGGGAGGTTCTTGGCAGACCCGACCGCTGCACCGGCAATACCGGTTCCCACAGCAGTCACAAACGTGGAGTTCTTGGTAAGACCGCTAATGGTCCGAAAGATATTCATCAAATCACCTCTATAAGATGAGGACCTTATAGAGGTGATGATATCGCGATCTCAATTTACATATGAGACTAAAGGAATTTTGTTCGATCCATTGGAATGAACACTTCACCATCTCGCTTGAAATAGGCTTCGCTCTCGCTGATCCACTTTATCGCTGGTTTCTCAGGCGACATTGATTTTCGCCCCCATTCGATATTCGGCAAGCCGAGTGTCGAGGTGCTGGAGATAGTAGCGACCAAAAGGTCCATTCTCCAAGGTCTCCACCAGATTGACCGGCAGATTGCGCTGACGGAAGGGCGTGCAGGATGCAATGCCGACGGCCATCGCCGCTACAGAGTCCGTGTCGCCACCTAGTTTGACCGAATAGGACAGAATGTCAGCAAGGGTGCGCTGAGAGTTGATGGCACGACGAACGGCTTTCCATGTCTGTTTCGCTGACATATCGGTGCGGACGTCGGGACCAGTTCGCCAGATCGGCATATCGCCGATGCTGACATGTCGAGCGATGAAATCGTCGATATCGACATTGGGATCATCGCCACCGGAAAGGAATGGTTCGCGATCTGCCGCGTAGATGAACCAGTTGGCCAGCAGGGCGACGGCCTGTGCATAGGGGACCGTTTCCGCCCCATGAGTGGTCATTGCCTGAATGCCCGCCGCAAGCGCGCAATCATGCGGATCACGAATATAGCCGAGGACGGCCGCGCCCATGATCGCCCCATTGCTGGAAGCATTGCGCTGAATATTTCGACGGAAGAATATCGCCCGTTCATCGGGATTAAGGGAATGGTCAAGCACCTGCTTGAGGAACGCCTCATATCGGCGGGAATATCCCGGCCGAGGGTCTATTGCATACACTTCAACATATGCGCGGATATACGACATGGCATCGAAGGGGTTGCCGTCGAGAACCACCAGAGCGTTGGCGATCGAACGCTGCGTATCGTCGGTATAATGGCCGGGCACCATATCGGCGTAGCGGGGATGTTGATAATATCGCGAGAGATCATTGGGGCGATCGCGTGTGTCATCGACAAACTCGAATGCAATCCCATAGGCATCGGCAACCGCCATCTCGACCAACATAATCACACTTCCTCAAATCATTTCCGTGGGCTGATACCACGTTTGAGGAAATGTGCAATGTGATAGTTATCCTTGGATTGCATGCACGCGATGCGAGTATCCGCTCCATTCTGGCTGCTGGGACACAGTCGATCGCCAGCCTCGAACATAAGCTCGAAACAACACCAAACCCCAGTTATTGGGACACATCATATCCCATCCGAAATTGCGATGGCGCGCGCTAAGACGAAATGCGGTGTCCTCCGACGGCGGTTCGATGACGTAGCCATGAAAATTGATCGGTTCATTATGCTGGCTCACGTCATATCCCCATTCAACTCGATGTGATGAGACGAGCAAGTAGCTTAGAAATTGAAATCGGTAAAGGGGCTGAGATAAATCTCCAGTCAGGTGACGCTTACCTTGGCTGGAACACTTTAAATCCAAGACAAATGCTTCGATCATGATGATCGGCCTCTGTGGTCGGCCCAGTGCCCGCAACCCGGCTTTGTGATCAAGCTATAGAAAGACATTGCTGATTAAACCGATCACGGGAATCGATCAGGGAACCCTGTTCAATCCACCCGTTCCCCCTGACGCCTAGACAACTGGCCAAGGGATAATTCTGCTATAACGTGACATGATGATCGTAGGGTCATCAGGACATAAAGCCGCCTCGTGGCGATATTACGAGGATCACTGGGATTGACCTCCCGTCATGTTTTCAAGGCATGGCCATCGGTGCAGGATAAACGTGATCATAGAATGTTGTTGGGTATAGCCGTTGGATAGTGAGTCCCCTGTCTCCTATCACCCTAACGGGTGGACGGTTTGTGTCCATCGTATATTGAAGTCATGAAATCATCTCGCAATCGCGCCATCCCGCATAAATACCCCACAGACGTGGGAGATGATCGTGATCGATTTCGGAAAGCTGGCAAAAGAGATATTCAGCATTCTTCGCCAATATAACTACACCCTCATCATGTATGATGGTGAAAGTGCCCTTACCCGTGAGCCAGAGAGCGCTCGCATCTTTTATGACAAGGGTGAGGACATTATGGTCAATCTTGGCGAAGATGGCGAGAACAGCTATATCGAATTGCTACGCAGCGATACTGTTCCGCTCCCCCAAATTCAGTCTCTGCGTGATTCATTGGTCGGCCGCGCCAATGTTTACAACCTCAACTTCAACATGCGCGAATTTGACGGCCGCATCACCCCGGCGGGCTTTTCGCGGTCCCTCATGGGTGAGAGCCGCAAGGAGTATATGGACATTACCGAGAATATGTATGGGACGACCAAATCGTCCTACCTGAAGCTGGAGAATGCCCGCCTGATCGTCAAGCATAGCGGCCGGGTAGATGAAGAGGCATTTGGCGCACGGTCGCGCAAGATCGATCGCATTTTCGTCGAGAACGACCGTGGCGAACGTTTTCTCCTCCCTACCAACCAGCTTCTTCCCGCCCGCGCCATGGTGCAGCATGTCAATCATGGTGGCTCTATCAGCGACATGATCGGTGACCACATCGATCGTATGGCGCGCGCATATCGCGATCTTGGTTCGTGCATCCGCCATGTCCGCCAGAATGCCGATGTCCTGCCGGAAAGCGCCGCTGGTGTCAGCGATGATGCTCGCAATAAGCGCCACCATATGCGTCGCATGTTTGAGCGCCTGTATCGCTCCTATGACAAAGCGTCGGATAGCCTTGTGCAGGATTCTCTCCTGACCGAGATGACCGATGATGTGTTGGCTGAGGCTGTAGCCAATCTGCGCACCCATCTGTGTGCGGAGGGTGCGTGCCTCGCTGATGAAGTGATCGAAAGTCTCGCGCAGGTTATTCGTTATGGCGACGAAGAGCCGCTGGTGGAAGCCAAGCCGGTAATCTCGGAAAGTGCCGATCAGTTGGGCAATCCAATCCTGAAGCAGCATTTTGCGTGGCTGGAGAATTTTGATGCTGATCATGTGCTTGCCGAGAGCGCGCGTTTTCAGGATTTCGACATCACCCGTGAGGACATGATCCTTCCCGACAATAGTTCCCCTGACCTGTATCGTGAAGTGGTGAAGCGTAAGCCGAAGCTTCTCAATGATGGGAGTGAAGGCAGCAACTTCATGGTCACGCTGCGTGCGACGGGCATCACCGTAGAGGGTGATGACATGGAGGAGGCAGAATATGCAGCTTCGCATCGCGCATTGGCATCGCCGGATCGCTGGGATTATCTCGTTCTGGACGCCGAACCCACCGATCATGAAGTGACGGCATCGATCGATGATATCGAACTCAATGGCGTTGAGCCAGATGACCTGCGGTCCGTCGATGGACTGTGGGACTTCTCGGCCGAAATGGTGGTGGTGGTCCACGCTGTCGATCCCGATGATGCTGGCGTAGCAGCAGTGGAATTTGTCACCGTCCACTAAATCGTAAAGTAAAACTTCCGTCCGTATAATAATATCGACAGTTGAATAATGATCCCGCTAACAATGAACTTGTTGGCGGGATTTATTTTGCTCAGCTTCACGGAAGAATATTTCGACGGTCTGAAAATTAAATATGGACATTCGAAACGGTGATCTTGGATAAATAAGATGTCAGCGGGAAACTGTTGATAGCCTACTCAGAACTTTATTTGACAACAACACTTTACAAGGAACATTTGACAAAGATATGCCTACTCTCGCAGAAATCAAAGCAAAGCTGGTCGCAGACGAAGAAGCAAAGAAGAGCCGCCAGACCGGTGGTGATCGCCCCAAGGGCCAGAGCACTGGTGACCAAGCATCGTTCCCCTTCTGGAACATCCCGGTGGGTGCAACTTCCACCGTTCGTCTCACCCCCGATGGCAATGAAAAGAACGTCCTGCCGTGGGTGAACAAGCAGACAATCGAACTGGATTTTGACGGCGTCGTCGGCGGTGATTACCCGACTTCGAAGCGCGTCACCGTGAAGGTTCCGTGCGTCGATATGTTCCGCGCTTCGGTTAACATGGCGTTCGCCGATCTGGAATGGGAAATTGGTTGCCCGATCCAGAACCACACCCGCAACTGGTGGGCCAAGAAGGGCGAGCCCGAAACCGCCCAGAGCCGTCTGGCTCGCAAATACTGGAAGAAGAACCAGTGGCTGATGCAGGGCTTCCACCGTGGCACCATCGATGAATCGGGCAAGCCGGTCTTCATCGAAGAAGCCGCCCCTGAAAATCCGCTGCGTCGTTTCGTCTTCGGCAAGAAGATTTACGACAAGATTTACAAGGGTTTCTACGGCACCATGTTCGAAGTGGCACCGAACGATTTCGTCGGCGGTTGCGATTTCGAGATCGTCAAGAGCAAGCTCGGCGACAACAACAACTACGACAATTCGAACTGGGCGCGTCGCGAAAGCTCGCTCACCTCGGACGAAATGGGCGCGATCGAACAGTATGGCCTCTATGACCTGAAGGAATTTGTCGGCAAGGTTCCGACCAAGGATGGCGTCGATGCCATCTATGCGATGTTCCTCGACAGTCTGAATGGCAAGCCGTTCGACTTTGCCAGCTACGGTGAGTTCTACCGTCCCTATGGCGGTGGCAATTCGGGTGGCGGCGAACGCACCAATGACATTCCGGCGGCACCGCGTGAAAACGCTTACCAGCCGCAGGCTAGTGCCCCTGAGCAGGCTCCGGCTTCGACCGGTGCACCCGCTGGTGGCGCTCAGATGTCGGCCACTGACGACCTGATTGCGCGCATCCGCAATCGTCAGGGTAACTGATGCAATGGGGCCGCAGGAAACTGCGGCCCCATCCTTTCCACATTCGATCATTCGGCACCGCCATTGGGTTCGGCGGAGGGGTGAAGCTTTGCCGTGAAAACAGCCCCACAAGAATACTGAGGTCCATTACTTTATGAAGCCATTCGACCTGTCGAAGCTGCGTAATCGCGTCAACAAGGCGCTGAAGATCAGCGACGGCTTTCACGATCCCAAGACATGGATCGATACCGGCAACTACGCGATCAACAAGCGTATTTCCGGTTCTTTTTTCAAGGGCATCCCGCTCGGGAAGGTCAGCGTCATCGCTGGTGAATCCGGTTCGGGTAAGTCCTATCTCGCATCGGGCAATCTGTGCCGCAACGCTCAGAAGGCCGGTGTCGTGCCGATCGTGCTCGACTCCGAATATGCGCTCGATCGCTCGTGGATGAACGCTCTGGGTGTCGACACGGACAATCTGATCCGCTGGCCGGTCAATCTGGTCGATGAATGTGCTGCCATCGTGCAGGAATTCATGGACATGTATATCGCCGAAGAACTCCCCAAGCCGGAGGAGGAGCGCGCCAAGTTCCTGTTCATCATCGACTCTCTGGGTATGCTTTCAACCCCGACCGAAGTTGACCAGTTCAACAAGGGCGAGATGAAGGGCGACATGGGCCGCAAGGCCAAGCAGTTGAAGGCTCTGGTTACCCAGTGTCTGAAGCTCTTTGGTCCCTATGACATCGGTATGGTGGCAACCAACCACGTCTACAAGTCGCAGGACCAGTTCAACCCCGATGATGTGATCTCGGGTGGTTCGGGCTTCATCTTCGCTTCTTCGATCATCCTGACGGTGAACAAGCTGAAGCTGAAGGAAGACGAGGACGGCAACAAGATCGGCGACGTTCGCGGTATCCGGTCGAAGGTGAAGTGCGTCAAGTCGCGCTATGCCAAGCCATTCGAAGAGGTCGAGGTCCAGATTCCCTACGACACCGGCATGAGCCCGTTTTCGGGTCTTTTCGAGATGTTCGAAAAGGATGGCACCTTCAAGCGTGAAGGCAACCAGTATGTCTATGTCGACGTCGACGGTGTGATCCACAAGATGTTCAAGAAGGCTTGGAAGAAAGACCATGCCCTCCTGATGCAGGTCATGCAGGAAATCGAAGCACGCCAAGAAGATGTCGGTGACGGTGTTGTCCTCGATGTCGACGATGGCATCGATGATGAAGACGAAGAATAATGAAATAAGCCTGACGGGGCTGTAAAGTCCCGTCAGTTTTTAATCACAAGAGGAATTGATGAATAGTGAAAGCAGTTTTCTGCTCGACATCTGGAGTGCGGTAGAAGAGCACATCGTGAAGAGTCAGAGACAAGAAGTGGCTGGCGCGATTTTACGTGCGTTCAGGGATTACGAGATCGAACCCAAGCTGCTCGCGGAAGCGGTCGAAGAGGATAATTACCTCGAAGCTGCCTATAAGGCGACTGTCGAAGACGATGAAGAACTCGATGGTGATTTGAGCGACTGGGGACGAGAGGATTAAGGGAAGATGGGTCGGTTATCAGACGTAAAAAATGCTTTCGATGCTGGTGACTTTGGCCCTCTTCTTGATGCTCTCGACTATTACGACACGCAGATCGATGAAGGCCAGAAATGGCTTGATATGATTGCTGACCCACATAAATTCGGTGTGGGCCGAATTGAAGTAGCGAATGTCAGCAAGCGCCTGCCGGGCATGATGATGATGCGCTACAATCAGGCGCAGGAAGCTGAAGCGATCAAATCTTTCCTTGAGGACAAGGCCACGGCCAAGCGGGTCGAAAAGCTCAAGCTCTACAAGGAAAATTATCGCCGGGACCTGACGGATGTCATGGCAGGGCGTTATGCCGATGGCGACACTGAATTTCTGCGTCTCAAGGAACTGGTTGGCGAGGTCAATCTGAGAGTCGAAGGTCTCAAGGGTTTTACCAAGGGGTTGGAAGCGCTCCACTATCAAGTGGGGTATCTGACCAAATTGCTGGTCGCGGGTATCGAAGACGCGACGCTGTGACGGGGAGGGGGCTACGGTCCCCTTTTTCGTTTGACCCAAATCACTATTGGTAGTAGCGAGGTCGCTCATTTTAGAGAAGTGATTTCGATGACGCTGTTGCCGCTGCACGATTGGGACTGCCATCATATGAGCGAAGCCTATCTGGCCGCTCGCAAGTCCAAGGATCGGCGCACGCAGGTCGGCGCGGTTATCGTCCCTCCAGATCATGATTTCTCCCTCAAGGGCTATAACGGGCCGCTGAGGGGTCTCGACGACAACGACCCGTCAATCTACGTCAAGCCCGCGACTGGTGGCCCATCGCCCTTCATGGCGCATGCGGAGCGCAACGCGATGGCCAATGCCGCCCGCGTCGGCATCCCGATCAAGGGATGCACGATGTATTGCACGTTGGTTTCCTGCCAGCATTGCGCGGCCGAGGTGGTGCAGGGCGGGCTCAAAGAGATCGTTTTCCATGAGCAGGCGATCCACACGCTCAATGCAACTCAGCAGATCGGGTTGGAGATATTCCGCCGGGCCAAAATCGAGGTGCGCTATTGGAGCGGTACGCCGCTCATCCATCACGTCCTGTATGATGGCCGGGTGGTCGACGTGTCCATGCGACCGACCGACATTGTGCGGCCACGCATATCGAACGAGGAGTTCAATTCTCTCCCTGAAAATGTGCGGCGATACATCATGTTCATGGAGACTGATGCAGACCCGAGGGGCACCATTCGTTCTGAAATGCTTCTCCACGATCAGGTCGAACTATTGGAGGCCCGGCTTAATGAGAAGCTTGGGGCACCCGTGGCCTATATGTGCGAAGCGGATGTGCGGGCTTTGCAGCACAAACCGCACGGCGATGACCTCAGTATATCGCCAATCCCTCGTCCCGATGCGGGAATGAATCTGCCGCTCTATTCGCCTCAGTTTTACGACAGGAGAACGTTATCGTGACTCAGCAATATGACATCACTGGCCGCACCGCGCGCTGCACCTGCGGTAAGACACAGCCATCCTCCCGTGACCTCGCGTTCTTCCAGTATCGCGGAGAGGGATCGCGCACGGCCGAGCATAGCTGCAAGAATTGTGGCTATGACGATACCGCCCACACCGATGAAGTGCGTGCGCGCCACCATGCTTCAAATGTGTGCCTGACGTTCGAGCGGCGGGGTGATTTCGGGTTCGACAGCTATTTTTGCGGATGCAGCGGCTGGGACTGACCTAAATAGGTCCATGACCACTGGACGCAACATCATGGTGATGCTGGAATCAGAGGCGCGTCGTCGCCCTGAGATCGCAGCAATGCTCGAAATCATCGAACTCCTCACTGACGAGGATATCGACACCGCTGTGGTCCCATTGCCTTGGTATCGCAAAGCCCTAAAGCAGGCGCGCGATATCAAGCTGGGGGCTGCTGCCACCGCCCGGATCACGGCAATCATGGATGATCCCGCCACAAACCCTGTGGAGACGTTTGTCACGCCCGAGATCATGGGCACGCAGATCATCTACACGGGTGAGGATGCTTGGGTGAAGAAGCGCGAGGGCGACGAAATTCGTATCCCATATAATACGCTGCTCTTCATCGCCGACAGCGGCGAACTCTATTATAACTCCACCCACTTCAAGCAGGCCAGTTCCGCGCTCAATCGCCACACGGTCGTCGGTCGATCATCGCTCAACGCCTATAAGAAGGCGTATCACGACCTTCTGCTGAAGAACCACCCTGATGCGCCTGTAATCGCTTCTGAGGCGGCAAACGCACCGAATGGAGCTTCAGCAGTGCTTGGATATCTCGGGGTCCGTTTGGGTTAGTCGATAAGCAGACGGCCGCGCGCGGCGAACCAGTCGCGCATTGCAGCAGTATGAGTGGGGAAGCATAGTTCGATCGGCTCGAAGGCCACGTCGATCTCATCACATTCGTCACTGGGGACGAACGATGTCAGTTCGTCATAATCGAGCGCCAGACGAGACTCTGCGAAAATGAGCATCTGGCCCCTGTTCGTATTATGGCTATCGAACAGCCTCGGCCGAAAGCCCTCAAGGCCAGTTTCCTCGCGCATTTCACGCTTGGCGGCGAACTGCACAGAGGGATCGTCAAAATTGACGAAGCCGCCGGGTAAGCCCCATTCGCCCAATTTGGGCTGAATGCTACGACGACCGATCAGGAGGCCAACTTTGTCCCGGTTGCGCACGGGTTGGAGCAACACTGCCACGGGATCAAGGCGGCGATACACTTCGATGGCGCACGCATCATTGAGACAGATGCGCGGCCAAGTCGAATTTTCATATTCGGAGCCACACTGGTGGCAATAGCTATAGGGTTTGAACATGCGTCATCCTACCCTATAGCCCGCGTGTAGCGTTATTTCTTTGGACCACGTCCCGACCATTTTTCGCCGTCGAGGATGACAAACCCTTCTGGGTCGACGTAGACTTCGCCGTCACGGCAGAGGTCATCGTTGACGCTGATTGAGCCATAACACGCAAAATCTGGTTCAAGCGCATTCCGGTCACATCCATGGCGCTCTCAGTCCATTGCGCGAGAATAGCGCGTTGAGCGCCTCCGCGTTGCCCATAGCGTCATCGAGCGCGTTGTGACTGTGTTTCGTCTTGCGAAGTCGCTTCCATGCGTTGGTGGCCCGGAAATTGCGCTCCAGTCCGGCAGCAAAATCACCGATCCGTCGCCCGGAATGCCCGAAAGGCGACCGCCCCACGAATTTATGGCACAACCAGTTGGGAAAGGCCGCATCGAATGACGGATTGTCCGATACGAGCGTCAGGCGATCAGCGCCTAGACCATCGAGCCATTCCACCATGCGCAGCGTCGTTTCACGCGCATCCGGCATGGCAAGATGCTGCTCGCGGGTCACACCGATCGAGCGATAGGCTGCCTCGACATAGTCATCGTGCAGCGGCGCAAATTCGCCATAGAATGTCTGGTCGAGGGACGGGGACATGACGACCAGACCGATGGAAATGATGTCATAGAGGCCGGGGACGGGACCAGAGGCCTCATCGTCCACGGCAATATAGAGATGTTTCTTGTTTTGCATATTCCACAATAGCTCTGTTCAAATCATTCGAGATCAGGATCGACCCGACCTCAAGGAGACGAACCACATCGGCCTTGATGCCCAATATGGTCGCAAATTCTTCTCGCGACAGATCGTCACGAATTGCTCTTACATCATTGGGGCGCAGAAGACCAAAATGATCGCACACCGCTTGATGATGAATGCCTTCAGCGCGCCAATCCGTGTAGGCAAAGTCACACTCGCTGCAACGGATCACCGGAACTTTGAAGCCGCTCACTTCGATATGGTCCTCACCGACCAGAATCGTTTCTGGTTCGAGGCTTTCACTCGTGGGGGCTTCGCACTGTAGGCAGATCATGAAGTTCCTCTATCGAATCAACTGTTTGAAATCGTCGACCGAGGTTATGGCCTTCGATAATGTTTCCCGTATGTCGGATGTTTGCGGAATGTCGCGTTCCTGTAGCATCCGCAGGGCATCGCAGCACGCCTGATAAAGCTCGTCGGCGTTCTGCTCAACAGCGATCGCATGTTCGGCCTGCCGATCACGTTCGTCATTGGCCCGGCGCATGTTCTCGCGCTCGGCGATCCTCTGCGTGATCTGCTCGCGCAAATTGGGAACCAGACTGATCGCCTCGTTGATCATGTTCCAGTAGCGTGGCTTGTCGCCGTTGAAGTCGGATTGTTGGTTACCGATCGTCCGATAAACGCGCAGCGTGTCCGTGTGCTTGTTCACTATCGGTAGGTGCGAATGCTCGCTGATCCACGTATGCCATTTGGCACCTTCCTCGTCCCCCCAGACAAGGCATGCGCCAAATTCGGGGAGGACGTGGCTGATCGAAGGGTTGATGATCTGGGTCATGCTTCGCCTTCCATGGCCATCAGGCCACGATAGGTCAGCGAGATGCGCGGCTTGCATGCGCGATCAGACTTGGGGATGCGATGCAGATGGGTCTGCTGCATCCCGGCGTTCATCAGGAAGAGCGAGCCGGGTGCCAGCATGATCTTGGTGATGGCTTCGCGATCATCGATCGGTCTGATCCAGATTTCACGGGGATCGCCCACGCTGACCACGGCGATCGGCCTGCTGTGGTCGATCTTGGGATCATCGTCGGCATGCCATCCCAGATGCTGGCGAGGGCCATCATAGCCGTTGAGGAAGCAGGCCTCGAAGTAGACGCCGATTTCCTTGTCCAACTGATCACGGATTTCCTCCACGATCGGATGGGGTGCCTGCGGCTGATAGGTGCGCGCACCGACGCCGCTGCCATAGGTGTAGGGGGCGTTGAAGTCATTCCACCAATATTCCCGACGCGGCCGATCCTCGTGCTTCACCCAGTCGAGTTCCGCCCACAGGCGGTCGAACACTTCATCGGCATAGCAGATGTAATTGGGGATGTAGACAAAAGGGGCAATGGCGTCAGTCATATCGTGTCTCTTCAAATGCTGTGACGGCTTTACTCCATTTTATCAAATTAGCAAACGAGAATTTTGACTTTGCGCGGTCGGGGCATGGATAGTGCCGGATAAGTAAAGGGGAATTGTCCCCCAGTATTTGAGCGCAACAAATTTAATGAAGACGACCAAGCTGGTCATTGAAGACCAAGTAAATTGCCGTTTCTACGATCTGGACCCGGAAACCCGTCGAGCTATCGTGAATGAATTGAGCTTTCTGCTCCCGTATGCCCGACATGTCCCTGCTTTCAAAATGGGGCGTTGGGACGGTAAAGTTTCATTCGCGACTGTCGGCGGCGGGACCTATATCAATCTTCTCGATCGAATTCTGCCTATTGTTGATGCGGCAGGTTATCAGATTGAATTGGTCGACCAGCGTAATCACGTCGACATCGACCTGCCTGAGATCGATGAGAATTACCTGTCGGACTTCACATGGCCCGCCAAGCATCGTCTGGCCGGTGAACCGATCATTCTTGCTGACCATCAGGTCCGCGCGATCAATGCCTATTCCTACGCCGACAATCACCAGTCGATCCAGTCGATCAGCACCAGCGCGGGCAAGACGATCATCACGGCTGCGTTGGCCAAGCTGGTTGGCGAGAGCACGGGTAAGCGAACGCTGACGATCGTGCCGTCGAAATCGCTGGTTAAGCAGACCTACGCGGATTTCAAGCTCGTCGGCCTCGATGTCGGCATGTTCTTTGGTGATGAGAAGGAATGGGGGCACCAGCACGTTGTCGCGACGTGGCAGTCCCTGTCTGTTTTCGTCAAGAAGGATCGTCGCAAGCAGGTCGTCGTCGACGCCAGTTTCGCTGATTTCATCAAGGATATGATCGCGGTAGTGGTCGACGAATGTCACTCGGCCAAGGCGGTTGAACTGCGCGCGTTGCTGGATGATCCGCGTGGCTGTGCCCACTTCCCTCTTCGGTGGGGGATGACCGGCACGGTTCCCAAGGAGCCGTTCGAATATCTGGCCATCTTTGGTGTTCTGGGGCCGGTGGTCAATTCGATCACTGCGCGCGAACTGCAAGACAAGCAGATCATGTCTGAATGCCACGTCACGATCATGCAGACCGATGATAGTGATCAGGCATTCAAGGAATATGCGCAGGCCTACAAATATCTCACCACAGATGAGGTGCGCATTCAGTGGCTCGCCGAATATGTGATGGAATTGCAGAAGACCGGCAACGTCCTGCTGCTCTACGATCGATATGCGACCTGCGACATTCTCAAGGAGATTATTCCCGATCTCTATGTCGTCAACGGGGAGATGAAGCTGGACAAGCGCGAAGCCATCTATGGTTTGTTCAGCGACGACACCAAGATGATCTGTGCGGCGACCTATGGCGTCGCGGCGGTCGGTGTCAACATTCCGGCACTGCATCACGTCGTCCTGTTGGAGGCGGGGAAGTCATTTACGCGCAGTATCCAGTCGGTTGGGCGTGGTCTGCGGCGGACGGCAATCAAGGTGTATGTCGACATTCACGACATCTGCTCGAACAACAAATTTTCTGCCCGCCACTTGCGCGATCGAAAGAAATATTATGAGGAGGCGCAATACCCCTACACGATCAAGAAGGTGAAATACCGCTGATTGACGAAGTTGGCGTAGAGGCGTATTTTCTCATCACCACATAATTTGATATCCGGCCGGCTCCATACTCTTGAAACCGGCCGGAATGATTTTATCTGACGATGAGGCCATTCGATGTTTGGTGGAAAAGTGATCACCTATTTCCGCAACCCAAAGCAACCATCACCTCATATTCGCGCGGTCGTGCCCGTTGTGGATCAGCGTCTCTTCCACGTCTTGATCAGACACAGTCCGGAAGGGGATTTCACTTTCTCCAAGGCCAAATATGGCTTCGGGTGGGTTGGCGACAAGGCGATAGATGAAAATGAGGCTCGGCGTTGTGCCCCTGATCTCGTCTCCAAGGCTTACGAAATCCAGCAGCATTATGAGCGTAATGGCCAACCGATGGCTTTGCGGCCGGAGCATCGGGCGCGTCTTCAAAAGCATGGAATAGGATAGATGGTCGAACATAGATCACACATACGACAAGGGCAGAACGACACACTGTTGGACGAATTGCGTGCCGTCTTGACCGATGAAGTGACTTCCATCCAGCATCAGGAATATTGGGGCGATGCCCCGCCCGTCGCGACAGCGGTCGATCGCGTGATGGTTCAGGCTGCCCTCATGGTGTCGCAGCAGGAAGCTGCGCAAATGGAGGCCGTGTTGTTGGCGATCGCGGATATGGCCGACAACGGCCAGTCAGACGGGGCTCTTGAGAATATATCTTTTCTTGCTCGCAATATCGTATCCGGGAACGGATTTGATAGAGCGAGACTGAACTATGATCGACTTCGATGATTTTCTGGGTGGACTTTTTGGTAGCGGGAAGAAGCCCCGTTTCAGCAATGGTGATATAACTGGTGGCGCAACATGGACCACCAGCAGCAAAACGTCTCGTGTCGAGACTACCACGGATGACGGTGAGCCTTTCACAGTCGAGGTGAATGGTGCGCGCCACACCGGCCGCAATCATATCGTGATCACGGGTAATACCGTCATCATCGACGGGCAGAAAATCTCGGTCGACAAGAGCCCCTCAACGATCGAACTTGTGGTCGTTGAGGGCAAAATCAACAACCTCATTGCGCTGGCCGATGTTCACGCTGGTGATGTTGGCTCTGCGTCCATCAGCGGTGATGCGACCGTCGGGGACGTTCGGGAGCTTCGGAACGTGATGGGCGACCTCACCGCCGAGACCATTAAGGGCGATGCCCGCGCAATGGGTGATGTCACTGCCGGGGTAATCCATGGTAAAGTGAAGGCCATGGGCGACGTCAACATCGGAAAATGATGTAATATCACGAATAATTTGCGATGAATGGAATACTTCATCGCAAATTAAATTGCGTTCACCACTTCAAATTGTCTATTGTTACTTCATAATATTTGGAGTGACAAGTGCTAATTTTGACCGAACACAATAGATCGTTCGATATGACTATAGTTCCAGATGAAGTCGACGATCTCAATTATTGTGTATTGGATTATTCCAACCCCGATGATGTCGACTTTGTCTTCCTACCGCTGGTCTATCTGGACTCCTTTTCCCGGCCTGCTGCTGACCTCCGCATAGGCAAGCATCGCCTTCAAATGCCGCTGGATTGGTCGATCGTTATCGCGGACAAAAATCTCGGGAACGTCGAGATCATCGAACTGAGCCAGCTAAACGATCGCGATTTCGATATTTTCGGTTTTAACCCGATCACAAGCACGATGCCACAATTCCACGACATCCTCATCGAGGACACGTTCCCAGACATCCAGTGGTATATGCCAAAGTTGGCCAACGGGCATCTATTGGCAGTCCCCCTTACCGGCGGCGACAATCCCACCTGCGCTTTCTTCGTCAGGGACACGAACAAGCTCCCGGACAGCCTCGATATCACAAAACTTATTTGAAAGAGAGATATGACAGACGAAACGAATGATCCAGTGTCAGAAGCCGAAGCGGCACGGACCGCCGCGCTGACCAAAATGATGACAGCAAAATGGGCTGCGTATTTTGCTTCCAAGATCGAAGCTGAAATGACCGATGCCGGGAAGGCTGAACCGCGCGGAACACCGATCCTCGACGACCGCAATGTCGATCTCCTCAATAAACTTTTTGGCGGTGAAAACCTCACTGAGGACGAAATTGCCACACTTGAACGGCTGCGGGAGCCTTACACGCCGGATATGAGTGTTTTGATTGATGCAGTGCGTGAACCTGATGCGGATGGAGAGGAAATTATTCCTCTGAGGGAAGTCCCTGTCCTTCCCCTCACCACGGATATCACGCCTACCGGCATCGACGCCGACAAATTCGCGGAATACTCCGTCCAGATCAACGGTGATGCCGCTATTTTGGGGCAGGTGACCAACGCGACTACCATCGTGTCGAACATGTCCAATGCATTTGGTGAGTTGCACGCCCGCGTAAATCGACTGGAGTGCCTATCTCTGGTGGGAATTGTCAGCGATGTCGTCCTCGTGGGGCTCCTCGCGGTATCGTTGTGGAAGTAAGCCATGAGCGACGATAGCAAACCCACAATCGATCCGGGTGAAATCCTGATCAGCGGTTCCGAGACACTGGCAAGCTGGCGGACTGGTTCGGACGCAACCACGATCAGTGGCGGCACGATCGCGACCAACAAAATCAGCAACGGAACGCTTTATGTGAGCGGCGCAAGCATCCCATTGGGTCAATGGGTGGACAGCACCGATGATAGCTTGGTTGCAGCCAAGAACGCGGCCGAAGCGGCGCAAAGCTCTGCTACCAAGGCCTATACGACAGCGCTGAATGCCGAGTTGGCAGCCGTGCAGGCTCAAAATGAGGCAGTGGCGGCTATGGCTATGGCTACCAAGGTTCGCGATGACGCCAACGACGGTTTCGCCGAATTCCAGCGCAAGGGGCGCAACCTGCTCTATGTGCTTGTCGGGGCGATCCTGTTCGACGTCGGTATAGCGGCGATGTTCTGGTCACTTCATACCTGATACTCGACAAGACCCCGGAGGTATTTTCGCCTCCGGGGCCTTGGAGCAACCTAAGCGAGGGGAGAATTCGCTTGGAAATTGACCTTCGTTCTCTCCTCTATTTATCGTGCCGAGACAGTTAATTGAATCGGTATATTTCCCTTGGCAGCCAAGCTTGACATGTTCGACACGATGCGCCGCATCGATCGTCGTGAATTTGAATTCTATGATCGCCTCACCCCTGATGAAAAAAAGGGGTTCAGTATCCCGGTTTTCCTGCGCACCGCCAGCGCGGTCCAAGGTGATCCCGATATCCGGGACTGGTATATCCTCGCGATCAATGAACGGGCCAACCTTTACCACCCGGCGCTCAAGGATCACCCTGATCTGCAATATAAGCTGATGGCCAGTTGCGGCCTTGGGATGCCGCAGAACCATTACTGGATCAACATGCCCAAGCGCTTGCCCAAGGCCGACGCGCTGTTTGATTTCATCAAGGAGGAGTGGCCGGGCGCAAATGAACTCGAATGCAAGATTATCGTCAGACAAATTGACGAAGAAAAACTCATCTCTCTATGCCGGGAGGCCGGTGTAAATCAGGACAGATTGCAGGAGATCATTGAGGCATATGGCCGCTACACAAACAAAGAGCCCACCAAGCCCAAAAAGAAGGGCAAAAAGCGAGCCTGATTTTCAGTGCCAATTCTGCAAGAAAGTCTTCAAGTCTGATGCCAACGTAGCCCGCCATCGTTGCAAGAAGAAGGATCGATGGATTGATCGTGAGTTGGCTCATGTTCGCACTTCGTTCGCGGTCTATGAGATGTTCTTCAAGTTCAACTATGGCCGAGGCGTCACATACGATCACTTCATGAATAGCACCCATTACACGCTGTTCGTGAAATTCGGCCAGTATATTCACGACGTGAATGCAGTGGAGCCTCTGGAATTTGCAAGGTTCGTGATCGAGAAGGGGGCTGGTCTTCCGATCACGAAATGGCCAACCGATGCGGTTTATGAAGTGTATCTGAGGCAGCGAATTTCGCGCGAAAGCCCAGACGTCGCGACCGAACGATCGATCCGGCTAATGGAGCAGTGGGCGGAAGAATATGAAGAGGTCTGGGTCGATTTCTTTCGGAATGTCCCCGCTACCTTGGCCACCCACTATATTCGGACTGGCAGATTGTCGCCTCTGCTCCTCTACATCACCGATAGCGGTCAGGAACTGTTGATGCGGTTTTCGGATGAGCAAATAAACATGATGTCGGAATTTATAGACCCGACCCTATGGAAGCGGCGTATAAAGATGAACAAAGCAGACATCGATGGTCTGACCAATATTTTGAAAGAAGCTGGATTGTAATGTCGGATGATATTTACTCTCGCATGTATGCGAGAGATGAGAACGAACCGGAGGTGATCGCGGAAGCGACCGTCATCAAGGAACGCGCCGAAGATCAAGGGCACCAGCGTGCCATCACGCGTCTCCGTGATGATCTGGACAAGCTGCAAGCGGCGTTCAAGCGCCTGACGACTGAGAACAAGGCTCTCGCTCAGCGTGTTCTGAACCTTGAGCGCGCATATGTCGCAGTCAATCGCGAACTCGACCACAAAATCGATAGGCGGGGGGATTGATATGACCCTCGATACAGTGACTGTGATCCGGCAGGATTTCGAGAATGCCCGGTTGATTTCAACGACCTTCTCTCAGGAGGATCGTGAATATCACGCAACGATGTGGCACGACGGCGATCGCCTTCTGGACGACCTTCAGACTGTCGACCTGTTCAAGGGCTGCACGCGCTGGTGTGATCTCAAGCCCATCCACTATCGTCACCTGATGATGCGAAGCGTCGAGCATACGGTCGGCCTGCGGCTCGACGAACTCAGCGATGGTGCCAACCCATATGTGCGAAGCCTCAACTTCGTCACACTGGGTTTCCTGCGTAGTTTGGAAGAGGCATCTGGTATGCAGATCGAATTGATGCGTATCCATCGCACTGGCCCGAACGAGGTCAGTTATGTGATCACGTCATCGATTTCGCCTGCCTTGGCCTCTCTCGTGACGGATCAACAGCCCGAGCAACCAAAGACCCCCAATTTCCGGATCGTCGTTGATAATGACAAGGATAGCTGACACCGACATTGACATCGATTTCTACAGCCGGGACGTGGCGTTGGCGCATATCCAGCATGTGCCCGCCATGATGGTGCAGAAGGATGAGCGCGTGCGTCATGCGTCGGGGATTTATCTCCAGAACGTCCCGGTCGATCCGGTCAATGGCTATTGTGCGTTCCCTTACAAGGAAGCGGGCGCGCTGGGATATTTCAAGATCGATTTCCTCAACAACAGCCTCTACGAGGGTGTTCGGGATGAAGCGCATCTGCGCGATCTCATGGATCGTGAGCCGCCTTGGGAGTTTCTGACGGAACGCGCGATCGTCAGTCAGCTTCACCATATCCACAACCATTTCGGAATTGTGCGCGCAATCTCGCCTCGCTCGATCATCGATCTGGCGGTCGTCATTTCGCTCATCCGGCCGGGCAAGAAACATCTGGCCTTCAAAACCCGCGCAGAAATAGACGCCGATATATGGACGCCCATTCCCGGTGATTATGTGTTCAAGAAGGCGCACGCAATCGCCTATGCCACCGCGATCGTCGTCCAGCTAAATCTCTTGTGCGAGAAGGCTGAGGCGTCTCTGTCAGGCGAGGAGGCGGATGATGTCTTCTCGTTCTGAGGTGGGCCAATCGAAGCGCAAAGGGGTATATTGGCTCACCAGAACCTACTATCCACGGCCGCACTCCGATATGGAGGCGACTACCGATTACCTCCTTCCTCTATATGAGCATGAGAGAGGATTGGATAAAGGGCGGTTTGCGCGCTTTTCGCCGGAGCCACTGGGTGAGGGCTGTATAGTCGACCTTTCGGGTGCAGCCTGCGAAGCTGAGCGGGTCCATTTCATCGAGTTGATCATGGAATGGCTCGCGGATCAGGAATGCGACTGGCATATGACCATTCCGGCTTGGGACAAACTGGCGCTCGATGTCAGCCTGAGTGACCCGGAAGCTGCATTCGTGTTTGACCTTCGTTATGGCGGCGATGTGACCGAGACGCTGAGGGTTGGTTAACCGGGGAGCTTGCGAACCAGCGTAACGACCCGTTTGCGGACCCGGCGGGCCATGGCGTCAGCCAGACTGACTTCGTGCCCCGCCAATAGGTCGAATTCCTTTCTGGCAAACTGTCGCAGGCATCCTCGAAACATTCGGAAGCGGGGGTCTTTGATGAACATGTTGATTGGGATTTGGCGATTGGAATCCCACCACCATGTCTCTCCGAACTGGAGAAGCAGAAGCCGCATGTTCTCATCTTGGATGAGGTCAAGCACATACATTGACAGAAAACGGTTATCCGAATTCTGAATTATCCCAAGATAAGGCTGATCGCGGAGCGTTCCATACGAGAGGAACGGGAATTTTTCCAGAATTTCTGCGATCGCGGGGTCTATTTCTTTATTGTCATCGCTCACGTTGTTATTTATTATCAAATAAATGTAATAATTGTATTTGAAGAAAATAAACTTTAAGTGGGGCGGGTGCGGTGGCGTGATGGGAACGGGTTCGGAATAAATAGGACATGGCGGCCGTAACCCTCTTCACACTACCACAAGTCGTGACCTTTGTTATGGCTTCCAATCCTATGGGGGCAAACATGATTACCAGTTTTCATCACACTCGCTCCGATTTCAAGATTTTCTGGAATGTGCGTAACGACATCGACTTCCTGATCAAGGATTTCGATCGTCAGACCCAGTCAATCCCATCCACTCGTTCGTTCGAGATCGTTATTTCAAACGTGCGTAGCGGCGTTGTGTTGATGCGCAAGGCGCTCACGATCATGTCCGCTCCGCGTGGGCATATGCGCCTTAGCCTTTCAGTCGAAGAAGCGCTGTCACTCCCCATTGGCCACCTGTCCTACTGCGTCCTTTCGATCGAGGATGGCGAAGAAACCCTGCTTTACACTGACCGTGACCACGGACCCAGCGCGCGCCTTGAAGTGACATATGGCCCGGTGCCTGAAGCCACCCAACCCCTCACCATAGAGCGTGCAGCGTTTCTACCTGTAAATGGTGCGCTTGTGTCTGGCGCGCATAAGGGACCGGCCCAGATCGGTGGAAATGGCGTCCAGACCATTCAGATCACAGGTAACGACTATACCGGCGTGCTTACCATCGAAGGAAGCTTGGAAGAAGCTCCACCCACGACCGAACAGGAGTGGTTTGAAATTGATACGCTGGAAAGCGATCAGCTTAACGGAAATGCCAGCATTGATCTCAATGTGATGATCAACTGGATACGTTTTTCTCTCGTCGAACACAATGGCACGCTTTCCCGACTGATATATCGGGCATGAATTAAATTGATCGGCGGCCGATCGGCTCTCTATCTCTATTCATAGAGAAATTGAGGTCGAATGTTGTGTCGCTGATTACTGATCTTGCCCGTGAGGATTTCCTCTGGGATGCGATCGTCGAAAACATCCATAATTCGCGGCCAAGCCGCAGTGCAGATTTCAACGTCAATTGCCCCATGTGCGTCAAGCGTGGGGAACGGCGGCCAGATACGCGTCATCGCTGCGGGATCACCAAAATGCCGGATGGCTTCGCGGTCAATTGCTTCAACTGCAAATTCGTAACGCGTTGGAGCTACGGTGGGCTGATGTCGTCCAACCTCAGGGACTTCATGTCCGAACTTGGCGTGCCTGACCTCCAGCTTCGCCGGATGGCGCATCGCCTTCATGCAATCAGTCGCACGCTCAGCCAGAGTTCGGAAGCCTATGAGATCATCGGCGAGCGGTTCCTGCCTGATTTTAACGCCATGGCACTCCCGGCGGGCGCGCGTCCACTCCATGAGTGGGTCGCCGAAGGTTGCAGTGATCCTCTGTTTTTTCAGGCCGTCCAATATATCTACGGGCGCGGCACTGACATAGCCGAGGGGGCGACCTACTATTGGACGCCGATTGCGAATGCGACAAAGGCATCCGAGACTGGTTCTGATCGCATGAACGAGCGGATCATCATTCCCTTCTACTTCAAGGGACGGATTGTTGGTTACTCCGCGCGCGGGACGGCGGGCGACGTGCTCCCGAAATACTGGTCACGCATCCCAGCCGACTATATTTTCAACAATGAAGTGCTGGAGAAGCGCGAGCGAAAATATGCGTTCATCGTGGAAGGTCCGACCGACGCCATCGGCATTGGTGGTGCGGCCACCCTTGGTAGCAAGCTGTCGGAAAAGCAGGCGGCGTGGATCAAATCGTCGGGTCGGACGCCAATTTTGGTGAGCGATCGCGATCGCGCCGGGATGCTCAATATCGAACATGCACTTCGTCACGGTTGGGGCGTGGCATTCCCGCGATTGTCCAGCCATGGCTGGTGGGATTCTGACGTGAACGACTGTGGCAAAGCCGTAGAGAAATACGGAAAGCTGTATGTAATTCGCTCAATACTTGAAACCGTTACATTTGATAGCAAAGAAATTGAGGTTCGTCGTCGGCTGTTTGTATAGTTGAGCCACACGGACAATTTGGAGATTTGATGACCGACTCGAATATTGAGTACGGCGAAGAGACGCAGCGCGTCCTCTTGGCCTTCATGCTTAGTGACCCTGATCTTTATGCACGCTCTCGTGGTATCGTCAAAGACGTTTACTTCGATGATGCACTCCGCCCGGCTGTCCGCTATATTCAGGAATATAGCGACCAGTATTCTGCGCTTCCTTTGCCCTCGCAGGTGAAGGCGCAGACCAATGTTTCGATCGATCATCTGACCGATATCGCTGACGCGCATCATGCTTGGTATCTGGCCACGGTAGAGAAATTCTGTCGCTACCGCGCGATTGAGGATGTCGTGCTCGAAGGCCCCGAATTGCTGCGTAAGGGTGAGGCGGCCGAGATCGAGCGTCGCCTCAAGGATGCGATGATCATCAGCCTGACCAGCGATCTCGGCTCGGTCTATTTTGATGATCCGATGGCGCGTCTGGAGCGCATCAGGGACAAGAGCAATTTTGTCTCCACTGGTTGGGCTTCGATCGACAAACTGCTCAACGGTGGTTTCACGGCTGGATCGCTCAATATTTTCTGCGGCGGCTCTGGTTCGGGCAAGTCGCTGTGGATGCAAAATATTGCGTTGAACTGGGTAGAAGCCGGTAAAAACGTCGTCTACTTCACGCTGGAGCTTGCCGAAGACCTGACCGACGCGCGCGTCGACCAGATGGTAACGGGGATGTCCCGTCACGATATGCTGGTCAACATCGAAGAGACGGCCATGCGCATTCGCGCAAAGGGTCGCACCGATGGGATGGGCACGCTCACTACCAAGAAATATTCGGAATCGGGCACGACTGCGAATGATCTGCGTGCCTATATCAAGGAATATACGATCAAGCGGGGCTATGCCCCGGATGCAATCTGCGTCGACTATCTTGACCTCATGTATCCGAACAACGCGAAGGTCGACCCGTCGAACCTTTTCGTCAAGGACAAGTATGTTGCGGAAGAACTGCGTGCGATCGCGGGCGATCTGAAAATCCCGCTGGTCACTGCGTCGCAGCTTAACCGTGGTGCTGTGCAGGAAAGCGAGTTCGACCACAGCCATATCGCTGGCGGTATTTCGAAGATCAACACCGCTGACAACGTGTTCGCGATCCTCTTCAACAACACCATGCGTGAAGCAGGTCGTTATCAGCTTCAGTTCATCAAGACCCGATCGGCTGCCGCCGTGGGTATGCGGATCGACATGAAGTTCAACAAGGTCAGCCTTAGGATCGAGGATGGCGACAATGAAGAAGAGCGTCCGCGAGAAAACACCCCTCAGGCGCTTCGTGAAGAGTTGAAGAGCAAAACGGCATCGACTGTGGAGGTGGCGAAAAACGCGACCGTAGACGAAGAGCCATCATCATCGCCGATGCGAGCGAGCATGAAATCCCTGCTTGCGGACATCAAGAAGGGCAAGGCTTCCTGATACGGGAAGGGGCGGCGCAGCGCGTCGCCCCGATAAATAGTCAATGCTGACAGAAAACGCCCAGACACAAGCCGCATTCGAAGCGCTCGCTGACGCCATTATCTCCAACTATGGAACCCATGCGACGCAGGTCGTGATGAGCGCCGCTGAAAACTACAATCCGCTATGGGATGGGGAAGAATATATCGTCACCGGCGACAGTTTCGGTGGCACTCGGTTCGAGGCGATGGCCCCGTCGTTCAAGGGTAACGCGGCGTTGTCTCCGCTCAAGCTGTTCATCAAGGAAAATCCCTATCTGGATGTCCGGTTGCGGGCATCACAAGGTGCTGGTCGCATGGGTGGACAGGTCAACGGCCATTATCAAACTCGGCGGGCTGGTGACTATGTCTCCAAGGGTATCGTTCTTTTCACGCATTCTGATTATCCAGAAATCGCCGCAGCAGCGCTCGCTGGTAAAGCGTTTGAAGTGAAAATTGGTATCGAGCAGATTCTCAAAGAGCGCCGCAGCACGTTGGTCCATGAACTGGTGCATGCCTATGATGACTGGATTTCGAAGGGGAAATATCGAGTAAACAAGCGGTCGATAGCAGCCGATATGGCCAGTGCAACTCTGAACAAATATTCGGACGCGCAGGATAAGGAAGTGGCGTATGCATCCTATCTCAATAACCCGGTCGAGATCAATGCACGCTTTGCCCAGCGCGTTTCCGAAATACGGATGATCAGGGGCCGATCGTGGAAGGACTATTATTCGGAATTTCAGTGGGGGTTTGCAGGTTGGAAGAACCTGCCCAAAGCTGACAAGGAACGCCTTACAAAGCGTCTGGTTGTCATATGGGCGCGCGGACGGACGTCCCAGCGCAAAGATATTACCGGCCTAATTTGGCGTTTGGAAACGCAGATTGCGGAAACTTATGGCGTCCATCTGCATATGGACAGTTACGGAGAGACCGGGGCTATTCGCGTCGAACGAATTGAGCCCGGAAAAATGACGAAGCGTCAAGAAGCCCTAATTATCGATCGTATAACTTTGTTCGCTGATATGTGGAACCGGACGATCGCATTGGGAGAGGGCGTGTTCAGCAAGCCGTTGCTGACCCATTACGATTTCGTCCCCAACAAGGGGAACAAGCGCAACTTCCAATTCTCTACGGCCTATTATCGCATTTCACGGCGTGGGGGCTGAACCATGAACCTAAATAACCCTATGCAGCACGATTCAGATCAGATGCGGTCTTCGCAGATGCACGGCTTCATCCTCGCGAGTGAGGATTATGTCCGTTACCTGTCAGAAGTCGAAATGGAAATGGCAGTCCTCGAACGTCTTACCGAGAGCGACGATGCCGTCCCCCTGATGGAAGACCTGATGGTCGCCAATGTGCGTCATCCCGTGATGGACGATCTGCATGACGTTTGCCGCCGCCTCCGGGCCTACATGGAGAATGCGGGAGGCGAATATGCTCTTGGCGTTGAAACAGGAATGGAGCGCGCAGCCGAGATGATCGAGAATTTGATCAAGCGCCACGAGGTATCAAACATTGGACAATAAAATGCGCAGCCTGCTTCAAGGCCTGTCAGATTACACGCCTGCGCGGGCAAGCGATCGCGACCTGTTTATCGAGGGTCGCGCCATGTCGATCATCGCCAGCGTATCCCACCTGATCAAATTGTTCGAGGAACATTATGATGAGGAGACGGCCGCCGATCTCACCAAGCGGTTGTTCAACGCGGCCCGCTCTGGCGACGAGGAAAAATTCCGCCGCAAAATTCGTGTGATCCGCGAAAGCCGTCAGAAGGGGAGATTGAAATGAGCGATATCGACGAAATGCTGCGCCGGATGAACGATACCGGCTATTTCGGTCAGGTTGATGAGGGCTTCATCGACAACCTGATCAACCGCGTGAAAAATGGTGCGGACAACGTCCTTGCCAACAATTTCGGCAATGGCAAGGCGCAGGGGCGTCTGGAAGTGCGTCAGACCACGATGGCGCTCGACAAGGCACTGAAGCGCTGGATGGGCATCAACAACATCAAGACGCTCACTCAGCGTGACATGAACAATTTCTGGGCATCGATCGGCGTCAAGGTGCCGGATGCGTCGTCACCGGCACCGACCTCAAATGATCAAGGCAACGCCAAAGGCACTGCGGCATCTGCTTCGTCGTCGAGTGCTGCTGCCCCGCAGGGTGGCCAACCTGCCGCTGGAGCGGCACCCACAGCGTCCCCTGCAACACCGGCTCAGCCCGCTGCACCGGCGGCTCCTGCCCAAGGCGGCGAGCAGGCACAAGCAGCTACCGGTCCGCTTCCTCCACGTCTTGGTCGGACATTGGCCGCGATCAGCAAGCCCAACGTTCGCCCCAACGATCTGTCGGCGGTCGCCGACGGCATTGATCAGGTGATGGCTGCCTCGAAGCCGGAGACCAAGCAGGCGATCGTAGCAAAGCTGAAGGAAATCGAAGCTGCCAACCCCGGCCGTTTCGATGCGCATCCGAACCTGAAGAAGCTCGTCTCTGAAAGCGTTGCGCTCAATCGCCACAATCTGATGGATCAGATGATCGATCGCGATCTTTCCATCACCGAAATGATGAACGCCATTGACCAGATGGTCACCGAAGATTTCGATGATCTGGATGCGCCTCTGGACAAGGAAGAGATCAAGCAGCAGCTTTTGGCGGCAGCACGCCACGCGTTGAACGGTGGAACGCCGAGTGGGAATTCTGGTAACGCGGGTGGCAACAGCGGCGCTGGTGGCGCGTCAACCGGCGCTGAACCGGCTCCCCAGAGTGGTGATGAGGCCCCGGCTGCCGCATCTGCGCCAAAAGGGGAACAGGGGCAGGATCAGGACCAGTCGCTCCACGGCGTTCAGAGCCTGATGATCAATCACGCCAAATATGAGCAGGACCTGCGGCAGGCCGGTATCCATGACATCGATCGTGAGAACCTGCGTGAATTCATGACCAAGCATGGTGATCTCGACTCCGTGAAGGGCGGCACCGAATTGCACCAATCGAGCGTTCTGAAGACCGATCAGGCATATCGCATGCTGTTCGTGCTTCTGAAGATCATGAACAACCGGGGCAATCAGTGAAGCTGATTGGTGACCTTTGCGAGAGCGCGCTGTTTCCTACGCGCTTGCGGCTGTCGACGTTCACGGCCCGGCAACTGGCAGATTTGCTGCACCTCTATATCAGCGCGTTCGCAATTTTGCGGCGCTGTGACGTCTCTGAAAAATGGGCTGTGAAATACGCCAAGCATACGGCGCGTCATGGTGTGCCAACAAAATGGCGCAATGATGCGACCGATCTGGAACTGCTGGTCATTGCGCTCACCAGTGATGACATTGAATTGCGCGGGTCAGGGAGTGAGGTGCTCAGGAAAAAGATAACGCTGGATGAAAAGCTGCTCATCCAGTGGTTGCGCAGCGCCGGTTCATCGCACTTCGATAACAATTTGACCCGCCGCCTGTTCGCCAAGCTGGATATCGCTTTGAAGGTTGAGGATAGCAGCCTGCGTTCGATCCGCCGTTTGGCGCAAGATTGGGATCGCATTTCGGTGACCGAGGCGCAGTTGCTGGTGACCCGCATTCTCCAGAAACTGAGACATCTTGGACGTCGCGCTGAAATCCTGATCCCTTTGGAAACGCTTTCGGACCAATATGGCCTCGAACTGAGCGATGTCCGAAATAAGGAAGAAGAAGCAGTTGAAGAGAAGCCGAAGAGAAAAAGTATCCTTGCTTCGCTCACGGGTTTGGACATCAGCGAAACCAATCAGTATAATGATGCGGTAAATGAAGAGGCGACCGCTGGTGCTACTGCATCGACTGCGATCGCTCCGGTGGTCGGTTCGTTCCTGCCCATGCAGCGCAGGCCAGTCCCGTCCACCATTGTCAGTCAGAAATCGAAGAAGAAGCCTAAATAAGGCATATCTTCGGAGATTTTCTATGCGGTTAACTGACATTTTCGAGGGAACTGTTCCCGTGGCGACGATCTGGCGAAAGCGCGGAGATCGGCTGGAGCGCGGGCGCGTGTCAAAATTCCTGCCCAATCCGCAGGCGCTGACGACAATTGAAGTGACCGACAATGAGCAAGAAAAAGAAGAGAGTGAAGGCTCGTAATCCATTCGCCGACGCTATTCGCATGAACCCGATCTTTCGCGAGAAGAAGTGCAAGTCGGATGAGCAGAAAGCGGAGCATCGCGATGTTTGGAGCCGCAAGAGTAAATACAAAGGTGCAGTCATCGAAGTAGATGGCGATTGATTTTAGGAGCATATTTGATGGCTGATTACATGAACAACGACGGTTTCGATCTTGGTCGCCTGCGCAAGCTGGCTGGCTTCGGCGATGCGCCCGTCGACTCTGATCTGGCGCTGGATGCGCCGATGGTTGATTTTGATGAACCGACCGCTGACGCGTCGTTTGATGACGCGCCCGTCGCTGTTGATCCTGCGCTTGACGTCCACCACATGGATGGCGCGCTGGATGCCCCGGTCGCTGACCCTATCAGCATTGGTGAGCCGGAACTGGCTGGCCCGGTTGAGCAGGGCTCGCCGTGGGAAGATACGCTGCACCAGTTGGAGCAGCAGTTGAACGACATCCCGGTTGGTGATTTCAAGGCTGTGATCGACAGCCTGCGCCGTGTTGCCAATTATGCGGAAGATATCCGTCGTTCGCTGGTTACCGAGGGCAAGAAGAGCTTTCGCGACTATCTCAATGAAGTCGAGACCATCAAGCCGCAGGGTGCAAACGCTGGCTCGATGACGCTGGGTAACAACATGAATGACGCGGTCAAGGCGATTCATACTCGTATGGGCGGCAAGCCGCAGGATGCCCAGAAGGCACGTCAGACGTTCGATGCCCTTCGCAAGAATGGCGTCATCAAGCCCAAGGGCGCATCGTTCGAAATGGACGTGATGGATGATGATCAGTTCAATGACGAGATCAGCGCGCCGACCGTGCCCTGATCGTTGATTTGTGAGCAAAAACGAGAAGGCCCTTGGTAGTAATGCCGGGGGCCTTTAATTTTTCTAAGTAAGAAGAAAACAACCGATATAAATAACGGCGGGTAGATGAAATGAGATATTTTGAGATCAGCAGCGGCTTTCGTGTTCCGGTTTCGGAAGAAGAGCAAGGTCTTATCGACCTAGTTTCAGAAAATCCGGTGAACGCCTCAGATTTGGACCTCAGGGCGGGGCATATTGCCGAGCAGATGGTCAAGAAGGGGTTGTTCGTGAAAGTCGATCGCGATGGAGAAATCTATTTTGACGCCGATCGCATGGACCTTTGGAGATATTGATGAGCGTTTCGAGTAGTGACCACAATGCAATGAAGAATGTGCTTGAGACGCTTAACGGCATCTCTGGTATTGATCCGTTTGCGCTCGGTGCCGGGCAGGGTGGCGGAATGCCCATGGGCAATGACATGCCTTTGATGGGGAATTATGGTGGAAATGACATGTATGGCGGGTTCAACCCCGGCAGCTACGTCGATCCTACCACTGGTGAACCCATGATTATCGAAGCGGGGACCGAGGAGTTCTTCTCTTCCGGTGGCGGCTTTGGTGGCGGTGGCTTTGATGGTGGTTATAGCAGTGGCTACGGCGACACCCCTTATATGCCGCCAGTTACGGTCAGCGGAGAGTCTGCTGATGCCATGGCTGATATTCTGCGCAAATTCCGTTCAGCCGGTGGCACAGACGTGGTCAACGCTCTCACGAATGGCATGAACAATGTCGCTCATAGCCTCTACGATGACAGCCGGTCGATGCCGGAACTGCGCAATGCGATGCGGGTATCTCGCACACCGAATGGCACCCGGATGGGCAACTGGGAGATCACGGCTCTTTCGGAAGATGCCAAGCGGTTTGACATCAGCCATGTCCATAGCGGCGAGGTTATCGCCAAGGACCTGTACCTGTATGAGGCGGCAACGGCGATCGTTGAGCACCTCAATGAGGGACGCATGATCAATCACCCGGATGTTCAGCGCGTGCTGGCACTTGAAGTGGAATATGCCCGGAACGTCAACGACGCCGTTCACTTTAAGGCGGCGTGTGACAAGGCAATCATTCGGGGTGACGACTTCAAGCTCGACGTTGCCAAGGCTCGTTTCAGCGAGGCGAGAAATCGCGCTCTTTCGGCAAAGAAAACACTGAAGGAGCACCTCAGTCGTAACCGCTGAAATCTGTGCCAATCGTTTGGTCGCGCGTCATAAATAGTAAAAACTGCGCGGGACCAATGATGGAAACTCCAAAGGCAAATTATCTGAATAAAGCTCTCAAGGATCGGTTTGATCTTGAGTTGGATTTTACTTCGGATGTCGAGGCCCTGCGTGGGATCATGGAGCATTATGCCGACAAGCGTAATGCTCTTTTGGCTGAGGGTGGCGAGTGGGTCGTTCAGACCTGCCCGGAATACACCAAGGCCCTTCTCATCACAGAGGCGGTCCGCATGTTCCTTCGTGAAATTGCGCCCCGTCGGATGTCCAAACGGAAGAAAACCCAAGGGGAGAGCAAATGAAGAATATCAATGAAGGCGCGACCATCGAGGGTCTGGCCATGCTGATCGAATCCAGCATGGAGCGCGCAGAACTGGTGATGGCTTCGAAGTCCATCACTGACAAGCTTCAGGACATGGCGGAAACGCTGGCGAAGATCGAAGCATCAGATGTCATGCCGATGATGGATTCGATGAAGGAGAATTTCGGCCCGCAGGTTGCCCAGAATTTCGAAAGCGTCGTCACGCAGAAGCTGCGTGAACTGACGGAATCGCTGCGTCAGGCAAAGGATGCGATCGGCAACGAAATCCTGCGTATGGAAACGTCAGTGAATGGCGGTGATGCGTGCGATATGGGTATGGCTGACGTCATACCGCCTGCTGAACCTGCTGCGGATGCTCCGGCCGCCGATGCCGCTCCGGCTGATGCTGCTCCTGCGGCCAATGCCGGTGAAGCTGCTGACGATATTGAAGGCATGCCCACCGATGCCGAGATCGACGACATGTTTGCCGATGCTGATGGCCCGCCCGTTGGCCGTGTCCGCAAGGAAAGCGTTGAGCATGTAGGCTCGAATGCTCTGCGTGAAAGCGCCGATCCGGACCATCTGGTCCTTCGTTCGTTCGCTCGCGTTCTGCGCGAAGGTCATAGCGCCACCAAGGCCGCGAATGCGGTTGCGGCATTCTATGGCATTGACGTGGGTGACGTCGTCGACATCGTCCGCGACAGCCGCAAGGCTTGATAGGGAGGGTGAGAAATGTTGCTTTGTGAGCTTTTTGATAACAGCGGCGGATCGTTGATGCGAGACCTGCGCAAAACCGTTCTCGACTTTCTCACCCCCAAAGCGGCCCACAAGGTTGACTATGTGACGGTCTCATCGCTGTTGGATTACCTCAAGGACCAGAACTCGGGCGTGACCATGGACCGTGCCATGATCATGGACCTGTGTGACCCCAATCGTCTCCCGATGGTCAAGAAAATCGAGGGGAATCTGATCTATCTTACCGATCCGATTGCCGATGGCGAAGATCGCGCGGTCGATGCGGAAGAGGCCGAAGCTGATGCCGAACATGTTACCGGCATGGCATCAAAGCATGCAAAAGATGCTTTGAAGAAAAAGTAAATTGCTGTTCGTGGTCCGGTCTCATTATCTGAATGTCAGATTTGAGACCGGACATGATTTTAAACAAGAAATTTGAATATCCAGACGTCGAACAAGTGACGCTCGAAAGCGGCTTCCGTTACTATGTCTGTCCCGAGACGTCTGCGCATATGGCCAGCGTCACAACTATTCTCGATGCCACCGCCGACAAGACTGCGCTTCTGGAATGGAAGGAGCGGGTAGGGGAGGCACGCGCCAAGCGCGAAAGCGAATTCGCCACCGATCTGGGCTCCCTCATGCATACCCATGTCGAGTGTTTTATCGAGGGTTTGCCGCGCCCGACCGCCTTCACGCCACCACGCAAGACCGCAAAGGAAATGGCCGATCTCATCATCGAAAACGGACTGCCGTTCGTTGATGAAGTGTGGGGAATTGAGACGCGCCTCTTCGTCCCCGGTCTATTTGCCGGAACGACCGACCTTGTGGGTGTTTATAAAGGCAAGCCCGCCGTCATCGATCACAAAAGCTCCAAGAAGCCCAAGCCGAGGGCGCAGATCGTCGACTATCGCGATCAGCTTGCCGCCTACATTATCGCTCATAATGAACGCTATGGAACGGATATCCAGACCGGCGTCATTTTCATGGGTTGCCGCAATGGTGAGTTCAAGGCCTACGAGTTCGATGAAGAAGAAATTCGCATTGGTCGAAAATCATTTATTGATCGCGTTGAGCTATATTACGCAAAATGTGCCTGAAGAGTCTTTTGATACTTTAAGCTGAGCCTCGTTGGGGCATCTAAATACACGACAATTTCAGGCAGTAACATGGTCACCAATCAGTATAGCATCATCATCCTGCGGGATGACAATGAGGCCGATCTCCCCGGCGCTCCGATTACGCTTTCCCCCCTCACATATGAGCCCGGTCTCGATCCGGGCGAGCCTGTGTTCACCAAGGACACCGGGCGCATGTTTGTCGGGCATACCCCGACGGTGGGACAGAAGAATTTCCGGCGCACGTCGTTCCCCTTCCAGAATATTGAAGTGTTGACTGAAAACAGCACCGAGCTTCTGGGCGATATGGTGGGCGGCCTGCTGAAGGAAGCAGACGGCAAGTCCTTCTACAAGACCGTGCTCCCCTCGTCCTCGACCCTGACGCCGGTGACGGTCCCCATGCAGGATGACGCGGCCTATACCTATCGCCTGAACAATCCGCAGTCCCTGTGCGCGTTCGTCGACTATGCTGCGTTTGACTCGGCCCAGAAGCCGGTTCGTATGGGTCGTCTACGCATTTTGCAGGGGACGGGTAACGCGACGCCGGTGTGCGCCGATGATGGGACCAATCTGGGCGCTGCTCAGCTTTCCTTTTCCGCTACCGAAACCGGACCGACCGGCGGCCGATATGTCGTGATCAACTATCGCTACACCGGTGCTGGTGATCTGACGCTTCGTTTCCGCGTCACTAGGCCCACGGTATGAACCCGTTCCTGATGACGCCCGATGAGCGTCTGGCGGACTGGAAGGTCTTCCGCAATGGTCTCAAGGCCATGGATCGCCGTGAGCAGCTTCAGGCTGTTGCCACCTATTGGGCGCAGGCACCGCTCATGAAGATGGCATATGACGTGTTCGAACTCGATGACATCCCCGGACCATGGGAACTGGTTTCGGATGGTGACTGGTGCCGTGACACGGTGGCCGTGGGGATGGAGTTCACACTCCGTCTGGCCGGATGGCGCGCGGAGGACATGACGCTCATGTTCATTCGTGATTACGAGATTTCAGAACAAATGCTCGTATTGAAAATAGACACTGGAGAAGTGCTTAACTACAGTGTTGGTCAAGTAATCGACTTTCCTGAAACGCGACACGATGTGCTACTTCGGTGGCGGTATAATGGACGCACTTATAAGTCTGAAAACTGATTTAAATAGAACCCAATTTGAAAACTTTAGAGGTATTTGATGTCGCGAATTAGTGTTGTTAAACGTGATGGGAGAAAGGACGAATTCAAGCTAGAGAACATCCAGACGCAGATCGCTCGTGCATGCGAAGGCATTGCAGAGGTTTCTCCGTCGACGATCGAACTGGCTGCCCGTATTCAGTTCCACGATGGTATGACCACCGAGACGATCGATCGTCTCTTGCTTCGGGCAATGGTCGATCTGATTGACGTCGTTGGTAATCCCGACACCGGCAACACCAATTATCAGTATGTGGCTGGCAAGCAGCGCCTGCGCATGCTGCGCAAGGACGTTTATGGCTCCTATGCGCCGATGCGCCTGTATGATCTGGTCAAGCTCAATGTCGAGCGTCGCGCTTATACGACCGAACTGCTCGACTGGTACACCGAAGAGGAATGGGACGCGATCGACGCGTTTATCGACCATTCGAAGGATGAACTTTATTCCTATTCGGCACTGACCCAGCTTATCGAGAAGTATCTGGTGCAGAACCGCGCCACCGGTGCGATTTTCGAAACCCCGCAGGTTCGCTATGCGGTGGCGGCAGCGACGGCCTTCCACATGGAGAAGGAAAACCGTCTCCGCTACGTTCGCGAATATTATGAAGCAGCCAGTGATGGCATGTTCACGCTCGCCACGCCGGTGCTTGCAGGTCTGGGAACGCCCACGAAGCAGTTTTCCTCGTGCGTCCTCATTTCGGCCGACGACACACTGGAGAGCATTTTCGCGTCCGGTGAGATGATGGCCAACTATGCGGCCAAGCGCGCTGGTATCGGCTTTGAGTTCGGCCGCATGCGTGGTCTGGGCGCTGCCATCCGTGGCGGCGAGATCAAGCATACGGGCCTGCTGCCGTTCCTGAAGAAGTGGTTCGGCGATCTGCGTAGCTGCTCGCAAGGTGGTATCCGAAACGCATCGGCGACGATGAACCTGCCAATCTGGCATATCCAGTTCGATGACTTCATCGTCATGAAGAACAATCAGGGCACCGAAGAAACGCGCGTCCGTCATCTCGACTATTGCGTCATTCTCAATGCGCTGTTCTGGCGTCGTTTCAAGCAGAAGCGCGATATCACGTTCTTCGATCCTTCCGAGGTCCCGGAGATGCACAAGGCGTTCTACGAGGACACCAAGGAATTCATCCGCCTCTATGAGGAAAATGAGAAGCGCACCGATCTGACCAAGAAGGTGGTGCCTGCTGAAACGGTGATGAAGGAATGGCTGCTCAAGGAGCGTTCCGATACCGGCCGTATCTACATTCTCAACATCGACAATGTGATCAAGCAGACGCCGTTTGATGTCACGATCGACCCGATCGTCCAGACGAACCTGTGCTGCGAAATCCTGCTGCCGACGAAGCCTTTCCAGCGGATCGAAGACCCCAATGGTCGCATCGCACTCTGCACTCTGGGTTCGCTCAACTGGGGCAAGGCGCGCAAGCCGGAAGATATGCGCAAGGGTGCTCGCATTCTGGTCCGTGCGCTGTCGAACCTGCTGTCCTATCAGGATTTCCTGTCGATCCAGTCCAAGCTGGCGAACGAAGAATATGAGCCGCTCGGTATCGGTGTCACCAATCTGGCCTACTGGCACGCCAAGCGCAAGCTGCGCTACGGCACGCCGGAATCGCTGGCTGAGGTCAAGCGCTGGATGGAGCATCAGGCATTCTACCTGACCGAAGCCAGTGCCGATCTGGCGGCCGAGAAGGGAGCGTGCGGCAAGTCGCACCTGACCTCCTATGGCAAGGGCGTATTCCCGTGGGAGAAGCGTGCAGACGGCGTCAATGACCTTGTCGACTTCACCCCGGAACTCGATTGGGAAGGTCTGCGCGAGAAGGTCAAGACCACGGGCATCAAGAATGCCACCCTCATGGCTGTCGCGCCGGTTGAATCTTCGTCGGTGGTTATCGATTCCACCAATGGCATCGAAATGCCGATGGCTCTGGTTTCGACCAAGGAGTCCAAGGCCGGTTCGCTGACGCAGGTAGTCCCGGAATATGCAAAATATGGCAAGCACTACCAGTTGATGTGGGAGCAGCCCGACTGCATCGACTATCTGAAGGTGGCCAGCGTCATCAATGCATATTGCGATCAGTCGATCAGTGCGAATACATGGTATTCGCCGCGTTATTTCCCCGATGGCAAGATCGACGTCACTGTGGTGGCCAGCAACCTGATGATGGCCCACTATTGGGGCATGCAGACGCACTATTACAATCTGACTGAAAAGTCGGCCGCCAAGGCAGACGAGGAAGTGAGCAGCGAAGAAGGTGCGCCACTGGCAGCCATCGACTTCTTCGAGGACGATGAAGATTGCTTGGCCTGCAAGCTCTGATCGATTGAATTTGAGACATTTGATTTTTAGGTGATAATTTGAAAAGTTACGATTTCAGCAAGGTTCCCAATTATACGGAACGTCAGATGTTTCTCGATCCCGCTGGACCTGTCACGGTCCAGCGCTTCGAGGAATTGGCCTACCCCAAGCTCCAGAAGTTCGAGCGCATCGCGCGTGGCTTCTTCTGGGACCCGGAAGAGATCAGCCTCGTTGGCGACAAGGCCGACATGAAGAAGGCGGATGAGGCGACCGCATGGGCTTTCACCAAGACGATCCTTCGCCAGACGGCGCTGGACTCACTTCAAGGGCGCGCGCCCGCGCAGGTCTTCACCCCGGTATGCTCTGTTCCGGAAATGGAATTGATCGCGTCGAACTGGTCGTTCTATGAATCGAACATCCATTCGGCCAGCTACAGTCATATCATCCGCAACATTTACAACGTCCCCAAGGACCAGTTCAACTCGCTGCATGATATCCAGCCCATCATCGACATGGCGGCTGGCGTTGGTCGCTATTATGACGACCTGCACAATATCAATTGCCGCGTGGCGCTGATCGAGGCGGGTGAGAAGGGCATCCGGCCGGTAACCGAGAAGGAGCACATCAAGGCGATCTGGATGGCTCTCAACGCCTCCTATGCGCTGGAATGCATCCGCTTCCTGTCCTCGTTCCTCATCTCGCTGGGGATGAAGGAAAACCGCATTTTCATGGGCAACGGCAACATCATCGAACTGATCCTTCAGGACGAACTGCTGCACACCGACTGGACCGCCTACCTGATCAATCAGGTGGTCAAGGATGATCCGCGTTTCGCAGAGGCCAAGGTTGAGTGCGCGGCCGAGGTCTACCAGATGTATCTTGAAGTGATTCAGGAGGAAAAGGACTGGGCTCCTTATGTCTTCCAGAAGGGACCGGTTGTCGGCCTCAACACCAGCATCGCGCACCAGTTCATTGATTGGCGTGCAACGACCTGTCTGAAGGACATCGGCATCAAGTATGTCGAGAATCCGGTCAAGAGCAATCCGGCGACGTGGTTCAACAAATACCTCAACACGTCGTCGATTCAGGTCGCTCTTCAGGAAGCAGAAAACCGTGATTATGTCCTGAACGTTCTCACGACCGACGTTCGTCACGACGAACTGCCTGATATTTGATTTCACACTGGAGCCCCTGATATCAGGGGCTCCCATTTTAGAGAGACATTATGAAGATTGAAATTTACAGTAAGCCAGCGTGCGGCTTTTGCGTGCGAGCCAAGATGCTCGCGGAGAGCAAGGGCCTTGAATACACTGAAATCAACATCATGGGTGGTTCGGACGAAGAGAACGATGCAGCACGCACCGCTCTGATCGAGCGCGTGACCGCAGCCGGGGCAGAGGCGCGCACTATGCCGCAGATTTTCGTCGACGATGCCTATGTTGGCGGCTTCGTGCAGTTCGAAGCCTTTCTGAAGGCTTGAGGACGATGCCGCCGAAAGCAACCCCTCCGGTGATCCGGCGCATAATGCCGTCAAACATCGATCCGGATGTGCATTCGGCGGCTCTACCTGATAACCCCATGAGCCCGGCATGTTTGCGAATACGATTTTATGAGAGCAATTTGAAATGAGTTCCAATCGCTTTGTTCACTTTATCGATTTCGAGGCATCCAGCCTCTCACAGGATTCCTATCCCATCGAAGCTGGTTGGGCTCGCCTCGATCTCGATACCGGTGTGATCAAGAGCGGTGGCATGCTGATCAAACCGCATGTGTCGTGGACGGATTGGAACCCGGTTTCTGAGAGCATTCATGGCATTCCCCGCCGCACGGTAGAGGAAGACGGTCTTCGTCCTCAGGAGGTCGCTAAGCGCCTCAATGAGGAGCTTTCAGGGCAAGTCGTTCTGTGTGACGGCGGGGACTATGATGCTCACTGGAAATCGCGCCTTTATGAGGCGGCAGGGATGGAGGCGTCGTGGAGGCTGACATCCTATACCCAGACCCTGCTCGTTCGCCGTATCATGGATGAGGGCGGCCAAGGCGGGCAGAGTGGACTGTGGCAACGGGCAATGGAGCGGTTCAAGGCTCCGCGCCCGCATCGAGCGGAAGCCGATGTCATTGCGTTGGCCGAATTGTTCAGGGATGCTCCCGACCTTTAACGGCAGAGAGTGGTGTCCTTGAGTTCGCGCGAATAAGCGGTCGTGTTGTTGAGGTTGGTCGCATTGACGATCCCAACGATGCGACCGCTCAGGTCCACGATCGGGCCGCCGCTCATGCCGGGATAGACCGCACCCTGAAGCGTGCGCATACTGTGGAACGTCTTTCCCGTTTTGGTCTCCAATGTGTTGGTCGAAATAGGACCAGCCACCAGCAGATTGGCGATGAAGCGACCACCCGGATAGCCCACCGCGATATAGGGCTTGCCGATCCGGAACCCGTCACAATCCAACAGATAATAGTCGCTCTTGTAAGTGTCGGCGTGGAGCACGGCAAAGTCGAGGTCGCGATCGTAGGCGATCACGCGGGCCGGGCGTCCCTTTACCATGCAATTGGCCTTGGGCTGCTCGCGCTCATCCGCCACGACGTGGAATGCGGTGATCATCTTGCCATCCCCGACCACTTCAGCAGTGCCTGTCATGTTTCCGCAGATGACCTGTGATATCGATTTGAGGTTCAGAAGATAGAGGTTGGCCGTGGGGCCGTTCGCGACGTCATAAACCGGCGTTTCGGTAACAGGAGGGCGCATGGGTGTGATGCCAAACGCAATCAGCCCCAGAAGAGCGAAGAGAGCTACAATCTTTTTCCAAGCTTTCATCGGGAGACACCAAGTCGAATGACGTGGTATTTATTCGCCGACGGCGGGGATAAACTGTTGACAGAAACCTAAAAATGTTCGTAAAAGGTGGTATGGAACATCCTCGCCTGTTGAGCCGACAAGATTTCAAGGACGGCGTGTTCTTCAAGCGGTTGCCTGAAGAAATACCGGAGGGGGCACCAGATGCTCATCACATTATGGAGCAGCACGATGATAAATATCTCTTTGCGAGATATGAAATGGTCGCTGCTTCTAAAAAATTCTCATACGTTTACAAAGTTACCTGTAATCAAAGCGGGCAATATTATATTGGCTTGCGGTCTTGCGATGTTGATCCTCATCGAGACCCTTATATGGGTAGTGGTATTCTCATACGTAGATACATCCGTGTAAGAGGACGAGAGAATTTTACAAAAACCATAATCGAAATTTTTGACAGTCGCGAGAGCGCGTCGTTACTCGAATCTAAATTGGTGACTGTTGAAACGCTCGAAGACCCACTATGCCTAAATCTGATGGCCGGTGGAGAAATAACATACCCAAAAGCGTTCGCGGAGGTAGTTCGACAGCGAATTTCGGTTTCCGTTTCTGACGCGTATGCGAAAGACCCAACTTTCAGTAGTCGGGTGAGCGAAAGTCTCAAGAACCATTACCGCGATAATCCGCATCGTTCGCTTGAGATTAGCGAAATGCGAAAAGCTCTTCAGAATGATAGCGCACATAAAGCGCGCGAAGCCGAAGCGACGAAAGCACGGTGGGCGGCTCCGGGTCATGCCGAAAAAATGGAACTAGCATGTCAATCTCAAGCAGCAAGACAAAAAAGATCGAAATCAATGAAGGACTATTCACAAACCGCAATCGGTCAACAAAACCTTCAGCTTGCTACGAAAGGCACAATATACGTCAATAAAGATGATAGAACAAAGCGTATAAAACCGCATGATGTCGATTCATATTTGAAAGATGGATGGGTCTTGGGCTCAGCTTTAAGAACCGAAGATACCACCCGTATGAAGCTCAGTGCAGTGAGCAAAGGTAGAGTATGGATGAGTAATCCTGATATGAAAAAAAGATGTCGGGCGAACCCGGAAGATATTGATATTCTCTTATCAGATGGATGGGTAATCGGAAATTTGAAATGGGACACTTGATGCACGCGCTGGCTAACGTATTGCCTTTCCTTCTGCTCATCATCAAGGTCGCGAAGTAACTCTTGCAAACATAATAAAAAGTGGTATGGTCTCCTTCATAGTAAGGAGATCGACCATGCGTTCCAGCATTCCCGTCATCTATGATGCCAGCGACGAGCCGAAGGAACTCCCTTGGAAGTGGGCAATCTGCGGCCGTTGTGATGGTCATGGGCAGTCAAGTGAACATCTGGGCTGCGTTACGCGGGAGGATCGTGACGACGACCCGGAATTCTTTGAAGCCTATATGCGTGGCGATTTCGATCGCCCTTGCGAACATTGCGAGGACGGCAAGGTGCGTGTTGTCGACCGAGACCGGTGCAGCGCCGACGATCTGGCGGACTATGATCAGCAGGTTGCTGACGACCTCGCCGATCAGCGGACGCAGCGCATGGAAATGCTCATGGAAGGTGGCTGGCGCGAAATGGGGTATTACTCGTGATGAACCGCACCTTTCAGGCCTTCAAGAAAGCGCTCGACGGCTCAGGTGAGTGCTGGGATCATGTCGTGGACCTAACCCATGACGAAGCCCGCGACGAGCAGCGCTTCCCTCTCGGTCGCCTGACCGAAGCCAACGGCCGCAAATATCAGTGGACATATTCGATCATGCCTCGGTATGTCCCCTCCGCCGAAGCATCGCTCAAGGCGCTGGGACGGCCGTCAGCGCCTCTTCCGAGCGCGGCTGGTGTCATCCTGTCACATCTGTCCGGAAAGCGCTGATGCCCTATTTCCACGCCACCCATGAGCGCCATATGGAATCGATCCTCGCGCATGGATTGGGTGGCGTTGTTGTAGAGCGCAATTTCCCAGAATGTGTTCCCGGCGTCTATTTGGGGTCCGATCCCGTCATCGTGCTGGGTTTCATGTTCGAGCACATGATGCTCACGGCAGATGACCAAGACGATCCGCGCATCGCCATGGCCTCATGGCGCGTGATTGTGGTCGACGACAGTCGGCTGAATTCAGCAAAGTTAAAGGCCGATCCGCAGATCGACCTTGAAGAGTTCCGACTGTATCACGGGATCATTGACGTCACCGGGCTCCCTGTCCTTACCGTGGATCAGTTGTCGCCCGGTTGACGATCATTCTGCCGCAAACACTGGGAGGATGACTGCGGCCGGGTGCAGATAGTCGATGTCGTAGCGCTGGCAGCCCGGAACGACCTGATCGGTCATGTCGTCGATCAGGATACCGATATCGAGTTCCCGGCACACCTTGGCTTTCCATTCGCAGTAGGCGGTGACGTCCTCCGCGCGCGTCGACTGGCCGGTCATGGCCCGATGATAAGCCTCATACATCTCGTCGGCGATGTTCACCACGCTTTTGAAGTAGGAGCGATCAAGGTTGAGGTAGGCCATGTCCTCATCGATATCATCCTGCATCCCATGGGACCGGAAAGTCACGATGTGGAATTCCTGATTGAAGGGGTTCCGGCGGACAAAATCCGCAAAGCCTTCGGACTGGTCACTGTCGATGAGCGTCCCATCGAAGTCCCAGCCAATAGCGCGATATCGTTCAAGATTAGACATGGGGATCATTTACTACGTCATCATCGCTTTTTCAACTATTATGACGATGAGTGTTTAAATTGCGTTCCGAAGCTGAGTTCAGATAAGATAAATGATCTCAAAGGAGTTTGTAATTTTCAATGCTTATTAAGTCGTCAGTCAAGGTCAATGACGTTGTTACCATCCGCCTCACCACTGGCGAAGAAATTGTCGGCAGGCTCAACAGCGTGACCGATACGTCGATCATCTTGACGAAGCCCGCTCTGCTTCATGTGCAGCAGACCCCGGAAGGTTTGGACGTCCGGTTCGGTGCCATCCTGATTTCCGGCGAGACCGACGAAGTCGAGTTCTACAAGACGGCTATTCACTTTGCGCCTATCCTCACCCGTGATGAAATCCGCACTGGTTACCAGCAAGCGACCAGCAGCATCGTCACTCCGCCGTCGGGTATCATCAAGCCCTGATGTTCAATACCGCCCGTCTTACGGACCTTTGCACCCATGGTGCGAAAATCATCGAGGGTTCCTCGAAGCGGTACGCCAATGGTCTCCCGGTCGCTCGCTTGGGCGATCGGGTAGCCTGCCCACAGCATCCCGATCCGGAAAACAAGATCATTGAAGTGACTGGTGGGATGCCATTCACCGATGGTCTGCTGACCGCACATGGAACAGCCAAGGCCAAATGCGGCGCTGAAATCATCGTCGACATGTCATCCGGTGATGGCGGCGCGGCGCTGGAGCAGATGGCCATGGAAACCGAAGATATGTCTGAGGACGAGAAGCGCGCGTTTTTGGCTGAGAAATTCGGGGGAGGGGCTGCTGGGGCCGCGATCGCGGATGGCATGATGAGAGCATCGGGCGGCGGTAGTTCACAAAGTGTCGACTTCAACGATCCCAATGTGCAGTCGTCAAGCGTCGCATGCGGGCCATTCAACGATGGCACGCCCTATAGCACCAAGATTTCCCGCTATTACACGGTGGGAGAAATGGTGAAGACCTACCAGTTCACCCAGCATGATATCGGACATGGCCAATTGGGTCTCAGCCGGGGGCAGATCATCTGCAACCTGAAGCATCTGACTGTCAACAGCATCGATCGGTGCAACGATTTCCTCCAGAAGCGTGGTTATACAATGCGGATCGGCAGCGGCTTCCGCAATGGGAGTGGCGATAGCGACCACAACAAAGGGTCGGCCGCCGATATGCACATTTTCCAGCGCGGAATGCGTGTGACCAGCATCGAGACTATAACGCAATTGGCCAAGGACATGATCGAAAGCGGTATTCCCTACACACAGGTGCTCGCGGAAACGTCGAATGGCCGCCCTTGGATTCACTGGGCTAATCGTAGCAACGGGGTGAAGAGCAACCCACGTTTTGCCGTGAAGTATGTGTGAGGTGATCCATGGGTAAAGTGTTTCAAGACGTCACCAGCAGCGGTGGTGGTGATGCTCTCGCCATGACGATGGAGGATATGACCGAGGACGAGAAGCGCGCATATCTCACACAGGCGTTTGGGGGAGGCGCGTCAGGCGCATCGGCCGCCGACGCTTATATGCGGTCGCGGGGATCACCATCGGAAGAAAGCGTGGAGATCAACGATCCCAATGCAACCTCCAAGCAATATGGCTGCACCGGTATCGCAAATGGGGTGGCCGATAGCTTCAAGCTATCGCGTTATTTCACGGTCGGGCAGTTGAGCAGTGGCGTCTATCAGCCGTCGCTCCGGCATGCGATCCCATCGCCGACCGCGTTGGGTCTTCAGCGCGCGGACATCATCTGCAACCTGAAACATCTCGCGCTGAATAGCATCGACCGTTGTCAGGACTATCTGAGCACCAGAGGATACACGATGCAGATCGGCAGCGGCTTTCGGAACGAAACCGGGGGCAGCGATCATAACCGGGGTTCAGCGGTTGATATGCACATATTCAAGGGCGGGGTCCGTGTCACCGATATGGACACGATCATCGCTCTCGCCAAGGGAATGATCGAAAGTGGTATTCCCTACACGCAGGTCATTGCTGAGATAAGCGATGGTCGACCGTGGATTCACTGGGCCAATCGCAAAAATGGCGTGAAGAGCGGCAAGAAATTCTTCGTATTGAGGTTCTGAACAATAATGGATTTTGAAAAAATTGGTAGCGTTATGGAAGACGCACGAGAGGGCTCGCTGATCGATGACACGCTTGACGCGCAGGTCGGGAATCTTTCCGGTAATTTGACCGGCATGATTGGGCAATTGAACGCGTCGGGCATTGATGGGATTTCGGAAATAACGGCCTCGCTGAATAGTGGGGTGGCATCGGGTGGCTTGGATAGTCTCGCCGGGCACCTGAGCGACACCAAAGGGGAGTTCATGAACCGGCTGTCGACGCTTGGGAGCTTCACGTCGATGAAAGACGCGCTTGGTGGCCTGACAGGTAAGACCAAGGCGTCTCTACCGGAAATCCTGCCTGCCACGCTCCCGGAGGGGTTGTCGCCGATCGCACAGGCGGCCAGTGGTTCGGATGAGGGCGAGGGTAATACAAAGCCAGCGGTGTCGCCATTCCTCAAAGACGCGTTCGGAGCGGCGCTGACCGCTCGTAGCATGCTCACCAAGGTGAGTTCGCTGACGTCGAAGCTGGGTGCTCTTGGTGGCCTCTCTTCCGCGTTGCAGACCGCGAATGCCGCATTGGTGACGGCACAGAATGCATTTGGTGCAGGGCAGATCACCAAGGATCAACTCGACGCAGCAACGGCGGAAAAGGACGAGGCCGAGAAGGTGCTGAATTCGACCAAAACCAGCATCAAGACGATGGCTGGTGAGCTTTCGGAAAATGTCAGCGGGATCGCCGATACTATATCGAAGGAAAAGGATTTTCACGACAACGCGGCGAAGGAATTGGATGCATTCGCTTCGGCGATGAAAATCGTCTCTATGAAGGATGATCCGACTGCGCGCGCGGTGTTGGGCGCTATCGGTTCCTCGTCCCTACTGGGAAAATTGGCTTAATTGGGTTGCCATACCCGGATCATCTTTTCCGGTCCGGGTTCCAGACAGGTGATGATCGCATTGGGATTGCGATTGATATAGTCGTGTTCCCAGCGCGATACCTTCGCGGAGGCACCCACTATATCAAACAGTGTTCCACGGCCTTGCAGCTTTCGTATCCGCATACCGGTATCGATGAAACGCTGGCGCATAACGCGCATGCTGCTCACGATGCAATTTTCGATACCATTTGCCGACATATCGATCTTGTATTCGCCGAACGAAATCACACCTTCCTTGAGCATGTCGAGGAGATCGTGCGCGAATTGTTCAGTCCCAGCCGATGGCTGATCCGGGAAAGACGTGCGTAGTGAAATGCCGTCTCGGCCGGGGAGTAGAGCAATGGTGTCGCCGTCGCGGGTGCCGACCCAACGCCCTACGCTGAAGTTGAATACGCCATGCTCGAACGACGGCTCGGTGCCAGAGGCAATACGAAATGGTTCGAACATGCTATATCTCCGTTACGAACCGAAGCGTGGTGCCAGAGTTCCACGACCGCCACGTCCGGCGCTCTTCTGCTGGTAGTAGATGAAGTCCTCGTAGCATTCGCCGAGATCGACGAAATCCTGCGCGACCCACCGGAGATCATCGGACACGGTCCGTTCCCGACGAGTGGAGACCACCGTAACGCGACAGCCTTCGTTCTTGACGGCTTCGATAACGTCGGCGAGGTCGCCATCACCGCTGAATAGGATGATGTGATCCATCCCCTTGGTTGCCGCCCGATACATGTCGATCGTCAGTTGCGGGACGAAGGAGCCCTTGGTCTTGGAGCCGAGATCGTTCGACACGGTTCGACCTTGCTTCACGATTGTGGTGTAGCCGTTGTTGCCGATGAGATCGACCACCGGCTTTATCGGTGAGTAGCCGTCTTCGTCGGGCTTGATCACGGTGTAGTAGCGGATGTCCTGAAGCTTGCAGCCCTTCTTCAGCATGTCGCGGAGCGCCATGTAGTTGAAGTTGTTCTCGGACTCGAAGAGCTTGAACGTTCCATAGAGGCTTGGGCCATCAATGAAAGCCATGGTCATGTCATCTGCGTGCAGACCAAACGGGTTCTTTCTATCAATCGTCATTTTTCCCTCAAATCGCTCTATTTTAGGAAGATTAAAGTGTATGCGAAAACCGGTTAACTACAATTTGTAAAATTACCCAGAGACCCGCTTTTTTCTATCGTCTTTCATAAATGATGATCTGATAAGGTATGCTGTCACCATCCATACACCGGATAGAAGTGGCCGTCCAGACCTCTTGATCGATTTCGGGAAAGAAACGATCCCCCTCAATCTCGATGTCGAGTTCCGATACGATCAGCCGGTCCGCCTCCAATATCGCCGAGCGGTAAAGCTGTTCACCGCCGATGATAAAGGCCTCGTCCTCGTCCCGGACCACTTCCAGCGCCTCAGATAGCGAAGAGAAGCTTTCTGAAGCATTAACAAGATCAGGATTGGACGTAATTACAATGTTCCTACGTCCCGGTAGAGGCTTAAACGGCAAACTCTCCCAAGTAAGCCTGCCCATTATTACGGGTTTACCCCTAGTCGTTTCTTTGAAATGCTTGAGGTCAGAGGGCAGGTGCCAAGGCAGATCATTACCCCTGCCTATGACATTATTCTTCGATTTTGCGACGATCAAGGTGATCATTCAAACCGCCATCGGCGCTGGAATCGCCGCATGAGAGGAATAACCAATGAGTTCGAACGAACTCACCTTGAAGTCGAAAATGTTCGTAATACTCTCGTCCATGGCGAGCGTGGCAGCGGGAAGGGGTTCGCGCTCAAGCTGCGTGTCCACTGCATCGAGATGGTCGAGGTAGATATGGCTGTCGCCCTGCGAATGGATCAGATCACCCGGCATCAGATTTGTCACCTGAGCGAGCATCTTGGTCAACATCGCATAGGAGGCAATGTTGAAGGGTTCACCCAAGAATTTGTCAACGCTGCGCTGATACCACTGGAGCGACAATTCACCGTCCTGAACATGGCACTGGAAAAGGATATGGCACGGGGGAAGGGCCATCTGATCCAGTTCACCGGGGTTCCAAGCTGTGACGATATGGCGACGACCATAGGGATCGGTCTTCAGGCCATGAACGAGCTTCTCGATCTGGTCGACCGAGATCACTGTGCCATCACCGAAGCTGGGGGAGCGCCAATCGCGCCACTGTGCGCCATACACGCGACCAAGGTCGCCCGGTTCGGCAACCAGCCCACGGTTGGTCCAATATTCGGCTTCTGCATTCTTTGTCCAAATCGTCGTCTTATCGGTCAAATCGGCTCTATCACGATCAAAGCGAAGCTCAGCCAAGCGCCGCTCGTTCATGGAACCTTCGAGAAACCAGATAAGTTCCGAAGATACGGAAGGGAGAAGCATCTTTTTCGTGGTCAGCAGGGGAAAGCTGGTCCGGAGGTCATAGCGGGTCTGTGCACCAAAAATGCCGATGGTGCCCGTTCCCGTCCGGTCAATGCGCTTTTTGCCCTTGTTGCGGACGTGCCGCAAAAGGTCGAGGTACGCGACCTCGTTCGGATTAATAACCGTCATCAAATCAAATCTACCTAATATCCGGCGCGCCAGTTTTATCATTCCGAGCTTGTGCTTCGTGAATGGACGTCGCCGGGATGCGAAACCCGTTAACTGCTTTTGTAATAATTTAGGGGAGGGCCGTTAGGCCGCTCCCCCGTGGGTTGCAACGGAAAAAATCGAGGATTTCCTATTGCAATCCATTATCACTGGTCAGTTGCGGGACCGGTGGGCTGGTCAGTCAGCGTGGTATCGCCACCGAACATATTAAGCTCGAAACCGCCGTCCGCAGCCGTTTCCGGAGCCGAAACAATCGGCGCAACCTCAGGGGTGGGAGCCGCAATGGTCGACACCGGGGGGAGGGGACGCAGATCGGGGCAAGCCTTGTAGGCTTCCTCGCGCTTGAGGGCAGCTTCCTCGTCCAGAATGGCGGCCTGAGCCAACAAATTCTTTGCGATCGCGAGGCGGTTCTTTTCCAGATCGGCCTGCTGATTGTGCTCGTGAGGGTTGAAACGACGCTCAACCGGGGGCTCCGAATCGCTCACCTTGGGGACATGGTGACCAGTGCGCTCCAGAATTTCGCGCATCGGAAATGCCTCGCCCGCCGACGGGGTCAAAACGATGTTGTCGATCGGCATCGGCACCAGACGGCCTTCCTTATGCAGAAGCATCAGGAGGCTCATGTCGTATCCTTCGACCTTGCGGCGATCGAGGAACTGGCCGAAATCGAGCGAACTCTGGCCTTCGGGCGTCTGAACCAGACTGTTGAGGGTCGAACGCAGAGAATCCGGCAGGGTCTCGGGCTGAAGCACGAGCGCGCGATCGGCGCGGCCGGGAATCTGTGACGTCACGATGATGACACGCGAGCCAGTGCTCAGCGTCTGGCCGATATGGCGCATACGACTCATGTTGGACTCCTTATTCCGCTGCCGGTGCGACGTCGGTCGCTTCGGCGGTTTCAGCGGCCTCAGCGGAGGCCTGCTCGCTCAGAACGCCCTCAAAGGCGTTGACCAGTGCTTCGACCTGCGCGCGAACGCCCAGAACCTGCTGGATGGTATCCCAGCCCTTGAATGCACCCTGATCGGCGGCGTGATCGATAACGCGGATTACGTTCTCCATCACCTGCATAATATTGAACTGGCCTTCGCCAGTTGCTTCTTCACTCATCAAATACTCCCAGAAGTCAAATTCGATCTTCTTGGTAAAGATAGCGAACTCGACTTCCGGAAAGCAAAATTAAACTAATGACGAACGATAATATTTTCTTCCGGCCACCCCAAATACGTGTTCCAGCTATAGTGTGGAACGTATAGTGGGTATTCCTTTCTGATGCTCACCAGTTCGTAATAGCTTGGTTTGTAAGGCATCCGCAGCGGTTGAATGCGCTTGTGGCCTTTGCGGTTATTGCAAGGGTGGCACGCGGCGACGATATTGGTCCAGCCGTCCTTACCGCCATAATATTGCGGCACGACATGATCCTTGGTCAATTCTGACTGCGGGAACACCTTTGCACAATATTGGCAGGTGTAGCGGTCACGCAGGCACAACGTATCCTTGCGCCACGCCGCGCCATGACGGGGTCGGGCATAATCGCGCAGCATGATCACGGCGGGAACGCGCATGGTCACGCTTGGGCTGTGAATTTCCCAGTCGTCATATTCGTGCAGAATGATCGCTTCGTCCTTGTAGACGTTCGAAATCGCCTCTCGCCAACTCACCGAGGAAATGGGGAGCAGGCTGAGTGGGTTCATGTCAGCATTGAGGACGAGGGTATCTTTAGTGTCGGCCATGACGTATTTACTAAGGGGATTTTCCGGTGATGAGCCGGTCCCAATGATTTGGCCGACTGTGCGCTAGCTGGTGTGTTCAAGTCCTGCAAATGCGGACGGTGCGACAATATGGCCGCACAGATCATTGATCTGCGACGTCATCAGCGCATACGGGGCGCGCAAGGATGTGTGTGTACACATGGCTACCCCAATAGATGACGTTGACCGCAAAGGTCAATAATAAATAGGGTATGCGTGACTTCATCAACATCGTCGAACATGGCCTGATCAATATGCCTCGTGGAGGCACCCGCGTCGATGTGCGCAGCGAACCCGCCATCCTGTCCAATCCCGAATTCATGAAGTGGTTCGAGGGTTCGAAGGTGACGGATCGGGACGGAAACCCGCTTGTCTGCTATCATGGCTCCTACTTCGATTTCACCAAGTTCCAGAACAAGGATTTAGGCAAGGGGGGGGCAGGCAATGGCTTCAACAGCATCGGCTACTGGTTCGACGTCGACACCGGCGTCCCCAACTGGCTTGCTGGTTATGAGGAGGGCTATGAGGCATCGGACGGAGGGACGGTGTATCCCTGCTTCCTGTCGATCAAGAAGCCGTGGGTAATCGACAGCGAATGGCTGTGGGATGAAGATCGGGAAAAACTGATCAAGATGACGGAGGAACTCAAGGAATTGTTGCACCGCCAGAGAACGGAAGACGACCGGCTGGGGAATATAAGCAACGCCATCTATTTCCTGCGACAGAAGCGCGACAAACTCATGAATGAAATCGCGCATGACAGAGATGACGCCTTTTATCGCATGATGAAAATGCTCCCCAATGGTATCAAGTCGACCACGGCCGAGGTGATGCAGTTCAAGAACGAACTCATTGCAGAGGGATATGATGGTATCTGGCTCGGCGACACGATTGCCGATTTCAGTTCGCGTAACTATAAACTGTCCGACTGGTGGATCGCTTTCCACCCCAACCAGATCAAGTCGGTGTTCGCCAAGGAGTTCAACCCCGATAGCGATCATATCCATGAGCAGCGATTGACCGAGAGTTTGAGCCAGCCAGTTGAATGGGAGTGGAGCCATCGCTTGCGGCCTCATAGCGATACGGCCGTTGCCACCTTTGAAGTGGACGACCGAGATTATCGTGTGAGATTCACCAAGCCCGCGCGAAGCTGGCAATTTGCCTTTGATCAGCACGGAGATGAGAGTGTCACAGGTGATGGCGGAGCCTTCATAGTATTCGCCACGGTGATCGACATTCTCAAGGATTTCGTCGCCGAAATGGACCCCGATATCGTCAACTTTTCCAGCGACACGCCATCTCGTGCCCGTCTTTATCGCAGGTTCATCGATACCTTCATTCGCCCGCGTGGCTATAGCGTCGAAGAAAAATCTTTGGGTAACATCACCCAATATACAATCGAGAAGCAAAAAAGCGCTTGAAGAGATCATAAAAAGTAGTATGGTGGTCGGCAACAAGGGAGTTGTCGATGTTCACCATTTTGTCGAAAGTTGCAGGTCAGGCAGATCAGACCTTCACCATGTCGAAGGACGGTGCCGCCAACTTCATTGAGGGCTGGGCCTCGAAGTTTTCGGGGCGTGAGCCTACCGCCTATGGTTTCAAGAAGACCGTCGAATTCCTCAACGGTCTGGTTGCAGATGAAGTGCATGAAATGATGAACCGCGATCGTAGCGGTGCGCGTTTCAAGCTCATCGTCAGCCTCGCATAAGGATCAACCATGCAGATCGATTTCATGACCGCCACGCCCAAGGATGTGATCGAACGGTCGATCCTGATGCACGACAGTGTGTTGGCAGAAAATTTGCGCAGGTCGGCGATCGAGCATCGCGCCTATGCTGCAAACCCCACGCATTGTGACCAGACCGTGCCCGGTATCGCCATGGGCATGGCCAAGCAGTGCGAGCGCGCCGCCATTCTCGTCGAAGACGGGAACGTCAACGCCATCATGAGGGAAATGTCCCTCTGGATTCCCACGCTCAATCTCGCATGCCGCCTTCAGTGCGTGCCAATGAGCGTTCAGAAAGATATCGTGGAAAGGCCGTTCTGATGAGCCGTTATGTCACCCTCCCGGAATATAACATGCCCAAGGCGATCGCCATGATCGACACGGTCGGACCGACCCTGACCGGCATCGCCATTCCCACGCCCGAAACCTTTGTCAGCAGGCGCTGGGGCTATTCCCCGTTCTCCGAGCATCTGAAGCTGGTTCGCAGTCGGATCGTCGACGCCTTCATGGCGAAATATCCTCGTGGCAAGGGCACCAAGGACGATACGGCTCTGCGTGAATTCTACGCGGCCTGCTATCACTGGAAGCGCGCCCAGTCGGCCAAGCGCTACAGTCGTCTTGCCGACGATCGCCAGCGCAACGCCTTTGCCGCCGCGCAGGCCTTGCCCAAGACGCTCATGAACATGTTTCTTGCGCTCCCCGAAGACGGAAGCTCGGTCACCAATCCGACCGGCTCCACCAAGCATTGGCTCACGCTGTGGAAAGCCGGACTGACGACTGGCTTTTTCCATCCCGGCGATCGCGGCCGTGCCGCTGAAATGTGGCTGACCGATGCCGGTATGCCGGTCCGCAAAGCGTGGATCGAACGTCGGGAGCGCGAAGAGAAGGAAAAAGAGATCAGGAAGGCCACTTCTCGCTTGATGGAGATCGAGGCTCTGCTCGATCACATCGCGGTGCATGCTCCGCGTTGCGCCCTAATGAGCGATAACTTCGAGTTCGTCGATTTCATTGGTCACGAGGCCAAGCGCCTGATCGATTGTCGACCGAAGGCGAAAGCCAAATAAGAATATTGAGATCGGGGAGTAGGTCTCAATATGATGGGTGTCATTGGAGATATCAATGACACCCATCACTCTTTCTGCAAGCATGCGAGAGCGGCGCTTTTACCGCAGTCTCAACATCGAAGCGGCCGAAGCTCACTATAATGCCCGATATGTGGGCGAGTTTCCCGGCAAGACCAAGCACGGCTGGACGGGCGATAGCCCCGTAGCAGTGTTCTATGTCGCTGAGCCCAAGGCTCCCTACACGAACAATTACCTCTGCCTCTATCTCTGTCCCATTCGGCAGGCGACGTTCGTGTCCGATGCCGATTATGTCAAAGGGCAGGTATTCAGTGGCCTGCGGCAGTCCGACGGTGTGATCTACTCGACCTACCGCCATGATCATCGAAGCGGTGAGAAGGGTGTGTTCGTCGACGGAGGCTGGGACTATTTCCGTTGCGGATATCCAGATCGCGCGGTGGTAGAACAGGTTCGAATGACGATCGTCGACGGCCAGATCATGGAACTGGATGCTGATGAGCATCCTTGATGGCGTGCGACGCGTGAGTTTCACGCATGCGAAACGCCATTTCGAACGACTGGTTGATGAAGTGGCTGAAACCGGTGAACCAATCGTGGTCACATACCGGCGGAAGGATCATCTAGTGATCCTTCCGCTGGCAACGATGGCGGACATGGTCAGGCAGCAAACCCTGCTGTCAGTCGAGATAGTCGCCGATGAATAGCCCTGCATCAACCGGGATATCACGTTCGGACAACGGAACGGTCATGGGTTCGCCAGCACCGGTCCCCAGATCGACCAGCCACGCCTCGACTGCTTTGTCATAGACGGACTTCAGATCGATGACATTGTGCGCCAAGGCGGTCAATGTGTCGGGCTCGATTGGAACTGCGCACACGGGCCAATCCAGCGTTTCGTGGTCGGGCGCATATAGGCTGCCGCCTATGAACCTCCGACCACACTCACCACGAAGCAGCATGACCTGAGGGCCGTCGTAATAGACGACATCACGATCATATGTGAACTGCACGATCAGTTCACCCAATAGCGACGAACTTGGCAGATGTAGCCATAGGGCGTGCGGCTGGCACATTCCTGAAGCGCCCGGCGGCAGGCGTAATCAAGATTGTAATGGTTCCATACGCCTATGGCATAAGGGCTTGTCGCTTCGCAGGTAAAAGTACCCGCAAACGGTTGGGCTTTCGATGGAGCGGCGCTGATCATCATGCTCGATCCAATAAGAGCCATAATACTCGTCCACAATGCAATTTTCTTCACTTCAAATCTCCTCTATAGAATGCGAGAAGATTATCAGATCGAAGGTTCAAAACTCAATTTTGATGTCTGATGCATCAGAATGACACGATAATGCGCAATTCACGCAAAAATGTATATTGCGGCGCACAAAGGAACGCGTTAGACCAAAGCCTAACAGCCGCCGAACGGTCCATCACCGTTTTCCGTCGCGGGCGGCGGCTGGGTTGTGGTCAGGCTTCCCGCTCCCATAACCGACCCGATGAGACCGGTCTGGACTAACCCTTCGCTTCCGGTCTCATCGGGTCCTTTACCAGATAATGTGCTCCGGCCGCTCCTCTGCCTTTCAACCCGTCGGGTGGTTCCCACTGGATGGCACGCGCACCGGGCCTGTCACCTCAGGTCTAACCAATTTGAGGGCGCGCGTGACGGGGCGCTGGGATCGGCCAGCAGGCAGGGCGAAACACCTACGGGGATAAGGTCGCCACCGATCATTTTAATTTCGACATCGTGAGTATGGCTTCAGTAAAATGATGGCGGCCTTAGTGCCTTTATTATTTTATTAGGTGATTATTTGATGTTGTATGTTTCTATCGAGAAAATTGAGCCAGAAATTTGTCTTTATTCCAATGCAATGGGCGTTCGGCGTGACTTCATGTTTGGTGTAAAATGGCCGCACGCACTCAAAATTGATGGCTATAAATACGAATATAGCTGTGAAACCGTGGCAGGAAACGTGACTGAAACCGGCTGGAAAAAGCCAGCAGCAGGTGACGATATTGCAGATAAAGTATGGCTTTCGCATGTCGCAACTGATGATGGCATCAACGCCAAGGGTAAGTTGATTGTCCGGGCGTATCAGAAACTCCAAGGAGAAAATGGCGAAGCCATTTACCTGATGTCATCTCCCGCTGTCGTCGATTTCGATGACGACGATTTACCGAGCGCCGACGGATTTCGGAACGAATCCGACAATGAATTCGTCGACATTTCGTCCGAAGCCTCCCGAACCTACAATTTCGGTCAGAAGGGCTTCGTCAAGGTCAACAAGCCGCTCAAGCTAAGCGTGAGCGCCTCTGGTGGTCATCGCATTTTCACCGCTGACGGGAATTCTCATTATATCCCATCGGGCTGGATTCAACTGTCGTGGATCGCCAAGGATGGCGAACCCCATTTCGTGAAGTGATGACCATGCTGGAAATTTTCTTCTGGCTGCTGTTCGCTCATGCCTTGGCAGATTTCCCGCTTCAGGGGTCGTATATAGCTGCTGCCAAGAATGGCGCGCAGCCGGTCCCTGACACGCCATGGTGGTATATCATGGGCGTCCATAGCCTAATCCACGCCGGGATGGTCATGATGATCACCGGTATGTGGTTTTTGGCCGTGGCCGAGTTCGTCTGCCACTACATCATCGACGACATGAAGTGTCGGGGGCGCTTTGGTTACCTGACCGATCAGGTGCTTCATATCGAGTGCAAACTGGCGTGGGCCATCGTCGCGACGGTGATAGTATGAAAAAGCTCACTACCGAATGCCCGATTTGCGCGCATCTGCAAGAAGAGTTCGTGGATGAGAAAACCACCGTGGTTTGCGAAGAATGCCGTTGGCCGTTCGAGCTATACGAAGACGGTCGTATTGCACCATCGGCGCTCGCCCATGTGCGTGGGGACGTCTGGTATGTTGATCTCCAGCGCGTCGTGTTTGGTCAATATGGTGGTCGCCGAACCTGCAACACCTTATCGATGTTGACCAACAATCCTTATTCGGATTACGGGTCTGCCTGACGATCTGTGATAGCTAGGGGTCTATCCCCGAAAAGAAATTGGGTTCGACTCCCAACCGGGCGGGACCGGGAGCGGTGCTTTCCTGCAAATTGGAATATGCGGGTTCGAATCCCGTCAGTTCGTTCGGACGTGCCTTGGGGGCGACATGCTCCCAAGGCACCAGTCCATCAATTGTTTGGCGTTTTCACCAGATAGAGCGGCGGGTCCTGATCATTGTCCGCATGTGGCAGAGGTGGGACGGCCAAAACCGCCATCAACTCCCGTTCCAGTTCCTCAAATGTGACGCTGAAACGCAGCGACGAATCCCATACACGTTCAGCAGCTTGGCGTGCTCGTTTGTTAACAGTCATATCTGTTCTCCTTTCGTTCCCCTGAGCTAGAAAGGAGAATCCAACATTGCAACGGCAAAAATTGGACCTACCAACTCTGCGAGTTCCCTCCCCAAGGAATCGCCTAGCCCCACCGGCTGTGGACCTAAGCGGCGCGGGGCTATAGGGGCGTGATCTATGTCACGCCCATACGTATTTTTACCCATTCATCCGGAATGACCTTGGGACCAGATTTGCGACAAATTGGTCAGTCGCATTGTCCCATGTGAACTGGGTTCCCCGTCGGGCGACATCCATCCGATCGAGGAGGAGCGCCGCCTCGATCGCTTTACCCAGATCATCATCCATAGCCCCGCTTTCCGGCGTCAGGATATCGATTGGACCCTGCACGGGATAGGCGGCAACCGGCGTGCCGCAGGCCATAGCCTCGATGTTCACGAGACCAAATGTGTCAGTTTTCGATGGGAACACGAACACATGCGCCGAACGATAGAAATCGGCCAGTTCGCGGCCCTCCTTCTTACCCATGAACAGGGCGTTGGGGTATCGGCGTTCATATTCCCGGAGCATCGGACCATCGCCCACGATCACCTTGATGCCCGGAACATCCAGATCGAGAAATGCCTCGATGTTCTTTTCCTTCGACACCCGGCCGACATAGAGCATGTTGGGCTCGAAGTCGGGATCATATGGGGTAAGCTCAGGAGTGAAGTTGGACATATCGACGCCACGGCTCCAGCGCACGATCCGGTCAAAACCCTTATCACGTAAAAGTCCCTCGACCGTTGGCGTTGCCACCATGATGGCCGCAGAGGCGCTGTGGAAGCGTTTCAGCACCCGATAGGTGATCCACTCCGGAAGACCATAATGACGCTTCAGATAGCCGGGAAAATCGGTGTGGTAGGACGTGGTGAAAGCCCAGCCGAGCTTTCGGCATATTTTGCGTGCTGCCCAGCCTACGCGTCCCTCTGTGGCGATGTGGATATATTCAGGGTCGAATGCCAGCATTTGCTCGCGCAGCCCCTTGGTGCTCGTCGCAAGACGGATTTCATTGTAGCCCGGCGTAGGCGCGGATGGGAAACCATCCACCGTTATCATTTCGACTTTGAGGCCGCGCGCTCGGAGAGTTTCGACCGTGGTCGACAGCGTGCGGACCACGCCGTTGATCTGGCGAGCGCTGGTGTCGCTGATGATGAGGATACGGCTCAAGCGACGTTCCTCACATAGATGCGGCCGTCATGTTCCTCGACCAGCGCAGTGCAACTTTCGACGAAGTCACCGCAATTGAGGTAACGGACATTGCTGATGAATTTGTCGTCGGCCGAGTGGATGTGGCCACACACCACACCATCATATCCGCGCTCTGCGACACTCTTGGCCACGGCGGTTTCATAGTCACCAATGAAGTTGACCGCGCCCTTGACCTTCTTTTTGGCGAATGCCGACAGGGACCAGTAACCGAGGCCGAATTTGCGGCGAACCCAATTCACATAGGCGTTGGATTTGAGGAGAGCGTTGTAGCCAATGTCACCAAGCCACGCGAGCCAGCGAGCATATTTCATCACCTGATCGAACTCGTCGCCATGCGTGACGAAATAGGTCTTCCCGTTGACACCAGAGTGGACCGCGTCTCTAACCACTTCAATGTCGCCGACTGTGAAGGGGATAAAGTGGCGAATGGTCTCATCGTGGTTCCCCACCACGTAGATAACGCGCGTCTTCTTCGAAATCGCAATGACACGTTTGAGCAGGTTGAGGTGTGATTTAGGAAAGTAAATCTTGCGCTTCAACGCCCAAAGATCGATAATGTCGCCCACAAGGTAAAGCGTATCGGCAGTGTTTTCCTTCAAGAACCGGTCCAATGTTTCGGCTTGGCATCCGAAAGACCCGATGTGGGTGTCGGAAATCCATATCGTGCGATATTTGTTTGACATGAATTATTTAATATCGGATTGGTTTGCGCCAATGCGATATTAATGTTTGTGTCACATATCGACGTCGGTAGAATTTCGCCTTCGATAAATATGAACATGCGCCATTGGATAAAATTGATGGAGACCACACAAGGAACGCCCTTGGAAGCTCTTCCTGCCGCCGCGAAATCCGACATTCTCGATGTGATGATAGGACCCCACGGTCCTTCCGCATTTCGCGACTTCTGGGAGACCCGATATGGGAGTGCCTCCTTCACCGATGGCTATATCGCCGAGTTCCTGTTCGGTTCACCGAACCTCCACGAGGTCGTTCGTTTCGTCGAGACCATGTTGGCAATTCCATTGGTCGAAATCGACCTGTCCGAACTGGACGTGACCAATCGGGCCGCCAGCGATGCTGTGGTGCGTTCTTATAGCCAGCGAACGACGAAGGCACCGGAAATCATCATCCGACGCCACGAAGGAAAATGGGTGTTGGTGGAAGGCGGGCATCGCACGAAAGCAGCCATCATTCGCGGCGACCACACGATTAGAGCTTACGATGTAACTCAGCTATTTGATCTGACTGAAGAGGGTTGGTGTGATTTGGATGCGTGATTTCATCGACATGATTGTCGAAATGTCGACCCCGAACGATCCATCCACAATTGTCGCCGCGCTGCGCGATCAATGGGTTGCTGAACAGAACCTCACTCCCGCTGAAATCAACAACGGTCAGTGTTTCGATTTCGCAGATGCACTTGAGAGTGAGGCACCAAACGTCTTTCAGAGTCTCGAAATCGGCAATTTCTATCGCTATGACGGCGAATATAATGATGAGCCCGTCGGGTTTGATGAGGCCCTGATCGCCAAACATTGGCCGAACATGAAGCCGTGGCCCGGCCTGACGTGGGACCAGATGTTCAACGACGCCGAATTGAGTTGGCCGGGTATCCACGGTTGGGCCTATTGCAAGACCAACGGCAAAAGCTACGATATCGTCAACACAGATGGGGTTCTGAACCCGTTTGACCTAGCCTTCTTCAAACCATATCGTGATGACGTGCAGATCACTGAAATGGCTCAGCCGAGTGACGCCATGCGCAACCAGACATTTTATCACGGCACCAGAAGCAAAGAGGCTGCGGCATCGATCTGGAAGAACGGTCTCGACCCCCAGTATACGGACGTCAAATATGGTGATCGCAAACCCACGGCCCGGCCGGTCGATCAGCGCGTATATCTCTCCGCAGACGTTGCCTATGCCACGGTCTATGCGATCGGGGGCAGCTATCTCGGTCATGATATCGTCAAACCCGGCGATGATCCAAAAGCCAGCGGCTACGTCTTCGTGTTCGATGGCAACGATCTGGGCGATGTCCAGCCTGACGAGGACAGCGTCGGCGAAATGATCGCGGTCTATTGGAACCGCGCATCGTCCTATTACGCCAATGAACCGAAATATGCCGAGATCATCGCGTCTTCGGTCGTCGGAGGTCTGGCGTATCAGGCTGAGCGGATGATGGGGGAGACCACCATCCGCCGCGCCAAGGACGGCAACTATACCGACTGGATCAAAATCGGGAAGAAAATGCTCAAGCATATGTCCGATGCGCAGAAGCACGAGTTCATCCGCTTGGGTGCCCATGTCGCCAATCAGGGCAAGATCGTTCCTCGCCAGATGTGGGAAATCCCACTCAAGAAGGTCAAGCTGCTGGCCAAAGATGGAAGCAACTTCTTTGAAGTGGCGAGGTTGAGAAATGAACGCTGATCAGTCGCGACCGATCGTGTAATCGACCGGGCCGTAATCTGGTAGGGCATCACCCTCTTCCTCCATCGGTGCGGTCTTCAACCATTCCCCCAGATAATCGAAGAGCCAATGTGCGATGTGGCCGCTCTCATGCGGATCATAGCCTCTCTCCATAGCGGCGGTGATCAGCATATACCCGGAACGAGGGTCGCACATGAATTGATCCTCATACTCGTCGAACTCCTTAGAGACGATGAGCTTGATGCCGCGATGATACTCGGGGCTGGTTTTATCGACCGCCTCAAACCAAGCCTCTTCCTCTTCATCGGTCATCCCCACATGGGAGAGGGGGTAGGGGTCAGGGACCATTTGAAAGTCGGATCATTGGACCGGATGAGGCCCCATTCACCCTTCTTCCAATCATTCCCATCTCGGCGCGCACGCTTGAGATACCAGCCGGGGAGGGGTTCGCCGAAGCCAACGGCGTTGGTGGTGCATTGTTCACACATGAAATGGTCTCGCTAAATGATGACCAGCCCTATCGTTTTCGCCAGTGTCTGTCCATAATTGCGATCGGGACACCCCATCTGGTAAATATCATTGATGAAGAGCGCGAGACATGCAGGGAACGCCAACCTCAAAGGGCGAAAGACTATGGTGGCAAAGTGCCAGTGCTGCACATTCGTCAACTACCGAGAGGATGAATTGCGTCGAACGCACGAAAAAGAAATGCGAGATGGGTGAAAATAATTATGGACGGGCTTTTCGCGCCTACCGTATAAATAAAGAACATCACGGCTACGGTCGCGGGAAGGACAAGACGGTTCGTCACCGGGTTCATATCCCGGCAATCTGGTAGGTTCGAGCACTACTCCCGCAACCCTAGCCGTGATGTGAACTCTGGCTGCCGACATACGGGCAGCCAGCAGCGGGACCAAAAGAGTTTGAGAGCGCGACCTCTCGGGCTTTTCATGGCAACCTGTGTAGGACCGTTACGGCCATGGGCTTTCAGCCCTGTTGGTGTTAGGTGCAGTTACGTCGCAGGTCACTGTCATGATAGGTCCCGCTTAATGAACCCTACCCAAGGGGTGGCCGACAGGGTTGGAAGGATCGGCTCTTCGTTCAGCAGCGGACTTGATCCGCGTCCCGGACCGCAGGACAGGTACGCCTCTCCTGCGGCCATTTTCAGGAACTGGATTTGACGAATACATTCTACATCATGCTGGCCTATTTCGCGATCGGTGTGCCTTGGTGCATGTGGCGAGAGGCAGGCTGGCTCATTATGGTGACCGATAGCCGTAATGTCGGTAAGGCAACATTTATGGCTCTTCCGGGTCTTGTCTTGATGTGGCTGTTGTGGCCGATCTGCAATACCGTAACCTTCTGTTGGTTCATACTGGCTCAAATCGTTGGGGTAAAGCTTCACGACCGGGAAATGCGAGATCGCTGACGCTGCCTAAATAGGTCATGCGTAATTTCATCGACATGGTAGACCTCAACGAAGCAGTAATCGAGGGCATCCGCTTTTCCCGCCCGAACCCGACCGCCAGCACTCTCCTCCTTTTGGCACAACAGAGCCGGGATCAGCGGCTGAGAGGCATATTTGACAACAATGGCCTGCTCATCTGGTGGGACGCCTATGATGCCACCCACGATCAGGCTGCCGCTTTGCTGGGGATAGACTATGGATATAGCGGTTATCGCAAGCGCGCCTTCGCGACATTCCGGGAAGACGGTTATCTCCTCATCGATCACGATCATGAGGATTATACGCCGTTCCTTCGACCGCTGGCCGAGAGCGCCGCACGCTCACACGAATATGATTTCCTCTTCACGGCATGGCGCGGGACATGGTCGCCTACCGATTTCCTCGAACAGTTGGATGAACTGTAATGCGCGATATGATCAGCATGACTGATCGCGTAGGATAGCGTTATTGACTGTGCATAACCTGATGACGTAACGCTCCAGCAGATTTGATGGAGCGCTATATGAACCACACAGTTTACCAGATCAGCGAGCTATACCGTCTTCAACCGCGCTGGGCGATGTTGCATGGAAGCTTCCGCTCAGGTCTGTTCCGGTTCCAGCGTAAATGCAAGATCGACGCCGATCCTTTGAAGTGCAAATATGAATATGCAATCACTCTGCCCGGTCATGGTGAATTTGAACTGTGGAACGGGTTCCATGGCGTTGTTTTCGAAAATGCCACAGGGACGTGGAACTACGATGGCCCGTGGAATGACGCAGCAACAGCAGCGCTTAATGCTCTTTACGATCAGGCGCGCAATAGACCGATACGGTCGCACGACGAAAGCGTGGCGGCGCGCGATGAGCGCCAACGCGATTATATCGCGCTGAAGGCATACTTCGAGAAAGCCGTAGCTAGCGGTTGATCCTCAAATGGAATGAGCACATGGGTAGAAATCGTGACACCAAAATGCAAGCCACAAGAGGGAAGGGCTGGTGCATATGCGATCGGGCCGTCGTCTCTCACTATGAGAAATGCCCAAATTGCGGGCGCAGGAATGGCGTAAGACGCTACAAGCATCTTGCGCCCGATTACGATTTTGAAGAATAGTCTTCGGCCTATGCGCATTTATATTGAGGTGAACGATACGGCTTCGATACATTCCCCATATGAGCATTTTTGAAGCCCCGCAGTATATTCCTGCCGAAATCATTTCCGAGCTTGAAAGCAAATTTGGTAGCCTCGACTTCACCAACTATGGGACGATCGATGATGAGACGTCCAGTCGTAAGCTCGACTATCGTCTGGTCGAAGAACTCGATCCTTCCGTAAGCGGCATGATGGTGGCCATGAGCACAAACATACTGTCCGATACATGGAAAGAATTGACGAAGGCGCATAGCGGAGAGAAACTTAGGTTATGTGTGGTAAGGTTGCTGAATGAGGATTTCGACAAGCAGCATTCGTTTTCTGGCCAAATTCGTGATATCACAAATAGCTTCATTTCTTACATGAAGTTAAGGGATTACGTTCTCCTGACCCGTGACGGTGTAATTTCTACACCACTTGTATTCAATCAGGTGACGTCGGACTACGTCGTCGCAATGGTGTCGCGACTTCGGGCGATCATGCTCGATAGCAAGGAAACGTCATTTGGTAGGCTTGCTCTTTTGCTCAAAAAGAAAGCTCATCTTTTTACTAGAGAAGAGTATGTAACGATGCGCTCTGGTATGTTTGAGTGGCGATCAAGCGAAGTGGAATGGCGAAACGAATTTCGCGCTCATATAGAAAACGGGAACGACGAATGTTTCTGCACAGGCGCATGGGAATTCGCGAAAAGAGCCCATGAAGACTTCGATAAAATGATCGAGGATGCGGGTGGCATGCCTACAGGTAGTCGGGAGGAGTGCGTTCCTGATAAATTCTGGGCATCATTGCATAATGATATAGAAAGATATTTCAGAGATTTTGTTGTTATCGCAAATAACGAGTACGCTCATAAAACATTCGATTGGGTGATTGGTGAAAAAGGTGTTATCACATTCGAGTTAATAGAACGCTGCATTACCTCTCTGATTAAAGTGTATGTCCTGTTGGAAAACCTATTTTCGGAGAGAAATTCCGGTGTCGTAGCACTAAGGTGCTTAGTAAAGGATGTAGAGGATCATTTCGACATAAGTGACGAAATTAAAGCCACAATTGTTGCAAACGATCGGGCGAGGGTCGCGCGTATTCTGGGTGTCGCTAAATGAAATGCTCGACCTGCGGCCGAACCACCACCGCCACACCCGTCGAACCATACGATTATGGTCTCGACTGTGGCGGAGATTGCTTCGGATGCGCCGAGGTTATGGCGGGCAACGCTGTGTTCGCATGGTGCCCGGCCCATGATTCCGAATGTGTCGTGCCGATCGAGCACGGGCAGTGGACGCATTTGTGTTCGCCCCACCAGTGCATCGAGAAGCAGGATATCGGGTTGCTGATCCGGTGTCATGAAGTTGCACTCGCCGCTCTAAATCGCTGCCGGATACAGACATGTGGCACGAGCGATCTCCCGCACTTTCAGAGAATGCTTGGTATCGACGAAACTAATTGAATTCCGATCGGCTGCTCATTCAGGGTCTGCATATGAGACACGCAATCACCTATCACTCTCTCGACTCTACCGTCGTGACCCAGTTCCACGTCCATGACTGGATGAGCGAGGACGCCTTCGCGTTCACCGACGAGGAATGGACGCGCCTGAAAAACTCAGCACGACCGCTCCCAGAGGCAGGCGATCTACCCGGAGACGTTTTGCGGCGGCTCACCGCTGGACTGCAACCAGATTCCGAAGATCATTGGTCTCTGCATCCGTGGATACGGCCTCCCCGGTACCCGCATCATGTGGCGGTCCGGTGCCGCGACGATTTCCAGATCGCCCATTTTCGGCATCTCTATCTGCCCGGTGAACTGGAAACCATGGTGTTTCATATTGAACCCGAAACCGACTACGATATCGGAATGACATTCCGGTGTGGGGCTATCCACGAGAACCCTTTCAAACCCTATCCGACCCGGTTGGTATACCTGATCGACTTCATCGTCGGCTTTCCACATCGTGAAGTAGCGGACCGGTTCCGGGAGGCGATCGCAGACAATGGCAACTGATATCGTCGTCTGGGACTATGAGACCGGTACATGGCTGCCTCCTATGCGTCTCTCCCGTGGCCAGTTGCCCATGGTTGGTAGCTATGTGTATGAGCGATCGCTAGATGGCTTTGTGCGATCGTGGGACGTGCGCGCGGTCACTGGTCGCACCGTTCTCCATGTGACCAGATCGTTGTATTTCTATCGGCAACATATGCTCGACCCCGATCATGTCGCCGAGTGCGAGAAGGAGAGGGCGATCATTGACGCCCTTGGTGGCGATAGCTGCCCCATTCCTCTGGAATCGATCTATACGGATTTACATATTAAGATCGAAGCGCTACCAAAAGACTGATTTTATAGCTCAATTTGATGAGGACCAATATGACCGCTCACCTGCTGACCATCCCCAACCGTCACTCCACCGAATGTGGTGACCCTGCGATCGACATCGAGGGGAAGTTCGTCAGCTATTTCACGAGCCGCAATCGTGACCAGTGGGTCTTCGTCGGTGATTATGGGACGATGCAGGTCAAACTCTATGGCGGTGACGTGGGCTGGGATCAAGTCGTGGAACTCTCCGCAGATCAGATGATCTCACCCTATATGCATTCCGAGGATGAGCTTTTCTGGCTCATGTCGTGCTGGATGTCCTTCCGCCGGATCACGTCGGAAGAATTTTACCGCGACTTCGACGTTCACCACGCAGCGTGGCAACGTGGCATGGAAGCCAGAATGAAAGCCATCTGGGAAAGCACTGCAATCTGAGGGGAGGCACCAATGAGCATTTTGACGGCAATCGATCGCGCGTTCCGTGTCTCGGTGGAGCGCAATGAGCCTCTGATTTTTTGGGCGGTAGACCTCCATGGAGTGGTCTTTCGCTCGAACTATCAGCAGGGCGGCTACATGTTCACGGATGGCAGCGCCATTGAGGCGTTGCGGAAAATCTCGTCACTGCCTGATCATCGGCTGATCCTGTGGTCGTCCTGTCACCCTGAGGAATATCAGGCGATCATCGATTTTCTCGCCGAGTATGATATCGCGGTTGATTACTTCAACGAGAACCCAGAGATCGCCAACACCGCGTCGGGGAATTTCGAGAAGAAATTCTATTTCAGCATTCTGCTCGACGACAAAGCGGGTTTCGATCCGGAGAAGGACTGGCAATCGATCATCGACTATATCAATGGTTCGATGGCTAGGACGAGAGGCGCGCTTGCCTGAGTGCGCCTTTCGATCGGAGCGCTATAGACTTGCGCTCCGATCGGGCGACTAGCCGATGCTGCGCTGTCCGCCCTTGGTATAATCGCCGTTGCGGACGGCCTCCCACCAATCGATCCCGCCGTTGATCATGTCCATTTCGCGGCCGGGGTGATACCACCAACCGGTCTCGATATCGGGGTCCCCGGCACGAGTGGCGGCGCGAATTTCGTCGAGAAAATCCCACGTCCATAGTTCGATAGCCGCGCCGGGATTGCTTCTCTGCTCAAGCTGCGGATTGTAGAACAGATAGTTCCCGTTGATGTCGCGGGTGATGAAGGCGTCGGTCTCGAACCAGTCGTGGTGGAGTGTGCCATTGGGGTGGCGATCGAGATACTGGCGAGCTTGTTCCGGGGTCATTTCGTCGGCGTGGTCGCCCTCGATATACTGACCCTCTGGTTTGTCGGTGCGATCGAAAAGCGTCGGACCAGACGCCCGATAATCGGCGGGAGTCATCGGGCGAGGCCGGTCTGCTTCGGTGATCAACGTGGGGTAGAATTCCCGCATAAAGGCGATGACTTCCGATCCTCTCAAATTTGCCACCACTTCTAGGTCGGAAGCCGAAATCCATTCATTGCGTTCGATTCCAAACGGTTCGATTGAAGATTGTGTGTCATCATCAAAGGCATAGAGATTGGTCTCATAAAATTTATGAGCTTTCCCGCGAACGTCCCATACCGTGGAGTAGGGGCCGTTGTTGAGCCCATCTTCGCCAACGTAAAAAATTTCGTCCGCATAATCATCGGCGTTGACGAGAGCGAGATGGGCGTGTTCCAACACAGTCTGTTGTGACGCCACTCCTACGGAGTTTCCAGAAGAACGCTGAGATTTGATGTTAACCCACGTCGGCTCATCTGATAACCAGACGATAGGGACAGCTTTCTCTAAATGCTGCTCAACGTCGACGTCATTATCAAATGCACTATTTGCAACTTCGCGGACCCATGGACCATCGTTCGAGGGGATTAGTCCGTAGCGACCGATGTCCTCTGCATCACTGGATAGACCACTGTGAAACAACACTTTGTGCCCGGAACGCATTATTGCGCGAGCTTTGGTCAGTTCATCGTGGGTGGTTTCCATGATGGGGGCCTTACAGGCGTCGATCCAATTTCGCATCTGCTATTTATACCGTTGACGCCTTCTCATCATTGGTAGTATGGAGCGGTCGTTCGATAGAGAGATTTCAGATGCAGATTGAGCATGACCTTCAGCAGCTTCGCGGCGACCTCGCCATCGCGCTCATGGCTATGATGAATGCGATGCCGCTTCATGCCGTGCCCACGCAGAAAGAGCGGGAACAGTCGATCGTGCAGGTTCCGGGCGATGTGTTGCAGCGCATTCTCTTCTATGCCGGTGACAAGCTCACGCAAGACGGAGTCTTTTGATGTTCAGCATCCTTGGTATCATGACGCTCCTCGTGGTCGGCGCGATCATCGGAATGATCCGTTTCCGCAACCAGACCTATTTCGATCATCCGGTTCCGCAGCCCGTTGAGGCGCGGGAGGATAATGTGATTTACCTCAATCGCCCCCACAGCGAGGAACGCGCATGAGCAATCCGTTGAGCCCCACGGCGGCCGATCGCGCCGTCTATATCAAGCTTGGCCTTAACAAGGTGGCGTCCAATCAGGATGTCATTGATGGTCATTTGGATCATCACCAAGAAATGCGGCTCCTCGCGTTGCACCGCGTCACGGCAATGTCGGAAGCCCAACAGTCGCTCAACGGCGACGTGGAGGTTGCGGAACTGTGGGATGAACTCGACCAAGCCTGTCGCATGGTGGAAACATCCCTTCCCTCGACCCTTTCCGAACGCGTCGCCCGTCTGAGTGAAGTGCGGCAGCGCATGGGCACTCTTATCAACCTTCGACTGACGGGACGTTCCTGATGACCACTACCATCCACAGCCGCGCACGCATCGTTCTCAATGGGGTCCTTGGTCGCCTGCTCATGGCGAAGCTCGATGATCCGGTTGCTGTCACCGACGCCATGGTGGCGTTTGCCGAGAATGAGACTGAACAGATGCGCGAGGCCCTGAACAAGGTCTATCGTCGCAGCACGCCTCATATCGAGGACACCGATCAGGATCGGGTGCGTGATCTCTATCATATCCACAGTGCCGCCGCCGCTGCGTTGGGGCTGGAAAAGAAGCCTTTCCAGAAGGGCACGTCTCAGCCGGTGGCCGAGGACACCGATGATATGGAGGCCGCTGCTGATGCGATCATCGAGCAGATGGCGCGCATCATTAGCCCCATCGACTGGGGAGCCAAGGATGAAGGGGCGGATATGGCCCTGATCGGCCTGTCGGTAGAGCCATCGTTGGAGAAGGCTCGCACGATCTTCGGCATGAAAGTGTTGAAGTGACAATCGAACCCGGTCGTCGTCATCGCGCATTCTGGCTCTATCGTCCGCTGCTGAACTGGCAGGACGTCTACCGTTGGGCTATCGAGGCCGGGGCGATCTATATGGTCAAACCGGAGGAACTCCACGCGACTCTCGTAACAGTCCGGACGTGCGCCGACTGGTCGCTGCTGGAGCGTCTTCATGACGATGTGGTCGAAGTCGACGCCGGTGAAAAGCCCATGGCGCATCTGGGCAAGCGTGCGCATGGTATGACATTCGACCACGATGCGCTTCACGCGCGTTGGATGAGCATCGCGGCTTTGATGCCCGTCGATCATCCCGAGGGGTTCACCGGTCATGTCACGTTGGCGCGTGGACGCTATTTTCGCCAGCCTTCCCGACCCTATGATGGCAAGCTGATTTTTGGCCCAGAAGTCATCGCGCCATTAAACTGGAACTTCACTCCTCCTGATGGCGGGCCAATCAATCGCCGGGCCATTCGAGAGGCGATTGGGCTGCCACCCGGCGATATCCGCTCTATCCTTCAGCACGAGCTTGACACCCATCCAGTGGCCAATTCGCGTGATCGGAGAAGGCAGGCCAGCTTGATGAAGCAGATTGAAAATCTGGACCGTCGCGCAATGGCGGCTTGAATTGGTCATAAAAAGTGGTATAGTCGCATTCGAATTGAAAGGGACGATCATGGCTACCCCGAAAATGCTTCACAATATGCGCGTCAGCAGATTCAGCTATGATGTCGAAATGGGCATGCTCTCGCTGGTGACGAAGCTGATCGAAGATCATGACGCCCTGACGGCGGTAGGCTGGAGCAATCTGCACTTTGATCTCGGTGAAGAGGATCAGTATTCCGATTATCGTTCCGTCCTTCTTCTGGGCTCCCGTATGGAGACCATTGAAGAGGCTGAAAGACGCGAACGCGTCGAGCGCGAAAGGTTGGCTGAACGTGAAAAGCGCGATCGCGCCGAATATGAGCGTCTGAACGCCCTGTTCGGCCAATCATCGTGATCACCCGCGACGAGAAGACCGGTTGGGTGGAGAGCGACGGCGAACCACGCTGGCGTGCCACCACAGCGGCCTTCGATCGGGTTAGCGGTGCAGACATATACTGGACCAACGGCACTCGCGCACGCCCGGTCTACGTCGCGCATCTTGCCAATGGCACCGCGATCGCGGTTCTGCGCAAATATCTCTCCCATGGGCACTGGAGCGTCAACATGGAGGGTTTCGAGTTCTGGCAGGACATCCGCGTCATGAACCGCGAAATGTGGGCCGGGCCGATGGGCTTCGACACGCTGCTCGATGCCCGGCGCTTCACGCTCAATATGCTGAAGCAGTTGGGCGCAACCGTTCACAATAAAAGACCGAAAGGGTAGGCCATGCCGATCTATCATGAGATGCTGACTTCGCAAATCGAAGCCATCGGTATGATCAACTACATGGCAAAAAGCTGGACGCGCATCAATCGCGTGACCGACGCTATGTTTGTTGGTTTCATTCCGATCACCGGCACGTTTAACAATTGGGGGACCGAGATCGGCGGGGTTCCTTGCGCGGCCGTGCATGTGATGAAATGCACTGATCTCTTCGGGGATGACGAAAACGAAACAGCAGAATTGGTGGCGGATAAGCCGTGGATGCTGCTGTTCTACGGATCGGACAACGCGTCCTACTTCATGCGTTTCACCAGCCGTGATAATGCGTTTGAGTTCCTGAATGAGAATGCCTCGGTTCAGTGGGACGCAGATGGCATGATGTATTACAATAGCTGACGGATAATATTGCCTCCGACGGTTCGGCTGATCCATGGTTGTCCTCCATTTGAAGGAACCATGCGATGAACAAATTCAGAACCCCACAGCTTCAGGAAACAATTGACGGGCTGCGCATGCGCGCACGAGCCGTTCATCTGGCCTGTGACGAAACGGTGGCAGCGGACCTCGCCGCCGCGCTTACCGATGCGGCCGACAGCCTTGAAGATGCACAGCGCTATTACTATGCAGTAGAGGGTGCGCTCATCTGATGTCCGGGACCGAAACAGCATTGGAGCGGCTGGCGAGGATCGTCCCCAACGAAGACGGCTATGCTGCTTCGGTCATGGAGGTCTACCAGTTCGAGCCCAAGGGTCAGTTTTGGGACGATCTCGCGTCGATCACTGGCGGGCAAACTCATTACGAGGTGAGTGGTGCCAAAAATGGCCACACCTTTGAACCGCTCCGTTTCTCGCCAAGGGACCGGAACAGGGCGATCGAGTTTGCGCAGAACGCCCGGTTCGTCGTGACCGAGCATATCAAGCGCGTCATCGGGGATTTCTCCGCATGAAGAGTTCATCACTCATCTAAACGGCTATTGAATGTGAACACGCGGATACCAGTGCCACGATGCCTGCCAACAATTTTATACGCTATCCGTCCGCCGCGCTTCTTATCACCATGACAGATGTGTTCGACCTCATATCCATAAAACGCTTGGATATGCATCACCATAGGTTGAACTGGGCTCTTCCGGTTGGTTTCCCTGCAATATTCCTGCGCGGTGACGCCCTGTGATCTAATCATCAGCAACATAGCATCCCGCATGGCCGATCCCTTTTTTGGTCGCTTACGCGGTGGTCTAACTGAGCTAGCCATTACGCCGTCGCCCAGCGTCACTTTTTGCTTTTCGATCCGAGGGGTTGGGGATGAATTGAACGTAAAAGCGCGATATCGGCCACCACGGTATTTTCCGACTATTTTATAGGCCACAATGCCCCGGCGACTAGCAGATGAGTTGGCCAGATGATGGATTTCATAGCCATGAATATTCCGAAATATCTCCATCATCGCGTTGAGATCAGTATGGCGAGAGCCTGCACCTATAGCAGCGGCAGCCTCGAATGAGGTAAGGCCTTCTGGTCGTAGCAACAGGCTTAGGACCATTCTGAGCCGACTGCCTTTTCGGGGAAGTTTCTTTTTTCGGGTGATCCCGATCAATGGTTTACGGTTCGACATTATCAAATGGCTTTCATAAAATCCGGTTGGCTATGTCGCCTAACAACACAGAAATCAAGGCGTTATGGAGATCGGAAATTTATCTCAAGCAGAGAGAAGTCGGTTGCTGGCAGGCCGCATCGATTGGCGTGATGCCGACTGGCAGGATCATTGCGGCGATCCCGACTGTGAGTTCTGTCACGGCGAAATACCCATGGGCAATCCAAATTTAATGACAGCAGAAGATCGCAACATCCGGGCGGAATTAATTCGACTTGATTAAGAGCAGGCTCGTATCGTGCGCGTGTAATTTGAGAGCACGATATGAGCGAAGTTATTCATTATGTAGCCGGAATGCTGTTCAACCGTTCCGGGACTTTTACCGCGATCATCCGGAAGCAAAAGCCTGCATGGCAGGCTGGTCGTCTCAACGCAATCGGCGGTAAGATTGAGCCGGGCGAAGACCCGGTGACCGCAATGCATCGGGAGTTTCTGGAGGAGACCGGCGTCGATATACCTGCTGAGCAGTGGGAGCATGTCGCCATTCTCACCGGCGAAAATTTCGTCTGTCACTTCTTCGGCGCGACGTCAGACGCGCTCTGGGGGGTCCGCACGATGGAGGAGGAGGAAGTGGGGGTGATGCGTATCGACCGACTGCTGCTCAGTGAGTTCGCAATCCCCAATCTGCGCTTCCTCATCCCACTCGCACTGGATCGATCCGGTATCACCAAACCGGTGATGCTCTACGATGGTATTCCGAACCCCTGAGGGTTGAATTGTCACTCAAGTACCCCTAATGCAACGGGGTATTTGAGAAAGGCATTTGACGATGGAAAATAGTAACGCCCGTGTCCCGAAATCATTTCGTTACTGGTTCCGCCTCGCGCGGATCAAGCAATGGCGGGAATTCGGTCTCCATCGTCGTGAGATGACCAAATATCATCATCTCGTAGGTTATTCACGCGCTCCTCGTTTTGCCGCAGGAACGGTCGATGGTCGGCGACACTTTCGCGTCCTGCCCCATTGTGATCTGATGGAAATCTGCGACGGCAATTTCGATCGTTGGGCCAATTCGGTAGGGGCAGAAGTCCCCATGCCGAAGACCGAAGCTGAATTCCACGTTGCGATCGAAACACTTCTCCGCGAAAGTGCAGCCAAGGTAGCTGAACAAAAGCGCAGCGCCGACCTCCGCGCACAGGGCTGACGAAGAAAAATATAGCTCTGAGATGACCCGTGCTGTTACGGCTTATCTCAGAGCCGATCTTCCGGCTCGATTTGATCAAGATATTTGAGCAGGAGAATTGATATGGCTGCGTGGGATGGCTTTTTGCCGGAAACCTCTGCGGTGCGACAGCGAACCGCTCCGGCTGGGCCGCCAGTTTCCGATCGCATCGAGAAAGTGACGTTCTCTGACTGTCACGAGGGCAACCAAGAACGTAATATCTATCTGGCTTCGATAGCAATTTCGCTCAAGCGGATCGCCGATAGTCTCGAACGCAAATGAGCGACGCTGAAATTGATTTCGCAGAAGACGCATTGTTCGACGCAATAGCCGACGATGCCGAAGACGCTGCATTTCACGCATGGGGCGCGCCCGGTCGACCGATCCACCGCCCCAACCCGCATCCAGATGGCTCGGAACATGCTGCGGCATGGGAGCGGGCCTTCTGGCAGGCTTACGCCCGCCATAATCACTGAGGACCGCATGAGCGACAATATTTCCGAAGCGGTAGCCCGCATGTTCAAAATCTACGACGAAATCCCCGGCGTGGCCATCGGATGGCGCGCGGTAATGGACAACCGGTTGGCCTACTCTGAGATCGGCGAAGAGGCGATGGCCATCCTCGACCAGTTCCGCTCGTCTGTGACCACCGGCGTGGCGGCTGCGGCGGGTCCAAAGATGACCGAAATAGGCGGCAACGGGCCTCTAACGGTCGACGAAGCCTATATGCTGACCGGATGCACCTATATCCCAGTCGCAGATCGTCGGCGGTTGGCTGACTACATCAGTCTCGTCCCAAAACTGGCTCAAGCCGTTGTCGAATTGAGCCGGGCGGTCAACGATCGAGATGGGCTGAGCGATCATTCGGAAATTATGGTGGATCGTGCCGAAGAAATCTTGGCTCAGTCGGTTACGCGCTTCACATGAGTGAATTGACCTTCACTGAGCGCGAATACGATTTCCCCCAGCCAACGTTGGACCCATGTCCATTCTGCGCCGGGCCTGCCTATCTCGCGACATATCATGATGGCTTGTGGTTCGTTGAATGCAATGCCTGTGGTGCATCTGGCCTATCAGTTGACGATAAGGATGAGGCGATCGCGCGCTGGCAGAAGCGACAGCACAAGGTATGCGATCATGCCATGCGACTGAAGCTCGACCAGCGCATTCATAACCAGCGGGTGGCACTGCGGGAAAACTGGATGATCACCGAGCAGCGGAGCCATTTCCGGAACCGCAGCAACCGACAGGTGAGCCGTGATCTCGTGCGTCTCATGGACGAAGTGGGGATCGAGCGCGATTCCGGATCGGGAGGCCAATGGTCGTTCTGGTATCGCTTCAAAATGTTCAAAGAAAAGTGCCTTGCGGCGCTGGCGGGTGTAAATGAGCAATCGTAACGTCCCCCGCGATGAACGCGAATATCTCCGCCATCTTCGCGACGTCCACGCACGCAATCAAGGCGGCCTTTGCTATTTCTGCGACGTGGTAATGACACCGGCTGACGTGCCTGATCCCAAGCCGGGCACTACGGTGACGATCGAGCATCTGAAACCGCGCAAGAAGGGTGGGGGCAGCAGTTACCTCAACACGGCCGCGAGTTGCCTCGACTGCAACAGTAAGCGCTCCCGCATGGCTTATGCCAAGGGACGGGACGTGCCCAAAATGAAAGTCATGGCCGCCAAACCGATGGTCACCGCAGCCTACGTGGCCACGAGCGAGCCAGACGTCCTCGTGCTGATGAACATCCAGCGCATGCGGAATGATGAAATGATGATGACGATCCGCCACGCGGCTGGTGGTTCGTTCGACCTGAAGGGACTTTGTGATGTCAAGTGAACTGGCCGTATGCGCCTGCGGGCGGCTGGCAGTATGGGAATATGTCCCGGCCGACGGTCTGGGTGAGTATTGCGACGAGTGCGTCCCTCGTGGCTGCTCATGTAATGTAATCGACTATGAAGATGAAAGCCCGGACGCAGAGCAGCATCGCGACGAGCATGGTCGCTTAGTTCCGTGCGTTGAATATGAATTCTGGGAGGACGGCTTTAAGCCGACCGATCCAGAGGATATCCGGGCTTATGCGCGGCGATCGCACCAGCGTCTGTTCGAAACTGGTTACTTCAAGGATCAGTCGTTCGAGGAAAGCCTTGAGCGCATGCTGAAGAGGGCATTCGCTCCACGGGCATAAATAAGCCATGCGCATGTCCGACATCCTTGCTGAAAAGGCCGCCAACACCATCACGCTTTATCGCGGCGACACGACCAAAATCGATCAGTTCGATATCTCGAAAACCGATCGGGACGCACTTTTTGGGCAGGGCATCTATCTGACCAGCGATGCCACGGTAGCGCGCGATTATTCTTTTGCGCGCACCTATGGCATGCAGTCACACAACGCGGACGAACCACATGAGAGTCAGAAGGGTGCGATCGCTGATTATCTCCAGCATATCATCCGGAAAGAATTGGGCTGGGTCGGCGAGAAAGAGGACATTGTTTCTGACTTTCGCAGCCGGGCATGGCAGATCGACCGTGGTGATAACTATGATCGGGACATAGCTGCGCTCAAGCAGGAAATGATGGATGCTCTGCTCGCGGCTTACAAAGAAAAGCTGAAACAGGCGAAAGCGATCTACAAAACCAACGCCAAGGATTTCGTCTTTGTCAAATCGACGCTTGGCCAGTGGAAAATACTCAAGCGAAGCGAATGGAAGGGGGCGATAACCCACTTCGATGTTCCGGTCGCTTATGTGAAGCGCTGCCTAAATGGTGAAGCGCCTCTGTCCAATGCCGCGATCAAAATGCTTACGCAGGTGATCAACGATATGACTGGGGAGGGGACGCGCTATCAACTACCGGGGTGGATCGACTTTCGTGACAATGACAACAAAGGAACGTCGTTCAAGGACTGGTTGTCCCTCTATCGGAAGGAAGGGGTCCGTTATAGCTGGCAGGGCAACACCGTCGGAGGTGACGGGACCAACCCCACACTCGATCATATCATGAACGGAACCCTGAGCGGCTATCATATCCGCAAGGACGCATCCGATGCTCTTATCGCAGGCTTCCAGCGGTTGGGCTATGTCGGTGTCGAATATGCCGGTGGTGCTCGCGTTGGTGGTCATAACCGTGGCGGTGGCGGATGGGCGCATCGTGCATTTGTATTTTGGGATGGTGACTTCATCAACCAGTGCATGGTCAAGGCCGAAGATGCCAGCGTGGATGATGTCGAGCCCACACCGTTCAAAGGGTTGACCCCGCAGAAAATGATGAAGAATTTCAGAGATAAACCGTAAGGAATTTACGTTGAGCAACGAAGACAACCATCATGGCCGCATGCGAGAGATCATCAGCGAGGTGAATGAATTCATTGCCGCCCGTGATTTCGATGGGCTTGATGAATTGGTCGCCTCGCATGACGTGGCCGAGAGCAATCATTACGAACTCCTCGCCATGGCACGCTCAACCTATCCGGTGCATATCAAGCTGCCGTCGTGGCGAGAGTTTGTCGAGCGGGCTCGTGAGCAACTTGATATGCGCGGGTTGAACGCAAATCTGCTGCTCAAAGGCCTCATCTAAATATTGCTATCCCCGTCGCCGCTTCGTTAGCTCGAAGAAGATTTGATTGGAGATCATATGACCATCGCTATTGTAAAGGCCGTGCGCAACAGTGACGGCAGCCTGAAGCCATTGGTGGAAGGTGAAGTCGTTGATGCCTATTCGTTCAATGGCTCGCTCTTTGGGAGCAAAGAAGAAGCGATGGAAGAAGAGCTTCTCAGTGTCGCACTAGGAGGGATCGAAGAAGACCTCCCAAAAGTGCTCGACGCTGGCGGTCTCAATCTTAGCGCCTTCAACGAAGGCATTCAGGCTTATAGCGATTGGGAATTCCAAGACCGGATCGTCACCGACATCGTCGATAGTGTGAAACATGCACTCACATACCGCAATTACGATACTTCCGCTCTTGATCGTCTGATTAACGCCCTGACGGTTATTCGCGATGTACACAAGCAGCGGAGTCGCCGGAACCGCACCAGCACACCCTACGTATAATTCTTCGATAGCTGAAGTCGACTACCTGCGTTATGATCGACGCCAAACAGGCAGGAAAGGTAATAAACTGAATGCTCAACGCCCGGCTTTTTGCCATTTTCTGTGTCACGATGCTTGCTGCGTGCAACGACGCCCCGGCCACGTCCACAACTCCGAAGGTCACCATCAGGGATGCGACTAAAGAGAAAATCGTCTTTCCGGGAGAGGGACCGAAGGCTGCGCCCGTCCGGTTCACGCAACCTGCTGAGCAGGCCACGCCCGTAGACGAGAAACAGCCCGGTCTCGAAATCCAGCCCATTACAATGAGCGATAAAGACTGGGCTCAGGGCGGCTATAACTGCATCGTCATCGATCCGGCAATCAACAAGGTCATCCTCTACACTGAGGGGAGGGCGGTCATGCGGATAAACGGCAGAGCAGTGATGCTGGAGCAGGGGTCGGGCGATAGTGCATACTCGTTCATGGGCGAACACGGAACGCCACTGGTCGTCCTCGACGATGTGGGTAAGCCCGCCCGGACGGTCGAGTATGAAACGACTGAACAGCCACGCCATCTCACCCTTATCTCGGAGGGTGTGCGGACCGGCGTGGATGTCATCCTGCGTTGTGAGACCTAGCGCACGCGGCGGATAATCTGGATGTGGGCAGGGTCATCAATCACAACGCTGATCCATGCTCCATCCGGATTGCTATCGGTGAAGCGGATGCTGTGATAGCCCCATGAGAACACCTCGCCGAGGATGTCATCCTGAAGGCGGCCGTTCATGTCATATTCGTAGACCTTGCCATCGGTGAACAGGTGTAGCGCATACTGACGGGCTACCTGTTCGCGCACCCGAATGAACTCTGCATCCTCGTCGACGTACCACATAGCCTCATCCAAGGTCATGTCAGGATCGCTTGATGCATCTAGGATGCGCTGCGCAGCCGCATGCTTGGCATCCATGAGCGTCTCATCGCTCTCGATCGCGTCATAGAAGCGATCTGCGAACACTTCTGCCAGACGCGCATTCAGCTTCCAGCCTTCGTCAGCAGTGATATCGGCCTGCGGTCCCATCGCGCGGCACTCATAAACGATCGGGCCATAATAGGCGGCCGTGTCGAAGTCAGGCGACGTGTATATGTGCTGGGCAGTTCGAGCCTTGGATAGATCAAACGCGTCAAATTCCTCCCGCGTCCCGTGGTAGAGAATTTCGTCGACGAGTTCGCTTTCGAACAATTTGATCCAGTTGCGCATGTGCTTATTTATTGAGAACCAAGAATGGTGTTGCCTAGATTGCTGTATGATTATTGAACCTGAACATATGGATTGGGTGGTCGAAAAAGTCGCCCGTGCGATCTGCGCATCCAATGGAGTTGACCCCGATACCGACGTAAAACCGGGCGATCTATATCAGCCGGAATGGCAATTCTATACCGAAGATGCCACGGCGGCGATCAATGCGTATCTTTCATGCGCCGCCAAGCTGATGGATTGGGGATTGGCAGGCTGATGATCGATCCGACCATACTTGCGACATTCGAGGGCTATATCGATGACTATCCGGAACCCGAAGGTGATGAGATATTCTTCGATGCGGTGCTGAAGCAGACCAGCGGCCTGACCGAATGGGATGACGACCAAATCTACATGTCGGCTCCCCTGACGTTGTTCAACGAGGAAGACCGTAGACGGCTGGATAATGCGACCCGGCGCGGAGCGCTATTCACCATGACGGTGGCCGCCGAGAGTGTCGTGTGCAAACTCCACCCTCCCATGACTGAAGCGGAAATCGTCGAATCGAGAGCGGCTAGTCAGCGTTTGGTCGAACTGATTGAGGAACTCAAAGAATAGGCTTGCGCTATCATAAAAAGTGGTATAGATGCTTTTGTCAGATGGAGAAAAGCCATGTTTCATGAAGGCCAAACAGTTTCGATCAAAGGTATGCGGTCGGCCAATAACGGTCGACGCCGTGCAAGTGGTCAGATCATTCACATCAAGGCTGATGGTAAATCTGCGGTCGTTCGCGCCCATGTCATGGACATCGGTATGACAGACGTTCACGTCCACTTTTGCGACCTTGTCGCGTAATAAGGAAACGTTCATGCAACTCCACACCAGCGCCCTCTATTATGGCTCGGTTCGCTCGCCCTTCGAACTGCCTGCGGAATGGAACAGCTTCCCCGATCGCGCGGATATCGATCTCGACGCTCTGTGCGCCGCGATGGAGCGTGCCACCGGAGCGCTGTCGGCTCGTGAATTTCGCAAGCGCGCCTCTTTGAAGCACGTAGACGCGATCGACGTTCGCAGCGCAGGCAAGCATATCCACATCGCTGCCCGCACCGTGGTCATGGGTAGTGGCTTCACCGTAAGCTGGTTCAACGACGGCGACGTCGACTTCATCAAGGATATCGTCGAAGCCTGATGCGCTATTACGTCGAACAGTTCGACCAGTTCTGGTCGCTCGATCGCGATGAAATGCACGGCGTGCTTCTCATTGGCGTGCGAACGGGAGGACATGATCTGCGACCCTATAGGAAGCTCAAAGATCGACCTTCGAGCGTTCGCAAGGAGCGCGGCAAACAGGGTTTCTACGTCACTCGCAATGATGTGTTCCTAATCAGTCCGCTCGACTATGACCGGGAGGACTATGCCGAGGCTCTGGAGCGCTTCTTGGTGCATAAATAACCGGTCCCCAAGCTAGGTGCCTGCATGTTCCGCGATCTCATTGCCCTCATCGAAAACGCCGCAGGCAAAACCTACACTCTCTACCACGGGACCTGCTCAGATATCCTGTGTCAGACCGGCTGGGAACCCCATGGCGCGGCGAGCGGAGCAAACCAAGGCCAGAGCCGCTATCTCTATCTGACCAGCCACCCTGAAGACGCGCGCTGGTTCGCTGAGGAGAAGGGCTGCTCCACCGTTCTGGCGGTCCGCAACGTCCCGGCCGCATATCTCCGGGTCGACCCAGAGGATGGCATGGCCGACACTGTTGAAGAGGAATTGAACAGCCCACATGGGCTTCCGGGAAAGGTCGTGCTGACCCGACCGCTTGGGCCGGAGCATTTCTCCGTTTTCGACGATTGACCATCCTCTATGTTGGCTATATCGAGTATATAGCACAACGTGGAGGATAATCACATGATTCGCGAATTCAAGGACGTTCCTGCTTATCTCGCGGCCTCAAAGACGAGTTCCACACTCGGCGTTATCGGCATCACCGATGTGGCCAAGCACTGGGGCGTCAGCCGGGCGGCAATCGAGCAGCGTATGGCACGCGGAACCCTTGATGGCATTCGCATCGAAAAATCCCTCTACGTAGCGCTGGAATCATTCCGCACACAGGTGGAGGAATATGAGGCCAAGCTCGACATGATCGAGGAGCATCTCGCCGATTGCGCGGCCAAACGCACGCTGATCCCATATGGCAAGCTCATGGACTATGTCGGCCTCAATCATGTCCTCTCATCCGATCGGAACAAAATGGGCGTGATGCTGGGCGTGATCTCCAGTCGATCCTACGAAAAGCACGGCATCCTGCTTTCCGTGCTGGTGGTAAAGAAGGGCACCGACTATCCGTCGGAAGGCTTCTACAATCTGGTGGAATCGCTCGGTATCGAAATGGATGACGAGGACACGTATCACCTCGAAGAGACCGAACGCGTGTTCGCCCATTATGCCGATGCTAAGTAAGCCATGCGTGAAATCATCAACATCGTGATCGAAGCCGACAATATCATAACCATGTGGCACGGAGGCCGGAACCTCGAAAGCGACTATCTGGAGGTCAAGGCTCATAAGAAGGGGCGCTGGGAGCATGGTCCCGGCCTCTATCTGACAAGCCATTTCGATCGCGCTGTCCAATATGCCAAGGGTGGCGGTAAGCTCTATCGCGTCTCATTCCGACCCGGCCGCCTGCTCGATGAAGTGGTTGTCCCGATCGACGATATGATCGATTTCGTGACCCGCAATGTTCCGGCACGGTATCGCCGGGATATCATCGCAGACCTTCGCAACAACATGGCACGCAGGGGCGGGGAGGGTGTGATTGCCGAAGTGTTGGTCAATCTGTGCCTCAACTATGAGGCTCTGCCCAACAGCCGCACCGATCGCCTTCGCCAGTTCCTCATCGATCATGGGGTCGACATGATGAAGACCCGTTACGGCGGCCGGGATGAAACTGTCGTAGCGATCATCAATCCACGGATCATCACCCATGTGGAAGCGGTCAAAGTGGGGGACGTTCCAACAGACGAATATGTCTTCCCGATGGATCGGCTAACCCCTTCCTGAAATCGTCCAGTCGTGATATCTCGATGAAATGCTTGGACCCGGCCTTGATCTCGCGAAACTGAAAGTGGGTGATCCCATCCGCCGCTCCAAATTAGAGCGCGGTGAGTGGATTGGACATGTTGGTATCGTCACAGAGGTCAAGCATTGGTGGGTACGTATAGAATATGGTCGCTTTCACGAGCGGTGGGATAAACGAACGGACTTCATTCACCCCCTGCCGCCTACAGACGAATATAAAAGCAGATACAAATTGGAGTTATTATCAGTCGATTAGCGGGTCGGTGATCACGATCACATTTTGACGACGCATGATGTTGCCGGGGGACATATCAAGATCATACCGACCTAGCGCGACCAAGTCTGATATTACGTTGGCCAGTGACGCATGGTGCTTCTCAAATTCGGCTGCAATCTGTAAGTCGGTGTCCACAGGCTCGGCCTGTTCTACAATACTCGCATAGTTGAGCAAGCCTTCCAAGCCGTAGAATTCGTCGTGAGATAGTGCGGTAAGGCGCTCCATGATGACAATCCCGCCACCGCTCGCGAAAGCGCGCCGGTCTTCGATCTGCGGTAGATGCGCGTTGCCAGTGTGAGCCTGACAATAATTCAAGAAAGCATCATATGCTGCATCAGGTTTATAGACCTTAACTACCGCGTCTGTACCGTGGGCGTAGACACGCGCTTGTGAGCCGCCACCAAGGGGGACGACGCCACCATCGCGCAATGCGATGAGAAGTTGCTCAGCGCTTTCCCACGTTTGCCCACTGATGAGGTCGAAAACGTCTTGGCTGCTTTCACTGAGAACAATGTCGATGAAATTTCTCATCCGCTATTTAGGTCTGAAAATTGACGCAGAGGGCGGCGATGCATATCCTGTCGTCACTTGATGAAATGATTTCCCTGAGCAGGATTTGATCGATGAATTTGAAGCCCATTCGTGATGCTGTGCGCGCTAAGATTTCCGCGCTCTACAAAGAGAGGTTTCCTGTGAAGGGCCAGCCGCCGGTTGATATCCCCGGCTTCGATGAGACAGTCGCGCGCTGGAGGCGCTTCATTGCCAATACGAATAACTTCGAAGCGCATCTGGAGAAGACTCGACATCGCGAGGCTCGCCGTATCAAGCTGAAGGAACGCGCGCGCGACATCATGGAAGATATCGCGGCGTTCAATTTCTGCGCCATCGATATCATACCAACGCCCGATGACACCCAGATCATGAGCATCGGAATCACCACCATGGTCGATGCGGTGATGGAAAGCATGCACATCGACATCGCAGGGACGAGCGATGAACCGCATGATTTCGAGCATGGTGACCGGATCACCATGCAGTTGGACAGCGCCCTCGAAATTCTTGAGGCACGCCTGTATGACTGCGACTTCGTTGTCGGTCAGTCTCTCGTGAATGACTTCGCCTATCTGCGCGATCTGGCTGGGATCACGTTTGAGAAGCGGAGCATGCTCGACACAGCGCAGTTCCATGCTTTCCTCAAGGGTGGCTATGGCCGCTCGAACACGCCCGCGCTGGTTGATATCATGCCCCTCTATGGACTGATCCCCATGCCGAAGGGCGTGGCAGGCAATCAGGCACTCGCGGCGATGCAGACCATGCTCGTCATGCTGTCGGAGGCCGCTGCATGAAGTTGTATCACTGGAGCGAAATGACGCTCAAACAGAAGGAAGCCAGCGTCCGTTCAGACTTTGATGTCGGAGACGATACCGACCTGATCAACCGGCTGTTTTTCGCAGCGAAAAACGGCGCGATCGTTGCAATCTGTCGTGACGTCGAACATTATTTCGCCGATCGTGGGCTGCGTATTCTGGCTGAGTGGTCCGAGAGCAGCTATGGCAATTTGACCAGCCTGAACACGACGCTCAAGGACAAGGCGGATCACCGGCGGATACACTTCATCACGCGGGAAAAATTGTGGCCGATCACCGGTGCGCCCAGCGACATGATCTACAGTCTGAAGTCGGTCCAGACTGGCGAACATTATAGCCGGGTGAAACCCAAGAAGGCGATTGATTATGACGCCATCTTGGGTTCCGACGATTTTCGAAAGTTCCTCGAAAACCAAATCCTGCGCGCCAATTATCCGTTCGGATATTCAAGCCACTCATCGTTCTGATCCGTGAGAGCCCGCCGTTCCTGAATGGTGGGCTCACCAAACCAATAGCGCGGATTACCGCAGCAATGGGCACTGCAAGGGTGGGGTGTAGTGGCGGTCTTACGATCGCGGTTATGCGCAACAGGAAGACCACGAGCGGTCATCCAGTTACGAGTGTGCTCAATGATGCGACTGCGCTGTGCGCGACGCCATGCACGATTACGTTCCATGTGTTCACCTCCACACATCTAGGCCCCGGCCAATCCGGGGTCAGAGTGTGAAGGTCATTCGTTCCTGTCTCATTCGCTTTACTTATCGCATAAATAGACCATGCGCAATTTCATCAATATCATCGCCGAAGCTTTTCAGGGTCTCAACGAATTGAAAATGGTCGATGGCTATTGGAGTAATCCCTCGGCGAAAGAATTGGTCGATCTGGTCGCGAAGGGCGATCTTCGGGGAGTTGCCACTTTCCATGACGTATACCTAGACCTAGCCTACAACGACACCCACTACGGTATGCGCCACCAGCTTGGAATCGAGGAGCCGCAGTTCAATTTCTATATTGCGCCATCACACGTCCGCTTCGATGATTATGATGCCGCCGATGATAATGACAATTACCTCAACGGTAGAGGTGATTGGGTATATCATGGAAGTCCGACGGTAGCGTTCTCTGGTATCGAAATTTTCACCGATTGTGATCTCGATGCTGCTATGCAGAACCGGGCTTTCGCGCGCATGACTAAGCATGATAAAGGCGTAGCCATGACAGACGCCGAACCCTTGGTCGAGTTTCTCGACAGCACCGTGGCGCTCACTCCGCATAGCGATGGTGATCTTCATGGTTATGACTTCACCATGGATGGGCGGCAGTTCTTCGTCGGCTTTCAGGACGAAGGCGATGGAGAATATTATTCCTCGTTTACCGGGGAGGACGAACGCGGCCGTCAGAGCGCCAACCTATTGAAGCACAATAAACCCTTCAGGGTGTTCACCGGCGTGATTGCGGCGTTTCGCAAATTCATCGAAGATCACGATCCCAACCTCATTCGGTTCGAAGTCGACGATGGCGAAGAGCGCCGGGTCACCACCTACGATCGCATGCTGGAAATGCTGGACCGCCAGAACGCTCTTCCGGAAGGTTACGTCTGGGACCGTGACGGCAACAACCGGTATTACATATTCAAGGACGGCTGGCGCTGATCAGCGATCGGGTGTTCGGGTCATCATGGAGCTACCGGCGATCTCGAAACCGTAGCGCATATACCAGTCTACCAGTTCTTCGAACGTCAGGCCGCCATCCTCGCCATCGGCGTCGCTGGCCGGGCTGAGGACCAGTGTGATGCCCATATGGTCGGCAATGCGGGTCATCAGCGCAAGCGCTGACGATCCCACGCCCTGACCCTTGCTATGGCGGTTCAGGATAGAAATGATCTCAACCTTGTGATCATCGATCGCGACCAACGAGACTTCCAGTGGCGGCGTCATACCGCCAGCTTCCAGACCATCATACACACGATCGACGTAGACGTCGGCAGCAGTCTCTTCGGTCGTCTCGGTCACAATATTGATCAATTCTCTCATCCGCTATTTAGGCTATGCCTTGACCCGATAGGTTGGTGCTTCCGCGCCTGTTTCATCCCGACGCATGTGTGACGACCAAAAGAACAGACCGGTTTTGCGCAGCTTGAAATGACCGCGAACCAGATGCGGTCGCAGATCGGCGCGAGAACCACCGCCACCGGTTCCCATCCGCATATGCTGGGCTCTACTGAGATGAAGGGTTACCGGTCGATGCGACAGGAGAGGGGGCTTTTTCGCTTTCACCCGCTTCTTGTTCAGTTTGTCAAATGAAACCTCATCCCCATAGGATACGACATTCCGCGAGTTCATCACCATCAGGAACGCGAGGAGAAACTTCCACTCACCGGCGAGATCATAGTTGGCGGAATTGCGAAGGTTGCGCGCTTCCTCCAGCCCCATGGTCGCAGCGGTATATTCGAATACAGGCTTCATATGTTCGGGGGTGCGCATCGTGAGACGACGTTCAAGGTCGACGGCCGCTTTCTCCTCCAAGAGGTTATCGTGCCAAGACAGAGCCCAGCTATTCTGTCCCCGCTGGCTTTGCTGTTTGGCCAACTCGGCATCGGTCGGCTGATAGGGCTCGCGCTGCTCCAGATCGATGACGAGCGATTGAGAGCAGAAATTGAGAAGATCATGGCCATTGAAGTTCCAGACGAATTTCGCCTCGATCTTGTATCCGTCATCCTTCTCGATTTCCTCCAGAAGTATGCCGAGACGCTGAGGGGCATTGGGTTGATCATCTCCCCAATCACTCTGGCTGTAGCGCCCTTCGGCTGTGGCAATGCTGACCCAGTCGCTTCGATCCTTGAAGACGAATTCAACCCACATGACGGGGAAGGGCAGGCGGCACAGCCCGAGTGCGTCGACGATACGGGATGGCATCACGGTTCGACTGAGGTTCTCAATCAGGAAAATGGCATCTCGCTGAAGATCGAACCGGGGCGCGAGAGCAATCTGATCCGACAGACGGCGATATGCCTGCTGAGCCTGAAAGCCGAAAATCTGGCCCTCGGGGCGATCTGGATAAGCGCGAATTGCATCAGCGAGCACAACAAATTCCTTTCATCCCACCGGATATCAAAATTAGTAGTAGAGATAAAGCGCTTTTGACGGTTGCCTGAACCGCATCGGTGTCGTAAATCCCCGGCATGCTACGGCTCTACATCCTTGAGGGCACCCAGCCCGTCCCCATCGAAGACTTGATGGAATGGGGCGTGTGGTATGAGAAGGCGGAACGGCGTGTTGCCTTCTCCCGTCATTCCAGCGGCGTGGAAGTCTCCACCGTGTTTCTTGGTATCGACCACGGTTTTATGGGTGATGTTCAGCTTTTCGAAACCGCAGTTTTCGACGATTATGGCTGCGAGATCGTCAATCGCTATGCGACATGGGACGAAGCATATCTGGGGCATGTCGAGATTGTGAACCAGAAAACGATTGTCCTCAAAGACCTTCTCGAAAGCTGGAAGCATGAGAGAGTGAGCGAAAAACTTTCATAAAAAATGCGGGAACGCTTTTTGTGCTTGTCGCCTCATAAAAAGTAGTATAGGCCGTCTTCAACAGAGATTGAAATCCAGTTGGAGGCTTTTATGAACCGAGTCGACATCGCCAGCTTTGATGAACTTCTCAGCGCCTCGCGGCGCTCGCTGCTCGACGGTTTCATTGCCGGTCAGCCGATCGCGAATGTCATTGGTGGCATTCTCTCCGTGGCGTCGGCTTTCGGTGGGGACGAGGCCGATCGTGGCGCGCATCCCATCGCGACCACTCCGATCGAGACGTTCGATGAACTGAAGCGCGAAGCCGTCGCGGAGGCGGTCGACAATCTGTTCGCGGGTTCGAAGCTGGACAGCATCGTTCGCAATGCCTGTGTGCTCGGCATGGCCTTCGGGTTCAAGAACGTCCGCGCCAAGCAGAACGCTGCATAACCGGGAGAGATCAAATGAGCACCCAGACCATCGCCCGCGCCGAAGCGCACAACGCACAGCAGTTGCTCGACTTCCTGCTGGAATTGCAGGCTCTCAACCTCGATCTCTCGATCATCAACATCGAGGCGCGCCAGATGTCCAATGGCATGGGGCATATGGCGGCGCTTCGTGAAGAGCGCCTGACCGATCATTCGGTCGTTCACGATCTCCACATTTTCTGAAAGGGCCGGGCATGGAACAGTGTGTTCAGGCCGAAGAAGTGCTTAGCCCGTATGAGGCGGCTTTCCTCGACGGGTTCATGGATTGCAGTGCGCTCAGCGCCCGCCGAAACCCTCATCCCACTGGCACGATCGAGGCCGATGGCTATGATCACGGTTACAACCGTTCGCTGGAAGAAACCGGCATCTGAAAGGACGTCACATGACAATTCGCCGCAACGTCGACCTCGCCGCAATCAACCGCGCCTTCATGGCCTTTGAAGAGGGGTGCGCCAGTGCCCCGGACGGTGTGTTCGAGCAGGCCAAGAATATCCGCGATCGCGTTCTTGGATATTCGGCTGACGAATTCCTTCGCGTCGCCAAGAGCAACGAGATGGTGACGTGCAACTGCGATGGCATCCGAGAAATCGAGATCATGATGTTCGACATGATCCGCCGTGAAAACCCCGGCAGCGAGATCGAAGGCGCGATTGGGTTGGGACGAACGCTCATCGACCACCCGGAAACCCGCGATCGTGTTCTGGCCGGTCTTCAGCGCGATCGTGACTTCGTCGCAGGCGTGACCACCGACGCGGCGGTCGACGATCTGCTCGATGACGTTTTGGGGGCGCGCCGATGCTGACCGTCGAAGATCAGGCGCATCTGCGCTACCTCCAGAACCTCGACCAGTTCTCCCCGCAGCCCATCTATGTCTGGCCCTCTCAGGGGCTTTGGTGGGCTGAGCGGGGAGGCCTCGATCCCTCTGAGACCTATTGCTCGATCGATCGGTATGACGTGCTGGAGCAGGTCGAATATGACGAAAACCGTCATACCATGTTCGATTTCGCGCCGCTCAAACTCGACGGACTGGAACTGATCTGACCCCGATAAATAGCAGTGGCGGGACAATTCCGTAACGTCACTGCGGAGATGGGTATGATCGATTTCAGCGACGCGGCCGGGGCCTTCATGTCAGAGGCAGAACTTCTTCTCGACCACCTGCGATCCGAGCGGCTTCATGCGATTGATATGCTCGACACCGGTCCAGAGGACGTGTTCGACGAAATCACCAAACTTGCCGCTCTTATCACCGATATTCCATCATCGGCCCTCGTGATGGTCGAAGGCAATCGTTCTTTCGTCAAATCGACGTTTAACGGCCCCTACACGGGCAATCATCCCCGATGCTACTCATTCTGCGCCGTGGCTATCAAGACGCCTGCTGAGCCTCTATGGATACCGAATTCGACCGATGATGATCGCTTCCGCGACAATCCCTACGTGACGTCTGGCGGAGTGCTATTCTATCTCGGCGTTCCTGTGCTTGACAGTGACGGGATCGCGCTTGGAACGCTCTGTGTGTTCGACAGTCGCCCCCATGATCTTGAACTCCGAACGGTCCTGCTACTCCAGCAGTTGGGGCGAGTAATCGAACGAATCCTGATCGAGCGACTGGACGCCTCAACTGTCCGCTGAATAGTCCAGACAAGCCTGTATAAGCCCCATGAGGCTCAGCAGATCGGTGTTGCGCAGTTTCCCACCCCGTTGCAGGTCTTCGGCCCAGCGCCACGCTCTGGCGGCTGCTGGATGGTCTGCGCAGAAGATCGGCATGTCATAGATTTCGTCCCATAGCTCGTCGCGGCGATAGGCCATTTCATATCTCCTCTACCCTTGTAGGTAGGCGAGATAGAGAAAGGTAACGCCCGGCCGAGATTATCCTGTTGATCCATTTCATAAAAAGTAGTATACCGATCCTGTAACGAGGGATGCGATATGAAACTGTATCTGGTCAAAGGTAAGGTCACGAAGACCGAATATATGGGAACACCCAAACAGGGCTACGAGGACAGGATCGTTTGGGCGCACTCCGACAAAGAGGCGCGGGACAAATTCGTGCATCACTTCGACGAAAAATCGGAGCCCTATTCGGTCTCCTATTACGCCGAGGTCGTCAGCGTCAACGAGGCAATCGCATGAGCCGGAACAGCACCCGCACCAAAGCTCGCACCACGCGCATGGTCTATGGCTTGCTGGCCAAGATCGGCCGCCGGGCGATCCAGTTGGAGCGCGACAGCCTCTCGCGCCTTTATGAGGTCAACCGCCACAACGTGTTCATCCATGGATCGAGGCGTAAACTCGCCGACATTCGTGGGGAGTTCATCCAGACGCTGATTGGTGAAGGGTGGGAGCGCGAGAACAAGACCGACGCGGTGTGGCTTCACCGCAATGGCATCCTAATCGCCGTCGATGGTATCGCCATGTGGAGTTCGATGGTGGTGCGTGACCATGATACCTTCAAGGTTGGCGTGCATTGAAGTAACTTCATCAGCGATCATGATTTTAGGAAAGGCCCGTATTTCCGGGCCTTTCGCTTAAATAGGACGCGGATATAGACTCCGGTTCGGGGTCTTTCATATCCTCCCTTTACACATCAATGGGTCCGATCATTTGATCGCGTCTATAAGGGCCACCCTGCCCGAAAACTGCTGCTGTGGGCTTTGATACGGGCATCTTTCAGGTGCTCAGCCTCAGACAGGACGGTGGATTGATGCACCGACGGTCAGGGCCATGCCGTTAAAAACTCAGTGGCGACCAAAAGATAGAGGGATCAAGGCGCACCCGCCTCCCTCTTCCATGTGGGTTGTGAAGACGATCAGGCTTCTCGCATGGGCTTCTGCTACGGCAGATAACCGGAGGTGTCTCTAACGGGGCACGAGGAACGCAATCACATGCGGGGTTAGGGCTCCCACCCGCTGCCAGTTAAAGTGGCTCGTTGCGCGATCGAACGCGATCTCAATTGCATATTCTCCCCTGTCAGGTGAAGGTTGCACAATTCTTCGGATAGGAGAGTTGTGTCTAAATCCCTCACCTGACAGGGGGATTAAAGGACTTCCGCTCAACTCATTGCAGACATCAAAGTTGAACAATTTTAGATTGTTCGCTTCTGACGAACGTAAGTGAGGAAGAGTGGACAATCTCCCTTGGCGATCCGCAGGATCGTCGAGGCGCACCATCATAAATAAATACTCATGTCCCAACAGGACTTTTCAAGGAACTGATATGAACAATAACATCGCTCCCGCGACGGAGAAGCGAGCGCGTCGCATGTTTGAGGATAGCCGCAGAGGTGCCCAGTTATTCACCAACTGGAATTCCATCACGGAAGGTCAGCGTCAGGAATGGCGCGGCAAGGCAGAGGCGATCGAGATGGTCATCTGCGCCAAACTGGCAGAAGGTGAGGGGGCGGCCTGAGGGTCGCCCTTTTCATTTAATCTCTATCTACGATCCTCAACGAGGACTTGTCGAAAATGACGTAATTGATAGCGTCGTGACCCGTGTCATCGTGGTAGCGGTTTCCTTTGATCCCCATTCTATGCAAATCTTCTGAAGCGGCCTTGTTGCCCCCGTTGCGCGCCAAAATGGTGTAGATTCTGCGCCCAGTTAAATTGGCTAGGAAATTATCAGCGTCCTCGCGTGTGGGGAATTTTCCTAAAACCCCGAACTTCCACAGAGGGGTGTCAATTTGGACAATGAATTTGTCTCTGTCCCACAGACTCGCAAACTCATTGGGTGCGGTGAACACTTTCAAGGTTTTCTTGATGAAATCGTTTTGGTCGCCGTAGGTCGCGTCGAGGTCCAAAAGTTCGTCATCATCGGGGATATTAACCGAGTAAACTGCGCCAGTTCTACCGTGACCCTTGTTGGTATAGTCATCAGCGAACTCTCGCGCTGTGGTCAAATACACCCCATACCCGAAACGCTGTTCGTCTGTTGAGTGTTGTGGTGTCAAATACTCCAGATCGCTTTTGGGGCTACCGTGGAAGGCGATTTGTTCACCAAGCGTTGTTTCGACGAGAGATATCCATTTCCGCATAACCTATTTATGTGCCACGATCGGATAGCTACGTGGGCTGCTATGAGTGTGCGGTCTTTATAAATAGGCTATGCGCAATTTCATGAACCTCCACGGAGCCACATTCTATCACACAACCGAAGCCGAATATGCCGATGACATTCTGGCCAATGGCTTCAAGGGTGGATGGGGCGACGTTGGCTTCGGCGTATACTTTTATGACAATTTCTATGACGCGAAGTCATATGCAGCCAAGGGCGGCTGGGATGGTGGTCTTGAAAACCCCGTTATCATTGCCGTTCGAGATGACGAGATGGAACGCGTCGAAGTCATGAGCGACGAATGGGATGCCAGCCTCTACGCCAACATGTGGTGGCACGATATGGAAGATCAGGACGAAGACGATTACTGGAAGCCCCAGCATATGGAAATCATTCCGGTCTGATTTTTTGTTGTTGACAATCAAACTACCACCTTTGTATAAATACCTCGCTATGAACACGAACTACACCCTTCTCGAACGCGAACGTATCGGCTGATACGGGTGTTTTGACGCGCCCGTATCGGGTGCTGGTGTTGACGTTCTACAATCCCACATCATTAGCCGCTTACCCACAGAACGCTCTTCGGGGCGTGGTAGACTGTTGGATCGGTCAGTGGACTTTCACTCCGCCGCGCAAGTTACGGGTTCGATTCCCGCACGCCCTACCAGTGACTATTGATGATCGCCCCGTCGCCTAGTGGTCGAGGGCACCTGTTTCTCAGGCAGGAGAGGGCAACCTCCAGCGTCGGTTCAAATCCGTCCGGGGCGGCCATCAATAGTTTCGGCGCATACGGCTAACGGGTTGGGTCACTGGAACTTCACTCCAGAATAAAGAGGGTTCGAGCCCCTCATGCGCCACCAGAACATCGCCCAATCGACTAGCGGTTGGGTCACGCCCCTTTCAAGGGTGCACGGATTCGAATTCCGTTTGGGCGACCAGTTTCAATTGAAGTAAAAGGTGAATTATGAATTACGATCTCAAGGAAAACATCAAGGGCATGGCGGAATTCCAGTATTTCCGCGATGGTGCATTCTGGTATCAGACCGCCACCGGCATGCTCTTTCCCATCCCGATCGAGGACGTCCATGGTGATGATCGGGTGACGCTCAACCGAACGGAGAAGGCGATGCTCTTGATGAAGTGGATCAGGAAATACATCGCAACGACCCAGTCGGTTGATGCATGAAGTAAAGGCGGCCATGAGCCGCCTTTACCTTTTGGGCTCCGATTAGGAATAGAAGCCGATTGCGATGTCCAGCAGGGCGGTAAGCGAACCGATGCTGTCGGTAACCTTCGAGGCATCGAGGCCCAGAAGGGTAGCCAGACCAGCGGCGATCGCATAGCGAACCGGGTAGGACTTGAGGTGGAGGGCGATCGTCTTGAGCGTCGCCATGGAGAACAGTTTCTTCATCGTCTATTTAAGGGTGATTGCGACCCAATTCAGGTGGGAGGTTACTCGAAAAGATATGGACGGGGATCGCTCGTTGGTATTATCCGGGTCCGGATTTGATAACGAGATTTGAGACCTAGATATGAAGATCGAGAAGACCACATCCTTGTTCAGTATTGAGAAGAGCGACGACGGTCAGTTCTTTGCCGTGCGCGACAGCAATCCAAGGTTCTGTCTCATTGGGGATACCCCAGAAGACGCGGCGGCGCGGGCGCAGGAGCTTTTGGAAAGCTACGAGGATATGCGCCCCGAAACCGGTCCGGTTCTGTCTCAGGAAGAGATCGATGGAATCGCGCGAAAGCGTGATGAGTTCACCAATCTGTTGATCAAGCTCGTGTCGACCAAGGATGCGTTATTCATGGAAGCGCCTCTGGAATGGGTGAAGCCGCCGCAGAACCGAGGCGGCGAGCGCGAAGAGGCCGAAGACCCGAATGGCATTCGCTATTGGGGTTGGCGTTTCCACGACATGGGTAGCGTATATTTCCTGAACAGGAACATGAAAGCAAACAGCTTTGAACTTCGGCGGTACCCCGACTTCCCCAAACAGGATGAAGACCCAACTGTGATCTTCACTGTTTATCCGCCTGAAACTGGCAAGTTTGAGACTGCTCATCCTTGGTGCAAGCTGAAACGGCGTCATCAGATATCGATTGCCGCTGAGCGTAACCAAGCCCACCTTCGTTCCCTCCAGCTTTGCAGGGAGGCCGAAAATCTTCGCCACAGTCTCTCGGTCAAGTTCAAGGACAAGAAATGATTACCCGTATCGCAAAGGACGAATATCACATCGAGACGATCGGCCGTGAGATCGACATGATCCTTTCGTGGGACGATCTCGTGGCACGGTTGCGCCCTACTGGCGTTTGGACGGAGGATCATCTCAACGACCTTCGTGGCCTGATGGTGGGTGAGCAGACGGCGCGGCCGGTAGGCCGTTATGTTTGATCCTCCCAAATGCCTTTTCTCCGAGAACCCCTGAATGGGATCGTCAGCCAATCCTCAAACAAGCCAAGTTCTTTCGCTTGCTTTATGGTGTCTTTTAGGAATATCCAAGCGTTATATGGCATGTCTCGTTTTATCATGTTACATTGGTAACATGCAGGATGAACATTAGATCGTATATGCCCGACCTTATTGTCTATTCGATCAATAGTCATTCGTAATGAAGTGTCACCACAGTAAGCGCAGCCATTTGCTATCAGGCTTTCTACGAATTTAACGTCCATATCATTTTCTCGTGAAAATCGGGCATCGGACGCTCTCGATGCCTTCACTATGTGAGATGCGGGTTTGTGCTTACGCTCCCATTTTTCTCGTTGCGATCGGGCCTTTTCAGCATCGATATATCGTATGCGCTTCGGCTTTCGATGGGATGAAAAGCAGGCGTTACAACGTGTTTTTGGATAATATATTCCGCTACTGGACTTCGATCGTGGGTAGTCATGTAGTGGTTTGTCCTCTTTGCATTCTGTGCATATTTTAAGTTTATCAAGGTTTTCGCCGCGATGATACTCCATCGCGGCCTTTCTTTTCTCATCTAGACAATCGCGACAACGTTGGATTTTAGGAAGTCTGCCGTAAGCATCTTTGAAGTCGCGGTCTGGTTTCAAGCAATCGCACGAAATACACAAAATTTCATTCATGAATATATTTATTCATTCCGGGTCACCACAAGTGTTAGATAATTTGTATGGATAAAGTTCAAACCGTAACACGTTACGTCGATCTGACCGCCGAGCAGGACGCTGTCATCCGCGACATTGCCTTTTCTACCGGAAAGAGCCGGAACGCGGTGATCGCCGATATCATCGCCAGTGGGCTTCTGTCCTACGAAGCGTCGGGCGAACGGATGATCAAGAACCGGATGGATGAGCGCAACCGTCTCCACGTCCAGTATCGCACGGAGCGTATCGATGAACTGGTGGCTGAATTCGATGCGGCGTTCGATGAACGCTGGGAGAAGATGAAAAGCGCGATTGCGCGCGTATATGAGGAAACGAAGATTTGAAGTGGTATTTGATGATGCTCCCGATGCTGCTTGCGGGCTGTGACACGGGCCAAACTCCGCAGCAGCGGGCGGCAGATGCCGCTGAAGAAGCGCACCGCGACGCGCAACATCTGCTGCAAAAATCGAGCGTAGAATGTTCGGACGGTAATCAGGTTCGGTTCGTCATTTATTACGTGGGTGGGAATGCATCTGCTTTTACAGCATGGCCGGTCCTCAACGATGATGGAACTCCCAAGAAATGTGTGAAGAGGGCCAGAGCCACGCAACCAGAGTATGAGGAGGTTCCGCAATGAAGCGCTTTGCTATTGTCGTGCTTGCACTTCTCGCGTCGGGTTGCCGGTCTGAAGCCGAGCGGAAGGCATCGTTCGATGACGATCTGGGCGTTATGATGCGCCGGTCATCGGTATGGTGCGTTGACGGCAATATGGTCCGGTTTGTCGGCCGCAGTATCGCTACGGATTCTGGATTGGTGTCTGGGTGGACCATTCTCGACGCCGAAGGGAAGCCGAAACGTTGCCCCGAACATCACAATCCCGCCCCGGTGGAACTTGAAAGGAGTGATCCCTATGTCGTCTATTGATGAAGCAGCCGTTCAGCGCTGCCGTGACGCCGGTTTCGTCGATCCGTTTTTCATCGGCACCAAGGGATATCCGAACTGGCACGATTTCACCGACGAGGCGATCGCGCAGACTCGTAAGTTTGTCGAAGATACGAAGGCGATATTCGAACCGCGTGAACCGATCGCGCAGATGGGGACGCCGGATTTGGCTGACCTGCGCCGGAAGTATCTTGGCGAATCCGCGTGCGATGCTGCCGGGTTGGACGATGAATTCTTCTCCGGAGTTCGCTGGCGCGCAGAGGCCGACCAAACGTTTCGGGAAGAACTCAAGGCTTCGATGGAAGCCTATTGGGACAATGGATCGGAGTGCCGCATCATCAACGGGAAGACCCATGTTTTCGACAAGGACGGTAAGCTGGTGATCGTTCAAGGGTAGCATAAATACGGCATGCGTATTTGGATCAATATGGTGGATGGACTTCTGGGCGAAGACCGAGATGTCATGCCGGTGAGTAACATCGACGAGATAACTGATTTTGTAGGTAATCTGGCGACTGATGAGGTTGGCGATGAGATCATCGGGTCATACCGTGTTGCGTTCGAAGGCTTCACTGACGAGTGTTGGGCCGATTATGAAGAGGGGCTGACGACCGGTCGTTATGATGGGATCGACAGCCTCGAAGAGGAAATGATTTCCGATTGGTCCGCGAAATATGGCGCACGGCCGCTGATGACGGATTGGACTTACGGGTCCGATCCGTGGACTGACACGACTTTCTACGCGGTGTTTCTCGCGAGATAAATAATAGCGGCCAAGCAGCATTATAGGAGAAGGTGCGTCACTCCACAAAGCATCCGGGCAGGGGAAGCAGGAGTGAAGGGTAGCGAGGTTCGAAGCCTCGTCGGGCCGCCAAGGAGAAAGATGCGATACAGGGATATCATTGCAGAAGGTAAGGCGATTTCACTAGGGCCTCGTTATCGAAGTGATGGCGAGGATATGATCGTTATCAGCAATCCCAGTTCTTCCCAGATCACAACTTTGATCGAGCGTGCTACTAGAGAAGACGGCCGCTGGTATCTTCGAGGCCTTGCCTATCGGACGTCTACTGTGCTCGTATGGGACGGTTGGGATGCTACCCACGATGATGTCATTCATCATCTCTACCCGGACCTCGACGGTTATGACATCACCACTTTCGAGATGGACAGCAGTGGGCTCAAACTGCTGCGACCGAGTGATTACGACGTGCGGATAGTCCCAGCATATCTTCGGTTGCTCAAGGCCGTTGGGTAAGAGCCACATCGCTAACAGATAAATACTCACATGCGTGAGTTCATCGACATTGTAGCAGAACCGTTGCTCGAAGCACGGGTTGAAGTAGTTGACGTTCGTGGCGTCGAGGTTTGGGTCCGTCGTGATCCGACGAAAAACGAGGTCACACAGTTCGTCTCTCAGGCACCGCTCAACATCATGCGCGGCATGGTGATGAATGACGGTCATTTCTATCTGTGGGATTCGATCGACGGCGGACACGCCGACGTTTGCCGCGCGCTTGGCGGCCGGGATTACAATCCGTTTATCGTGTGCGATGATTTTAACAGGCTGCGAAATGAGAGCGACTGGGAACGGGAATCGTTCTACCAGTCGGGCTCTCTCTATCTGATGATGGACGACGCGCTTGCCTTCAATGAGGTTTTTACGCGTCGTTTCCCCGGCCTTGAGCCTGTGCCCGTCAATTCAAGCGTCGACGCTTAAAATCGCGGATACAGATCGACGAAGGCGTTATAATCGGCAAGTGACTGCTCTGCCGCGAGGGTGAAAACGGCTTCGTATCCCCACTTCCCGTCACGGAAAATCCGACCATCGCCTTCCCACCGTGCGATCGCATGTCGAACGTCGGCAGAGATTTCCCTATCGATGTCGGATGACACTTCAAACGTGTCGATACCATGCTCAGCGAAGCTTTTCCCACCATTGATCCGGCACTGTTGCATGAGGTGCGCCAGCCGCAGATATTTGTCCGAGCCAACGATCGCATTGAGCACTTCATCATCGCTGGCGTCATAGTCGAGGCCGTATCGCACGCGCATAGTCGCAAGGAAGTGCATTTGCGCCTGTTCCCTATCGGCCAGTTTCTTAGCAGCGATCTGCTGATCCAGTTCGTGATGTTTGGTTCGCGCCCATTCGTCGAGAGTGCGGCGGACGTTGTTGATCTGCGCGACTACGGCAGAAAATCCGTCGATCGTCTTGATGTGCCGTGCAATGTCCTGTGTGTATCCGGCTGAGTGCTTTTGCGCTACCGCCTTGCCGCGCTTATACTCGGTAGTCGAGTAGGTTGGCGAAATTCCCATAGCGGTCATGAGATCGGTAATCTTGGCTACCACAGTCTTGTTGTGCTCGATCACGATTTGGTTTCGCGCGGAGATTTCATCAGCTTTCGCCTTTTCATAGTCGAGGAGGCGGATGATGGCCTCGCGGCGCGTTCGCAGTTTCTCATGGGTATCGATCCGCGCATGAACGTCTTGGAAACGTTCGGATGTAATGCCATTATTTTCGATATAATGGAGCTTCTGCTGGAAGATGGCGCTGCCGAGGATGGCCTTATAATCCTCGATCGGCTTGGGACGCGGTAATTCGCCTTCCAGTCGTTCCTTTAACCGATCATTTTCTTCGGCGATAAACTGGATGGCGGTTTCAATTGAAGTGACAAATACCATGGAATTTCTCTCTCAAATTACTCGATGAACATGCCGCAGCTTGCGTTCACATCCTTGCCTACCCGTGGGACAATTCGGCTTCCCGGATGATCTAGCGCATCGGCGATGAACCGGAAATTGCGCTCGATGATTTCCTCAGATGGTTCTTTCCCCTGACGTTCGCTGTAGGGGTTGTAGCGGACGAGATTGAATTTGGCTCGGAGGTCTACCGCGCGCACCGCAGCCACGATTTCTTCAAGGGTTTCCTCGTCATCATTCTCGCCCTCGATGAAGGCCCAGTGCAGCGCGACGTCCTGTCCGCTCGCCTGTTGCCAGTCAGCTAGTTTCCGCAGCGCTAGGCGGGGATCGATGGCTTTTGGTAGCCAACGCTTCCTGAAGCGCTCTTTGAGGCTGTAGAGGCTGTAATAGGGCACAACCAGTTCACTGCGGCCGAAAACGTCCACGAGATCGAAATCGATCGTCTCCTTGGGCATGATTGTGCTCACGTTGAACTTGGTCTGTTTGACCCCCCAGAACCACGCCAGCCCACATAATTGCTGTTCCAGCCGTGCCCATTGGGTGGTGAGATGGCGGTTCGTCAGAGGCTCACCCCGCGCCATGAAGTTGAAATTGACCCGCTCGGCTGGCGCATTGAGGCTGTAATAGTGGGCTATGACCTTCCGGGCCTGCTCTGCATACTCAGCGATCGTCGCCTCGCGCATCATGGTCTGACCAGTGGCGGTGAGATGACAAAAACGACAAGCCTTGTTGCAACCGGTATGGCTGCTCAGATAGGCAATGAAGTAATCATCGGAACGCCGAACATATCTGGCTTCGAACGCGCCATCGTCCATGGTTCGCTCAACGAAATTCACACTGGCATCAATATTGGACCTGAAAATTTCCACTAATGTCTCCATCGAATATGGAGACGCTAGTGAAGCGACCTTCAAAATTGCAATATTGGCAATGGGGTGCTAGTTGATTGTCATACACCGCATTAGATGGAGACCATTTTGCTGAACCACTCGTTGCACCGTAAGATCATCCGACGGGTGGCGCTCATTCTTCATGAAAATGCGACGCGCGTAAAAACCGCATCAACGGTGCGCTACCAACAGCAAAGTGACGGGTATCAGGTCGAGCTTTCAAACTGTCTGCGGCAGGCGGCCCGCGTGTGTGAGAGCGCCAAGGATCATTCTGTTGCAGAGGTGAAGCGAGCGCTGCGTGCCATGCGCGTGCAAAACCCCACTGACTCCATGCGCGACGCAGTCAATGGGGCTTACAGCATATTGAATGTTCAGGCGTTCAGTGAAGGCTTGGTCGACGTCGACATCCGGTCGTAGGCCTCACGCATACGTTCGATGATGACGATGGCGCAGTCCATCACCATAGCGGCATCATTGCCCGCAATATGTGCGCGACGGGCCGGAACGACGCAGGACTGGGCCATAGCGGATAGGCGGTGTGCGGGCGCGTCAGGGAAGGCGAGCTTCGACCACTTCACCGTGTCGAAATAATGCTTGTGGCCGATGTCGGCACCGATCCGTTTCATCTGCCGGAAATCTTCCGATAGGTTATGACCGAGCAAGATCGCGGTTTCACCCCACAGTTCAGCGAGATACGCTGCGATTTCGTCGTCGGTCATCACAGTGCTGCCGCCGGGGAAGCGATCCTTGCGCAACACTTTGCCGTGGCGCTTCAGAATGATGTTCTGGATGGTGATGCCAGACGGTCGCCAAATGGCAAGACCTACTTCATGGACCAGACGCGGGTCGCCATGATATGGCCATTCCGCATCAAATGCGACAATGGTCTTCCCGGCGGACATCGCATCCGCCAGATGAGTGATCTGCGCGAATGCTGCATTGGATTTGAGCGAGGATGGTGAATTAGCCGACCGTGACATCGTAGCTTTGCGAGCACGCCGCCCGCGCTTACTTAGCAGACGACTTATGCGCCGGGCGACCTTGAGTGCCCGGACGTCGCCGGTCTGTTCATAGCGTTCACGGAGGGTGTGTTCGATGCGTTGATAATCCATAGATTGCGTCTACTACCATTTGTGAAGTTGGACAAACGCTTTTTCGCATAAATATGGAATGCGCGCAGAAGATATTTTTGGGAAACAGATCGACGAGGACCTCGCTTCGATCAAGAAAACGATGACCAACTATGCAGCCGGGGCTGGCCTCATGGCCGCTGCTGCCACGGGTGGGTATCAAGCTCTCGATAACTATGGGAAGAACCCCAACGACCCGGTCCAATTCCAGATCGATCTGGAGAAGACGGCGAATGAGCTTGGATATGAACTAGAGGTCCAGCGCGATGGCATGGAAACTGGCCAATCACAGGCCGCGCGCCCTCAAGTGCAGGTCGATCCTGACACGGGTGAGAAAACCGCTCAGGTTGCCACCCATATCCGAGATAGCAATCAGGCGATCAAAGCCAGTCGCAAGGATATCCTCATCCTCGCAATGACAATCTGGGGTGAGGCGCGTAGCCATGGCAAGGCCGGTATGAATGCGGTAGGTCATGTGATCAAGAACCGCGCGCTGGCGGAGCGTCCAAAGTCATTCGGGACTGGTATTCAGGGTGTGGCGCTCAAGCGCAAGCAATTTTCCTGCTGGAACCCCGGCGACCCCAACCGCGCGAAGCTCGCAAACATGCAGGGACTGAAGGATCAGTATATCAAATTCAAAAGCGAATATGATGACCTTCATTCCAAGGCGTCGATGATCCGCCCAGCCGATCTGAAGAAAATGACGCCGCAGGCGCGTGATGAAGTGGCGGCGATCCCGGCACGTCTCAAGCAGTTGAAGTCAGCTATGCTGGAATATCAGCGCTGGACCGAAGCGAAGAAAATCGCGGCTGACATCGTCGAGGGACGTTCCACCGACCCCACGGGCGGAGCACTCTACTACCACACCACTGGCGTCCAGCCGGTATGGTCCAAAGGCCTGAAGGCGATTAAGCAGATCGCCAATCATATGTTTTTCAAGCGCTCACTCTGACGTCGATTAATATTGCGCGGCATTGGGGTTGGTGGGTAGAACAAAGGGGTAGAGACTGTCAGCGTCCTTTAGGTTCCATTGCGATCTAGGCACCGATTGTCCTTCCTGCCTGTTATCAATTCGGACAGATGGTATAAGATCATAGGTTGATAACGGGTCAACGTGCTGCTGGCAGTCTCGTCGTCCGGTGACAGTGCGAAGGTAGGAAACGATCGAAGGGCGGAGTAGCACTCCGCCCTTTTTTCTTTCATTCATCGTCGAAGCGGCATCGGCGGTTGCTGATTGAATCTCGATCATGCCGATTGCTGATGCGGTCGCAGTAAAATTCAGCGAAGGGGCTCTCTCCCTCGATGATCAACTCATCGAGAAAGAAATAGCATGGAGAGCCTGCCCTGTCGCGAACTACCCAGACGATCCCTCCGCAAGGCTCCTGAAAAGCGACCGTGCCCTCGGCTCCCGCAGAGAAACCCGCCGTTTTCTTGATTTTGACACGAGTTCCCGCCGGAACCTTATAATCGGGTTGATGGCGTCGGCGAAACGCTTGGAAGGAACGCTGATCGCGTAGCTCGATGTCGCGCTCTGTCGCGTTGCGCCACGGAAGGAAAGGGGTGTCCCTGACCTGCAATATCAAGCGAGGGCGAAACCACCCTCGCTTGACATGCCGTTCGGTGGCTAGAGAGCCGTTGAACGTCATTACTTCCGGCCTGCAACCCAGCGCATACCCCAGTTGTGCGCCTTGTCCAGCGCGCCCTGATCCGAATAATATTGGACCTCACGACGGACGGCAATCTTGCCGTTGTCATTGGTCAGCGTGACGATGCCACACAGGGGGCGATCGTTCCGACCGCCGGTCATGCGCACTTCGATGGGCGCGGCATCCGTGGTCGTGATGGTGACGACGCCATCGGTGTGGTCCCAGTTCGGCGCGCCTTCGTAGATGAACGCATAAACGGCGATGCGCTTGATCTTGCTCCAGTTTGCGCCGTTGATGCGGATCGTCTCGCCGTCGGCGCTTTCGCCGGTGCGGTCGTCGCCATCGAGTTCGATATAGGGCGCGCTCTTGTAGCTGCCGAAGCTGTTGCCCAGCGCCTGAACGACGCCCTTGGAGCCGTCCTTGAGTTCGTAGAGGACGCCCAGATCGAGATCGATGTCCGACGAAGATACGGGGGTGTTGCCGCCGAACAACTTGCCGAAGAAGCCCTTCTTCTCCGGAGTGGCCACAGCGCGGTTCCAGTTCAGGTTGATGACGACGGCGTCGAAATCGCCTTCGGGCTTTTCCAGATTGAAAGCCTGACCCGGCTTGGTCAGTTCGACTTTTTCGAGATTGAATGGGTGCATAATCACTTCCTCAAATATGTGAAATCAAATGAGGAGGTCGGGCTATCATGGAATTCGTGTGGGGGACAAGGAATAATGCCGATGAGATCGAAAAAACTGAATTTTAATTGTTGACACGCGAAATGGCGTCCCAGTATAAATACCTCACTATGAACACGCAGGTCCATCATTCCTATCACTATACCATCGTCATCTGACGGGGCGTAGTGTTGCGTCCCGCTGAGGTGGGACGAAAAGGATGATCGGAAGGCCCAGAGACGGGTTCATCTCCCAAAATCTAGATTCTCCCAGCTTCGCAAGGACGATGGTCTTTTGTGTTTGTTGTTATGTCCGTTGGTGGCCGAGAGGTTGATGGCGTCGGGCTGTAGACCCGAATGGTGCCCGCACCACACGTAGGTTCGAATCCTACCCAACGGACCAAATATTGATGACATATCAGGCTTAAAGCCGAATTGCAGATGATATGTCAGTTACTGCGATGATGTTGATGCAACGGTGGGTGAGTGGTTGAAACCGCCTGACTGTAAATCAGGTCTGAAAGGCACGCTGGTTCAAATCCAGCCCGTTGCACCATCATCATCGCAAAAAGGCAGTTTTGCTGCCTTAACATGTGGCGGCTGTAGCTCAGTGGTAGAGCGGGAGGTTGTGGTCCTCTGTCAGCCGTGGGTTCGATCCCCATCAGTCGCCCCAAGTTTTCTGCTTCGAGTAACAGCAGTTACCCCAAATGATAAATAGATCATGTTCAGCATGATCGAATGCAAGATTTGTGGATTGTCTTGTAAAAATCAAATCCCCGGTATTCATCTAAAGAAACATGGCCATACTGTAGCTTCATATGAGGAAGAATATGGATCATCTCGTGATCCATTGTTTTTGCAACATCTAAAAAATGTCGGAAAGAAAGGCGGTGGTAGCCCAGCAGCAGTAGCGGCGTGCAATGCCATATCCGCAAGAAATAGAGAGGTTTACGCGATAAATCCTCGACTGTGTCCGGAATGCACTTCAGTAATTCCATATGAACAAGACAGGCGAAAAAAATTTTGCTCTTCCTCGTGTTCTGCGGCGTTCAATAATCGCAAGAGATCGACAGCCATTTACGAGGCCGCGAAATATAGATGCTCAGGCTGTGACATGGTGCTGGCTCGCGCAGGGAAATTTTGCTCAAAAGAGTGCCAGCAGGACAGTTCTAGGCGTAAACTTCTCGCCGAGTGGCGTGACGGCAAAGTGCGTGGTGGATGTGATCTCCATGTTAGTCACGCGCTTCGGGCCGCGCTTATTCATGAAGCTGGAAACAAATGCACATTGTGTGGTTGGGGTGCTATTCATCCCACAACTGGGAAATGCCCGTTACACATTGATCATATCAATGGTGACTGTATTGATCATTCACCCGGTAATCTCAGGGTGATATGCCCGAACTGTCATTCACTTACAGAGAATTTCGGATCGCTAAATCGTAATAATAAGGGACGTGCGGTTCGCCGAAAGGAGCGATTGGCAGGTAAAATAAGTTGACCGCCCGGAGACAAATTCCGGCCGCTATAGCCCGATCGTATTCCACTCAATCTCATACCGCTCATAAATTTCGCGCAGTATCGGGTCGTTTAGATCGACGGAATTCGTTGAAGTGTCGGGACCAACCTCAAACCAATAATCGATCTGACGGCAGAGAAGCTTGCGTGCCGTCGCCTTGGAAGGCGACGCCAGCAATTTTGCCAGATCATCCTGATCGACATAGCCGCCCGTCATATCATGGGCGGGACCATAGGTGGTCCACAGATAGCTGTGGTCGGCATAGGCCTGCTCATAGGTGATCCGAGCCATCACTCTTCGCTCGCCCGCAGTTCATCCCGGCGGTCCTTGTAGCGGTTCACCCCACCGGCGTCCTTGACCACCCGTTTCACGCTCCCTTCCAGCTTGCTGTCGCGCTGGCGGATCGTCTGGGTGGTCGGGGCACGCCCTACCCATTCATCGGGTATCTGGATGATCTTTCCGCGCCGCTTGCGATAGAATTTACCGTCCATTTCGATGCGCTTGCCCATCAGGCGTCTCCCGTGGTGATGAACAGGCCAAGGCGGATGATCGAGGCGAGAATGTCCTCGGGCTCCACGGCTTCCAGCACAGGATGACAGGTGGCCATATCCCGTGCTAATTCCTCCGCATTGGAGAACGAATATTCGTTATCCCTAGCGTTGGCAAAGCCATCCCTCACATGCTCATCTATTTCGGCGTCAGTCATTATGCATCGCCTGCGTTGTTCGCGGCTCGGAGATAAGCCGACACGACCGATTGCACCGCAGCTTTGCGGGTCTCCTGAAAGGAGCGATAGCCGTTGCGAATATGAGGGCTATGTGGTGCCCAGCGTGCCCGCTTCGATTTCCAGCGCTTGCTGACGATGCGCGAGCCTTCAGGGCTGCGCTCGAAGGTCGGGAAGAACTGTTCGATCTCGCCGATCTTCTCGCCCCTGTAGGTGACATCATAGGCCTTGAGTTTTTCGTTGCCCGGAATGTTGCGCAACGTGTGCTCGACCAGCGTCAGGGTGATTTCGGTTTCGATGTCGATGGTGATCATGCGATAAAATCCTTTGCGAGACGGCGGTTTCGTTCGTCGAAATCCACGATATCCCCGCTTGGAACCATGCGGAATGTGCCGTCACCGACTGGATCAGCGCCGTGGTCGCCCACGCGATTGACATCGATGGTTCGGGTATAGGTATCGCTAGGCAATCCCATGGATTCGGCCATCATTCGCTTTTGCCCTTGGGCGGTGCTGTAGCTCATGGCAGCATGTCCTTGATAGGGCCGCGCGCCCAGATTTCGATCGTGCTATTGAGATAGTTCACGGGAACGGGACGGAAGGGCAGGTTGCGGAAACGGCGTGCTGCCAATTCCTTCGCCTGCTCTTTGTCGATGCGATGATGCTTGAGCAGGTGATAGATCGCGCAGGTCCGCAAATAGACCCGGTCAAGCGTTCCATCGATCATTCTGAAGCAGTTTCGCATTACGTTCTCCAATACCGTATTACTACCTTTTATGATTTGTTGGGTCAAATACAAAATTGCAGAAATATGGTTCAAAAGGGTAGGGTCACCATATGGCAAAATATTGGTATAGGGCCGTTTGCGATCAGCATCGTGAGATGGCCGACGTTATGGTCAACAATCCACTCACTACGGCTGCTTATCTCGGTGATTACAACCGGGATATCAGCGAATGGCTATCCGCGCATTATGGATGCGAACTCAGATTGGTCTGGCGGGATGACCAACTCGACGATCTGTGGGATACGCACATCGATATGAGTAAGCTTTACGTCAAAGATGAACCGCCCTCTTGACTGATGCCATTCCCCGGTTCGGAAAATTTGGGTCGATCATATGGCTGCAAAATAATATTGAGTTGGTGAAGACCAACCTGTCAGATCGCTGCACTTGAAACAGCGATTTGATGGAGGTGAAGCCGGTGGCCAAATTCACGAAATGTCGGGAGAGCGAGGCGCTCATCCGTGATCTGCAAAATCATGAATTTCTTTCAAAGGTGACGGATTTATTCCCATTTGTGCAGTTACATTTGCATTACGGGTGCGCCAAAATTTCAGTCAGTATCGTGGCTGAGGATGTGGCCTATCCGATCTGGGACGGCTGTGGGGTGCGCGATGAAGAGCCATGGCGCTCCAATTTCCCGTCATTCCTACGGAAAATGATAGCCGCATTGGATGATTTCCAACAGAAAGCTAGGGATCAGGCCATCCTTCTGATGATGGGCGAGCAACCGGAACGCCCGACGGGCGCACATGGCGATGGCTTCAACGCGAGTTTCTACGCGTTCAAACCGTCGGGTAAATGGGGCTATGAGGGGCGTGGTATTCTTACCGATGCCGTCTTCGAGGTCTTTTCGGACACATTGCAACGCGCGCAGATCATCGCAGACAATGAAGGCAAATTCCCCGGCATGTCAGGTCCTGCGGCCGACTACATTTGGGTGATCATCCCCGACGAGGATGCTCCGCAGAACCTGTGCATTCCTCTCCTGCTGCGCCCGACGGGCGGTCTCGTCAGGATGGGTTGATCTGAACGCCTAGCATTTTGCGGAACCGTGGGTGATCGAAGTATGCGTCCTCCCCATATTGGGGGTCGACGTGGATGCGGAGATCACCCACGATAAACTCCGGCTCACGGCCATGATTGGCATCGGCCTCCATGTCATTTGACATGTAGAAAGCCATAGGATCGGGTTCACAGCAGGCTCTGGCAACGGCGTAAGGATCATGGCCTCCTTTACAGGCATATACCTCCGTGCCGCCGATGAAGCCGCTAAGATCGCCTGACGTGGCCATGTATTCCAAGTCCATCATCTGAGGGTTGCGCACTGCGTCCAACGCAAGCGTCATATCCCACCCGAAATGGCGCTCTGGTCGGTAGGCATTGTCCGCGATGTTTTGGCTGTATAAGTCAGCCGAGGGTGATGGCTGATATACTATCCCACCTGCCATGCGTGGCGCGAGCGGAGGAAAAATGTTGAACATCAGTCCTCCGGCGTTCGTGACATATTGGTAAATTCACCATCGTCTTCGGTTTCCTCGAAACCCAACCCGGCATAGTAGCGGATCAGGTCATTGTGGTCCCGCCGTTCCTCCTGATCGTAGTCCGGCACTTCATGTTCGTCCTCGCCATCCTCATCATCGAAGTCGCTTTCATCATCGTCCTCCTCGTGCTGGACGCCCAGATTGATCCAGATCGATAGTTCGTCGGCGCGCTGACAGAGGGCTTCAAGGAAAGCATAGGCGACGCCACGCTCGGCCGTCTCGCGCTCGATCCATTGGATGCCAATCGTGTCTTCATCCAATACGATCGCCTCGAAGTTGATACCATGTGGGACATTCGCCTTGGCCCATACCAGCAGGTGTTCGGCGTTGTTCGTCGCGATATCCTCGCACATGTTAATCCAGCCGCGCATGATCACCCTACGTAAAGAGCGCCAGTAGCTTCATCAGCGCTGACATACACTTCACCAAATGCATGAGCGGCATTGGTCAGGCGTTTGCCCAAATCGTCAGGCAGATTGGGGCGGTCCCAAAAACCTGCGCCATGGCGGTTGCGGGTCAGCCAGAAATCATGCCCAGCCTGAGAGGGACCGCCATAACCGTGGTCATAAGCCTCTTCCAGCAGATTGGCGTTTTCGATCTGGAACTGGTGGCAGTCCTCTATGCTCTGTTGGAAGGCGGAGGCGTGGATGCTGGAGAGATAGCAGTTCCAGCCCTCACTCTGGACGGAATCTTCCTCTGTCCACAGCATGGCTTCGAAATAGGCCGCTGTGAAATCATCGGGCGCACTCAGCCCGCCATTGTCATATGTGGGGTCACGCGGTTCTCCGCCACCGCCACCCTCACCATCATCGTCCCACGGATCGTCATCGTCTTCGGGTGGGACAGGGGGTTTACCGCCACCGCCGGTGCTGAGCATTTTTTCGACATCCTGTGCCTGAAATTCATTGATGAGATCGATGTAGTTACGCATTGGATATTTATACGAATTAAATTGAACGCCACCGATCGCGAGAGCTACCATGCTGGCATGGAAAAACTTACACATTTTCTCAAAGCGATTGACTACAAAATTACCGAAGGAAGCGAATTTTGTTGGTCATGCTATGGCCCCAATGCCCGCTATCTCGATAGCCATAAACCCAATGTGGCGACTGCGTCGTGTATTTTTGATGCAGTTACCCAAGAAGTGTATGAAGTGTCCGTCACACAGGAGAGTGGGGAGTACAAGGGCTATCGTTGGTGTAACCCGGCATACGCAGCCAAGTATAAGGCTGAAGCTATCGAACGAGGTTTCGGGGAAGATGCCGATTATTACGTCACCGATAGCTTAGATGACATTTTCGATAAGACGGTGGCTATGCTCAACGGGCTTCATTATGATCCGCGCGTCGTGATGGAGTTCTCCGACTTCGATGACGATCTGTTCCTCGCTGTCGCGAAGCGCGCGCATGCGCGCGACATCACATTCAACCAAATGATCGAGGAAGCGCTTCGTGCGGTAATGAAGGCCGATGGCGTTGCGATAGGTGATGAATGATTTCGGTTGACCTTAATCAATTGCAGATGATCCAGCACGCGATCAGCGACATCGTCGAGTATGAAACCGATAATAGCTGCGGCGATCCGGAGTGCTGCGGTGGACCATGGGGCAGTAAGGAGGCATCCGATGAAGGTATCGACCTGCTTCGCAAATACGGGATCGTCTACACACCGGAAACTTGATCGACCGATCGCTAATCTCTATCTAAGGGTATGGCTAAAACTGGTGCTCAAAAGAGGAGGCGGCTTCGACGCCTTGGATCATTTCAAGGCGATCTATGTTTTTTCTGCGATCTTCCTCTCGTCTACATGGACGAAGATTTGGATGGTAGTGAAGACCTTAACACGCCTGATCAAGCAAGTTTCGGCCACTACCTCAGCCGAAAGGCGGGTGGGTCCAAAAAGCAGTTCAACTGCGTTGTGGCCCACCGCCAGTGCAACAGCCAACTGGGACATGAACCCACTCCCGAGTTCGATGAGAAATTCCGACGGCTGAATGTCCTTCGTGGATATGATGTCGAGGGTCCAGCCGATCCCCGGCTACTGCGCAGAATGCAACCTGACGCATTTGGAAAGCCATTTCCGGCTCTGGAGTATCTGTGCGATTCCGCTAACGCGATTGAAGGTCAGGATGGCGTTCGATTGCGGCGACGTATTGTGCGGCGGCTGGAGGGGTTCATCAACATGATCAAAGGTCTCCGGGGCATCGAAGACAAGGTGTTGCGAACAAAGGCGCTGCGGGCTCTCCACGCGACGCGAGCGCCAATAGAGGATATGCCACATCAAGTCCGCACCCTGCTGGAAAACGTTCTGGTGACGTTGATGAAGAAAGAAGAGGCCGGAAAAAATAATATTTGACCGTCGTTTCGATCTTCATGTATAAATAATCTCATGAAGAACACTCGCATCATTTTTGGCGGAGGTACCGGGGGTCACTGACCACGGGCGTGTTTGCGCGCCCGGTGGGTTCGGGCGCATTTGGAGCTAAGGCTCTCTTTCCCTGAACTCTACGGAACACCACACCAGAGACGAGGTGTGTTCATTGTTGCTGGTATGCGGTTGTAGCTCAGAGGTAGAGCGCAACTTTGCCGAAGTTGAGGTCGTGGGTTCGAGGCCCACCTGCCGCTCCAGCAATAAGCAGGTATAGCTCAGTTGGTAGAGCACCGGTCTTCCAAACCGGAGGCGAAAGTTTACACGGGTTCGAGCCCCGTTGCCTGCTCCAATAGATTAGTGGTTGGTAGTGACCTGCATCGCCATCGACCACCGGCAAAGCACTAAGTATCCAGCCGGTGGATGGTCCCTTTGGGACGGTGACAGGAAGTTGGACGTGCCACTCTCGCCCTTTGCCGCATATCGAAAAGCGGGAACGTTCGAAGGGCCGACCTCAGCAAGTCGGAAAAAGGCCTTTTCACAGGAGTATGACATGAAAATTGAAATCCGAGCCGCCGAGGGCGGTGCCGATGCCAAGCTGTTTGTCCGCGATCTCGCCGACGCCTACACGCGTTACCTCGACGCCCGTCATTGACTGCATACCGTCGAGGTGATGGACGGAAGCATCACCATCTCGACGAAGGACATCCCCGAATTCATCAATGAGGCTGGGGGTCACAGAATTCAGAGGGTACCACCCACGGAACGGCGCGGTCGGGTTCACACGTCCACTGTCACGGTAAGCGTTCTTCTCGATCGCGACCAGAAGACCGACAGCCCCTATGCGCGCAGATCGGACGCCGATTATCATATCCGGTTCTTCAGTGGCACAGGTTGCGGCGGCCAACATCGGAATAAACACCAGAACAGCGTGGTGATGACCCATCTCCCCACTGGCCTTCAGCAGGTCGCGGTAAGCCGTTCCAAAGCCTCTAACATACAGGACGCCCGCGAACGTCTGGATGCTCTCCTCGATCAGGGAATGGCGGGTCAGGCGCACGCGCAGGAGAATGGCGTCCGTGCCGGTCAGATCGGGAGCGGAATGCGCGGAGATAAGCGCCGCACCTATCGGTTTCAGAATGATCAGGTCGTCGACCATGAAACGGGAAAGAAAGCGGCGTGTAAGGTAGTCATGAAGGGGCAAATCGACCGCTTATGGTAATAATGCAGAAGTCAGGTTGACTGAATCATAAAAAGTAGTATGGTGTCCACATGAATCAGGTCTACCGGCATGAGCGCGATTTCGACGCAATCGAGAAGTTCTCTCAAACCCAGCGCTCGCTGGAAGAGCAACTTCGGGACTTGCGTGAGGTCGCAAACCGTCTTGGTCTGTATGACGCTGCTGATTACCTGCGGTTGACGTTGGAGAGGTAGTAACATGGCTTCGAAACTTGCAGCACGAAAAGCGGCTCAGATGTTCAGCCGTGGATACTACCGCCAACTGCGCGCGCGTGGTTATGGCGTCTAGGCGGCGGTCCTTGCCGTGCGTCGCCATGATTATTTCGTCAAGGATCAGTCCGCGCGCATCAAAATGGACAAGAAGCGGGCCGCTGCTGCAAAGAAGGGTTGGAAGACCCGTCGGGCCAATCAAGGATTTTAAACAATGAGCGTGATCGATCTGGCGATGGCCATTGTCAATGGCACGGTGACCGAGAAGGATATCCCGCCGTTTTCCACTACGTCGCAATTGACCGAGTGGAAGGTCTATAATCGAGGCTTGCTGCGTACCCTGTTGGATGGCAGCAACATGTATTGGGTGCGCTCAGAACATCTCAACAAGGTGGCGGATGAACGGCAGCATATGATGCTCTCTGCGGCCGAAGCGCGCAAGGATACGGTGCCGCCGCGAAACCTCGATCTGGTGGTCCATCCCAAGACCGGCACACGAGATTACGGTATGGTGGGTATGAGCACTGCCGACGTCGCACGCCATCTCGACTGTTTCGATGAAGCAGGTCAGATGACCAGCTACGAAATGGATGCCTATGAAACCATGGGTGAAGAGGCACTGAACGAGCAAGGGGTTGAGACCCTTCACGATCTGTTCGGTACAGAGTTCGCCAACGCTTTCTATCAGCGGAAGAACAAGCTTCTTGCAAAAGAGAAGCTCTCCAAGCTGTATACGGAACGTGCTCGCCTCGATCGGGATATCGACCGTTTGGAGCGGCAGTGTGAAACGGGAGTGGTGGAATGACCGTCTGGTATACACAGGTCTGGCGCTGCGACGATGGCATTGAGTTCGATACCGGCTGGTCAACCCGCCGCCCCGATGTCGCGACAATGAAGTCATTTAGGAATGCCACTCTTGTCATGATCGTCAGCGCAGTCGAAAAGTCGGGTGACTGATTAATAAAAATTGGTATCGACGGGAAATCAATGACGGGTTTGATCGAAAGCGCGATTTAATTTCGTCTCGCTTCCATTTTGCTCTAGCGTAGCCGCTCATTTGAGAGAGCCATATGATGGAGTATGAAAATGTCTGAGGGACCAAGAGCGAATGATCGGGGGGACGTCTGGTTCCTGTCGAAAATGCTGATGGCAGAGAGGTCGTCAGAGCAGGTGGCTAACATTGCTGCTGCGATCAAGGCGGAGGGTCTGATGCTGATCCCAAGAGGTGCTTTCTGGTTGACCCCACTGGTCTGGCTGGTGAAGTGGCGTCGCGGATGGGACGATTATCGGGTATGGCTCGAAATCTGCACGAAACGACCGCAGATCGCGCGAGACCTTATCAACGATACGATCGAGCATATGCGGAATGGCCTCGATACTGAGGATGAAGATTCGGTGGGTGGTTTCTCCCAAAGAGAGATCGATATCCTGATGTCCATCCTCTCGAAGACTTGGATGTCTTGGACATCCGACCGAATGCGGCGGTGCCGCGCAGCTTATTCAGATATGACGTGAGGCGAATATGACTGACATGATCCGCGCCCTCTACAGCCCTTCGCGCAAGGAAGTCGCGTGCGTGCTCCTTCAAGCGGCAATGGGCGGGGATCGTCGGGCCTGCAATCTGGTACATGACTGGTGCGTCGACATGGTGGATGATTTCATCATGCTCACTGCACCGGTGGAGCAGTGGCGGATGATCGGCGATATGCCGAAAGAGAGCCGCCCCGGTCCGGAGAAATTTGATAAGAATTTCCTGTAGAGAACCTATTTTAGAAGGGGTTATTTTATGAAGCTGGGTAAGCGCCCCAAGCGGGCAGTCAATCGCGCCACTGCGCTGCGCCTCGCCGAAGAAGGCAAATTACGGTTCGCCGCGATCGCCGACGCAAACCGTAAGGACTGGGGGCGCACCACGCTCAACGCTGACAAGGGCAAGAAGGATGGTTCGTGTAATCGCACGGCCTGTCAGGCTCCACTCGCCGGTCGTCGCCAATATTATATGCGCGACCATATGACGACCGATGGTCGCCTCTATTATTGCGAGCCTTGTGCGATCGATTTCACGCACTGGGATCGCATCGATAGCCCGAACCAGCCCTATCGCTGCACGTTCGACGAGACGACTGGTGAGCGGTCGATGATCGGCGAATACGTCCCACTGGAGGATTGACGATGGCGAAGAACGCTATCCCGGCCGATTGCAAACCGTGCCCCAGCCTCCACACGGGCGGGATCAAGCAGGGCGGATATGACCGCTGGTGCTGTCGCTTCAGTGGCACTGCGCCCCGTATGATCGGCCATTGCAAGACGACCGGCTATCATGGCAGCGCTGAGCATCGTCAGCGGATCGAGCAGTCCGGGGAAAACAAGATGCGGCTGGCTCGTCTCAAGTTCAAGAATCGCTGACATGAAGCGCGCCAATCCTTCCACGCCCGGCCGCCGTTGCGCTTTTTGTAAGCAGATCGGCGGCACTGGGTTCGTCATGCGCATCGTCGAGGAATTGGGTGGTGAACCGGGCAACCGATACGCACACGCCGATTGCATGTCGAAGGCGCAGCAAAAACTCAAGGAGGCCAACCGTCGTGGCTAGAATGCGCTGGCGGCAGCATAAACCTCGTGTCAGCAGGCTTCGGTCCAAGAACCTTCTGCTGCGCTATTTCCCGCGCCTTACCGTCCGCTGGTTGTGGAGGCATGTGGAGCGAACGGTCGATATGAACATTAGCAAGCGAGCGCTCCGCCGTCAGATCGGGCGTCTCAAGGTAGAACGGCCATGAAGGCACACTTCGAGCGCGACCGACCCATCGTTGATGGTGAGCATGTCGTCTACACGGGATCGCAACCCATTCTCCAACGTGGTGCTGTCGGGATTGCGTCCGTGATTCCGGGCTTCTCCACGATCGGTCACGTCGCCGGTAGCTCGATGGTGCGCCTCCGTCCTTCCGACCTTCGGCCATTGCTCGAAGGCGATCGTGTCGCGGTCGACGATGACTGGCAGCCGATGAGCACCGCGCCATTCGATCGCTTGGTGCTGGTCTATTGCGATCGGTTCGAAGTGGTCGCAGAGGCAATCCAATATCGCGACACCGACTGGCATACTTTCTCAGCGAACGGGGCGATGAAATGCCGACCGGTCGTGTGGAAGAATAAGCCGGATCGGCCTTCTGACGACATCATCAAACGGATCGGAACGTCCTATGAACGGGTATGAATGTCCCTGCTGCACCAGTCTGGTGACCACCACGCGCGCGCACGAGCGCCGGGAATGCCCGACCTGTGACGCTACCCCACAGACCCAGATGATCGCCGCGCGCGTGCGGCGGGAGAAAGCGAACAACCATGTCGAAGCGTAAGCCGATATTCGATCTCCGGGACAACATCCGCGAGCAACGCATTCTGACCATCGGTATCGGCTTAGGCCTGCTGCTGGCATCGCCGCCGCATGGATGGATCGGGACACTTATTTGCGCGTCAATCGGCGCGGGGCTGGTTGCTCTTCGGGTCGCAGCGCAGATGTATTGGCCCGACAGGATGGCTGACGACAATCCGATCGACCGCGAATAGCGATCAGCAATCACGAAACGGGGGTTTTATGACTGGGATGCAGACAATAGTGATCGCCGCGCTGGTGGCGATCAATCCAACCGGCGTGTCTACGGTGACGGCCGCAGAGTGCAAGGCGAGGGGAGGGCAGTGGCTGTTCGTCCCGGAGGCGCGCGTGTGCTTGACGGTCACCAAAGGGAGGCTCATGTCCGCTGATGATGCCTTTGGTATAAATTGACCGATGGTATCGAGGTTGGGTAATATATTCTTTCAGGCGACACCTGCCTTGGCTTTCCTGTTCCGGACAGGGACGAGTGGTGTGGAGGCGACATCATATGCATGACCCATGTATGTGATGATCTGGAAGCGGGAGCCGGTATAGTTTACCCCGCATTTTAATATGGATCGCGATCAGGCGCACATTCTACGCTCCACCAATGAGCGAAATTATCAAGATTGCGAAGAAGTCGAACGGATACGCCTATGCTATTCGTCGCAAGTCGGACGGATTGTTCAGCCGTGGCGGCCATGGGCCTTCTTGGGGCAAGTTACCAAAGATTTGGACCAAGGGTGCATTCAAGAACCATCTTCATCTGTTCGGCCCTAAACTTTACGACATGGCACGCTCGCTAGAAATCAGCGAACAGTATATTTGGAACCACAAGACTTACACCCGGCGTGATTTTGCAGTTGGTTTGATCGATAAACGGTCGTTCCCATATTTGGATTGTGAAGTGCTTATTCTCGATACTTCGAGCGAAGCCCATAATATGATCACGATCGCTACACATCCCGCGCCTCAATGGATATGGGAGAAGGTATACCGGCCGCATATTCTCGGTGAGAGCTATTATATCGAGCGTATCAGAGGTTTTTGCGAGAAGCATGGCATCGATTTTGATGCCCCCGATACAATCGAGGATGACGTTCGGCCAATGGCACCGGAAGGCGACTGGTATCATTTCGAGATCGGCCTCAGAATGGATGGAGCCAAACACTTCCCCGACGAGGCAGCGATCTTGAAAGCCTTTAAGGAGATGACAGGGGCGGAAACGATTTCCGGCCACGGAATGATCCTTAGAAAGAAATAGTTATTGACCGCGACGATGCCACCGGACTAAATAGGGGCATGGACACGAAAACATCTTTCTCCTGTCTCTGTCGCGTTAACTAACGCTGGGTGCCTTCATGCGCCCAGATGGCGCATATCCCCATGATCTGCTCCATCGCAATGTATCCGGGTCTAGCGGATTTATAGTGGACGTCGGGCACGACGTTAAAGTGCACCAATGACGGTGTGGCCGAGTGGTTGAAGGCACGAGATTGCAAATCTCGCAGGAAACTCATCGCGGGTTCGAATCCCGCTGCCGTCTCCAATAACTCACGGGTCGGTGGGTTGAAAAAACGTCACCTTGCAAGGGTGGAGAATGTGGGTGAAAGTCCCACCCGGCCCTCCAGTTAATTTTGATCTTTCGATCTTCCATGCGGTATCATGCCGCATGACAGAATTATCCAGTGCAGCCGATGAAGTGCTGCTCCAGCTTTTCCTCCATGGCCCTACCTTCGACGGTGATGTCTGCTCCAAGACCGGCCGTGACGAACTCGTCGATGCCGATCTGGCTGAACGTTATGAAGGTTATCAATGGCTCACGCTCGATGGCATCAAGCTGTCGATTGAACGCGGACACGATACCGAAAAGGACCGCCGCCGTCAGGCGAAGCCGGAACCCAAGGACATCGATGCGCTGATCGAGGAGTTCCGAGTTTGGGTCAATACTCCGATGAAGTTGGGACGCACTTGAAGTAATAATAAAACGTGGTATATTGATCCCCGCATTTGATGGAGATCGCTATGAGCACGCACCTGATCAAGAATGGGTCTGACGCACGCCATATTGTCGTCGGCGGGAATTCGCGCTTCACTGTCGTATCGGCAAAGACCGGTCGGCGGATTACCTATCGGGTGCGCAAGCCTCGCAAGTCCGACAATCCCAATCTCTATTATGTGTCGGTTCGGTCCGGCCCGCGCGCGGGTGGCGATGGATATGAATTCATCGGGTCGATCACTCCCACCACTGCTTTCTCCTATAGCCATCGCAGTTTCTTCGGGCGCGATGATGACCGCATTGCGGTGTTCAATTGGTTGTGGGACCGTATCCGCGCCAATCGTATCCCCGACACAATCGAATTCTGGCATGAAGGCCGCTGCGCTCGCTGTCAGCGCCCCCTCACCGATCCGGAAAGTATTTTGTCCGGTTTTGGACCTGAATGCCGCCAGAAGCGTTTGGCAGCCTAGAACCCCTCTGCATAATGGTGTAGCGGGGGCATTGGCAGAAGAAATTCGACAGGAACGATTTGATGATCCTCTACCATGGTAGCGTCCACGATCTCGACTGGCCCGACTACGCCGCGATCGCGGAGCACGCGGATTCCGCACAGCATCCCCGTGGTCTGCATGTTCTTCCCACGGCTGAAGCCGCTGCCGTTTACGGTCAGGTCTATTGTCTGTCCGTAGCCGACGAGGATGTGACGCACGATCATACCGGGTGCCTTCAATATCGTCCGCGTCATCTGCTCTTTCGGCTGGGAATCAAAGCGATTGCCAACCCCGACGGTTCGGGGGTGATCATCGACCTCGACGCGGTGACGCATTTTGCGCCCGTCGTGGGGATTGAGCCCACCGTGACGACCCGCATTCCCGTGATGCAATAATATATCAATCACTTCATGTGGTTGCCTAATGGGCATCCGAAATGCTGGATTAGCCAACCGCGTGTCGGTATAGGGCCGCGCAATGTGGGATTTCCTCAAATATACCGATCAGGACGCAATGGATGCGGCTGATCATTTCGGCGTGGTTAGCGGGCTCAGTCACCTCATATGGGGGCATTCCGTTCCCGATATCGTCGGTGGATTGGCTTTCATTTCCCTCTCGGTGGCAGTGTTTCGAGCCACGCGTGACCAGCGCGCCATTCGTCATAGCTGGTTGTTCAGAGTTTTTGTCGGTCTCGTCCTGATCTGCGGTTTCTCGCGGGTGCTGGCCATCTATACGCTGTGGGTCGAGAATGACACGATCGAAGTGGCGCGGAAATGGGCTTGGAACCTCGCTATGGTGGGGATCGCCATGTTGTTCTGGCCTCTCATACAGAAAATGATCGGCCAGATCGACCGCACGGTGAGCCACCTCCAATCCGAATTGGAGATCAGCAACAAAGAACGCGAGATCGCAGAACGCGCCCTGCGCCAATCCCAGAAAATGGAAGCAATCGGGCGGCTTACGGGCGGTATCTCACACGACTTCAATAATCTCCTTCAGGGTATTTCCGGTCATCTGGAAATGATCCAACTCCACCCGGAAAGCCCAAACGTTCGTGAATGGGCCGATGGTGGTCTGCGCGGGGTCGAGAAAGGCGCGGGGTTGGTGAAGCAGCTTTTGGCGTTCTCGCGCGTAAAACCACAAGAAGTTCAGGAAGTTCGGTTAGGCCTGTTGGTGCGTAACCTCTGCCCTCTTCTAAAGAGCTACATCGGCTCGATCTACATCACGGTCGAAGATAGCTCTCGTGGGTTTGCGCTGGTCGATCCAGTGCAACTGGAGATGGTCATCCTCAATCTCGTGCTCAATGCGTGTGACGCTATGCCAAATGGTGGCAGCATCAATATCGTCGTGCATGAAGTCGATGTCGAATGCTCGCTTGTACCAACTGGGCGCTATCTTGAGATCAAGGTGATCGATACCGGGACGGGTATTGCTGACGAGCATCGCGACCGCGTGTTCGATCCATTCTTCACCACCAAGGATCAGGGGAAGGGCACCGGCCTTGGTCTATCAATGGTCTATGGGGTCGCGCGGCAGATGAACGGATATGCCCATATCCCCGAAACCGGTCCGAATGGAACAACCGTCGTTGTCGGTTTCCCGCTCATCGAGGATACCGGGTCGCAAATGCCGTCAGCGCAGAAGGAATTCTTCCTCCCCGAATATGGCGATAAACGCACGGTGCTGGTCGTCGATGATAACCCAGCCGTCCGCATGTCCGTGGAAGCTCATCTGATATCCTTGGGTTATGAAGTGGAAACGGCCGAGGATGGCGTGCAAGCGCTCACCCTGCTCAAAGAACATCCCAAGCCCGATCTCGTTCTTCTCGATTACGTCATGCCATATATGACCGGCGCAGACGTGGTGAAGGCGATCAAGCAAATGCACCCCGGTATCTGCTTCGGCATCATGACCGGTTTTGCTGACGAAAATGCCATCGCCGACTATCCTGTGTTGCCTAAGCCATTTCGGACGAATGAACTCGCCGAATTTGTCGAACGCACCATTGGCAACCGCAATTGCGACACCAGTTACGCGATTTGATGCGTTTTTTTCGTTATTGACTTCTGAAAAACACATTCGGTATAAATAAAAGCATGAGAAACAACCGCAACAACCGCCGAAATAATCGGGTCATCTGACCGGGGTGTTGCTGTGCGCCCTTGGGTTAGGGCGCAAAAATCGGGACATGCGATGTCCCCACATTGTTACCCAAAATCCCACAAGCATAGCACCATCGGAGCAATCCTTTGGTTTTTGACGATTTGCGCGAGCGTTGCTCGCTTCACTGATCGGTTTGAGTCCCCTCGGGCGACGACGGCGATCGGTGGGCTCTTTGACATTGTGAGATCGATGAATTGGATTGGGTGCAGTCCACTTGAGCAATAGGGCTCAGGGAAAACTGCGCCCAATCGAATAATATTGCACTCTTCTGATCAGCATCCGTAAGGTTGGGTTCTGATTTGAGGAATGCAATTTCATGAAAGCACTTGTATATATTGGCGAAGATGACGACGGCGAGCAGGTCTACGTCAATCCTATCCATGTTCTAGGCATCGTAGGTGACGAGAAGAACATGCGGACGTATGTTCGTCTACCAGACGATGTTTGTTTTTCGATCGACCGAGCGCCCTTCGATGTCAAGCGGTCGATTAACGAAGAAATTTGAGAGAGGGAACATGACGAAGGAACAAGACGAACGCATGTATTGGGCCATTCATAAAGCGGTCCACGCCGCGATTGCTGCCGTGGGTGGCATCGAAGGTCTGAGGAAGTGCTCCTTCTTTCCTTCGTCGGGCAAGCGATGAGTAATTACGACAAGTGGCAGCGGGCGGCCGATCGCGACGCTCTGGGCGATCATCTTTTCCTCATGGCTCCCCTTGGCTTGCTCGCATGGGGCTGCGACGGTTGGCTGCGATATGCCGCTATCGGTATGATGGTCATTGTGGCTGGAATGGCTACTGTGAAGCTGCATCGCCTGCTCAAGAACAAGGCGGGCTGAGACATGATGGATTTCAACGAGTGGCGGAACTGGCAGAGCCTTCGCCTGAAGATTCCGACCAGCGATATCGATGGTGCTGAAGAACATATCGCGCCGCACGTTCGAGGATATGTCGACAGCATTGTCTTTCGGCCTCGTGGCAGTAACGATCTGTTCGAATGCGAAAACCGGGTCGCCGATAGCATCGCAGAGATTGGCGAAGCCTTCGCAAAGCTCGATGGCGATATCTATGTTCACCGGCTCGTATCGCGAGAAGCGATACGAGTGGATGGTGCCCCGGAGAACCGGTTCGTTGTGACTTTCGCCGTGGTGCGAAATGACACGGTCAGCAAGTGGGTCAATGCAGGCGAACTTTCGGAACGGCTGGGAAAGGCTGAAAAGCAGTCGAAATGAAATGGCCGAAAGATTGGGGAGCCGAAACGGGACTTGTAATCATGCTGATCGGTCAAGGCCTGATATTCTTGGGTCATGTGCTGAAAGCGAACGGATACTGATGAGTGAGGAAATTTTGGAGCCCCTGAACAAGGTCCACCCGGATTATCGCTGGGAACTGCTTCGCACAGATACGGTAACGGTCGCCGGACGGACCTATCCAGTGGAAGCACTGGAAACAGTGCGGAGATCGTTAGAGGCGCAGATTAACCATATGGTCCAGTTGGGAGCGCCTGCGTTCGACGTTTGGGGGACCGGTATGTCAGCCAACCGTATGTGCGCCACGATCTATGATCCGCAAATCTCCGATGGTGTGCTGACTGTGAAGGTCAGACCATTGGATACCCCGATGGGTCGGCAATTGAAGTTTCTGCTCGATGCGGATTACCCAATAAGGTTGTATGCATCTGGAACGGGTAACGTCGATCACGAGCTTAGAGTGACGGATTATCGGTTTGATGGTGGTTTCTTCGAGTCGGTGGCAAATGTGAGCCACAATAATATTGGGGATGATCTGAAATAAATGTTGACTAATCATTAGTCAGTTCGATTAGGATTAGTCATCGGGTAAGGAAAGACGCAAAGGCGAGTGGTTAGGCCTTGGTTGGAAGGAGCCTCAGTCGACAAAGCTCATGAACCGGTCATGGGTGGCGACGATCGAGGCAGACCGGGGAAGAGACCACAAACGGAGAATGGGGAGCACGGGGTCTGAAGCCCACGGCTGGATACCTCACCGGCCCGATACGAGATATTGACCTGAGATGTCGGTAAAAGCTCCGTAGGCGCACGTTAAGCGCAAGGCGGTGGGTGATGAACCCGCAAACAAATAGGTGGGATGCACCGGGCGTAGCTCAAAAGTAGAGCGGCTCACCAGATGGTGCTGACGGTTGCAAGGGATGGACGCAGAATTGCCTCGAACCTTGTCGTCCGGTGTGTCTCACCGAGTTCACATGTTCGCTCTGATGTGGGGGAATTGGCAGACCCAGTCGGTTGTTACCCGACCGCGAAAGCATGCAGGTTCGAGTCCTGCCATCAGAGCCAACATGTGATCTACCCTTAGTGTTCTGATGTGGGGGAATTGGTAGACCCGCCAAGCTGTTACCTTGGTGCGAAAGCGTGCAGGTTCGAGTCCTGCCATCAGAGCCAACTAAACTATTTTCAAGGAGATCGGCATGCCTGACAAAAAACACAAGACCCGTGGAGACGATCCACGCCATTCCCAACCTAAACTGCGCGGCGACGCCCGGCCGTTCCACATTGGGGATCAGGTCTGGCAATGGAAGACCAACGGTGTCGACGTGACGATCTACGACCCACAGGGCGGACGTCATAGCACGTCCTATCGAGTGGTGGAGCGTCTCACCGAAGAGGAATATCAGGCAATGCTCGACAGCGAAGATCGCTACGAGTTTCCCATGCCGGGAATTGAGCCCGGCGCGGTGAAGGCCTTTATCGAGAGCAATCTCATCAACGCATAACGCAGGCCGCGATACGCAACGGCGCTACGAACGCCGATTAAGCTAACTGGAGTGAGGGATAACACCCAAATGCAGGTTCGAGTCCTGTTCGCGGCTCCATAAATAAGAATGTCCCTGACCGATCGCGAGCGGAACGGGAAAGAGCCGGAAGGAGGCGGCAATCTCCCCGGTGCATCAGGTGGAAACCCTGACCAGATTTGACCCTGCTTACGCCTCAGGGTCATGAAATATGAAGCAGGTTGGACCCCGTGTCCCATCCGACCCTGTATCAGCCTCAGGGTCGTAAAATATGGGGCAGGGGCGACAATCCCTGTAGGCCCGCGCGAGCACCGTTGTCCGAGGTCGCACTCATAAGGAGGGAATATCGGATGCCATGTAGCGGATGGCATTTTTCGCTTGCGGGGAGGGTAGGGCGCTGCTAGTGGCCCTGCACCGCAGAGATGCGGCGAGAAAAAGTGTGCTGCTGTAGCTCAGTTGGATAGAGCAACGGACTACGAATCCGTAGGTCGGGCGTTCGAATCGCTCCAGCAGCACCATTTTTCATTTCGGTAATAGCCCAGTTTGATTGTGCTAAATACCGGGTGAAAGAAACTATTATTGCAATGGCGCTGGAAGGCCATACGATTGCTTCCATCTCTACTGCGGTTGGTAAATCCAAAACTACAGTCAAGCACCACATAAACCGCGCAGGAATTTCCACCTTGGAAATTCGTAGGACCCGGAAACAATCTGAGGTAACTTGTCCTCGCTGTGGCCATTGTAAACCGCGCGCAGAATTTTACGAACGTAGGCATAAATCTGCACCGTCTCCATACTGCAAACCCTGCACGGCGGACGAGTCAAGAGAACGTCGTGCGTCTCTGAAACAGCAATGCGTCGATTATAAAGGCGGGGAGTGTAAACGCTGTTCCTACTCGTCCTGCAATGATGCGCTTGATTTTCATCATATGGACCCCACTCAGAAAGACTTTGGTATAGGTCAATCCAGAGGATTGGTTTTCGATGACAAAATCAAAGCTGAATTAGACAAATGTATTCTGTTGTGCTGTCGGTGCCATCGTGAATTGCATGCAGGACAATGGAATATTTCGGGCCTGTAGCTCAAAGCGATCAGAGCAGACATTGCCCCACGGGACCGCTCGTGGAATTGGCCGTCACGGATATGGGTAACGCAGCCCATCGGGTCCACCATCTACCACCAATTATAGGTTTCAACCTCGAACCCCTCACCGTAGATTTCCGACAGGGCTCGATTGCGGTGGAAGATCGCCAGCCATTTTTCGTCCGTAAAAGGTTCGGGCTCTTCGTCCCCTCCTTTCACTGCAACACAGGCATCGAACCTACCCGGCTTGTGCAGCATTAGGGTGAGGAAATCTCCGGGGCGCTGGGTGACCGGGTTTTCATAGACGTCCCGATGATACATGTCATTCTGGTGCCAGACGATGAGCGTGCCATCTTCGTAAATGAGCGCGCGGGCATCAAAGCCGCCGATACACTTCAATATGGTTCCGGCCGAGGGTCGAACGAACACGTCGGCTTCTCCACCGTCTTCATCATACGTGATCCGGGCGGAGGCTTTTGGGAAGCGCGTTCCGATGTCAGCTTCAGTGATGATGTTGATGAAATTGCGCATCTGATATTTATTGAAACCGAAGATTGCGCCTCCCTAGCGTCGAGGCATGATAGACATATTTGATGACCTCGAATTCGAGCCCCATACCCTTTATCATGTGTCGCCGAAGCAGTTCGACTTTCCTTGTCGCCAGAAGATTTTCGAGGCGCGGGAATGGAGCCGGTGGCACGACAATGGTGTGTTGGGACTGTGGTGTTCGACGCGTCCGGCGACATGTGCTGGCTTCGGCGCTCATGTTTATGAAGTAGCGCTACATCCTGAAGCTAAAATCATCGGCTTGAGTTTGTGTCAGTTTCAGAGACTCACTTCCGATATGGAAGATTTCACCGATCTTATCGCCTATCTTTGCGCTAAAGGTGATGTCGCATATATCGTGGACGGATGGGATAAGGTTGGCGAAGTCATAATTCTGAATTTCGACTGTATCGATGCTTTCAGAGAAGTTTCGAAAGAGGGTCTAAAAGATATCGAGGTTGCTCTTTATTCTAGTGACATTCGGTCTCGATTTCGTTAGTTCATCGATTTCACGCCGGTCTCGTAGCTCAACTGAACAGAGCGCAGCCCTCCGAAGGCTGAGGCTCCGGGTTTGACTCCCGGCGAGACCACCAATGCGCGCCCGTAGCTCAACTGGAAAGTAGCACGGACCTTCTAAGTCTGGGGTTGGGGGTTCGAGTCCCTCCGGGCGCGCCAAACTTTAATAAATATCCGATGAGAGAGTTCATCACCATCGTCGAGGCCGCAGCGCCGTCCCCCACTACCCCGGCCGAAGAGCGTGCCCGCTTCTATGATAGCGAAGACACTTTCATCCGATCTCTCGACAGCGCATATCTCGACATCCTCTATCGCGGTCACTTCGATGGCGCTGTGGGGAACGACGTGTTCATGACCGATTATATCGGCCACGCCCTGTCTTACGCCGATGATGAGATCGCGAATGTCGACGCCTTTGAATATGATCCCGGCACGGTGATGCACTTTAGCGATGCTCGCTTCGAGCAGTTTCGCCGTCATTATGCCCGCATGGATGAGGATGAGTTTGCTGAGGTCTATCGTCAGGCCGTGCATGGCCACCGCTTTTTCAATGACAGCATGATTTCTGCTGTGTCCGCGCTCATCACCGGGGACGAGCCATTCGATGAAGTGAGTATGGATCATGAGCGGATGGACCCGCTGGTGCCCTTGCTTCAGCAATATGCGCGTAGTGCCGGGGCGAACATCATCGCATTTTTGGGCGGTGATTATAACGGCGACGGTCAGATGGAATATGTCGTCCACGACATTTCGCAGCTTCGTGATCTACGACAAGTTTACCGGGCGGCTCACTCGCAGAATTAAATTGCATCGATCTCTATCCCTCAAATATATCCAAGGCATATTTGAGGGACACATTATGAAGAAGCTGATTTTGCTCGCGCCGATGGCGCTGCTCGCCGGTTGCAATGCTCCAGTCGCTGAATTTGCGACACCGATGTGCCTCAAGGGCGTCCGTTACGTCATCACTGGTCGGATTTATAAAGGGGTCGACGGTCGGGCCTATCTGGGGAGTGACAGCGCGCGCGTCGTCGAGGTCGGCAAATGCGATGACAAGGCCAACAAGCCCGATGAAGTCGTTGTTTGGGAGGATCAGGGCTGATGCGCACGGTTCTCATGCTGGTCGCAGCGATGGCTTTGGTCTCGTGCGACGATAATACGACGAACGCCCGGCGCGTAACTCAGTTTTCCCATCGCGTTTGCGTAGGGGGCGAGGAATATGCCATCTCTGGGCAACTGACGAGCTATACACAATCGCGACCAGACAGGGCGCGATATAGTCCGTATGTGGGCGACGTCCACGCGGTGCAGCTTGGAAAGTGCCCAACGCATGTGGCGTGACCTCAAGACCGATCCACCAACTGGTGATCGTCCCGTTATCCTTTTCCCGATCAAGACCGATGTCGGGATTCTCTATCAGGCCTCCAATCCCGAATATGCGCGGGTCAATGGTATGAAGCACGGATACACCTCGTGGATGGAAATCCCCGAGCATCCAGAGGAGAGGGTGGTTGCGGATGGGATTACGAGGTGGAGTGATGAGTGCTATCGCGTGCAGCAACTTTATGACCCGCTGATCGATCGGCTTCATGAAATGCTCGCAAGTGACGATCTCCCCCTTCCTTTGGCTGTGATCGATACTGCCATGGAAGTCCTTGCGAGCATGGTCGGTTATGGGATCGCAGTTCCGTTGATGACATGGGATGCCGAGGCAATCATTTTGCTCTGGAAACCCGATGACGCCCACACCGTGGCGCTCACGATTACCGAGGATGAAGTGGGTATTGTTACCCGCCGCGATGGCAAGCGGGAGCGCATGGAGCCTTCTATTTCGATTTATGACTTCGCTTACGAGGATTTGAAGAACTATGTCGGACCTGCCTGATTTGAATTTCGATCCCCGCCCGCTGTCGGGTGCGCGTGTGCATGTTCCGGAGGAATTTGGTTGGTCGCTTGAAACTGCCAAAAGCTTCGGCCGACAGGTTATTGAGCAAGCCATTCTCGCCGCCCGCGAACTGACCTATCAGCACCGCAAGGTTTTCGTGTTGGGGCTCCATGAGGAACACATGGTCCCGGCCGTTCCGGATGCCCCGGTGGCGTCACTGATCGTTCGCTATCCCCTCAAGGCCGCGATGTGGTTCGCTGATGTGGTCGTGCTCACGATGAACGATGGTTCGGTGAAGGTTCTGAAGTCGCGGGGCGATGACTATCTTGAACAAACCAGTTTCGCCTATCTGTTGACTGAATCATAATTGGTGGTATGGTGGGTCTGCATTAGATGGAGGTAATTGATATGCAGACCTATCGTAACCGTGCACAGGCGGAGCGTGCGATCAATGATGCGGGCCTTTCTCAACTCCCGGCCACGTTCTACACCATCGCGGGGCGGGTCACGGTCAAGCTGACCTGTTGCAGGCTCTCGGACTACAACACCGTCATCGATCGCGGCTTCGACGCCGAACTGTCGGAACTGACCCACTGACATGACCGATCTCGTGCTCTTCCTCGGGCGGTCGATCCAGAAGCACGTCCGCAGGCTCAAGACCTTCGGCTACTCGCATCCCCCTATCATGGATGGGGGTGATGCGGTGTTTCGGGTGATGAAGGATGGCCGGACTTTCCGCGTCACCGTTCATGAAGTATCCCTCGATGAGGAATTGGATGCCGCACGGGCGTTCGCAGAGAGTAAAGGGATGGCGACGTGATCGAAGAGTTGCGCAAGCTCAATGAGCTTCTCACCGCGATGTGCGACACGGGGGCTGCGAAGACGGAAGCCATTTCGCGCCTCAATGTCGACTTCAGCAAAGAGGCGGATGCGGAAATCAATGATCTGACGCGGGCGAGGGAATATGCCATCGCTGCGTTCGCTCTCCATGCCGAAGAAATGCAGGAGGTGCTTTCGCGTCTCCTCGTTCGTGAGGCGGAACGGCGGGATGACCAACCTCTGATCCGGCAGCAGATCGATTTCGTCATGCCCACTCTGGAAACGACGAGCGAGCGCGGGTTCAAAATCGTCGACGTTGAGGATGGGGGCGCGGCGCGCATTTTCCAACCCGACGTCGACGATGGCGCTGTGATCACCGGCGATGACGATGGTCATCTCTTCGTTCGCATTCAGTCATGGGATGAGGAAACCAAAGAGCATCCGCTGTTCACGAAAATGATGGGGCGGCGGGTCCGTCTCATTCTGGAGGCATATGGTGACTGATCAAGAACGGGAAATTGCGACGCTGCGGGACGCCCTGAGCCTCATTTCGTCTGGCCCTATTGGTTTTCAGGGGAAAGAGTTCACTTGGGCGCAGGTCGTCGCAAACCGGGCTCTACGAGGCGAATGGACTGGGGAAGTCAGAGACATTGTTCCGGAAACTGCGGACACTGAGCGTCAGGCCATCGTTGCTTGGTTGCGTGGTCAGGCTGGAAAATGGCATGGCGTGCATCCGCACACGGGTGACTGTCTCGCCTATATGATCGAGCGCGGCCAGCATCGGGTGGAACCGTCATGAACGTCTATCTGGTTGAAATGTTCGACGACAATGGCATCGAAAAGGCCCGTTCGTGCGGGGTCCAAGCGGTTGCCGCTTCGCTCGATGCCGTCGATGCGTGGGCTCGTGAGACATACAAGGATGCCCGGCGTTGCGAGCATAACGATCGCGCGTGGAACATCTGGATCGATGGGAAGGAATCCGATTTCGTTCTCGTCGCCATGGAGCACACGGTTTACGGCATGGAGGAAGTCATATGATGGAACGGATCGCTGCCGCGCTGAAATCGGCTCGTTGTGGTATGTGCTTCGGTAAGCGCAAAGTTCGGGCCTATCGCGGCCCCACATCGACGCTTCCGTGCCCGGTGTGCAGCGGAAAGGACGACTGATGGTTCCGAAGCTCATGATGACCCGCGACTGGCGTGGTCGTGGTCAACTGGTCGTCCAACTGCATGTCTCGACGAAGGAAGCCCGGCGGTCGGGTAACCTCCAGTATGGCACGCCGGGTCGCTACCTGTTCAGGGGCTTCTGGTATGGCTCTGATGCCCGCGCTGTGGGCTCCTACGGTAAGTGCGTGGGGAGGGTAGGGCAGCCAGTCGGCAAGGTCGTCGGCAAGCGCCTGAGCGCCTATCAGCGCCGCAAAATCAACTAGACGTAACGAGGATTTGATGTCGAACTATTTGAGAGATCAATTGATGGAGCAGATGGCCAATCCGCATCTGGTCCTTTTCTACTGCATCGCGAACAACAAGGTCTTTCGGATCAGCCGCATTCCGACGCCCGGAGAGGTCGCGTGGGCGTTTCATGACATCGACTTCATGGGCTGCGCCAGCGGCGGGAACTACCTCTACGATCCCGCCGACGTGATCGAATACGCCGAGCGCCGCATCGAGCAGTTCAGGGCTGGTCGGCTCTATACCATGATGCTGAACCGCGCTGATCCGGAAGATGATTTCGGCTGGAAGACCGAGTTGCACCGCGATCCGGCCGTCACCCATGGCCGATCCGTCGAGCGGCTGCTCGATCAGTTCGATGCTTGAGCTTCTCCACCCCATTGTGTTCATGCGCCGCTATGCTCGCTGGCATAATGGGGTGTGTGTCGGCTGCGGTAGCGACGCGGTTCAGTGGATTCCTGAAGCGCCCGGTTCCTCTTCCGGGCTTCATTGCGACGATTGCCACACGATCTGGTCGAGGATCAGGGGTAGGGTGGTGCGCCTCAAGGGATATCGATGCAAGTGCCCGCGCGTGAAGCGCTTGCGGCATTTTTCTTGGCTCCTCGCGCACATTCGGCTCAAAGGCTGGCTATAGTGTGATGAACACGATGGAGGAATGCCATGTCACGCACTACCAAGCATGTCGAAAAAGTCACTCTCACACCGGCGCAGATTAGCGCAACGATCAATGCGATCGAGTTTGTCCTCGCTGGTGATTGGGACGAGCATAGCCACGAGCATGCGCCGGAGGTGTATGAACGGGCCGCAACGGCTCTGCGATCTCTACAGGGGAAGGTCGTGACGTCGAGCCTGCGCTCGGCTCTCGATGCCGCGAATGAGGCATATCGCGCTAGCGACACGCTCGCGCGGCAATATGAAAGAGAGCGGGCTGGTCTGTTCGCGCGCATCCGGGAACTGGAGGAAGACCTATACCGAGCGGAACAAAAGAAATTGCATGGGGATGAGGTGGCATCCTAAACCAGTTGTGGATTTGACAAACTGGATTTGAGATTTGGACGACAGTGACATTGAATGGGACGCGTTGATCAAGAGCCAGAGAGCGAAGAGACTCCAGCGTCTATATCGTGAAAAATCTATCCATCACTCCCTCTTCGCCATGATCATTGGCGTCGACGATGAGACTTTGGATGAAATTCTCGCGGGAAACACGGATCGGGTTAATCGACACCAATTGGGGGACGGCGCTGACAATATCGAGCAACACCCCAGAGAATGGTCTGCTGACACTCGCAAGCTCATGGACATTCTGTTCAGTATCGTTTCAACCATTCATTCAGAGCAGAAGTGGCTCGCCGATACCGATCGCGAAGTCCTGATGGAGTGGGTCAGGCAGCAGCTTCGCGGTTGCGGCTTTCCGGTCTATCCCGTTGGATCGTCGTGGGGTAGCTTGATTTAATTGAGGAATTTGAAGTGACATATTTGAGCTTTGTTCGATCGCATGATCTCACGTCTTGGGTTCCGAACGGCGCGAACTCGGAAATCGCGATCTATGAATTCGAGGATGATGACAGCCAGTGTCTGGGTAGCATTTCTATTCGCTGGTATCCGGGATCGGACATGCCGCGCGTGGAAGTAGGACAGGACAGTTGGGCTCTTCTCAAGCGCGTTGCTGACAATCTCCATGCGATTGATATCTTCAACGACGGTCTTCCCTTGAAGCCGGAGGAGGCCGTGACGCAGTTGCTCGATATCGGCGTTGTTGATCACACTCCGCTCATGATTATCCGGCCGCCATCGTCGGGCCTGTTCGATATCGTCCGCTGGTTTGGCCTGCGGGTCAATGATGGGCGCAGCAAGCATAAGGTCATGCGTCATCTCAAGACCGAGGTGCGTGAGCTTCAGGACGAGGTCGACGGAGCTATGGGTGTCGATGGCATTCTGGGAGAAGCCGTCGACGTGATGGCCTGCTGCTTCGATCTCATCCATCTGGACAATCCCGCGACCACCATGGCGGACATTGAGCGCGTGATGGTGGCAAAGTGCCAGAAGTGGCTCCGCAAATATGGTCGGGATCAGGCCAGTGCCTGACGCGAACGAAATCATGGAAGCAAGGGCGCGGATCAATCCGACTGCGCCTTTACTGTCTGATCAGCAGCATCGGGAGGCGGCAGTCCGCTACTATTTCGACGAGTATATCGGCGACAGCCTCTATGCCGTTGATATCGCGGTAAAGCTGCTGGCGCGCTTCGCTGACCAGATCGCGACCGATCCAGAACTGGAAAAGGACTATCGCTACTTCCTGCGTCGTGCGGAGGGCGCGGCAGCCCAGTTCGAGATCGAGGATATCGTTGCGCATTCGGTCGAGAAGGTCGGCCCATACCTGCGTAATGGTCTGATGGCCTCACATTGTGGTGACTGCACGGCGCATCCGGCGACTTGCACGCGATGCTGGGCCGAAGGCTATTATGACATCCCGTCGAGCAAATCGTGGAGCGGTAAGCACGAGGGGTGGCGGCTGTTTCATCTGGCCCAAGCAGGTGAGAAATGAGCGCGTGCGACACATGCCCATTCGATTGTAGTGATGCAGTCGAGCAAGCGATCAATCTCGGGTGCGTCCCATCGGTCTACGAGATCATGAGCATCAAGCGGGATAGTGGCAGGAACTGGGGCTGTCATTCGGCCGAGAAAGGGGAGCAGCGCATGTGCTCCGGGTTCGTTCGCGCCTGCCGGGAGACTGGTCTGAATTATCGAGAGGGTGATCTTCTCACCTATGATGAATGGTATAGCGTAGGGGTTTGATATGAAGACGAAATTTGAAGTTGAGACCTCGCTGGTCGATCGCCTGCGTGTCGCGGCGAAGAATGTCGAGGGTGCCCGCAATCATGCGTCAACCGGTCATTTGGCCGGGTGGGAGCATCATACGATGCTTGAGGCGGTCGACGCGATCGAGGCGCTGAACGACGATATGGCTTCGCTCAAGCGCACGCTGGATCGTATCCCGCCGTCGTGGGCGCGCGCGATCGCCGATGAGAATGATGGCCCGCGTGAGCAGCGTTTGCTCAACCTGCTCGGCTGGGCGGCGCGCCGTCTTCCTCAGCCCTATCGGGATTATCTGAGCCGGGAAGTCCCTGATCTCGTCATTGATGCCTGAATGATAGTGAAGGGGTGGCTTAGGCCGCCCCTTCTTCTATCGGCCGTTGGACAGCACCGGCGCGGCTATCATTCACCTTCCCACCAATGGTCCACCCAAACGGCGCAGTGACTTCTGGGTCGGCGAACACGAACAAATGGTAGGAATTGGCCGTGTCGACAACGCGGCTCTCGCGCGGATACAGTTCCAGCGCCTCATGGTCCGTCCCAACCAGTTCATTTTTGATCCGCTGGAGGTCCCGCCAATCGTGAACAGGCGCACGATCGACGCGCTTGATCGACAGGTGGATCATCGGCGGCCAGTTATCGCCCACCACTGGGTTGCGATCGATATTCACCTGATAGCGGCTGTTGAGCCATACCTCGTTGGTTTCGACCCACGCCATGGCCTTCTTCATCTCAGCATAGGACACGCCGAGTTCTCGGGCTCGCTGCTGAATGTCGGCCTTGGATAGCTTGGGTAGCGTACTGCGCTCGAAACTGGTCCAAGCCCGAAGCTCAACAGGGATGTCGTTCATGGATCACCCGTTCAGCAAGGGTTGTCGCGCGGAGAAGCGGTCTTCAAACAGCGGATCGCCGGGGAAGCGGCCTTGCGTGTCTGGCCAAATGATCTGAAGCGCATAAGGGGCTGCCACCTCGGCTTTGACGCGTTCGATACGCTCGAATGCAACCTTGAAGTGTTCGACCACATGCCGATCATGAACGGCACCAATTTTGGTCGGCATGGTGGCGATATCGTCGAGCAGGTCACCATCTTTGATCATGCCATTGGTCTTGATATGATCGACCACCCGATTGAGGATAGCCATCGACGTCGGGCCGGAAAGGCCGAACATGATTAGCTCAGGCATGCCCTTTTCCCACAGGCCTGCCGTATATGCAAATGGGGGATCGGCCTGAATACCCATGACGATATGCCCCGCACCATCGATGACCTGATCGATGTGCGCATCAACCTCTGCTGGTTCACGCCCGCAGCTAAAGCAATCGTCATTATGCATCATCGGCCCACTTCTATCACGCCATTGGGTCCATAGACAAAAATGCCCGCACGAGGCGGGCATTTGAGACAAATCGATCAGCTATTCATAAGCCATAGAGAGAAGGAAGCACGATCATGCGTCTCTGAAACTGTATTTAGTGTAGAGCCGTGATGGTGTCAACCCGAATTATGAATTATTCCGTTTCAACGGCGGTGAGCATTTTGTCGAGTTCCTTGTCGCTGCCGCTGATGAACAGGTCGGCCATCCGCGTGAGCGGGAGTAGCATTTGTTCAAAGTGGCTCAACATGTCGTAGGCACGCATCAGTTCCTGTTCGAGATGTTCCCGAGGGGCTTCGGCGACCGGGATAGACTTGCCCTCGAAGACTGTTTGATATTCCTTGGCATCGCGCATTGTTGTTCTCCAGATTGACTTGAGCCACCATATATAACGGACAATCCAACGCAAACATTAATGCGGCTGCCATCTGATAAATAGTGCATGCGCCTTACCGAACTCGAAACTCCGAATATTTTGGTCCGTGACCTGATCAACGCCCTCCGCTCCAAGTTCAACCTTGAGCAAAATGGTGGCTCCCGGCGTGTCTACACGGTTGGTGGCACCGGCGATCTGGGTGTCGTGTTTGCAGTGAACCAGTCGACGCGCGCAATTGGTGTTTCGTGGACGCGGGGTACCAAAATCGCGCAATCGGTGTATATCTGGAACATCCTCGATGTCGACAAGTCGCCAGACTATGTGATCGATCTGCCGGTAGATGCTGGATTGGAAGAGACCGTGAATCAGCTTGAGAAGTTCATTCGTTCACCTCGGATCGGAGTGATCGAGAGCGCGCTGCGTGAAGCATCTGCGCCTGCACCGGAGAATGACAACAAGAATGCCGCCGACAATGGTGAGCAGCAGGAACTGGAGACTTTGAAGAAGGTCGCCAAGAAGGGTGGCGTTGTTCTGATGGCTCGTCGTGCCAATGGCACTTTCTTCCAAATTCCCGGTCTGGAGCAAATTCTCGCACGCGTTGAACGCATGGTCCGTGCCGACGAAGTCGATACCGGTAAGGGCACCATGGAAGAGCAGTATCTCGACATGGAGGAGAAGGTGCGGATGGTCGCCAGTGGCGGCACGCGCCATGCCAAGTCTCTCATCATCACTGGTGCGCCGTCGGCTGGTAAGACGTTCCGAGTCATGAAGGTGCTGAAGGAACTCGGCTATAATGTTGGTGACGATTTCATCAAGAAAACTGGCTCCCTGACGGCCGCAGCGCTCTATCGGACGTTCATCGAGCAGATCGACGGCCTCACGGTTCTCGATGACTGTGACTCTGTCTGGGGCGACCCCAATGGCGTCAACATGATGAAGGGCGCGCTCAACACCGAGCCGGTCCGCGAGGTCAGCAACGATAACAAGCACACAGTCAACACGGCCGCAATGAAGCCCGAGAAGCGTATGCGGCTGGTCGACGCCATGTCGCGCATCCTTCGCAGTGAGCCGCTGTTGGGTGATCTCGAACTGTTCGCGCATCAGATCAAGGGCGGGCTGCTCAGCGACAAGGATGAAAGTGAGGAGGCGTTCGACGCCGATATCCAGAACGTCCAGCGCATCATCATGAACCGACTTCCGAACCAGATCGACTATCGCGGTCGGATGATTTTCATTTCCAACCTCGATGCGTCGGAACTGGATCAAGCCATGCTCAGTCGATCATTCCATATCCACATGGAATTCGGTGATGATGAGATGCTCGACTTCATCGAGACGATTTCGGACAAGATCGAGGAGAACGGGCTGGAAGATGGCGCACGGCCGCTGACGCAGATGGAACGTGATGAAGTGATTGGCTTTGTGCGTGAGCGTCTCGCGACCCATGGCTTCAAGAGCCGGGTCAATTTCCGCTTCATCCAGAAGGCATTCGATTATCGTCGCGGCCTCAGTGTATGGAAACGTAATATCGCTGCGATGTGATTGACAATGCGAGAGGGTTTTGCGAAATGCGCAAGCGTGTCTCGTTTTAAATGAGATGGCGGGAAATTTCTGATCTCTATCAGGCGTTTTCCGAGGCTATTTCAAATCGTTAGTAGATGATCAGATGAGGGTGCCCATGAAATGGGTGCCTACGACAACCGATTCAAGATCAGCACCTTCGCGAGCGGGATGAGGGTGCCCATAAAATGGGTGCCTACGACAACGAGCATCCGCTGGGCCGTATGGGCGCGGGCGATGAGGGTGCCCATGAAATGGGTGCCTACGACAACAGAAATCTCGGAGTGACAAACCTCTCCCCGGATGAGGGTGCCCATGAAATGGGTGCCTACGACAACATGTAGGCGGTAGCCGCGCTGTCTGAATACGGTGAGGGTGCCCATGAAATGGGTGCCTACGACAACTCAAAGCGGCAAATGCGGCTGCGGAAGAGGGGTGAGGGTGCCCATGAAATGGGTGCCTATGACAACTCGATCGTTATGGCGGGATCGTGGATGCGCAGATGAGGGCACTCATGGAATGGGTGCCTACCACCACTTCCCAGCCCCATCAATTCGTCGACGGAATGATGAGGGTGCCCATGGAATGGGTACCTATGACAACAGATCATCTCCGACCGGGTTACCGTCGTAGGATGAGGGTATTCATGACGTGGGTGCCTGTGATAAATCTGTAGGCCGACCAGCAACGATGCCTGATATATGAGGGCACGCATTTCATGGGTGCCTATGACAACTCGACATTCGACGAAGGTGCGAAGCACTGGGATGAGGACACCCGTGAAACGGGTGCCTACGACAACTGAAGGATCGCACGCGTCGCGCGCGATATGATGAAGGGTGCCCATGAAATGGGTGCCTACGATAATCCATAAACGATCTCTCCCGTGGGTTTGGGAGATGAGGGAACCCATGAAATGGGTGCCTACTACAACTGAACGTTTGTTCCTGCCTTCAGGCCGCCGCATGAGGATACCCATGAATTGGGTGCCTACGACAACTATGTAAACGGCCAGTTTTTCAGTGGCAGCGATGAGGGTGCCCATGAAATGGGTTCCTATGACAACAGAAAGCCGCGTCAACCTGATGGCGCTCGGGATGAGGGTGCCCATGAAATGGGTGCCTGCAACAACTTGAATTCGACCGACCCGGCACAGCCTTTTGATGAGGGCACCGTTGAGTGCCTACGACAACCGCTCGGACGAAGGCCCACATATTGCCGACGATGAGGGTGCCCATGAAATGGGTGCCTACGACAATGGGAGGGATCGCCGATCGCTTCCCGCGTATGAGAAGGGTGCCCATGAAATGGGTGCCTACGACAACGTCATCTATTGATCATATTGAGGTCTGACCGATGAGGGTGCCCATGGAATGGGTGCCTACGACAACCAATTCGGCCTCAACCTCTTCCATGGTCAGATGAGGGTGTCCATGAAATGGATGCCTACGACAACTGCGGATCGATCCATGACTTCGTCCGGATGATGAGGGCAACCATTCCATGGTTGCCTACGGCAACAAACGTCCCCCCGCATGGTCATGGTCGTCGGATGAGGGTTGCTCATAAAATGAGTGCCTACGACAACTAGCGCTTCGATCGACCGGAAATACTTTCGTATGAGAGTGCCCATGAAATGGGTGCCTGCGACAACGTCTCGTTTGATCCTAGACTTTCGTTCTGAGATGAGGGGGCAATGTTTGGCTCCTACAAAAATGGATAGGTATATGGGTCATCGTCGACCGTTGGGAAGGGCACGTTGAATGTGCCTACAACAACTACACGGCTAAGCCATCGGCCTGTGAACTGATGAGGTTACCCACGAAATGGGTGACTACGACAATTTCTTGGCCGAACGGGCCATGCCAGCTATTGATGAGGGAACCTATGTTTGGTGCCTACGACAATGACACGGCATTAGCCTGCTAATATGCAGCAGATGAGGGCGTCCATGAAATTGGTGCCTATGACAACAACGACATCCACACATCATATGCTTTCCGCAATAAGGGTGCCCATGAAATAAGCACCTACGACAACCATTTCTTTCCATAGTTCGGCTGGTCACTGATGAGGGTGCTCATGAACTGGGTACCTACTACAACTCTCGCTGATCGCGATCCGGGCAGAATAGCGATGAGGGCACCCATAAACTGGGTGCCTACGACTACTGCGGGCCGAGCAAAACTGGCATGAGATGAGATTGGGGCACCCATGAATTGGGTGCCTACGACAACAATCCTATCCCTGTCCTCTGCAATAATCCCGATGAGGGTACCCATGAAATGGGTGCCTATGACAACGTGAAACGCACGGTCTGTGCGGTATCGGACGAGGAGGACACCCATGAAGCGGGTGTCTACAGTAATTAGAAAAGTTTGGGTGGTAGGCCAACTACGAACCACCAAATATAATTGACATGCGATCTGATCATCTACTAAAAGGTGGTATCACGGGTGATGGGGTCGAACCCATCAGGTCAAGACGGCCGTCTGGGGTGCAGGTTTTCTAGGAGCCAAACCCTTTCCACGCTTGGTGACAGCGGTTCGAATCCGTTGGCGTAGAGACCAGCCCGTGTCACTATTTGAGGCACGATATGAAACCCCGCAGCAAACTTCAGATGATCAAAGCACGCGAAGCCGAAGACGCTCAGGCTGTGATGCAATCTCTGAAGAGTGGTTCGCAGCGGATCGATGAAGCCGCTCGTGCGGCTGCCCGCACGCCACTGGAGATCGGTCGGGCGCTGGCAGACAAATTCCCCGATCGTCTTGTGCGCTCCCCTGATACGTTCAATCGCCCGCTCAAAACACGCGATCATGATGCGATCGGGCTGGCCTATGCGCAGCATATGTTCGAGAGCTTTCCCGTTCCTCGCCATATCCGTAAGGTGTGGATTGACCGGCAGCCTGCCGGGCTCAAACATCCCATGCATCGGAAGCAGACGGGACGTCGCCGCTCGATCAGCGCCGGTGAAGTCGATGCCTATGAATTGATCTTCGAGAGTTATTTCGCGATTGCGCAGGGTCGTTCGCTGTTCAAGGATATCTTCAAAGGCATTCTGACTAAGAAGGAGACGCATGTCCTCGCGACATGCCCCTATGACCTCGGTTACTCCGAAATGCTGGTCTATGCCGTTGCGCGGACCAATGGGAGTAATTCTGTCGCGCGATCGGTTGCTGCAACCAAACTCTCCAGTTTTACGATCTGGTCGGATTTCTGGCGAAGCGTCATTCGCTATTTTGCGGCAAATCCTCTACCGGTTCGCGAGGTCAACGATCTCGTCGATTACATCCAGCATCGCTATGATCTTGACCGGAATTTCTCCCTCAAGGGGCGGTCGATCCTCATGCTGAAGCGCGGCCACGAAGAGTGGGTTCGCGAGATGGCGCGCACCAAGGCTTTGGGTAACGCAGTGTGGGCCGGTATCGATGTGAAGGACAGCCAGTTCAAGACACGAAACGATAAGCACGAATGGCTCGTGCGGGAAATCCTGTCCACTAAGGAACTGGCTGCCGAAGGCACCAGCATGCGGCACTGTGTCCTGTCCTATAAACCGCGTTGTATGGCGGGCAACTGTGGCATCTTCACCATGAAGGTGCGTGACGGTCGCAAGGGGCATGATTGGGAACGCGCCCTCACGATTGAGGTGGATGCACGCAATGACCGGATCGTCCAGATCAGGGGCTTTGCGAACCGTATGGCCCGCGATTACGAGATGGAGGCGGTTCGTATCTGGGCCAACGACAACCAGTTGCAGATCAATCGCTACGCTGCTTAAGACCAAGGTGACATATGATCGTCCATATCGAATATGACCTACCCTATCTGCCTTTGCCCAACCGGGCTGAGTTCGTTCTCACTGCGGAGGAATCCCCGGCCGATTTGACCAGCACTGCATTCATGCTGGCGGTCTCTGCTGATGGGGTGGTGATGGCGAATAATGCGCGTCGCGGTATGGAGTGTTCCGGTGGCCATATCGAGCCGGGGGAGACGGCGAGGCAGGCGGGTCATCGCGAATGCGATGAAGAGACTGGCTGCACTGTCGAAGATGATCAGCCAATCGGCTTCATTCGCATGATTTCCGAGGGGGAAGCTCCGGAGGACTGGCGCTACGCCCATCCCGTCTCCTATCAGCAATTCTACGCTGGCAGGATGGTCGCTCAGCGTCCTTATGAAGACAATGACGAATGTGCGCAGCCGATCGTGGTGAGCGACTTCACGAACATCGAGCGGGCTGATATCAGGGTCTTTGGTGAAGCAGCTTTGGCTATGTTCCGATAAATAACCCATGGACCTCACTGCCCTTTTTGAAGCCCCGATCACCAATTGGACAATCGATTCTGATTTCGATCAGAACGAAGCCGAGATGATTTCCAAGTTCACCGGCTATGAAATGGATGGAAAGCATTTCTCCGACGTGGATAAGCGGGCGATCCGTGACCCCGGCGTCATGCAGGCCGTGAACAAAGCGTTCGGGCGCACGTCCGTGAAATTCTCGCTCTATTTCTGGCAGAGCACGACGCCGAACTATGATCCCACTTCATTCATCGGCCACGTCGATGATGCGTGGATCGTGCGGAAGCTCGGTGAGAAGGCCGCCACTGCAATCAAGGCACAGCAGACGTCAGATGCCATTACGATTGTCCTGACGAACAATCTGTCGGACGAGCACAAAATCACTCTCAAAAGCCCTTGGGCGGTCGCGCATCGCATTGCTCACGCATTGATGGGCGGCAAGCTCGGCAGCGATGCGGGATGGGAAGTGATGGCCATGTTCAAGCGCTTCATCCGCACGCTGGTGTCTCAGGCTTATGGAACGCAGTGGCCCGATGAGAGCACGGAATATGGCCGGATTTTCGCCAACGACTATGAGGAAATCTACGGCAAGCTGATCGGTCATCAGCTTGGGACCATGGCATCGGCGCGCAAGGGGGCGCTCGTGAGCCAATATGAATGGTTCTACGAAACGTTCGTCCAATATATCATCACCGGAAGGGTCACATTGAACCCGCTGCGGGAGGTGTTTGACGAACTCGACCCTGACAGCAAACTGGTTGCCGATCCTCGCAAGCGTGCGCGCGTCCAGCAAATTTGGAGCAACTTCCCCAGCAAGATCGAAAAGGCGTTCGATCTCATGCTGGAGAGCGCTAAGGGCGAAGTATTCGTCTGCTGATTTTAGTGAATAAAGTGTATTGAACACTTCATCAAACGTGGTATAGCGGGCTCACATTTGAGCAATACCACATTTGATGAAGAGAGATTTGATAATGAGGAAGGCACCGGAAGCCCGTCGCGCAGTCTCCGAAGTTGAAGCCGCACCCAAGCTCGATCCCAAGCTGCTCTCGAACAGCCCTTTTCGTAACCCTCGCGCAAAGTTGCTGGGCGATACGGTGAATCGCCCAGTCATTAGTGAAATGCTGGAAGAATATGATACCCGTATCGTAAAGGTGTTGAACGATGCCGCCAAGCGACACGGTCTCGATGATCGCTTTGAAATTCGGAAGGCACAATTGCCGCCGAAGGGGCCGGTGCTCACGCACATGTGGGAAGCATACAATCAAACGCGGGATGACGGCATGTTTCGCGTTCTTCCGGGTTCTCTCGTTTATTCGGACAAAATCGATGCGGCTTTGCGTCTTAGTAAGGCCGTTCGAGAGAACCGCGACGTGCTGTTCAGTGCCCCGACCCAATCGGGTAAAACCATCACGGTGATTACTGCGGCTGCGCATCATGCAATGTGGTGCGCCAAGTTCCGCCCCGAAGAAATGTCGGTGATCGTCAATCCCACCCGCCTTACTGGCGACACTGAAACCCAGCGGGATTTTGAATACTTCAAGGCTCTGCACGGCTCGATCCAGATCAAGGGCTGCGAAAGCATCTATGATCTCGTTGGCGCAGACGATTTCGTGCCGATGATCCGCAGGTCGTCGGTGCGCAATCTCGATCTGGTAATCGAAGCCGCCGTCCAAAACGGCAAGACGTCGATCGTTCTTTTCGTGGATGAAGCCGACGAGGCGATCGGCCGTAATTCCATCTTGGCGCGTATGATCGCGCGCCTCGAAGGCGAAGGCTTTGACGTTCGGTTGGTGTTGATTACTGCGACGACCTATCATTTCGATCGGCTGCGTGCGCAGGGCACCTTCGCCGAAGTTGAAGTCAAGATGGCGGCGAACAGCGGCTATTTCGGCTATTTCGAAGGCAAACAGTTGCCAGTAAACAGCTATTCGAAGCTCGCGCGCTTGACCAAGCATTCCATTTGGGAGGATTTTACCCTTACCGATCTCCGGACCCATCTGAAAAAGGCATCCAAGACTGTGCCGGTGCAGATGGTGCGTTCACTTGGAGTGGCGCTGGCGGACTTGCTTCTTGCCCCTCCGACATGCAAAAATGCCAAGAGGCTCGGCCTCAATGGTATGGCCTTCAACGGCGGGCAGGGCTCATTCGTTCGGTTTGACACTGCTGAACGCACGAATTTCTTCAACAAGCATGCCGTCCCTATTCTGGAGGAACGTGGCATCAAGGTGCTGCAATTCTCTGAGCGCGATAATTCGAAGCAGACCCTGTCTGCATTCATCGATGCTTATCTCGAAGAAAATCCTGACAGCTATTTTATCGTGGTGGTCAAAGGTGCCGGTCGACGGGCAGATCGTGTGCCTCCGGTCATCAAGATGTTTTTCGACTTCACTTTCAAGTCCAGCCAAACTGCCGCCGAGCAGGGCACGGTCGGCCGTGCGACCGGATACACGCCTGACCGCGTAGTTTTCCTTAGCGATTACAACGCCGAAGCTGTTGCCCTCAATCGTCATGACTATGCGACCAAGGGGCGTCGGATTTCCCGTCCGTCCATCGGTCCCAACACCCGCCACGCATCGGAGTGCAACCACATGGTTCGTCGTAGCACCGCCTACCTCGATATCGCCGCCGCTTCCTATCCGACTCTCAAGGCGCGCCTTGAGGCCGCGATTCTCGCTAATATCACCACCGAAGAGGGCGGCATCAACAAGACCAAGCGCGCTGTGGCGACGTCGCGTCTCCGGCAGGCCAAGGGGATCGCCAACCCTGAAAACCCGTATGTTGCCTTGTTCGACGGCAAGCCGACCGCATTCTTCGATTTCGTGGGGCTGTTTGCTCCTGAACGTGACGCGATCAACCGCGATCTCCGCCGTCTGCACGGCCCTGATGCCGAAATGCTTCTGCCGGGTGATTCCCAGCAGCGGAACGACCTCGAAGGCTACGAGTGCTTCGATCACGGCTTTGGTCGGATCGAGTGCCGCAACGACGGCCTGTATCAGACCAAGGGTAAGATGCAGGAGCGGATCAAGTCGCGCACCAATGATCGCTGGACCGAATGGGACGGCAAGGTTCGCCGCCTCCAGATCGGTTTCAACCAACCCGACGGCGGCAAGCTCGAAATCGCTCGTATCCGGTTCCTCACCACCAAGGTGATCGATGCCTATTCGATCGAGATCGACAGCGGCACCGCGCTCACCGAAGCCGACTACAACAGCTACTTCCACGATGCTCAGGGGTGATCGGCATGTTCGACAATCCAGCCAAGGCCGGTGCGCGGGCGATCCTGCGCACCAATCTCCCCAAGCCGCCCTATTCTAGCCTGTTGGCGCTTTCCGGTCCCGAAGCGCTGTGCGTCAAGGATATGCTTGAGAATGATGTCATCGTGCCGTCGAGCAGCATTGATCTGGTCGAACGTAATACCAATGACATTTTCTCGATGGCGCGGCTACGTGACGAGTTGGTCCACTCCGGGCGCTCTATGTCCGGCAGGATCAACATCTACGGGTCGGACATCGAGGAATTTTCACCTCAGCGTTTCTATGACCTTGTGAACCTCGATCTGATGTCGACTTTGACTCGGGGCATTGGATTGTGGGCAGAACGCAGCCTCACGCCCAATCTGCTTCCCGGTGCGGTGGTGATGTTCACTTTCACTTCGTGGTCGCGCGGGTGTCCATTTTTCAACTGGTTCAAGGACCATTACGCCGAGCTTTTCCCGACGGAAGCCGAAGTGGTCGGTGAAATTTTGAGCGATCACGCGCCGTCACCCGAGGAGGTCGCGTTGGCTATGCTGATCTCGTTCATTTTCTCAGCCCATAAGTTCGATGATATGTCGATGTATCGCTATGGAGGCAGCGGAAAACGGTTCAATATGGTGTGCTTCCGTGTCGACGGCATCACGAAGCGTGGGCCATCGATCTGGCCTCGTTTCAGCCACTGCGTCGAGCTATACGAGGAGCACAAGCGTGCCAAACGGAAGCCTTCGATTGTTCTGCGTGCGCTCCCTTCCATCCGTGATCGTTTCAACGCATGGCTGTCGGAGAGCCATATGACGGTGAAAGAGGAGAATGGTCGGGAAGCGCTGTATTACTATCGCTCCCGTGTCATCCTCTGGCGGAAATTCCGCACGCTGCGTGAGGTCATGCACTATGTGGGTTATCCGCATGTAAGCGGCCCATCACGCAGGCGGTAAATCATCGGAATAGTCCGTTTTGAACGCTTCTATCCGCTCACGCGACTGTGCGAAATAGGCTTCGTCCCGCTCGATGCAAAGCCATTTGCGGTTCGTTTCCATGCAGGCAATTGCAGTCGTTCCGCTTCCTGAGCAATTATCAAGAACCAGTGCGCCTTCGTCCGAGTATGTCCTGATGAGATATTCAAACAAGGCCACTGGTTTTTGCGTCGGGTGAATGATGCCCTTTTTCGATGCATTCGAAATCGTGATGATCGAGGTCGGATAATACTCGTTGTTGAATGTCTCATGCTCAGCGATGGGATTGTAACATCCCTTATCGTCGCGCTTCCCGCCTTTTTTTCTCGGTTTCCCCCTCACCTCCATAATGGGGTTATAGGTCGATTTGGCCTTCGAAAAGACACAAATGTCCTCATGCCGACGCAGCGGTCGGTTCTTGGCGTTCTGAAATCCGGTCGTCCCGACTTTGTCCCACACAAGAGAATAGCGGAATTCCTTCGGGTTCGACGATATCAGCGCGCTTGTGAACGGTTGCGCTGACGTGAGGACAATTGGGGCATTTGGTTTGCATATGCGCCGATACTCATCCCAGAGGGCATCGAATGGGATCACCGCATCCCATTTGTTTTGTGTCGTGCCATAGGGGAGATCGCAAAGAATAAGATCGACGCTCTCGGATGGAATTTCTGCCATTAGCTCAAGGCAATCTCCCAGCCAAAGTTCACCGCTATTGTGTTTGAATTTCGTGCAGCCAGTATTATCGTCCATTTAGTATTTATTGCGATGGGAAACTCCGATCTGGTTCCGGAAAAATGTCAGCTAACGTCACAAAACGGGTTGTCTATCGCGATTTTCGTGCTATTTTGGCGGCAGAAATACAGGCTCTTTCAAAAGTTTAGGTAAAGATCAAATGAGGGTGCCCATGAAATGGGTGCCTACGACAACGCCCGTTGCGTCGGGCAGCGTGTCGGCACGAATGAGGGTGCCCATGAAATGGGTGCCTACGACAACCGCCCAGACGGTCACGGCCTTGGTCAATGCAATGAGGGTGTCCATGAAATGGGTGCCTACGACAACCCGCGCCAGTTCTGGCGAACTGATCGTCGAAATGAGGGTGCCCATGAAATGGGTGCCTACGACAACTATATTGCAGTGAAATTGATATTTCTGCGGATGAGGGTACCCAAGAAATGGGTGCCTACGACAACCGCAGCCATTCATTGCAACCGATCCAGAACGATGAGGGTGTCCATGAAATGGGTGCCTACGACAACAACAAGGACCGTTGGTCGCTACCGTCTCCAGATGAGGATACCCGTTTCGCGGGTATCTACGGTAACAAAAGGGTCGTTAGCCCTCCGAATATGAGGGAACCCTATCTGGGTTCCTATGCTGAGAGAACATGGGATTGATTTAGAAAATAGCCCGCTGGAATGATCCAGCGGGCTATTTTTAGTGCTTGCGATAAACGCCGCGTCTAATTCTGGTGATCGGTCCATCCCCGGCCTGATGACCGCGCTTTCGCGCGGCGTTCTGGAGTTCGACCAAGGCCCATGACATCGTGTTCGTGGTCAGGCCTTCATAGTCCGCCATCAGATAGGCATGGATGTCCACTGATTGGTAATCCCTGCCCGGCCGCATGTAGGCGAGGATATCGGCGTGAATATCGCTGGATGACCATCTATCCAGATTGGTTTCTGCCATGATCGTTCCTTTCAGTTTGCAATGTTAAGGGGACTGATAGTGCGCACCACATTGATCCGCGATTTTCGGAACAGATATTCCGGAACTGCTTGCGACAATTTCTGCCAAAGGGCTTTGTTGCCTTGGTTGGTGTCGGGGATGACTGGCGAAATGCGCATGCGACGCAGTTCGTCATGCAGGTCATCGAAGACCGGCATGCGAGGATCGCAAAGCCAGACGTCCGGTCGATCCTTTGCTGATCGGATTCCACGGAAAATCCCCTGAATAAGCTTAGCCGCCCCCTTGTCGAAATCATCCTCGCCAGCGTTTGTGGAGCGCCCAGCGTTTTTTGCAGGGCTTGGTGGCGGAATTGGAGTTTTCGTTACGACAATGGTCTTGACCATCGTTTCGTTTGTGACGTCGTCGACAAGATTCACGCCATACCAGTTAGCTCCGAACCATATTGCCGTCGGGTCCTGTTTGAACTTGGCCTTCAGCATGGCAACGGACATACCCGCAGTCTGAAGGATGACTTTCTTGCGCACATGTTCTGGCAAGGCGTCATGCGCCATTTGCAGAGCCAAGAAGCTGCTAAACAGGAACAGCGTTCGCCCGTTGCCCTCTTCGGTCAGTCGCGTCGCGATCTGAGCCAGCATTTGGCTGTGCTGGGGGTTATGGTTGGTCATCGAGCTATTGGGGCGAGTTCCCTCAGTCGGGACACGAGTTCCAAGGCCGGGCGACAGTTCGATCCACTGTTTTGGGTCGACGATGGTCAGAGTGTCAATCGCTCCATGGTTGGTCGATTTCACGCGCAGGCTCTCGAAGAGAATGTCATTTCTCCAGATGCCGACGAGGCGCTGAAACCGCGTGAACTCGACCGTTCGGGCAGCGTTCTGGCTGAACCCTTCGATGGTTGCCGACCAGAAGGATATGCGCCGATAGCTGCGCGATTTCGAAAATTGCCATGCGAGATTGATCGCGCCGCTGGAGCGGGTTGGCTTGGTCCCGAATGCCTTAATGAATATTTCGCCATCGATGCGTTCGCTTTCAACCAGAAGGCGAACGCTCAGTGCTTCCTGCGCGTTTACGCGATTGCGCGGACCACTATGCGTGAGAAAGCTCTGGATGTTATGAAGGGCTTTGGCGACACGCGCATACCATTCCGTGATTTCGAAGGCGTCCGCGTCCTTCTCTTCGACGGCTTTCATAGCATAATGCATGGCGTCGAAAAGTCCGTTGACATGCAAAAGGGTCGCATCCTGCTTCTCGTCAGTGTCGATCTCGGTAGTGTCACTGCGGACTTGCGCCGCAATGTAAAGGAGCAGGTCATCCAGTTTCTTCTGAGCGACATTGGATTTGCGGCGATCGCCGAGTTCACCAAGTTGCCATATCAGTTTCGAGATATCCTCGATTTTGAGCATTATGTCGCCCATGTTCTCCGCCATTTCATGCAAGAGATCGGCTTCGTCGATGACGACAAATTCAATGTCGCCGCGCGCCGAATAGAGCGTTGGTCGGGTGCCGCGAATGTGATTGCCCTGCTGGTCGAAGCGTTCGATCCGCATACCATCGTTGAGAAACATCGCATGCGTGATGACGAGAATATCGGCCAGCGGGCTGCCCGTAGTGAGCATGCTTGCGTTCCGCGCGGCGATTTCGCGTGCGATCGCGGCGTCTTCATAGGACTGAGTATCGCCCGACGTCGGTGCGGTCGCCCTGAGTTCTTCAGATGTTATTGCGTAGCTGGAGCGCTGTGCCATATGACCCGGCGCGGACGGCAGGCGGTCATTATAGTCGAGCCAGTCTCGCAGGCGGGGCATCCGAACGTTTTCGCGTGCAGATGCATATCCGGCCTCAACCCATTCCAGATATTCCTTTGCCTTGCGCGCCTCATATTCGGGCCACTGATCTCGCTTGCTGTCCTCCGCGATAGCGCGAGCGGTCTTCAGCGAAGGCCATTCCGACGCTGAACTATATTCGGCAAATTTGATCTGCCGCTTGAAGGGGAGGTTGGCTTCATTAGCGAGGTCACCGAGGATTGCGTCGATCTTCGCCTGATTTTCGGCGATATCGTGCCGCAGCGAGATCGAATAGGTCGAGATCATACCACGTCGACCAGTGAGCAAGCACATAATCGCCAGCGTGAGACTAATCGCGAGGGTCTTGCCGGTTCCTGCTGGGCATTGAGCAATGCCCAGCAGAGCACGGTCCGCCGCCGCCGCCTTGATTCCGGGCTGCTCGCCTTGAAGAAAGCGAGCATGCCATACGGCAGCGGAATATTGTTCCTTCCGCCATTTGCCGCCCATGACCCTATGGACAGGACCATTTTCACGGAACGCCATTTCAGTGAGATGAACGATCTGATCGCGAGCATCGGAGGAAGGAACAATATTCATCGGAGGATCAACCCAAGAAAGCGAGGTCGGCGGTAGCGACGCCATTGCGGAAATCTTCGTGGCACTGCGCTGCGAAGACGGCCCACTCTTCGTCGGTGAACTTCACCCACTTGTTGTCGACGAGCTTTTCGAATTCGTATTCGCCTTCGAGGAACCCGCCCGCGCCCGAAGCGGCCTTGCCGCCCACGATACCCATGGCTGCCCACGACTTGATCCCGGCCAAAATGAGACCAATGGTCTTCGTCGGCGCATCGTTGATGTGGATCAAGTGGTCGTATTCCAGTTCGCTGGGGAACGCCATGGCATAGTCGCTCGGATGCGTGTGGACATAGGACAGTGCTTCTGCCGGTGCCGCGAGCACATCATCCTTGCGTTCGTCCGCCTTCGCACTCTTGTTGTTCTTCACCTTTTCCTTGGCGTTCTTGAGGTCCTCCCCCAACTTCTCCTTTTCAGTGGCATCGGTGGCGGACTTCAGTTGCTTGGTGAGCGAACGGACTTCAGCGCTCGCATCCGAAGTTGCACGACCACTTTCCTCCCATTCCCGGATGGCTTCCGGGTCGGACAGGCGATTGAACAGGTTGGGTTGTTCACGCAGCGGATTCTTGCGATTCACCGGCAGGGGGGTGAGCTTGTAATTGTCCGTGGCGGGAAAGAGACCGCCGACCATGAGGCGGCCCGCGATGAACCCCGGCGTGTTACAGCCGAAAGCGTCGATCATCGGACGGTTGTCACGGATGCGATCGATCGCCTCATAGGTCATGCTTTCCGACGCCGGGACGGTAACGCCACCCTTGGTATCGATGACCATCTGGGCGAAGCGGACTTTCTGGTATTCGCCCTTCATTTCGTCGGCGGTTTCCAAAAGGACCTTGTAGGCGTGACCCCGCAGGGCACCGCGAATGGACGAGCCCGGAATATAGGGCTTGCCATTGCTGATAGCGGGAAGGAGCAGATGTTTGCGCAGTTCAGTCAGGCTCTCCGGAATGAACTTTTCATCGCACGTCGGGAACCGGCACGAGTCCGGCTGGCTGACGAAAAGCAGAGCCCGGCTGGTGAACTTTGCCTTGGCGCGGATGGTGTAGGTGTCAGTCATGTCTCTAATCCTTCTATCAAATTGAGTTCAGTTAAATGATCAGCATTCCATAGCCGTAGGCTTTGGAGTCACCCACGCCATGCTGTAGCGCGTTTTCAAGGCGGTCAGGGAGAACGACGAAGGCAGTCCCCTTGAACCGATAGCCGGGCTTGAAGAAATCCTTCACATGGGTGTCGAGAGACGTGATCCGAACGTTCTCGACCGCCAGTCCCGCATGATCGAGCAGCGTGCGGCGAATCCACACCTGTTGCTCTGCCTTGTCGGTCAGATACAGGCGCTGGCGATCCCGACCGGGGCGGGCACCGCGCGTCCGCATTGGGATAGTATCGATCTGGAATTCGATGTTCTCGCCGACATGGGGAAGCTCGAACTGCTCATCACGAAAACGAATGATCGCTTCGGTGCCGAGATGACACCAGATGTAGTTGCGGCCTTCGTCGGAGTGCAGGATTGCCTCCAGATCACGATGCGCCTCATAGCGATCGTTAGAGCACGGAATGCGTTGCATCGCGACGATCCTTAAATGATGTTACGGAGCCAGAACTTCTCGGAGAGGCCGAGCAACGTCGTTTCGTGGACGATGTCGTTGCCGAGTTTGTGCCTCAACGCCTCGATTTCCGCACTGTCCGAATTGAAGTTCTTTGCCAGCGTGAGGACTTCCTCGGCGCGTGCGCCGACATCATTGGCCCCCCGCAACACCGACCGGATTTTCTTGAGCGAGAAACGATCGTGAAGAGCGTTTTCGATCGCATCCATGAAGGGCGCGTTGCTGGAGTAGAAATAGTTTGGGTCGATGTTGAGGACCATTTTTTCCGCCGAAGGACGCGATTTCGAAAAGCCGACGAAAACAAACGGGGTGGGCAAGTCCATCGTCGTGAGATCGCGCAAGACGTGTTTCTGAAGACCGGCACCCTTGCTCACTTCAACGAAATGTTCGGGTTCGATCATGGGAAACGCTTCAGCCCGATATTGGGTCGTCCAAATATGGGTGAAGGCTTCGGTGATGAGGAGGAATGTCCCACCCAGCATCCGGACGCGGCTCGGTCCGGTCGCGTCGACGGCATATTCGCTGGCAAACGGGAAACAGGTCGCACAGTAACCGGGCTGGTTCGGTTTGGACAGGTCGTTGATCAGCGCAACATTGTCCACGTTGCCGCAGCACGGACAAAGCGCAGTCTTCGAGGATACTTCCGCCGTATAACGGAGACGGGAATGCTGATTGCAGAACGCGAGCGCACTCGTCATTTCAATTTCCTTTATCAAATCGATTGTTCAAATCGTCGTATCGAATGTCTGCTCTGCTAACGACCCTTTTGGGAATGATCAACCGAAAAAAGTGCCGCAGCAAATTTTTATACTCCCTATTGTCAAACCTCAAGCGCTGAATTATCAATCCACTCATATTTGACGAAGTGAATTTGAAGGAGTGATCAGCATGTTCGAGAATTTTCATCTCTGCGTTCGTCTGGGTGCGCCGCTCGCTGCCACGCATAATATGTCGCTGGATGCCATCCTTGGCGGAATTCTGTTCCAGCGCGGGATGTCAGGTCCGGAAGCGGCAAAGGTGTCGATGATCGATCGGTATAAGGGTATTCCGATGGCGTCGGATGCCCTTACCAAGAGTGGTTCATTTGTCGGCAGCGTTGTCCGCAACCGTTCGACAAGCCGCCTTGCCGTGAACACCGATCTCATACGCCGGGTAGATCATTCACCGGTCAGGAAGAGCAAGGCGCTCAGTTTCAACGGGAATTTGGGGAACATCGGGCTCCCCAAAAAGCGCAATGACTCGAAGGGGATCGACTACAGCTTCGGGACGGTCGGCCGCGTCGTCCATACGCCGGAACTTCATTTCCTTGCGCGGGGCAATCCTGACGAAGTAGAGAACATCCTCAATGCTGCGGGCTTCATCGGAGCATGGCGAGGCTCGGGTCACGGAGAAATTCTGGAACTGGAGGTCGAGGTCGTCGACAGCGAGAATCCGAAATTCGGTATCGTCGCCGGAAATCGACTGTTGCGCACGGTCCCGGCCGATATGGATGATTTCGCCGAATGCGATCGGCGAGCAATGATTGGCCGATATGAAAGCCCCTATTCGCCATCTCTGGCGCAGAAACTCGGCTATGAAATTGCGCCGGTGTGGTGCATCCCCCCGATGTCGCCGGAAGAGAATATATTCAACGCGAAAGAGCTTCTCTAATGGCACGCGGGCAATCGATCCGATACGCAACCCCTATCGGGTTGCGTAAACGGGCAGCGGAAAAGAAGGCTAGCGGCAGCAAGCGCGTGTTTACTTCTGATATCAAGCAAGATGTCCGCGCACAAATTTCCGATATCGTTGGGAATTATCTGTCGACCGTTCCAAGGATACTAACCCTTCCAGACCGCGAAGGCTTATGTGCGATCCATTTTCGCGCGCATCTCGACGGCATCGAGGAGATCATAGGGATTTGCGACAAGGAGCGAACCGTTCGGGAAAATACCCTCACGGAGAGTAAGGGCGGCAAGCCAGTGGTAGATCGCTATTGTAAAAATAGCGTCGCCAATGTCGTCACGATGGGGATGCTTGATGCAGGGATTAGCACTCGACGCGTAAAGCCGGTCGCAATTGAAGTCGAAATCGTCGAAAATATCTCGATGCATCCGACACGCATTTGCCGACCAAGTCCTTTCAGGTTCGGCAAATTCGATTTCGCGTTCCTCGACTATTGCCGCCAGCCAAGCCACGCGGCTTTGGCCGAGGTCAGTTCGTTCATCCGTTATTGTACCATGGAAAAATGGGCTGTAGCGGTTACATTCAATCTTGGCGGTCGAGATAAAACCGCATACGGGAATATCCTCGCCGAACAGATTGTTGCGCCCATATTGGAAATGACCGGCGCACGGCTGATCTGTGCAGAAAAATACGTGAACATTCAATCTGCGATGATGTTTGCGGTGTTTTTCAATCCGTGAAGCCGGGATTTTCTTTCGCTCTTTCAAACTGTTAATATCGGATCAGGTGAGGGTGCCCATGAAATGGGTGCCTACGACAACTGCGTCGCGCCGGGTTCGTCCTGTCGAGGGGTGAGGGTGCCCATGAAATGGGTGCCTACGACAACACCTTGTTGACCGTGACCGCACCGGTCGCGGGTGAGGGTGCCCATGAAATGGGTGCCTACGACAACCTTGCATCCCGATTACTGAACCCGGTGAGGGGTGAGGGTGCCCATGAAATGGGTTCCTACGACAACTTTGCCACTTCCTCAATGATCCGCTCATCAGATGAGGGCACCCTCAAAAGGGGTGCCTACGACAATGTCACCAGCGTCCGCCTAAGGTCGTGCATCGATGAGGGGTACCCTCAAAAGGGGTGTCTACGACAACTTCAATTATCTGACAGGTGCCGATCGCCATCGCGAGGATACCCATTTAATGGGTGCCTATGACAACGGCCGTATGCAATTCGCTCGTGCGTCTGGCGGTGAGGGTGCCCATGAAATGGGTGCCTACGATAACAACACCGCCAACGGTTCACTCAAACTGACTGATGAGGGCACTACAATTCTGGTGCCTATGATTAACTCAAAAATATATGCGTTTTTAAATTGCATCTCAAAAAACTCATTTGGTAACTCAATCTTACTCAATGAACACATTTGATGGAGCAATTTATGAATATCTCGCAGGCAATTGATTTCGTTAACCCGGCTGCCCAGATCGCGGCAATCACCGTCCTCGTCGATGGTGTTGAACGCACCATTCGTTTTTCTTCAGACGAAGCCATTGCGACCGTCGCAGCGCCGACCGTGCGTCAGAAGCCCGGCCCCAAGTCGCTGCCGAAGACGAAGATGAAGTCGATCGATCTTCACGATGCGGTTCTGGATTATCTTTCGCTGAATGGCCCGAGCCGTAGTGAGGACATTCAGGCACACGTCGCGGAAAAGTTTGAATCTGCTAATCTGCGCAATACCACCGCGTGGGCGCTGGTTGAGCTTCAGAATGTGGGCCGTAAGCGCAGCAAAAACGCACTGAAGCTTGGCCCGATCGTCAACCTTGGTAATAGCGTCTATGCGTTGCGTCAGGGCAAGTTCGCGAATTAATTTGCACTTCCGATAGGCCAACCCTTATTAGGATTTAGATCGGTTCGGAACTGAAAGGTTACGAACTATCCGCCGGGATGAAGACCTGCCATCCCGGCCGTGAAGCTTTTGAACTGGCAGGCCATCTCTATCCCGTAGGGGATCGTGGAGGGGAGACCCGTAGAAGCGCGAAAGGGTGATGAGTGACGGTGGGAAAGCCCACATTAGAGCCGGGCGGGGTAGGGGATCATTCTCCTGCCCCGCTTTCACTTCAGGCGTATCAGGCCCATGTCCATGCAGAGAGCGATTGCGTGTGTGCGGTTGCGCGCCTTCAGCTTGGTCCGAACATTGTCTATGTGACGCTCGACCGTGCGGTTGGCGATATCGAGTTCGATCGCGATTTCCTTAGCGGAAAGTCCCTGAGCGGTAAGCTGCATGATGGCTGTTTCGCGGGGGCTCAGTAGCCTATTACTTTCGCTATCATCCGACAAAACAAACGCCCCCCAGACCAAATGTTGTCGGGCGATTACAATAATCCACAGGACAGGGAAAGGCTTGAAAACTCGTTTCGTAAAACTAACGACCTTTGTAACGGTAAATTTACGTAGGTAGATTACCCATAGGCGGCGAAGAAACCGTAGAGATTTCGGGATATCGCGAATAGTTGCTTGGGCGGAACATTGTGGAATGCTTCGGCCATATCTCCAATCGATCCGCTATGATTGAGGGCATTCAGGCGGCCATTGAAGCAGGCGCGATCCATTTCAGGGGTGCGCTCGCCTTTGAACTCGGGAAGAGTGAAGCCGCTCGCGAGGGGATGACGAACGAGAGAAACGCCCTCATCGAAATCGGCGAAATCATATTCGAGGTGGAAGCCCGAACAGATATACCAGATCACCAGTGCTTCTGTTGAAGTGTGGGCATAGCCTTTGGCAACAAGCTGAAGGGAGACCCCATGCGTATCGGCCAGATCGCAGATGAAGTGTAGGGCCGCCTTGCCGCCCCCGCTTTTGAAAGAGGCGATATCGGTGATGTGGATGGCATTGGATGCGTTGAGGTCTTTCGATAGTTCGACCTTAGCGCCATCGAGGACGGTCTGGCGGGGGTTGAACGGGCTGGGCTTACCAACGGTCTTGAACGCTGCGAGGAAGCGGTCAGCCGGAGTTTCCCTTGGGCCTGCGCCAAAACCTCTGAGTTTGATGGTCATCGGTTCGCCCGATCCTTCCGTAATATCGATCCACCTACGCATAGAATATTTATCACGAATGAATACTTCAAGCCAATTGACCGACCTCATAAAAAGTAGTAGAGCGGTTTCAACAGCAGGAGGTTCTCATGACGCACATGGCATTCAACGTTCGCATCAAGGGCGAAAAAGTCCGTAACACGCTCGTCGACACCCGCGCCTTCGAGGACGAAAGCTGCCATGGCGGTCCCGATATCAAGGAATTCATGGCCGACCTTCTGGCCGAACGTTTCCTCGATCATGACGAGCCCACCACCGATGTCGAATTCGACGTGCGCAAGGTGAAGCCGGTTCGCCTGCTCGGCGTCGTCGCCATGACCGTGGTGAGCCAAGAACGCTGCTACGGTGGCCCGGAAGAGGGCGGCTGGTATTACAACGACGTCACGCCGGTTCGCGTTTTCTACGTCAGCCGGGCGCGCGCCGCGCGAATGAAATTGCTTCTGGAAAACTGGTGCCGTAATCGGAACCCCGAGCCGGGCTCCTCGCGCGGCTACGAACAGAGCTATTTCAAAGTCCGCAGCGGTGTGGTCGAGAAGACTGCCCGGCCGCATTATTGCTAGGAACGATTTGATGACGAACATTGCCCTTCTGTCGGCGGAGACGGCCGCTCAGCCCCTCAATGGGATCACTGGCCTCTCCATCCTCAATGACATCGTGATGCTGCTGACGGACCGTCTCAGCGCCGTTATGGAGGGCAAGGGTTCGGCCATCAGCCTGTCGTTCGATGCCACGGGCCTCCATGTGAATGTTGACCTGCGCGGCCGGGACGCTGTCGTCACCGCCGAACTCATCATGAAGTCGCAGCCCCTGTCCGTTCTGGGGATCAGCATCGGGGCGGTGAATCGCGCCCAGACCCCCGGCAGCAGCTTCCTCACGAGGATTACTGCTGTTTTGACATAAATAGCCTATGCGCTATCAAGACATCATGGAAGCCGTCGGCACCGCAAACATCTTCAGGGCGGCACGCGCCGCCCTCCATACTCGGTTGAACGAGTATCTGCTCCGGCAATGGGACGAGTTCCCTGATACCGGCCGTGATGTCCATGACAAATATGATGCATTCTATCAGGCCAAACAGGCAGATCGCGAGCGGTTCGTCAAGGTAACGCTCAACTATGCATCTGAGGCATTGCGCCATGTCGCCCGTGAAGGGTTGCAGGCGCGCTTTGGAAATAAAGTTGAGATCGATGGTCGTGTCATCTACCCCTCTGACGTCAGCGTGTTTGTAAGCGCACGCGAGTATTCCAACGACGAATACAAGCACTCCGGCGGTTATTTCATGTCAGCGACGTCGAGGATCAGAGTGTTCGTAGAGAGCGATCGGGTGTTCTACGCCGCGATGTCGATGATCCAGTTGGCGATCATGGGTGACGCCGAGGATGCTGACGCGCTGGTAGACGTTATCACGCCGGTGTTTGTTCACGAATATGTTCATTTCGTTCAGCATCTGGCTGGTGGTCACAACGAAAAAGCCTCTGATTATGGATATACGACCGTTGGGGGCGGCAAACGCGGGAACCGACGGTACCCCCGCAAGGATACGGTGCATTATCTACGATACAAAGGCTCAGCAGGCGAGATTGAGAGCTTCGCCGCCGAGGCCGCATCAGAGATCATTCAGGACCTAGAACGGCACCGCAGATATGGCGTGACCGACTATGACATTGAAGTTGCGCTTCAGGATGTAGCGCAGGGTTATGGTGGCAACCGCACGGTCGATCACTACCGTGAACTCGTCTATAATGCCCTAGAGGGATATTATGCCGAAACTGGCCTCAATCCAGCCGAAATGCAGACAGTCTACAAGCGGTTCCTGAAGCTGCTTTATCAATCGCTCAACGGTTATCTGAAGACGAAGATGGGTAAGCGCCGGACGACCGATGACTTCAAGCGTTACCCCAATACGTGGATTGAAGCTGCCAAGCAGGGATTGCCGCGTGCTGCTGCCGTGATCGCCATGGAAATTGCGCCACAAATACTTCACGGGTATGAATGGCAAGATACCGCAAGGCTTATCCAATATGCAGAGCCCATTTCCGAGGCGTCCCATTTTCTTCAGAAAATGTTTTTCAATGATGAATGGGATGCGGGACAGGCGGAAAAAATCGATCGCGTGATGAAGACTCTCGTGGGGCGTCAGATCGACGCTCTACGGGCGGCACAGCGGGATGCCGCATAACCGAATATTGAAACGCTCATGGGTATGTCGGTAAAGTCTGCCCATGAGCACACCACTTGATAGCAGAAAGACCATCGGCTTCTACGCTGGTTCTTTCGACCCCATCACACTCGGCCACCTTGATGTCGTCCGCAAGGCGCTCAAGGTGTTCGATTATGTCCACATCGCGATCGGCCGGAATCCGAAGAAGAAGGGCACGTTCAGTGAAATTCGACGGGTTGGTTTGATCGAGGCATCGTTGAACGAAATTTTCCCGGCCGAGCTAAAGGAGCGGATCACGATCGGGACTTTTCAAGGCAGCCTCATGGATGGCGCGCGCCATCGTGGTGCCACGGCTATCGTTCGCGGCCTGCGACAGATCAGCGACTTCAACGACGAGTTTGCGCTCCACGGGATCGTTGAGCAGACCGCACCGGATATCCCGGTCACCTATTTGATCTGCCAGCAGCAATATCTGCATGTCAGTTCGAGCAGCGCCAAGGAACTGGCTTTCCTTGGTCACGACACTTCATGGATGGTTGCCCCATCGGTCAGTGAAGCGCTCAGGAACGTGGTCGAGGCCAGCAACCAATAAGAGAAGCCCGCCATTGGCGGGCTTCTTCATATCTTGAACTCCACACCATCCACTAGGATGGTCCGGGTTTCCCGCTCGAAATGCTCGATGCTCTCTCCGCGATGGCGATCGCGCTCAACCTTGGAGCCATCGGCGGAGAGAAGAGGGAGATCGCGCACTGCCCGGCGGGCATAGTCGATCGCACAATTCTTCTGGCAGAAATCGGGGTCGACATAGGTGGTCCCGTCCCATGTCGAGAAGCTCTCGATGTAGGGCCATTTCTCGCGGTCATCCCGCACGGCATAGCCCCGGATCGCGTATATGGGCACGTTGGTGAGGCGCTGACAGTCCTCCACCGTGCGAGGATGGTTCTCCCGAAGCTTGGGGCCTAAACTGTGCCGGGCTGTCACGTCTGGCGTCAGAGGGGCTCCACACTGCTTGCACGCGGCCACAGTGACGTCGAGGACATGCGTGGGGGTGATGGCCTCGTAGTCAGCTTCGGTAGCCAGCCGCTGATCGATATAGGGCAGGGGGAGGGCTGCGCCGCCACCGTCGACGAGAACTGTTCCGGTTCCCCGGCGTGTCAGAGCGAGGAGCGCTTCTTCGGCCGCTCCCTCTCCGAACAGCCGCTCGATTGCCTCAATGGCGCGAGCACTCCATTCGTCGACTCGGCTTTCTCCACTCAAAGAAATGATGTCCGCGACACCAAGGTGCTCACTGCGCAGATGCGCCCGAACACCATAACCGATGAACATGACGGCAGTCGGGGAGCGCATGACGATCCTGATCTTCTGACCATAGATCGCGCCGCCATAATGACCATCAGCATATTCGGTCTTTACACGCTGAAACTCAGCCAAAATAACCTCCCATGAGATTGACGGCATCCGCTCCGGGCTCACCGCGCTCGCGAGCCTCCATGATCTCTCGGTCGCGGAAATAATAACCGGCGTCGAGGCCCTGATAGGCGGCCGATCCATAGGCGGGATCAATCTCCACCCAATGATTTTCGAGATCGAGCGACGTGCCATTTGCCACCGCTGCGGTGATCCGGTCACATACGCGCTGCGCCTTGGCTTCAGCCTCACCTTCGTCACGACGGAAGAACCAGATGCCGTCTTCGTCGTCGAAATGTTTGGTGCCATTGAGATAGGTCTGGCGATGCGCCCAGCGGCGACCGCTTTCATCTTCGGCCCGCACGAAATAGGACAGCCCTTCGATCGGAGTGCCGCATTCATCTTTGCAGACTTCGATGATATCGGAAGTGACAGCGAAAATCATGGCGGTTCCCTTCAAAGATGAATGTCGAGGCCGGTGTAGCTGACAAACTGATCCCGGAGCATCTGCGGCGAGAGGAAATCCTTTCGCGCGATCTCCGTCAGATTGATGCCGCGCTGCCGGTAAAATTGGATCATATAATAATCATTGGCTTCAAGCCGGATCACGACAAGGTTGATGCCATCATCGGTCATACGACCGTTGAGCTTGAACTGAAGATAATTCTCACCTCGGACGAAATCGCGCGCACCGGTCATTGCGATGAACCGGTTGCCACCAAGCTGCTGGAGGATGGTGCTGGCGACGGTGTTGTCCGTAGTCATGAAAATAGGCTCCCTCATTGCTGAAGGAGCCTATACTACTTTTTATGACATGCCGTCAAGCGTTAGATAGCGTTCAGGTCGACGCCATCATCGATGCCGGTATTGAAGGCGTCATTGGCGTGGCCGCTGACGACGATCTTGCTGTATTTGTCAATGAAGCCCGGCGTCGGGTAGCCAGCCAGCTTGATGAAGAAGCCACCCGGAATGGTGCCGATCTGAGTCTTGTAGGCGCGGATCGCGTCGATCTTGGCCTGCTGGCGTACCGAGAAATCGTTGCGACCGGCGCTGATGAGATCGATGATCTTGCCATAGTTGGACTGATCCAGCGACGGATTCTGTTCCTGAATCCACTGCATGCTGGCCTTGGAGCCATCAGTGCCATAGCGGCTCTCGTTCGCACCGGTGATGATGTCCTCGACGGCCTTGGCCTGAAGTTTGGTCACGCCAAGCGCTTCCTTCAGCTTCGGCGCATACTGCCCCAGAACGTTGCGGGAGTCCTCGTGCTTGGCCACGATTTCGGCTTCGGCGCGGGTACCGGCGTTGTTGCCGCCGATATAGCCCATGACGAACACGGCGATGATGAGGCAGACGATGCCCAGCACGACCCACAGGGGGTTCAATTTCTTCATGTCAAATGTCCTATTCAAATCAGTTGGTTGCGAAATAGCGCGAGAGGAAGAACGATGCTGCCGCGCCGATCAGCATGAACAGAACGAGCGCCCAACCCGGAGGTGATACGTCGCCCGCGAGATATTCGAATTCCTTCATCGAGCGGCGCTGATAATGCTGCATGACGTTGCGCTCGATGATTTGGGTGGTGATGATGGGGTCAGCGATCTTGGTAGCGAGCAGGTCGCTACGGATCGAGACGTTGACCAGATCGAACTTGGACCACGAGAATACGCGTACCCATTTGATCTTGGGATAGGGATCGACGCCGATCACCACAATGACGTCATTCTTTTTGCCACCGATCCACTGCCCGCGCAGAACCTCGGCAAAACTATCGCCTTCGTTCGTCAGCACGATGACGGCATTGGCCTGTTTCGGCGCGCCGATGCGGCTCAGAACGTCTTCCAGCGCGGAATTCCACAGCTTGATGTCCGGGACGGACACGCCATGGGCGATGACCCGATCGGCATGATAATAATCATGGGTGGTCGGATAATCCGGCGCGGGCGTTTTGAGATGCACTTCACCGATTTTGGTATGGTAGAGGCTTTGCGGCGCGGCTTTGATCCAGTTGGTGTAGCCATGCGTCACGGTGGCCGGTTCACCGATACGGACAGCCGACCAACGCTCAGGTTCCTGCGATCCGCTGCTGTTGACGCGGTCGATCGTAAGGCGGCCGACGGTCGTGTCGACATTCCAGTCATAGTCACTGCTATGCTTCCGGCATGTGTCGCACGCTCTGCGGGTGTGACGGTGCTTGCCGCTCCCGCTCGTCACCGAACGGCAGTTGCAGCTATAGGTGTGCGAACAGGTCACGCTGTCGCGTTCCTTGCTGACGACGCGGCCGTTCAGAAATTCGGTATCTTGCGTCTGAACCGACAGGCTCATCGAATAGAGGCCACCGACCAAGGCGAGGCAAATCAATGCCTGAGCGCCAAGTTCGAGCCAACTCACTTCTGGCCAATGGCGATAGGCCATCACGATCGCAATGATCAACGACGGCAGCAATACAAGCAGCAACCATGCATTCATGTCAAATCGGCTTTCTCAAATATGGTCGTCAAATACTACTTTTTATTAGTCCTCGCAATGGAAATCTCCCATCCGAGATTGCAGATCGCGTTTCGCTAGCAGACGGCGATACCGCCGGTCTATTTTTTTGCTGAGCCGCGTGCCATTCATTCTCTGCCTGCGGCACGATCCGTTACGATAGATTTCGTGATGAATTGCAAAGGCGACGCGGGCTTTCCAATAGTCAGGGTTGGCCTCGGCATATGCCACCGTGACCACGCTGAGTATCGCTTTACCTTTCCATGGATAGTCGCGGAAAAGTGCGACCTGATGATGCAGATACGTATTTCGGTACCACTTTGCGGTTGACGAACGTCCTACCGGGACGCGCCGAATTGTGCGAGACATAGCTCACCTCTCTAATGAAATGGGGGGAAGGTTTATGAGTTATCTCGTTGGGTTCAGTAGAGACCCAAAACCGTAACCACATCAGTAGAGATTATGATCTAATCTCGGTAGGCAATCATATTGGGCATTATGCTAAGTCATAATCCAACATATGTGCTCTACACCGTTAATCGGACCGACACCTTGCCGTCAAATAAAAAGGGCACCAGCGGTGCCCTTTAGTCAATTGGTGTATCCGCGTGAGCGGGCATGATCGATCAATTCAGTTTCCGACATCACGATGTCTCCGACCATATAGGTTCCAGCCATGCTACGATCATGGATGACGCGATGATATACCTGAGAATAACCGATCGTCCGCAAGAACAGGCACGCCGCGCCTGCCACCGGATCAGCGAAGGCCAACCCAATGGACTGTCGACGCGGTGCCAGAATTCTCTTGCGTCTGATGCCGCTTTCGGCGCGCCATCGCGTGATGACCTTTTCCCCGACGCAGTAGCGACGTTGAAGTTCGATGTTCGTTTCGATCAAAGCAAATTGCGCCCAGTCGGACGGAATGTCGGTTCCCATGGTAATGGCGGAAATGTTCGGTATGTCAATTTGCTTGCGCATACGGCGCACCACCTTGAGGCTCAAGTCGAAACGCCGGGAAAGCTGCGTGTCGTTTTCGATCACTGCCCAATGGGCGAAATTATCTGGCGTCTTGGTAGTCACTCAAATCCCCTGCGCTCAAATCCGGTGCTTGTGTATGGACCAGAATCCAACATTACAAGGCCTTAATGCTCTTTTTGCTAACGCTTCGTCGCAGAGTGTTGCTACACTTTAAGTTATAAATAGGGGATGCGGTTCAACGATATCATCATGGAGGCCAACCATTGGCGCTCCCTTCACTGGTTTTGGTTTCATCCCGGCAACAACCTGCTTGTTGAAGTGGATGGAACGCACAGTCTCACTGCTTTTTATGACCTCGGATACGGGGACGGGGAAGAGCGTGATGAAGAGGAGTTGATGAACGATCCTGAAGTGATTTCCATGGCCATTGCCGATGGATGGGTGCGCGGCCGATATGGCGAGGCGACCCATGAAAATGGTTCGACCGCGTGGCGAGCACCGTCCGGAAAGGGACGGGACGCCTTTACCTTGGCTCTTCAAGGTAGACCGCATGACGTCCTTGTGACCGCGCGCGAGATCAGTCGCCGACGTCGGGTGTCGGACCTGTTCATTGACGCTGATGCCCGGAGCGTGCATTTGAGCGGAGCATCCAAGGAACATTATCTGGAAACTGGCCAGATGGAACAAGAAGCCGCGCTTGCCGAGGCGCTCTCCCCACGGATCAACTGGGGGGCCGATCTGCCGAGTTGGAACCCGACAAATATCGATTTCGCGCTGATGACGTTTCGCGAATTCATGGACGTCACGGACAAAGATCGAAAGTCACATCCCTCTTCGGCGTATCAGACCACTGTTGCCAGCTTGAGCGAATATAGAAAGGCCACTGACTATCCTCGCATCATTCGCCAGACGACCATTCGCGGATTGAAATTCACCTTTCGGATGAACGAGGAGAAACTCCGTTACGCCAAGCGCTCCAATGACGACTTCAATCCATGGGAACGCGATGCCGACGGCAAAATCATCTATCACTCCGATGAAGAGATCGCGGCTATGAACGTGCCAACACACGACCAGTCCGTCGCGGTATTCGACGAGGATGGGCACGCCGTTGCGTCGATCCAAGATGAGTGGGGTTGCGTCCTTGTGATGGTTGCTCAACCCTATAAGGGCTTTGGGTTCGGTGCTGCTCTGTTCCGTCTATGGGCGTCCCTGTTTCCGGGGAAACCATCAGGTGGTTACACCCCTGAGGGTTTTAACTCTGCGCGCAAAATGCATCGTGAAATCGTGCGGGATGCACTGGCGTCCGGTCGCTATTCCAAGATGGTGCGCGCGGGCGAGATCACGATGGAACGAGTGCAGGAAATTCTAGCCTCGGTGGATTTGAGCAAGAAAGCATCGAAGCCAAGCGCTACCTCACTGTCCAATACGAACCCGAAGGATTGGCTCTTCTATTCGGCCGGGCATGGCGACTTCATCATCTATGATCGTAAGCTCAAAGACCTTTGGGACGAGGAGGGGGATGCAACGATCTGGGCGGATCGCATGCTGCTTGCAATGGTCTATGTGGCGATCGACGGAAATGATTATGGGCGCATCAAGGTGTTTGGTGGCGAGAGTGAAAAGCTCAAGGCCCTCGTAATGTCGTTTGCTGTTCATTATGCTCTGGAAAATAGCGCCAAGCTGGTGGTCGAACCGGAGGATATCCGCTATCTACCCAAGGGCACCAGCTATGATGAAGTGAGCAAAGCGCGCGGCTATGATTCCGTCACCGTGACGGGGACGACGCATCGTTCACTTGACCTGCGTCCATTCCTTGCGCTGGAACAGCAGTTCCGAAAATCATTCGATCGCCATGATGAGTTTCTGCATCGCATGACCGAGACCGCATATGCTAAGTTTTGACTTCACCAAAAGTGGTGCGTATAAAGGCGGCTAACAAAGAAGGAGGCCGATTATGAAGGTCAACGATCACCACTAGGCAGTCTAGCTTAGGAGTGAACAATGTCGAAGACGACACGACGCCTTCCCCACACTGTGCGGAAGGAGACCGAAGAGGAAATCATCGCCTTCTGGGGCGAGGGTTCCAACTACATCCCCCGTATGATCCGCTTCAACAATCGTTTGGGTCGGGATGGCGGGTGCCCCAGCGATATCCGCGAGCCTTTTTCGAAAGGGCGTAATGGTCTTGGTTGGGATGGTGCCAGCGGGGAGACCATCAAGCGCAGTTGGAAGCGGCAGGTCAGCCGTTTCAATCGGCGCGGTGAGAAGGCCATGATCAATCGTAATCTCCTCGACTGGGGAGATGACGCATGAGCCGGACCAAGCGCACGCCGGTGCGGAAATATTACGGACGCAGCGCACCGCCGAGCGAGTTCGATCGCCGACGGGAAAGTGTTGTGGGCAGCGATCATTATCGCTGCCGCTACTATCACGGCTATGATGGCGGCCATCGCGGGCATATCCGCGATGTCCACCGGGCCGGTGATAAAGTGGCTTATGGCTATGGCGAACGAGGCCGTGGCCAAGATGGACGAGCCTTTTCCAAGGCTCGCGCCGCCCGCATGGAACGACGGATCGCCAAGCATACCCTCAGGGATCAGCTTGGCGATCCCGACCCTCAGGCCGCTTTCTTCCAATATATGTCCTGATCGAGCATATTGCGCGCCTTGTCGTGCTCCCAGAAAGTCTGGCCCGCCCAATGTTCGCGATATCCAGTGCGCGATGGAACGCCGTGAGGAAAGAGACCGGTGAAATCCGCGAGAGTGAGCGGACCATGGCGACGGGTCGCTTCCACGATTGTGTAGGCCCACGCCACGCACGCGCCAGTGCTTGGTGCAGCGGCAGCGGCGAACAGCACGACGCCGGGATCGATGAGAATATCCGGAGCCTGTTTCAGGCGCTGGATGATCACGGCGATGGGGAAATGGTTGGCGGTTTCTGGTCCCAGCACGTAGGCGAGCGCATCTGGCGTCACCATCCCGGCGCATTGCGTTCCGATTTGAAGTTCGATCATGACGGCGATCAGTTCGTCGTCCATGTCCTCATACGAATTGGCAGGGAGATCGATCAATGTGCTGGGTCTCATATAGCGCTCCTCAAATGATGTTGCATTCTGTCTCATCGATTTTCTAAGCTGTCAATCACCGGGTGTTGCATATCTCATAAAAAGTGGTATTGAGGTGTGACACCGTTGAGAAAGAATGACATGAGCATCGTCGACAAGTTCAACACTGCCGTCCAGCTTTGGATCGACCTCACCGAAACGGACAAGAATGTCCGGTCGCTGTCGATCAGCGGTTATGAGGTGCGCAGCATCAACGATATGCTGAAGAAGTCGATCACTCTGGATGAAAGCCTCGTCACGACCTTCATGCTGTTGCAGCATTTTTCGAAATCCTATTTCGATCAGCGTGTCGTGTCCGTCGCCGATATTTCGGCCGATCCCGAGAGCGTGCTTGCCTATGTCCAGAAGGTCAGCGAGTTCAACGCAATCGTGAAATCACAGGAAGTGCAGGACGTCGCTGAGCAGTTCACGAAAACGCTGCGCGCTGCTGTCATGCACTATGGTGTCGACGCTGAGAAAATCGACGAAGTCCTTTCCAAGCCCGCCGCCATCGGTTTTCTCCGCTGGGACGCGTTCAAGTCCATGGAGAAGCTGCGCGTCGATCAGTTTCTCGCCGGTGATGTCGAGCCCGAGGGCTATCGTCCCCTCTATAACCCGGCGCTCTACCAGTATTGGAACATCAACTCCCTGATCGAGCATGCCTGTTCGATGCCTTCGGGTGTTTCGATGAACCTCGTGCGCGATCCGGACGAACTGCACAGCTATTTCTGCTTCTCGATCCGCAACGGCGGCAATGTCATCGTCCTAAGCGATGTCCCGCAGCATGCACACCCGATGGCCCGATCGATGATGCGCCGCCCGGACACGGCTATGCTTGCGCGCGCAGATCAGAACTGGTTCCCCTATGATCGCCTCAATATCAAGCATAGCTTCGATGAGGACGGCGATTATCTCGGGACGTTTCATGACAAATATCGGGAATCGGTGGAAACCGGCATGGTCCCACACCATGCCAATTTCTTCCGCTATGCCGAACTGGTCGATCTGCGCGCTGAACAGGTGATGTGGGCCGTCATGATGTTCGACCTCATCAAGGATCGCTACTGGAACCGTCCGATCGAGCACCGTGCCCTGTCCTATACCGGGGAAATGATCCGGCTGGATGATCAGCATCGCGTCATTGGTGCTGCGGCCGGAACCAACCTGCCGGTGGTGGGATATCAACCGCTCAATCTCCAGCCTCTCACGACCGCCGACATGACGTCCGATGCATTCGGCGGCGCAGGCCTCAGCGACTTTTACGCGAAGTGGCAGGGGATCAACCGCTGGATGGAAGATCGCTATGGCGACCGGGTTTCTGAGAACCTGTTCAACATGATCGACATGGACGTGGAGCGCATCAAATTCCTGACTAGCGAAAACGTCGATGAGAAGCATTTGACGCACGCGGGTAAAGGCCTTGTAGTCCATGACGGCCTTAATCGCCTGTCCAAGTCGGAATATGACTCATTCACATGGTGGAACCGGAGTGCCTCTAACAAGTCATTGCGCATCTATCAGATGCACGCAGTTGATCCGACCAGTTTCGGGACGCGGGAGAAGATCGATGCTGATCGCAAGTTCATTGCCCGCCATAATTTCGCCAAGGCCATTCAGCGCGAAGCCGATGCTGAGTTTCATGCACGCGAGGAAGAAATCAAAGCGTGGTTCCGAAAGCGTGTGCGCGCCAATATCTCTGCTCTGGAGAAGCTGGCGCAGGAAGACAAAGTGATGAAGCCGATAACCGCTTTGGGCGGCGAAAATACGGAAAAGAACTATGTCTTCCAATTCGCCGGAATTCGGGACCTAAAGAGCAGAGATGCCTATGGCTTCGGTAGCGGGATGTTCGCAACCTGCACCATCAGCGGCGTGGATCATGAGGAATTCCCTCGGGCTGACCCCACTTGCTATTACGATGACGTGAAGCCCAGCTACACGCTGGAAGTCTCTCCGCGATCGCTGGGCGACCTCATGCTCCTCACTGGTTGCACGAGGGAGGAGCTTCCAGACGTTCTTCAGAACTGGTGTCTGGAAACCCGACACGCGGGAAATCACATTCTCGATCGGATCGATCCGATGGAGTGGGCTCTGCACAACCCGTGGACGAAGATTAACTTTCACACTCGCCTCTACCTGTCGAAGCGCGCGCTCAAGCGTATAAGGAAAATGCAAGCGTAACCAGATGGTTACGCTTATTTCCTAAGATCGTTTGATAAATAGTCCATGCGAAACTTCATGGACTTGGTCGAGGCTCTAATTCACACGCTGCGCGTGCCAGCCAACGACAACAAAACGGTAAATCCCATGTCGGAACACGACTGGGATGATGTCAGGGCTCTGGTTCAATCCATGCGCCGCGAGATCAAACGGAATAGCGCACCGGCACCGAACGCAACAGCGTTCTTCAAAGGCCAGCAGATCAAAATTGCTGACCGCCCGGCTAAGGTCATGCGGATCAATGGCACGCGCTTGGCTGTTCAATTCGAAGATGGCTCAATCGGCCATGTCGACCAAGCCGATCCCCGGATCACGCGCTAAATCGCTTCCAAAATAGACACGACCCATTCTCGTGTTGCCTCGATCGGCAACTCGGTATCGACGATGTAGCGACTGCGTTGACGACGCTCACTGTCGCTATATTGACGTCGCAGAAAATCGTCGAGCAGGGCAGGGGTCATTCCCGGTCGAGCAAGCACTCTCTTGCGCTGCGTCTCGGCAGTGCAAGAGACGGTCACCGTGGTGGAACACATACGATCGAAACCCATTTCAAACAGAAGCGGGACGTCGAGGATCACCAGTGGCGATCCTTGATACCGCTGAGCCGCGATGAATGTCGCCGCCGACACTTCGACGTAATAATTCACCTCACGGGTCAGCTTGGCCATTTCCGTCGCATCACCGAATAGGATGGTGCGCAACTGCTTGCGATCGAAGTCGTTTCCGACCCAGCATGACGGGTAGTTTACCCGCAGCCAGTCTCGTAGATGGTCATTATGCGCATAATGAGCATGCACTTCAGCATCGGCATCCCAGACCGGGATACCCATTTCGATTGCGATTGACGAGACTGTCGACTTGCCCATTCCGATACCACCGGTGAGACCGACTACATGCATATGAGTTTCCATAAGCTATGGTAACCAGAGCCCAATATCAGAGCTATAAAAAAAGGGGGCCGTTAGGCCCCCTTAGTATGCTCTTTCCTTACCTTCGCGGGAAAATTACCGAAACAACCTACATCACCGCGTTGACGCCATTTGGCGCAGGTAAGGCTTCCACGATCGCGAGCTATATTCGAACGCCGAAAACGACATAGGCTGCCTTACCCGCGCAGATATACCACCATTTATGAATTGGTCAACTACCGGATGCTATTATTTTTTCGAGAAAGGAAATGACCTCCTCTTCTGTTTTGAAGGTCCCGATGCTGGTTATCGGATGGCGTAGCGCGACATGGATATCATCCCCATAATGGCGGATGGTCCCGAAACCGGGAAACCGACCCTGTCCAGCGCGACGATTGTTCCAACGCGTTCTCTTGTATGAAGTGAACGCTTCTCCCTCATACTCGCAACCCAATATGCGAGCACATTCCTCATAAAATTCTTCTCTTAACATTCAATCTTCATAGCAGAATGGCAATCAATCTACAATTATCGCGTTTGAAATTGAATTCATGACATCGATTTCACTACCATGCCGATATGAAGAATTTAGATATCAGTCTCCCCGAAACGCAGTATGTCGGTCGTCGCAAAGACGGCGATGGTATTCTTGGGTTCATGGTCCCGGAAGGATCGGATGCTGCGCGACGCAAAGAGCAAGTGGATCGATGGGCGCGAAAGAGCGGTAGCTATGGATGGCAGGACCTCGATGAGGCTGATCGGCTCGAAGCCATCACGATCAAAAACGATCCCATGGATGGTTTCACGCTCGGCCGCATCGTTCAGCATGGTCACGGGCGCTATCAGGGGGACATCAAATGGCGCGTTGCCGATCCGCGAGGATTTGAGCTTGAGATCACGGCAGCCAATCTCGTTACCATCATAGCCCATTATGATATTCTCAAAGGCGGCCGTATCAACGGCGTATGCCATTGGGCACGCAGTGGGCAGGCCAATATTCTCGTTCCGGTGGTGAGCGAGGAATATCAGACCGTTATCGAGAATACGACACGGAAGTCAAAATCAGCCGACGTCAAAAATCTCAAGCCGGGTGACGACTTCGTCCTCCAGAATGGAACCAAGGGGCGGTACCTCGGTAGGTTCCACCCGCTTGATACCTCCTACCCGTATGGTGCGATGGCGTGGAGCTACGCGGTTCAGTGGGAGGTAAAAAAGACCAAAAAACATTACTACATGGTCGAGACTGACTACGATCCGCTTGTCTATCATCAAGGGACGCTCAAGCTATCTGAGATCATTGAAGGTCAGCCTTTAACTGAAAAGGAAGCCATGGACATCGTTCTGGGGAGCAGAGAGCGCGCTGTTATCAACAAGAATGATCATTGGGGGTTCGCTCTGAAACCCATTGACTACGGCGCGGTAACTGAAGCGATCGCCGATGGTGGCGACATTTCGGTTATCGTGAAGCAAGATGGGAAATGGTTTTCGGGAACTTTCTACAACGAGGAGGAGGTATCATGGCCGGGGCGTTACATCGATCATGATGTGTCGAAAAAGAAAGACGATCACCGCTTCGTCTTTCGTGAAATTGATATGGATGCGTTGACGAACCAGCAGTGCATCCGTGCGATGACATGGCGGCCCGATCATTATAATAATGATCCGAATTGGGGCTGGGGGTATGCAACCAGACCGCCGATCAATTCAGAATATGTCGAGCTATCGCCTTTCGTCGAAATGTTCACATGCGTCATGTATATCGAGCATGGGGAACAGCGCTGGGTGATGCCGCATAATGCCCATAGCTAGGAAGCTGTTGACGGCACCGGCATAGGCCGGTAGCCGTAACGCGATTTGATAGCAGCATTTGAGTGGTGACATGACTGAGCGTAAGCGTAGCGGCCTGAGTGATATGGCCGTTCGGAAGACAGCCGAGAAACTGGCTGAGGCCATGTGGGCGCAAATCAAAATTTGTTGTGATACGCTCACGGTGGCCGATCCGAATGGAGACCGGCAATTGATCGCTCGGGGATATGATGTCATCACCAATGTTTCCCGCCAAAAATCTCCTCATGCTATCGGTGATTATGACAAGCTATATGCTGCGGAGAACATGATCCGCCATCTATCGAGCTATGACCCGACACCCAACGGAATCTACACGCGCTGGATCGCAGCACGCTATGCTGCTGGTGATTTTCGTTTTTTTGAGGACGTCTACAAGGTCGAGGAGCCTCTCGAACTGTATCAGGCGCTTAAGCCTCAGTTGCCTATCGACAAGCGTAACATCGACCACTTCAAAACCTTCCAAGAATTCGATTCCTACATGGGACAATTCCATGGTGTCGAGACGGAGAGCCAGCGCGCGGCAGGTCGTCGTCGAGAAGCTGAAATGCTGGAGAACGGCGAGGCTGAACTCCTCCACGATGACGATGAGATCAAGATCGTCATCCCGCGAACAATTGAGGCGTCAATTCACTTCGGCCGCAACACGAAATGGTGCACCGCCGCGCGTAAAGCCGAGAATAACATGTTTGACTATTACCAGCAGCGCGGCGATCTGATCATCATTCTGTTGAAGAAGGAGAACCGCCGCTGGCAATTTCACTTCGAGGATGGCCAGTTCATGGACGAGGAGGACGATGATGCCGACATTGGTGGGATGATTGACCAGTACCCGTGGGTGCTCCAGCATTTCAGGGGGCGCTTCGTCGCGAATGGGCAGGCGGTTGAGCATATTCCTGACTTGACCGTAGACGAAATGCTTACGCTAGTCTGCCGCGATGGGCTTAACCTTGCTTATTTCGATGGTCCACCAGAACTTATTATCAGGGCGGCAGTGCGACAGTCGTCCTATGCGCTGCAATATCCTGTTGCGCGAACGGTCTTCGATGATGCCTTTATCGCAGAGGTGATTGTGAAAACGCCGACCGTGCTTGCACATTCGGGGTTTCCGCGAGTACCACTGACCAAAGAGCAACAAATCGATATTGCGGAGCGCTATCCGCGTTTCGTCACGCATTATCGTGACGCTTGCGCGGAAGCGGTAAAAGTATGTGCGTGGATCAATCAGGACATATTCAAGCGAGCAGGCTGGAGGCACAACTACGAACATTTCGGGCTTCGCGATTTTTTTGAGACAATACCACACCCCCGCTTTGATGAGCCTCATTGGAAGAGGCATCGTGAGTATAAGTTCGATGGTCCATATCCAGACTTTGAGGGGTATGAGCCGTCGGCTGAGGTGCTTCGTCTGCGCGACGAAAGTGATGCGATTTTTAAGCGTGTCGGTATCGTCCAGAAATCAGCAGATGCACCGAGTTTCGGCCGAATGTCCCAGTGGATGGACGCGTATCAGGCTGTGCCATCACTACCATCACTATCATATAAGGCTCGGGGACGGGCTTGGGATGAAGGCAAAGAGTGGCACTTCGATTTTGAACGCGGAATTCTCGATTTTGAAAGTAGCTCAGATTTCAGCCATGTCATGATAACCAGACCAAATGTTATCGTCATTGATTCCATTCCGGATGAGCTTAAATCGTAAAAAGTAGTATAGAGTATTGTCCTCTCGTTGCAGTTGCCATATAAGGGGGCATTCTGATAAATATCCTCATATGAAAAAGGATGCCCAACCCATGCTGACCGAGGAACCCGCTCCGATGTTGACGGAAGCTCGCGCGGCGGAAATCGAAAGCGCGATCAGCCACGATGCTGAATTGGCTGCGATGTGCCGCAAGTCGGTTGCGACGATGGGCAATCCGATGACCAAGGATGAATTTCTCACATGGCTTTCCCGACTTTAAGGCACTTCATCGACCTTATTGAGGGCAAAAAGCAGAGCGGGACCAAGGCCCAAGAACCATGGTCCATCGCATATGCTCCTGTTTTTCAAGAAAGCCTAGTCGAGTGCATGCGCATTTTCCCGGACATCAGGGAGAAGCTGGCCAAGTTCATCGAAGTGAAGCTCGCCGATCCTCTGACGGCGCGGTACGGCAAGCACGATGGTCCCATGACAGCCCTGATGACCGGTTTCATGCATTGTCATCTGCGCGATGACGCGGTGCTGATCTACAATCGCAAGAACCGTGTGTTTGAACTGGTTGCGATCGTCGCACACGCAGAAATCGAAGGTAAGCGGCTGAAACAGACGGCTAAACGGCTGGCGGCATACAAGAACTAATATTGTCAGATACTGAATTAGTATATATGATCGCTTTCAAATCTCAGAAGGGGGCTTTCATGCTGAAGATTGCTGGCGGGATCATTCTCGCAGTTATCATTCTCGCGATTTTCTGATTTGATAATTCGCGTCGATGTATTGATTGGTTCAGCAGCTTGGTCACTCTATCTGCTGAACCATTTCATTCTTAAAGCCCTCTGGGTCAGCGGTTTCGTGCATGATCATCTGAATGATTTGATCGCGCCTTTCCTGCTTCTTTCCTTTGCCGGGATCATTTCACATGGTCACTGGTGCACAAACTGGCTTCATAGTTTCATCGGCGTCGTGTCGATAATCAGCGGGGCAGCGTTCGTTTGGGAAGTCGTGACACCCATGCTGTTACCCCGATCTGTCGGTGATCCGGTAGATGCGATGTGCTATATAGTCGGAGGCATCATATTCTGGGCACTTCACTATTACCATCGGCCGATTTCAAAAAGCTGAATTTTCATAATTGACATCTGAAATAACGTCCGAGTATAAATAAAAACATGAACAAGCTGTCCACCATATCAAGCACAAGTTGGTCGTCCACCACTACGTGGTGAAGACGGGCGTGCTTGATCGCCCGTTGAATGCGGGCGATCTGCCAAAGGACAAGCCGGGACCAGAGGTCCCAAATTTCCTCCCCAGATTCTAAAGCTCGCACAAAACAGGCATCGGATACAGGTTCCGGGGATTGCCTTTGCGATCCGACCAACTGGTAACAGTTGGGGCTATTTGACACCGAAGGTTGCGGCCGGAGGAATGAATATGAATATTGCTTCTCTGCGTTGTGATGGCGCAGAGAGGAGGGGAGGCGTTTATCCAGCGTCTCCCCAAAGGGCCGGAGTAGCACAATGGTAGTGCAACTCCCTTGTAAGGAGAAGGTTGGGGGTTCAAGTCCTCTCTCCGGCACCATGTTTATCATAGGGGAAGGGTGGCAGAGAGGCCGATTGCGCTCGTCTCGAAAGCGAGAGGACCGAAAGGTTCCGAGGGTTCGAATCCCTCTCCTTCCTCCATGATAAATATGGTTACACGCCCGCATAGCTCCAGTGGTTAGAGCGCGTCATTGGTAATGACGAGGTCGAGAGTTCGAATCTCTCTGCGGGCACCAGTTTCCATTCATCACGAACTCAGAATGACGTCGCGCAGGCGTTATTCCCTTATGCGGAACGGTGGGTGAGTGGATAAACCAGCACACTGCTAACGTGCCGAACCTTCGGGTTCCGAGGGTTCGAATCCCTCCCGTTCCGCCATTAAACTCCAACTCTAGCGGTCGAAAGTTCCATGCGGGCTCAACTTTTGTCTCTGAAGCCATTCTAGAACCCCAGATGATAAATATTCGAACATATAATTTGGTGTTCGAATTGAGAAAGAAAGAAGAATTACAAGTGGAGGCTGTTCGACTGAGACAGGAAGAGCGGCTGTCACTAAAGCAAATAGTAGATCGACTTGGCGTGGCGAAATCATCAGTGTCTTTATGGGTGCGAGATTATCCATTGTCTCAAGCCGAAAAGACTAAGATGATGTCTGATGGCCAGAAAAGGGCAGCTAAACGACCTTCTATTCAAAAGGCTAACCCTGAGGCATATGGTGCTCTTCCGCCAATAAAAAAGGGAAAAGCGGCTGAGTTGTTTTTCAACATGCAATGTCTTTTGCGAAATCTGAGTTGCTTCTCTCCAACCACTGAAGATGGCCGCATCGATTTCATCGATGGCAAATCTATGCACAGGATTCAGGTAAAGGTCGTGTCTGGAAAAACAGGCACAATGCCCGTTCGTAAGATATCTTGCAATAGCTCAACCAACGTGAAACAATACCGATATTCCAAAGATGATGTCGACTTCATGGTTGGTGTTCATCTAGAAACGCTATCTATATATATTTGTCCAATTGAAGAATTAGATGGGTTCGCTACTTGTGTATCCGTATCAACGATGGTGGGGATGGGATTTGAGGATAATTTCGGTCCATTGTTTGAATAAATTTTTGCTCACAGGCGTGTCATCTAAAGGCTAAGATGATGGTTTCCAAGTCCATTCATGGGAGTTCGATTCTCTCCACGCCTGCCAGTTCTTAAATATGGCGCAGAACCTTACGTTCTGATATTTCCGCCGCATTATGAAGAAGTATAGCAAATTCATGTCGCTGATCCTGCGGCACAAGCCCGAAGCTGGGAACCTCACTCTCGATCATCAAGGTTGGGCCAAGGTCACGGACGTTCTCGCTGCTCTGCGCGCACATGTCGGACCGATCTCCCGAACCGAATTCGACACGCTGGTCGCTGAGAATGACAAGCAGCGTTTTGCGTTCAACGATCGCCGGGACAAGATCAGGGCATCACAAGGGCACAGCCTTGCAGTTGAACTCGCCTTGCCTGAGGCGACACCACCTGATCGCCTTTACCATGGCACGAAGCGTTCGGTGCTTGGCTCGATCATCAAGGATGGTCTGAAGCCGGGCAAGCGGCAGCACGTCCATCTCTCGACCGATCTCGATACCGCCAACATCGTGGCGGCCCGGCGTGCCGGTGAAAGCGTCATTCTCGTCATCGAGACTAAAGCCTGCCCACACCCATTCTTCCTCAGCGAGAATGGCGTATGGCTCACCGAAGCGGTTCCTCCGAGCGCCCTTGGTGTTTATTTCGAGGGGCAGTAATCACCTATTGCGCGCATCATAAAAGGTGGTATAAGGGCGGCATTCGATAGAGGAAATCAACATGCTCAAGTGCGACATTCTCATCTCGACCACTACCGAAGAAGCGATGTGGATGTCGACGCCACCCAAGGGCACGATCTGGAACATCCACGCGGCGTCCATCCACGGCGTTGACGTGGTTTCGCGCATCGTTGGTGAAGCTCCGGCTGTTTGCGATCATAAGCAACTGACGTGGTTCTTGGGACGCGCTCGTCGCATTGATCCAGACCTCACGATCAACACCCATCATATGGATGATGCCATCGCAGCAGTGAATGCCCGCTACCTAATCAATCAGGATGAGCAGAAAAAGATCATTTCCGAAGCAGGCGATCTGTTGATGCCGCTGATCGATGCGGCCATCGAAGCTCGGGACAAGTCCCGGCTTGCTGATCTGCATCGCCAGTTCCCCGACCCGGTGACGCGCGCATGCCTGATCGATCGCTATCGGCAGACGTTTCCCGAACTGAAGTTGCCCGGCGTCACGCTGGATAACTGGCACGAGGTCGAATGCGAATGAACACCAATGCGCAAAATGGTGGCGGCTGTTGTGGCTGCGTTACGTTGATCCTCGCGATCATCGGGCTGGTCTATCTACTGGGTCTGCTCCACTGAACAAGGAATATGGGTATGTTCATTCCCTCGACGCCGAACCTCATCACACAGGCGGCAGACTTTTATGTCAGCTACAATCCGGTCGACGTCAGCATCTATGGCGACGTCACCACCGCGCTGGTCGTCGGTCAGATGGAGCGGTTCTACATCCTGAACGGCGATCATCAGGCGGCCTATCGCAACCTTATCTCGCAGGGGTTCAACGCCTGTCTGGATTACTTCATCGAGCATATCGGTGAAATGAACCACCGCAGCGATCGCCCGGAGGCTCTGGTCAATGGGTAAGCTCACGCAGCAGGCCAAGGATACGATGAAACTGATCCAGCGCTCACCCGACATAGGTGATGGCTGGCGTGCGGTGTCGGAAATCCTCCGGCCCAATATGACGACGTGGCTTCGGTCGGCCGAAGAACTCTATGAGTTCGACGGTGAACGCATCCGTCTGACGCTAGACGGTGAATTGGCCCTGCGGTATATTTGAATATTGCGGTCAAGCAGGTCGCTGATCTACAGAGAATGAATGAGGGGCGGCTCAGACCGCTTCCGGGTCCGACGCTCAGAGCGATCGGATAACAGGGCTGGCGACGGGGTTGATCACCTGATCGTCAGTCCTTCCCTGTCCAAGCGAAGGCAAATGGGGAGCCCGCCCGCTCATAACGGGTCTCCGAAAGGACGAGTTGGTTCGATTCCAACCGCTTGGACCACCTCTTCGAACGCAGTCTGGGGCGTATATTGATTGTCCTCAAATACAAGCACACGCCATCCAGCCCGCTCTAAAGAGTGCTTTTTCAATCGATCGCGTGTCTGAACTTGCTTTAGACTGTGATTTGAGAAGGATAGCTGCTCGCGATGCCATATACCATTCCATAAAATTGCAATTTTATGATCGTGCAGAATGATGTCGGCGTCCCATCCGTCTATTATCGGCAAATTGTGATAGACGTTGTCGAAATTATTCGCACAAAGATCATGTAGGATAATTTCGTCGCGTGATCGTCGAACTTGGATAGATGCGGATTTTCTGCCACCCATGCGTGATAATTGTGCATGGTGGTCAGATGAAAATTGGCAGGCGCTTGAGCAAAATTTACGGGCTCGCTTGTTTCCACGGACTTGAAAGCTGCGGTTGCAAGCGCAACAATCGAGTTCAATGATCCGATCTTTCTTTAAGGGGCCGTTTGATCTAGCGCGTGCTGAAACGCTTGCAGCGATCGATAGTCTGGTTTCCGGTGACAATGTTCGTCTTCGGTTGTTAAATTTCGCAGAACAACTTCTATCGCAAAACTTTCTGTTCTCCGATGGTGATGACTTAGGTAGTTTTAGTTCGCAAAATAAACATGAAGGCATCAAATATTTATTTGATGATTTTCGACCGTATGTTATTTGGTAAAAATGAAATTTGAGATTGACCAAAAGCAACAAAACAAGATCAACGACTGGTTGCGCGAGACTGTCTATCCGGAAATCATCGAGAAGCAGAAGACTTCTCAAATGATCACTTCGGCAGTCGCACAGAGTTGCTGGGACGAAGGTTTTCCCTATGGCGGCGCGATCGGCGGAGGGTTGACGTATGAATTTTCACCGACCAGTCTGGGACTGGTGACGAAAGTTCGCTATCATGGCGGATACGAGCTTGATCTAACTGATTATGAAGACTGGTGAGACGTCTCCGATGAAACAGTTTGAAGTAGAATATTTGGACTGGGACGGAGCAACCTGCACCATCAAGGTGACGGTTAGAGACGACGCCTCTCCCCGTGATGCCGAGGAAGCTGCTCACAAAAGGCTGGAGCTTGCTGGTCCGGACGGCATCATGAAGATCAACGCTGTTCGAGAAATTTAAGTCTATTCAGAGGGGAGCAGTTCCCCTTCCATGCGGAGCCGTGGCCGAGCGGTTTATGGCACTCGTCTTGAAAACGAGCGAACCTGAGAGGGTTCCGTGAGTTCGAATCTCACCGGCTCCGCCAGATATTCGAGGTAGAGGACGTCGTAAAGTCCACGGCCCAAGGGTGCGTGGCTGCTATAGTTAGGTTAGGGGCGACCCCGGACCGAACACAGGCGTGACCAGTCGGGAGAGCAGCGACACTGTCATGAAGGGCCGCTATAGCTCAGTTGGTAGCAGCGCCATACTCGTAATATGGAGGTCATCGGTTCGAGTCCGATTGGCGGCACCATGACACACCCGGAATAGCCTGATATGGTTCGCGGATGACCGATCAGGAAATCGTTGACGAACTCACCGTCCAAGCCACAGCCGCGATCAAGCTTGCGAAAGTCTCGCTGGAGTTCATGATGAATTTGGCGGCAACGCAAGGCCTTTCGCTTGATCTCAAGGGCGCGGCCGATGCGCTGGTCAGCAGAAACATGTTGAACACTGTCGATCGACCCACGGCCGAGCTTGAGCACCGCAGCCGGGTTATCGCTGCATCGATCCTGCGTGAAATGGATATCGATTATCGTCGCGGTTGAGCCTCGAACCAAGCTTCGAGTTCGTCCCATTCCTCATCTGACATTGGCGCTACGGGCTCTTGAGGTACCGGTTCGGGTTCCGGTGCGACAAATGGGGTAGGGGGGCGCTTGAAGCCCAGTTCGGTGTGCCCACCGCTGATTTTTGGTGGCTCCTGCGTAAACTGCGGAAACTCGCGCGCAAACTGGCTGATCAGTCGGGAATATAGCTTGAGCCGAGAGGGCTCGTCATTCTTCGCCGCGAAATTGAAGAAGCGAGGATTTTTCTCGCGGATGAACTCCCGTGTGGCGCGGATGACCGTTGAGATGACCTTCATGGCGTCCCCGGTGCCGGTCATGTCGAGCGTGCCGTTACGGACAAAGGACAGCGTCCACAGGCCGGGGTTGTAGTAGCGGTTGATGAACTGAATGATGAAGTGTCCATCGTCGATCTGAAACTCAGCCTGTAGCAGGCTCTCGTCCTCACTGCTGCGATCAAACCAGTGGATTTGAGCGCTGCTGTCAAAGGCTTCGGACAAAAAGTCGGGCATGATATCATCGATAAGCATGTTCCTATTTATTGTTCCGGTATAATATTGACGGGGATGATTCCGCATCAGTAACGTCACTGTATGAACATAATGGCGATCATGCAAAGCCCGGCTTTCATTCTTTTTTGTGCCGGAGTTCTATTTTTCTTTGGCGGGCAGATGACCCACCGCTGCATGCTGCATGTCATATGGACGATCAGGAATTGGCGAACGATCGCAGCAGAGACCATCATGATCGACATGATGATCTATCTGAGCGGGTTTTTCCTGTTCATCGTTCCCACCATCATTGGTGCGATGATGATCTACAATGGCGTTCTCTACCTGCTGGAGAAGGCGGCAGTGATCAACGCGGTCACCCGTCTCCATTATGCCAATCTGCTGATGGTGGGGGGCTGAATGGACGCGCGCGATTGGATACCGCCGCTGGCAGCGGTGCTGTTTGCAGGTATGGCATGGCTGTTTCTGCTGTATGAGCGCCACAAGTTACACAAAGCGCGCCGTAAGGAAAATCGCTGCGGAGAGTGCGGCAGAAAGTTTGGTGGCTGATATGCCAATTGGATATGGTGATGATTTCCCACTGATTCCTGATGATGCTGATCCGGCTGACTATAAGGAACCTCGTAGCTTCGACCGGATATTCAAAATCCATCATCCCGCCCACGGACGTACATCCGAAAGTTGGTCTGTCAATTTCTCAACCAGTTGGGGTGCAGAGTTCATGTTCGTGGAGAAATTTGAACGCAACTGGCTCTACTACGAAATTGCACCAGTTGTGACTGATTGGTTGGCCGAACATGCGACTGACGTGCTCGTGAGCGACATTGATCGCGGTGACTGGGGTGAGGGCATCCCGATAGTCACGGTCGATTTCGCCAAGGAAAAGGAAGCGGACGCGTTTGTTGAGCGCTTCGGTGTCAGGGTCAACGTGCTCGCTTATAGCGCTCAGGGTATGAGTAAACGTTATGGTCGTGAGTGATTGGATTACACTACTGATTGCACCGATGTTGGTATGTTGGTCGTGGCAGTCGTTTATTAACGAGCATCACAAATTTCACACGGTGCGACGCTGGGAGCGACCCAGCGGAGAGCGCAATATAAAACTTTAAGGAAGAGTGGCCGAGTGGTCGATGGCATTGTCTTGGAAAGGCAACGAACCCGCAAGGGTTCCGGGGGTTCGAATCCCCTCCCTTCCTCCATCATTTAAACGTGCGGATGGGTGAGCGGTCGAAACCCTCTGATGCGCTAATTCTGACCCGAGGTCGCGCATGACCGTTTGAGGGAGGAATCGTGGGTTCAAATCCCACTCCGTGCGCCATTTTTCAAAGGAGTAAAATGAGCGAAGGCAAGGAAGACCGCGTCAAACTCTACTGCATCTTCGCGATGGAGAGCGTAGAGAAGATGGGCGGCAACAGGGGCAAACTGACGGCTCAGGCCGGGCATGCCTATCTCCACAGCGTGTGGAACGCCATGGAGCATTTCCCCGATGATGTCGCGGCATATCGCGCCGGGCGCGCTTACAAGATCACGCTGGTCGTAGACACGGTTGAGGAGCTTGAGGCTCTGGAGGCAAAATATCGCGATCGCTGTGGCACTTCATTGGTGGTCGATGCTGGACTCACAGTGTTCAAGAACGAGGATGGTTCACCGCAGCCTACCGTGACATGTTTGGGTCTGGGACCCGTTCGCGATAGCGCATTGGAAAAAGACATCAGGCGGCTTCGCCCTTTGAAGTAGACTGTTGCCATGTCATCAAACGTGGTATAGATGCCGGGTAAAGGAGATCACGCCATGAGTTTCATCGGAGACTTTTCCACCCTTCCTGTCATCATCGACGCTCCCGGTCTGTATATGACCCGCGACGGCCGCCGGGTGAGGATCGACCGGATCGACCAGCGCCCGGAATTTCTCGCGCGCGGGTTTGCGGCCAAGGGTAGCATCGAGCGGATGTTCCGTGGGAAAATGAAGTTCCACGATTACAACATCTGGCACGTCAGCGGCCATGCCGGAGCATTGCGGGAACATCCTCGCGACATTGTGGCAAAAGCCGAATAGGCAGAGAAGCATATTCATATGGCAGAAGAGGCAGGGCAAAACCCTGCCTTTTTTGTTGGTCGTAATCACGGTTGTATGTTCATTCATTAAAATTGACTTCGCAAAAACCAAACTCGCATTGCTGGAGGTGCATTTGAACCAAGCAATTTGAGAGAAGGTATTTTGTGATTGAAAATCATCGTGGCATGAAGCGCAAGACCATCAAGGCTGTCCTTGCGAAGAAGTTCAATTCGTTTCTCGCCTCGATCGAGGACGACGAGGTCCGCAAGCTGGTGGGGAAGAACACGATCATCACCGGTGGGTGCATCGCTTCGATGCTTCTGGGTGAGAAGATCAACGATTTCGATCTCTACTTCACCAACAAAAAGACGGCGGAAGCCGTGGCGCGCTATTACGTGCAGCGTTTCCAGATCAAGAAGAAGAACGGTATCGACTGCATGATCGACGTCGAGGCGACCGACGACCGCGTCAAGATCGTGGTCAAGTCGGCCGGTGTCGCAAGTGAGGAAGGCGCGGACGCTCCCTACCAGTATTTCGAGAGCCAGCCCGAAGGCGATGCCGGTGGCTACGTGAGCGAGGTGATGAGCGACGCCGGAGAGATCGAGGACACCTATCAGGAAACCGAGGAACTGGCGCTGAACGTGGAAGATGAGGACTATCGCCCCGTGTTCCTGTCTACCAATGCCATCACGCTGAGCGGCAAGGTTCAGCTTATCCTGCGCTTCTTCGGCGACGCGGAGGAGCTTCACAAGAACTACGACTTCGTTCACGCGACCAACTATTGGACCAGCAATGATGGTAGCCTGACCCTGCGGCCGGAAGCGCTGGAAAGCCTGCTGTCGCGCGAACTGCGTTACGTGGGTAGCCGCTACCCCATCTGTTCGGTCATCCGCCTGCGCAAATTCATCAAGCGGGGATGGGTAATCAATGCCGGACAGATTTTGAAAATGATGCTCCAAGTGTCGGAACTCGATCTGACCGATCCGCTCGTGCTTCAGGAGCAGCTTACCGGCGTGGACAGCGCCTATTTCATCGAAGTGATGGGTAAGCTGAAGGAGCACGATCCCGACAAGGTCGATGCGGCATATCTGGTAGAGATCATCGACCGAATGTTCTAAATATAGACATTTCATAAAAGGTGGTGTTGAAGTGCTATCCACCTTGTGTTAATAATCTGGTCATTCGATAGCCCAATTGAGTGACCAGATTATGCAGACGATCCACATCCCGTTCGCCCATCATCTTGGCGCACTCCATTTCATGGACGCATTCGTGCGGTTCGATCTGGCGATCATGGCGCTGATGTTCCTGTTCGTGCCATTGGCCGCAGGAAAAATGTGTTTCACCGAATATCGGGAGTTCCAGCGTGGAACCGCCTATCCCGATACGCCTTACATGATCGGGTTCATCCTGCTCGCGACCATTGCATTTGAAGTTCTTGGTCTGAGTTTTGCCACCCAGATGATTTGACAGGAGGATATGATGGAGCAATCGACTGATTTCGTGCGTGGTGAATTTGCTGCGCTGGATTCCCCGACGGGGGATATCATCAAGCTGCTGAGGCACATCCCCGACCGCGCTTGGGAAGTGGAATTTCTCAACGGGAAACAAGAGGTTATCCAGTCGTACCGTGTCCATGAAATCGACTGATCGGCGTAAATAGACGATCGGGGCGGTAGGCCGCACCAGCATGCGAGGTATTATGCCTTTATCACACATCGGAGGTAGCAATGGGATACGCGGGGCTCTGCGTTATCTTGTTCGCCATCGTCTGGGTGATTGGAGGCGAGTTCCGGAGCAGAGCCAAGGATCGCGCGCAACGTAAGCGGCAGGGTCCAGATCGGTTCCGTTCCGTGACTTGGCTCTGAACCGACATGGCAGGGATAACGATGGCCGTGAGAGCAATCTCACGGCCATTTTCGTTATTGCATGCGGCGCGCTACGATCGGTAAGCTAAGGCTTTTACGGAGCCATTTGATGTCACCCGATCTGGATAAAAAGTTGCGCGAGCGGCACCCTCTGATTTTCGCAAAAGCACCAGTCCGGGGTAACAGAGCGCCCGACGGGTGGTTCGATCTCGTTGACGAAATGTGCTCCGCAATCGCCCCATATTGGGCTGAACATCTTGAAGTGATCCAGATCATGTCGAAATTCGGCCGCCTGCACTTCTACTTCAATGGCGAGTTTTACGACCATCCTGATCTCTATCAAACTATCGGCGGGTTCGAGACACGCAGCCGTTTGCTGTGTGAAGAGTGCGGCCGTCCATCAAATGGAACGGCGGAATTCTACGGGCATGTGAGAAATCTGTGCCCCAATCATGCAAAAGCGTATCGGAAAGCGAGACGGTTCAAGCTCTTCCATTCAGGCAGAAATATTGAAAACGCTGATTGGCTTTGAATACCCTTAAATTACCAACATTTGGGTAATTTGAGAAAATGGGTTTCTGGTCGAGTTTATTTAGGAAAAAGAAAAAGCCTCTTCAGCAGGCAAGTGTTTCGCGAGATTATGGATCGTCGTCTGGTTATGCCGGATCATCCAGCTATTCCAACAGCAGCTACTCATCACCGAGCAGCGATTACAGCTATGCGTCTTCCCTGTTCGATAGCGGCAGCTATTCGTCATTTGACAGCGGTAGCAGCTACTCCTCCTGTGATAGCAGCAGTTTCTCGTGCGACGCCGGTAGTTTCGGCGGTTGCGACTAAGGATGGGTGGGGAGGGTAGTCTCTCCCCATTCGTCGATTTAATTTTGACTTAAAATCGAGCGGCCTCCTAGCGTGGGGCATCTATTTGATAGCAACGGATTTGAAATGAGCAGCAGCTTCAGCATTAGCAGTGGAAGTATTTCGGCGACCAAAATTAGCCCCGGTAGTATCGGGGGAGGAAGAGTTCAGGGCAAGCCGCCTATTCGTGGCGGTGAGGGTGAAATGTCCGATTCCACTTTCTTCGGCAAGATGATCATCAACGCTCTGGCAAACTGGTCGGGTTGCTATGGTGATGACACTGTGATCCGTGCCGTCATGGAACGTCTCAGTGATGATTTTGGTGGGTCGTGGCGCGATCTGGTCGACCAGCGCGTCGAAGAATACCAACAGAAGGAAATTCAGAAGCACGGCAAAGAGTCGACGTATGTCCTCTATGACAAGGCGCTGAGCAAGAACGACATCGACCAGATCATCGAAGGCATCATTGCGCATGTGCCGTCACTGGCTCATCCGTTCCGTATTTCGAAAAGTTCTGAGATTATCGGTGATCTTCTGGACCTCTCCGATACCGAAAAGCTTATGATGGATTGCGCCGCCCGCTTCCACAGCGGCGGGGACTATGACTTCAACTTCGTTCTGTCCAAGGTTCATCGCATCGAGCGTTTCGAAAACAAGCCCGATGAAATGTTTGCAGTGCTGTTCGGCGTCGATGTTGATGACGTCCGTGAGGCACTGGACGGCTTTCTGTTCCGGGCAGGCATCTGCATTCCAGAAAACCGTGCCCCCAAGGCTTTCTTTTCGATCAACGCAGACATGGCCACCGCGTTCACGCATCGCGATCTGACCTATGACAACATCGACAAATTGCTTTTCCCGTCGATGATCGAAACCAACCTCACGGTGCAGGACTATTCCTACATCGAGAAGGAAATCGGCTATTGCGCCAATAGCATCAAAAAGGGGTTGGATGATCGTTCCACGGCAGTCAACATCATGCTCTGGGGCGAGCCCGGAACCGGCAAGACCGAACTGGCTTTCGCCATGGCGAAAACCTACGGGTGGAACCTCAAGGTCATCGGCGATATTTCGGTCGATGATACGCAGGAAAAGTCGCGGCACAACCGTATCGCTAGCCTGAAGCTGGCCACCAAGCTGTTCAAGCGCGACCCGTCGGTCGTTCTCCTGTTCGACGAAATGGAAGACCTGTTCAACAAGCAGGACAACAACGCAGCATTTTCCAAGGCGTTTATCAACCGGATCATCGAAACCACGCAGGTTCCGATCATCTGGACGACGAACTCTCTGGGGATCATTGGTAACGCTGGTCTGCGTCGCATGACCTACAACATCGGCGTGGAAAATCCGCCCGCTGAGGCGCGGGCGCGTATCTGGGGCAAATATGCCAAAGAATACGGTCTCGACCTCGACGAGGCCACTCTGAAGGCTTTTGGCGAGACGTTTGACGTCGCACCGGCACTGATACGTAATGCCTCGATGGTCGCGGGTGGGGCTCTGGACGTTGACGGGCGCGCAGACCGTGAAGCCATTTGCGAGATCGTCACGGCTCTCGATCGTCTGGTGAACTACGGATACAAACGCAATTTCAAGCTGCCATCGGAGAAGGATGAGGAAGAGAGCACCTACGACGCTTCCTGCTCTAACACGGACCGCGATCTGGGGGAGTTCACCGAAAAACTGCTGAAGGCCAAGCCGCATTTCAGCCTCCTCCTCTACGGTGTTTCGGGTTCGGGTAAGTCGCAGTTTGGTCAGGAACTGGCGAAACGGATGGGCAAGAAGGTGCTCCTGAAGCGCGGCAGCGACCTCCTTGGTATGTATGTGGGCGAGACGGAGAAAAACATCGCAAGGGCATTCTATGAGGCCAAGGAGAAAGAAATGCTCCTCCTGATCGACGAGGGTGATACCTTCCTGCGTAATCGTGACACCGCTGTTCGTAGCTGGGAAGTCAGCATGGTCAATGAAATGCTGACTCAGATGGAGACGTTCGATCAGCCTTTCGTCATGACGACCAATTTGAAGGATGATCTCGATACTGCAAGCATGCGTCGTTTCACCTTCAAGCTTAGGTTCGACTACATGCGCGCCGATCAGGTTGAGAAGCTGTTCCGTGGCTATTTCAACGCAGAAGCACCCGCTGCGTTGCTGCGTGAAACCATGCTCTCTCCGGGTGATTTTGCAAATGTGCAGCGTCAGGTCGATATCCTCAACATCACTGATGTGGATGAAATCACCGCGCTGCTGATCGAGGAAGTGAAAACCAAGCCGAATGCCCGGCGACCGGTTGGTTTCTGATCCGAAAGGGGAGGGCGCAGGCCCTCCCCATTTGCCGTTTGACTTCTTCATAATTTTGGGTAATCCCAACCCAACTTGATGAAGGAATTTTGATATGCGGCATATTTCGCTCGATTTCTGGAATACCGTAGGCGCAGCACCGGCCAGCTATGGCCTTGAGCGCACTTACCTTCTCGCAGATTTTTTCGGCGTCACCTTCGACGTCGCGAAGGCGACCTACAAGCAGGTCAAGGATCATTTCGACGATGCTGACGAGCGCACCGGCTCCAGCTTCACGCGCGACGAGAATTTCATCGCGCTGTTCCGCGCGTTCAACCGTGTGCCGGTACGAGGCGACCTCGATACTCTGATGCGCATGATGGACGGCATTTTCCATCGATGCCCGCCGGTCATCGCCCCCGCGTTGCGCGAACAATTGCTGCGGGCGCACGCGATGGGCATTACACTCAGTATCGGCAGCAACACCAATTTCATCATGGGGAGCGAAATTCGGGAAATCCTCGCAGGCATCCCGTTCGCCTTCATGGTGTTTTCGGATGAGGTTCATGTTTCGAAACCTCACCCGCATTTCTTCGACATCGTCGCCAAGGAAGTGAAGCGGGTCCGCCCCGACATCAAGTCGCGCGTGGATATGCTCCACGTCGGCGACAACATGGCATGCGATGTTCGAGGAGCCAAGGCAGCAGGAATTCCGGCGCGCCTTGTCCTTGACGCCAACAACACGGCCGAAGTCATTTCGGGCATGCTCGATGGCGTGATGCAGGCGAGCGCCGCCTGACCTTCATTTTATGACGTTCATTATCAGGGGTATATTTTATGACGCAATTGACCTTCGCTGCGCATGATTTCACCGTGGCCGATTTCGACGCCGGGCGACTTCCGTTCGAGCCGTCGGACTATTCCCGCCTCAAGTTTGGCTGTGATGCCACTTCGAAGAATTTCGGCTGGCAGGTTGCCGACCGGTTCTTTGCCGAGCACCGCGAGCTTCTGATGCGCCGTCAGGCGATCGTCGTTCCGTCGGCCTACAATTTCGTCCCCAATGCCGCCATGGTGATGGCCAAGCACATGATCGAGCGCCTCAATCATCTGCTGGCAGCGGCGGGCGGCCAGCCCGTGGAATATTCGCTGGTTCGCCGGAAGCTCACCTTCACCACAGACTATGGGTTCCTGTCGAAGGAAGAGCGGGTCGACATTCTCATGCAGGATCAGATGTATTTCAACGCCAGCTACGCGCGCGGCAAGACCATCATCTTCCTCGACGACATCCGCATCACCGGCACGAACGAACTGTGCATGAAGGCCCTGCTGGAGCAGGAAGGCATGCTCGACACCCATGACGTGGTCTATCTCTATTTCGCGCGGCTGGTCGGCGGCGATCGCCCCGAGGTGGAGGCCGCCCTCAATCTCAACAGCATCCGCACGCTCGATGAATATGTGGCGCTGTCGAAAACGCCGAAGCATCATGTGATCGTGCGTCCGATTAAGTTCGTGATGTCGCGACCGGTGACCGAGTTCATCCCCTATCTCAGCAGCGCGACGGATGACCATCTTCTGGCCATCTATTACGGGGCGATGGGCGAGGGCTATTACAATGCGCCCGGCTTCGTCACCAATTTCTCGCTGTTGCGGACCTTCCTGAGCGAACGTGGTCTGATCGATCCCATCGGCGTCGAGCCTGTGGCGGAGCCGCTGCTGGCCACCGCCTAAAATGCGACGAGCCGACCCGAATAGGGCTGGCGAAGTCATTGGAAACGCGGTAAACACAGATTGTCGTCCTCTCCCGGCTTTCCCCCCCCGGAAGAGGAGGGGGCGGCAATTTGATAGAGCTATTTTAGGTGACGATATGAACCGGAAGATTGTTTCGACGCGTCCGTCGTTCTGGCCGCAGTTCCATTATGCGCGCGTCCGCGCAAAGGCTGCCATCATCAACTGGATCAACAACCACCCGACGGCTTTTCTCAGCGGCATCGCTGGTGGGCTCTATGCCTACAGTCTCTACTCCCTGACGCTGCCGATCGTCTGAGCGCGACATGGGAGAGAAATGCACGTTTGCCGTTCAGGTGAATGGTGGAGAGGTCCGAAATATCGACGTCCTCACTGGGGTCTATGTTGTGGCTGCGGCAGCCGTGCCCGCCATATTGGGGCTGACCCAAGAACAGTATCCGCTGACGATCAACATATGGGTGGAGAACCTCCTACCCGATTATGGTCCCTACGACTATTACATCGCCTATCCCGGCGGCCCGGTTGCGTCCCTGATGATGATTGGCGGACAACTCACCGCTGTCACCAGTCCGCAATAAAAGAGGGCAACATGGAAGACGAACGATATCTGGGCTATGCGTCAGAGAGCGACTATCACGCGCACCACACCCTGCTGGCAATGCTTGAGTGCGAACAGGATCAGGCTGAGCGAGCGGAGATCAGTCAGATGATCGAGGAGATTGAGGCACGCGCGGACAAAGGGGCCGGTTGCTGCACCTGCACAGATCGCAGCGCGCTGCTGAGCTAAATAGTCCGCGCCGATATGAATGATCGGACAATACCGTTCTGCGGAGCGGGATTGGGTAAAGAACGGAAGCCACCAGAGACCTCTCTGGTGGCTTTTCTGTTAGACGGTGAGGGTGGCGGTGAACCAGTAGCGGCCTCGGCCGCTACTTACATGTCCGTCGCGAGTGGCCAGCGATCGCGCAATTTCGATGGCTTCCGATTTGCTACGAGCCCGAATGTCGGAATAGGGGATGCCGTTGACCTCGTCCCATGCCGGGTATTGGAAGCGCATGACGACGTCATAGATGTCGAACCCGATCGGCGTGGCGACCGGCGCAGCCGTCGGAGCCATCTCAGCTTCCTCACCGTTGAGCAGAGCCATGATTTCCTCCGGCGTGTCACGCTCGGGGAATTCACCGTCGATGGCAGCATAGTAGACGAACTTGTTCGGACCACGAACCAGAACACCAATGCGGGGATCAGGGAGAGTGTGACCGATCATGAGAGTTCATCCTTGCTGCGTTAGAGCCTCAATACTACTTTTTATGAGGTCTGGCAAGCTATGAAGTGACAAATCTGTTTTGGCGGACGAACGCGCCGACATCGATGTCGATCTCTTCATTCCATGCAGCAGCTTCGGCCTGCTCGATCACATATTCGATCGCGCGCTCGATGTCAGCCTCTGCCGTCATATGGCAGCAGTCACACGGAAATTCCCCATAAACCGTAGGCGAAAAGCCGTTACCCGGCCGGGTGATCGCACTGACATACCGACGGCCGTGGCATCGAGGGCATGGGACGTAGAGGGTCCCTTGGGCTTCCTGCTTGAGCAGGACGGCGAGTTCTTCGATGATTTTGCTCATAGGTGATATGAACTCGTCCATAGTCAGGCTTCAATTTAATATTGATGCGGCGATCGCGGCTTAGTTACGCCAGTGTCATCTGATGGAGATGATATGAAGATCGAACTCAACACCGCGCTTGAACCCACCCCACTGCGCACTGTGGACGCCGACCGGCTGATCAATACGCTGAAATGGAAACTGGGTCGAGATCATGATCACAATCTGCTGCGCTATACGCAGGCTGACGAAGCCATCCAGCATGAATCCTTCCTCTACATGGCGAGCGCAGCTTATAGCGCGCACCATGCGGTGAAGATCAATCCGCATGATCTCTGGTATATCGTTCTGTGTGAGATCGCCGCCACCATCAATGCCAATAGTGACGCATTCCGACACCTGTTCACCACGTCTTCGGAAAAGAAGGCGATCATGGTCCCGACCGGCGATGTCACGCATCTTCCGCTCGATGCTGTCATTGTTCAGCTTCGCGATCTGGTTCCGGGTGATGTCGACCAGTTCATCCCCGAATTCTCCACCCACACGAAAGCCTCGCGAACGGCGTGCTATGCGGCCTTCGCCGACGCCGTGAAATCCTACTACAGCTATATGACGTTCTGCTGCGGCCTGCCCGCGATAGAAATCGGTGGCACGGCCGAAGACTGGGACATCTTCGGCATGAACCTCACCGGTATAGCCATGACGCTGAAGCCGGTGCTTGATGCTCTGACGCCACCGAATGCGATCGATCGGCGCAGGGACGATAACCCGGCCCATTACGTGACGTCGGAATATTTCGCACGCGTCCTCGACCGCATCGAGATGATCTGCGCTCTGTTCGATGGCGGTCCTACCGATTTCGTGCAGGATTTCTACAGCCATCGCAATGTCGGCTCTGGTGGCGAAAAGGATGTTACGGGTTGGATCAAGGATTTCTACGTCAATCCGACCAGTCGGCTCGACAATTTCAACCCCTGCATGAGCATCGTCCCATACTCCAACATGGAGACGGGCCGCCAGTTCAACGCCATATTCGGCGCTTTCAGCAGCAAGGTGGAGGATGGTTTCCTCACCGCCGACTATGGACATGCGGTTTTTGAGCAGGTCGCGAAAGCCGATGCCAAACAGAATGATAAGGTGGGTTCTTCAACTCATTTTGAAGTCGAGAAAGTGATCGTGCACACGCAACCGGAGGCTCTCGAAGGTTGGACATTTGAGGTCGCCGATACGATCGAATGTACCGTGGGAGATGCTGCACAGGCAGAAATAGAGAAGGCGCTGGGCCTCGAAATTCTGAAGGATCGGTAATGGCAGAGGGACCAGATGATTGGCTGCGCTGGGCCACCGAGGAAATGGAACGCAGTAATGGCAGCAACTATGTTGAGCAGAAAGCACGCGCGGCAGCGATATGGCTCGGCCGTGATGAAGAGGAATGGGAAACTCTCATTCCTCTTCTCATAGCGATCGAAACGGGTCGCAAGAAAGCGATATGGATGGAGCGCCAGACCGAAGAATATCAGCAGGGTTTCGCCAATTATTTGATGAACCGCTGATGGGTGCGCCGCAGTTAGGGGATTATGTCCTCGACCAGCCATGCTCGCACTGCGACGGAAAGCTTTACGAGCCCGATCACACGCCGAGCTATCTCGAATTGCGGTATGCAAGCCCGCCCGCTTGCAGTCGGTGCGAAGGGTGGGGTCGAGAGATAGACTGGACCGATTATTACATCGACTATGATTTCTATTACGGCATCAAATGATTTGAGAAAGGCGATTTGATGGCAGACTATTTGGGCGAGACCCTATTTGAAGCGAAGGACACGCCATTCGCAGATTATACAGCCGCCGACTGGGCTATGTATTGGATCGGCAGCTATGGGCAGATTGACGGCTCGCACCATAAACAGTGGGTGCTTGATCAGGTTGCTCGTATCCTCAATGGCACACCGGTGATCATCAAGCAGGCGGCATGGTCGAATGGCGAGACCGAATGGCGTTGTGATTTGACCGAACCCACGCAGGATTATCTCGACTGGGTCGAGGTGATGCGAGGAGAGTGGGATGAAGACGAGGAGGAATATGAATATTGGTATGATGAGGGTCGAGCACCATGACTGACGAAGAAAGCAGTGAAGACTTCATCCGTCGGATGTGGGCCGTCGATCGCGATATGGAGCAGCCCGACGATGGATCGGAACTCCACTTCACTCTGACGCAGCGCGAATTTACGCGGCTCAGGGAGGGATACAGCTTGTTTTTGCAAAGTTTGCATGATCCCGCGCTTGACCGCGCGCGGGCCGTCATTATGCGGGCCGCTGCCCTCATCGAGAAAGAGCAATGATTAAAGTTGTATGTGCGTCAGACCTCCACGTTGATTTCGCCCAGCCCCGTATTGAATGGCCCGAAGGCGACGTTCTCGTCATTGCCGGTGACGTTGCCAACACGATTGGCGATGCGGTCAAGCATATCGGCCGGGCCGCGAAACATTATCGCTACGTCATCTACGTTGACGGAAACCATGAGGGGTATTCCAATTCCCCGCAGGGGCGCACGATCGAGCAGACGATTGGGCGACTGATCGCATTGCTCCCAAGCAACGTCATCGTCCTCGGTCACCATCGCCCCACGGTCGAAATCGAAGGCGTCCATTTCGTCGGTTGCAACGGCTGGTATTCGGCCGACTGCGTCGGTGACGTGGAGAAGAACAAAAACGTGTGGGCCGACGTCATGAACGACAAGAAATGGGTCGGCTTCGGCGGCATTGAACCCAAGATGCCATGGGATCATGCCATCGACGATGCCGCGTTGATGCGTGAGGCAATCGCCAGTCTCGATGATGGGAAGCCGATCGTCGCCGTGACCCATACCGCGCCCCATCGGGATATGGTATGGTGGAAGCCGCACGATCCGGAATGGGATGCTTCGAATGCCTTCTACGTCAATTCTCACATGTCTTCGATCATGGAGGAATATGGCGAACGGATCACAATGTGGGTGCATGGGCACACGCATTTTCGTCAGGAACGAATGATCCACGGCATTTACTGTCTGGCAAACCCTCGCGGCTATCCTACTCAAAATCCCGGCTGGGAACCCGCAGTCATCGAAGTGGGTTGATCGGCATCAGCAAAGGAAAACAGATGCGCTATTACTTCGCCTTGGCGTTGCTCTTGTCGACTCCGGCCACGGCCGCGACCAGTGACGCCTTTGGTCTCAGTCAGGGACAGGCGGAGAATGCCCTCAAAATCCATCGCAAGACTGGTCGCCACTCCTACGAAGTAAGGGTTCCTTCTCCGCTTTCGGAATTCACTTCCTATCAGGTCGCCGCGACGCCCAAAACCGGAGTTTGCAAAGTGGTTGGTGTGGGGCGCACCCGTTATAGCGGAGAGGACCTTAAGCGGGCGTTCGATCGCCTGTCGCAGGACCTGAGCCGCCGATATGGGCACGGGGAACGACTGGACATTCTCAAACCGAGTTCGACGCTGAGGGCGGATGCTCAGTGGCTGGACGCTCTCAAGAAAGGCGATCGGACGCTTTCCCTGCATTGGGATCGTTCGGAAGGATCGTCCATGCCTTCGTCGATCGAGACTGTGATGCTCGACGTGAATGCACTCAATGCACGGGGAGGCTACCTCACGCTGTCGTTTGAGTTTCGCAATTTCAGGCAGTGTCGCCCGCTCCTATAATATGGAGTTTCCACTGATGAGACGGTTATGCTCATGGGATGGAACCCTCTCTGATTGATGAAATGGCCGCGCAAGCACGCGCTACAGGTAATTCAATGCTCCTGCGATATGAGCGTTGGCTCAGGACGAAAACACCCTTTCGCCGTCTTGTGAGGCATCTGCACGAGCGCCTCAATCGTATCCAATATGATCCGCTCAACCCGCGCAATCGAAGCGTGGACAACCCGGAGGGTGATTTGTCAGCGGACGAGCATGCGATCGCGGCCAGCATCGAGGCGGACAAGACGTTGTTGGATAAGATCGAGACCTACTTTAGGCTACGGCCGGTGTCGACCAGCATTCTGGCATTCTTCGTCATCTCGGTCGCCGCTACCAGCGCGCGCAACAATCCAGAGAAGATCGTTACGGTCCTTCTCGTGATTTTTGCGGCACTACCCCTTCTGCTGAGCCGTCAGGGGGATTTCGAATGACCGACCGGATGAAACATAGCTGGGAGGGATGGGGGTGGGACGAGACCCGTTGTCGTCATTGTTACGTCAATGGCTATGACACTCAAACTGAATTCTGTGACGAAGTCGCTGGGGAGAAAATGGCGAAGGTGGAAAAGGCTGAGCGCCGCCATGCGGAAACAGAGGAGGCGATCGCGATCGCGCGCAATGCCCTGAATGGGGCGCAATGGGATTTGCTCGGTCTGAACCGGGTCGCACCCTATCGGGACAGCGACTTCATCAAAGTATAGGCCTTGCCCTCTATACCACTTTTGTGTAGTTGGGTCTGATATCGGAAGGACCCATTTCATGAAGCTCATTGACGCGATTAAGAACGTTATCATCCCCAACGATGCCAATGTGCGAGATTGGCAGTGTGATGCTGACTACGAGGCGGTCAATGAGTCCCTCGAAATCTTTAATATGTGGAGTGGATGGTCCGAAGAACTGAACAAGAGGATCAGGGCCTATCCTATCTATCAGTGGCAATGCACTGATACATGGGTTGGTCTGAAGGCCATTTACTTCGACGGCAAGCCCGCAGGCGCATCTTACCAGAGCGCCCGTAAGTCCAGCGTCAATGTGCGATGGCTGTCGCTGGAAATTGCGCGAGAGGTGCGGGAGGCTATCCTATCCACGGTCGAAACCAAAATCGATCTGATCAATCCCGAGGAGGATATCGGCGAAGATTTTTCCGTCCAATATGCGGGAGAGGCGCTGAGCGATGATGGCTTCTATCAAGGCCGCCCGGTGCGCGCGCTGGTCTACTATGAGAGTTACACCCAAACCACGCCCCAGCAATATCGCCGACCCGGTCATTCATATACGGAGAGCGTGCCGTATGAGGACCCGAAGAACCATTGCGTCAAAATTCTCGATGAGGGCTGCGATCGCGTCATTCCGGTCAATGAACTCCGCTTTCGGTTTAATGTGCGGGAACCGGGCTAATTTATATTTCCTTTGGGAGGCGTGGTTCGCTACGCCTTCCTTCTCTATTTGAGAAAAAGGAATTTGATAGATGCGTATTTTGGCGGCCAGTTTCTTGGCCCTCAGTCTTTCGGCCTGTTCGATTGTAGCCCCCGACAGTGGGCAGGAAGCCGTGCTGGTCCAGAAGCCGTGGTTCTTCGGCCATGGTGGCGTGGTCGACAAGCCTGTGACCACCGGCAGCACCATCACTGCGCTGTCCACCGACGCGATCTTCGTCGACGTGAAGCCAGTCCAATATAAGGTCAGCTTTGAGGACCTGATGTCGAGCGACGGCATCCCTCTGCACTTCGATGCCAGCATCCGCCTTCAGGTCACCAACTCGGTCGAAATGATCCGCCGTTTCGGTCCCGACTGGTATAAGTCCAACGTCGAGGTCGAATTCTCGAACCGCGTGCGGCAAGCTGTCCGCAACCACGGGATGAACGAAGTCGCGATCAGCACCACGGCGATCGACAGCATCGACACCGAGGTGACCGACGCTATGAACGCATATATCAAGAAGGCTGGTCTGCCGATCAATCTGATCAAGATCACCGTGGGTAAGGCCAATCCGCCCGATGCGATCAAGAGCCAGCGCATCAAGACCGCCGAGGAGCAGCAGCGTCAGGTCACGGAAGTGAATACGCAGAAGGCTGAAGAGAAGCGCAAGGCGGCCGAGGAATCCCGTGCCGCCGCAGACAACGCCTACCGGACCGCGATGAACCTCTCGCCGGAACAGTTCGTCGAACTGGAGCGGATCAAGATGCAGCGCGAGACCTGTCAGAAGGGCAATTGCACCTTCATCGTTGGTGACGGCAAGCCGGTCATCTCGACCCGGTAAGGGAAATTTGCCGGGGCCATAAATAGGGGATGGCAATCATCCTCTACCACGGCTCCGGCAACCCCGATCTCGCGCTCAACGACATCTCTATCATCGGCGGCGTCGAACGAAAGCAAGGCAACCGCTACGGCGGGTTCTACGCGGTTGACAAGGCCGGATATGTCCATGCGCTTGCATATGCACGAATGCAGGGTGGCGAACCCACAATGTATGAAGTCACGGTGCGTGACGACGCGAAAATCTGGGACAAGCCCGGCGACATTACGCGCCTGAAGGTCGGTGATATCGAGACATGGCAGGGGCAGGGGGTCGACATCGTTCGCGGCAAGGACTTTCGCGGTCAGGTCGAATATGCGATCATCAACCGTGATGTGATCATGGGGATGAAGGCACTGGCTCTGGTAGAAAGTCAGGATATGCGGAGCCTGATCAACAGCGTCCAATTGAACGAAACATTTCTCAACACGCTTCAGGTGAAATGCGACAGCGGGGGCGTGGTAGCCACGGATGTTTTCATCAATCCGACACGACGTGAAGTGATGAAGCTGGTCAACGAAGATGAATATGGCACCGTGAGAGCTTCACTCTATCCCGAATTAGAGGGGGTAGGGGAAAGCCTATTTGTCTGGACTGCAAGTCGTGTTCAGCACCATGATATGGATCATGCGCTGTTTGAAGGGCAGACGCAATATTACATCCGCTTGTTCTATGACCGCACAGGTCTCTCGACACATCAGCCGCCCGAAGAAGAGATCGAGGACATGGAGCGAGACATCATCATGCACTGCCCGCTCATTACGCGAGCGTTCGGTCCAATTTCCGATATCCAGTTTAGCTGATCAACCCCAGCGATATATGCGGGCGATGTCACTTCCAAGCGTGTCCTTATAGGCATAGCTGTTATAGAATGTGATATCGTCCGCGTAGGCTTCGAGCATCACCGCTATTCCGCTCATCTTGGCCACCAGCCCGATGAACGCCCGATAGTCCTCCTCATAGTAGAATTTGGACGAGTAGCCATCCACGCTGGGATGCACACCCTCAAGGTGCTGAGAAAATTGCGTCACGAGGCTATCGCGGAGAGTGTCCTGATCATCGTCTCCGCTGGTCCCCTGTGCGATGACCGATCGCCCAACGCGGACGGTGACCCGATAGCTCGCCTTATCCGGTCGACTGATGCAGGTGACGTCATAGGCGATCGTCGCCGGGCCAATCGGAACCAGCTTTTCTGCGCGCACGATCATCATTTTCGACGAGTTGGAAACCTCTGTCTTGATCGTATATCCGGCACTATCAGCGATCAGCGCCTTGACGCCTGCGATCGCATCCTTTTCGCCCAGCATTGGGGTGAAGAACATGTCCTTCTTCGCCTTGGCCAGACGGCCATATTTTTCGATGATCGTCGTGAAGAATGCCTTGGCATCGTCCATGCTCTCGTTTTTGAATTTGTGAGCCGGGTAGCGGAAGCTGTCATCGGCGCGGCCGAACTGGACCTCGACCCGAATACCGGAATCGAAGCTCGAAACCCACTCAACCTTGAACTGAGCCCCCTGATAGTTGAACGATAGGATAGGGCGCTTGTCCTTCCACACAAGGTCGCCGCCATATTGCCCACGCAGCATTTTCAGCAATTCAACAAAGGGATAACGCTGCCCGTCGAAGCGCTTGTCGTCGGGAACGATCTGGTGGCCGCTATCAACGACTTCAAACGCCTGCGGGGAAAAGGTGATCAACTGGTTGGGCTCATAATCGTGAATGATGCCCGTGCCATCATCCCAGATATAGGCCAGACCTTTGAGTGCCTTCGTTTGGGAGAAACCATCGAATTGGCGATGGTGACCCAGTGTGCGGACATATTCCCAAAACACATAGGCGGCGGGATGATCACCCTGCGGCGTGGTTTTCTCGCGGAAGGCAGGCCAACTCAAAACGCCCTCTGTCGGCCATTCATTGCGCGTCGCCAGTGCCTCGACGTCGGTCATGGTGATGCGTGACAGGCGGACGCCCGGAGCGGATTGATTGAGACGAACGATCGTCCAGTAGGGAAAGTTGGTTGCATACTGGAGGCCGTCAGAGAAGCGCTGGCTCTGCGCCAACCAATCGAGGCTGTAGAAATAGGTGCCATGGGGATCGGATGCGCCACCAACACGGAATCCCGTAGGCTTGACCCCTACCTTGGTCGACGAACCAAAATGAATGAACAGCCCCTGCTTCATATAGGGCTGGAGATCGCGCCAGAGCGGGGTCTGGTGCTGATATTCTACTTCGTTGATCTGGCTTTCGGACAGGAGGTCTATGAACTGGCGCATAGCCTATTTATCAGGCTCGTCTGATCTGCTTCGGCGAGAAAGCGACATAATGCGTGCTCACGAAGCCACCCAGCGGACTATCATGAATATTCCGCATGATCGCACCATCATGTCCGCGCGCGATCGCTGCGTCGATGACATCCCCGATCCCGCCCTCTTCGGACCGGATGCCGCCGTTGAAATTAACTTCAAGGGGGTTCTGGATCGACAGATGGGCGGCGATGACCTGCACGTTTTCCATGGGATCAGCCTGCGGGGCATCGGTCTCAAACTGTTCCCACGTCGCATAGGCCTGCTCATAGGCTTCCCAGTCCTGCGCGCGGCCGGTGCGCTGCGCGACGCGTTCAAGACGCTCTGATGCCAATCTAAGGCGCTCGCTTTCAGCTTCGAATGCATCCATGTTAGCGAAGACCTTACGGCCCGCGCCTTCGGCATATTGTTGCGCCTCGTCACGATCGTCGGTGAAGAAGAACCCATGGATCGCTCCAGCGCCCGCGCCGGTCACCATGCCGCCCTTGGCTTTGGAGAAAGTGTCGAATGTCTGGTTGGTGCCGTGGTAGACCGTGAGTGGGTGTCCGGTCTCATCGACCACTTTGCTGTTGCCGAACCACGCTTCAAAATCTGAACGTCCGTCCATCTCTCTCACTGGCGCGCTCTCAGTAACATCGTCATGGTCTCTACGGAATGTTCCTTTGTTGCCACCGTGTAGCATCGGATATTCCCCAGATATGAGTTCATTCTCCCATCCTTGAAAATGCGCAGCTTTGACCTGATCTGGACGGAAAATGACATATGAAGTATGACGCCCCTTATTGGCGACGTTAGTATCAGGGTGAATGATGCCATCATACCCATGGCTATGTGCATATTCGATCGCAAACATGATGGGCTCTCGGTTTGTCCGCAAAATCCAGTCGGCGTCTCTATTGGCATAAGCAGGGTGTACGAAATCACTCAACCCGTCAGGAAACACGGACGAGACTACCGCCATGTCGCGAAGATCGAGGGGGTTGCGGATGCGAAGGTAACAAGCCTTGATCTCACCTTCATCACCGTAGCCCTGATCTGCATATCCATACGCCACGCTTGGACTATCGGAGAACCATGTAGTTCCCGGCGCTATGCGCCAATTGGTTCCTCCATGATAAACGACCAGAGGATTGCCGTGATCATCAACGATTTTGCTATCGCTAAACCATGCGTTGAATGCGGGATTATTGGTGACGTCCTCGTAACCAATTGAAGCTTGCTCGACGATGTTGATGAAATTGCGCATAGGTCTATTTATCAGCTAGTGTTGGGCTTGCAATTTGAGAGAGCGATATGACCCCGATCCCGCACCATCCGCGAGCCGATGAACCGCATCCTGTATTGGATGCGCCACCTCCCTACTTCCTCTACGCCAATGACGGCGGTGGAAATCGTCGGATGATCGGATATCTAACGGACGCTGATCGCGCGCATGACCTGTTTGCGACGCTAAAAGATGCGGTTTCGCGTTACTGCGGATGGCATACAGTCATTCGAACGGATGGCATCGATGATCGACAGGACGCACTGAATACGCTGTTTGAGCTTGACCCGTGCTTTAAAGAAACCACCACGAACTACTATCTTCAAAGCGTCAACCAATATGACAATCTTGAACGATATACCTTCGAGGCAAATTCCAAGCAAACCAGCGAATATGAGACCCTCATCGCGGCCGGGTTTGACGATTATGCCGCTCGCTGCGCTCTCCGCACCGATGATGACGGCGGGTTTTGTCACGCCTATTTTTACAGCGACGGACAATGGCGATTCCAGACTGGTGGAAGTGACCTCGCTTTGGGCACCGGCGAGATTGTCAAATGCGTGCTGACCAAACGCCTTTATGCCGATCCGCGTTGAACCGGGTTATTATTTTTCTCACCTCACGTTGAATCCCGACGATGATCATTTGAACCGGATTCCTGAAGGAGCTATCTGCGGGTCATCGATCAAAAGGTGAGTGACAATGACAGATTTTGAGTGGAAAGAAGTAGAGCACCCGGTATTCGCAGAGGCATTCTGGGAAGCAAAACAGGAACATTGGACCGACACTCAAGACGATATTTCGTTCGAGCGCTGGTTCATCGGATATCAAGGTGACGCCCCCACGGTTTTCGCAGTTCATACGGATGACCATGAGAGCGGTTTCATCTATGACAGTCAGGGCGAAAGTTCGCGTAAGGCTGCCGAGATTGTTATCTGCTCGCTGGAGGGGTGGGGTGATGCGGAACTCTATTGGGACGCGATTACGGGCGACGATATGACACCAGCCATTGAAATGTTGGTTGATCAAATAAAGGACGCATGCCTATCAAAGCTGATGGCGGATAAAGCCAGAAATGACGCTGAAGAGGCAGAATAGGATGGAGGGGCATTGCCCCTCCTTTTTATTTGCGAAACATGTTGACACCAAATGAGCATTTTGACTAAATAACTGCATCATGACGAACACCCGTCCCCTTGACGCGCTCAAGCGCACTAAAGCGAAACGCTTCTAAGCGATAGGCTATGGCCTGTCGCAACGGCAGGTCTCGGGGTTTTGAACCATAGGGTTCAGTGACAATTCTTCCAAACTTGCCGGAAATGCTTGGGGTGATTAGCTCAGTAGGTAGAGCGGCGGTCTCTTAAACCGCGTCATTGGCTGGGTTCGAACCCCAGATCACCCACCAAATTTCCACGGGCGCGTAGTTCAATAGGTCTCAGAACCTTCGACTTTTAATCGATATGTCCCGGTTCGAATCCGGGCGCGCTCACCATCACATTTAATTCAAACTAAATATCCGAGTTAAAAATTCGGGTGTTCAGTTGTTTTATACAGTCTACAAAATTACAAATCTCATTAATGGTAAATTCTACGTCGGAATTCATAAAACCAGCAATTTGCTAGATAGTTATATGGGTAGCGGCCGTCGTATTCGTGACGCCATCAAAAAATATGGCGTAGAAAATTTCAGGAAGGAATATCTGGCGATTTTTGATAGCCATGCCGAAATGGTGGCACTTGAGGAGGAAATCGTTGATTCCGAATTTGTGAAGTCGGAGAATACCTACAATCTCAAATTGGGAGGCGTGTCAAAGAAAGGGTGGATTAACGGCTTCAAAGGCCAGTCCCATACGAAACATAGCCTTCAAAAAATATCAATGAACAGTCAGCGCTGTTGGGACGAAGGTGTTTTCGATAGAAAGATTATGGGAGAGAAAATTTCAAGATCGTTACGTCATCTCTATGCATCAGGGGCAATTGAGCCTTCGTTTAAAGGACGAACACATACGGACGAGGCCAGACAGAAGCAGCGGGAAGCTGCACTTGCGCGGGACATTAGCGGAGATAAGAACCCCAATTTCGGCACTTGTTGGATTTACAGATCGACCGATCACGCCAGCCAACGAATTAACAAATCCGATCTCGATATTTGGTTAGCAGATGGATGGATCAAAGGCCGAAAAATGGCTCCCGTCTCTAAGTCCGATAGCGATACCTCACTAAAAATCGATAAAACCGATAGCGATCCGGTCGCAGAAAGTACGCGAGCAAAAGGACGTTTTCAAAAGGTATCCGACGAAGATTATATAGTAGCTTTGAAGGAGCATCCATCCATTAGTAAAGCGCTCCAATCACTTGGTTTGCAGCCACGAGGGAAAAATTACACACGGGCAAAAAGGCTACTAGGCTATGCCGATGATGTGAAATTAAATACCAATGGCACCCCGAAGCCGGAATGAAATTGACTGCTTCAACTCTGGTTCCGTAGCATCACCTCTAATCAATTAGAGAACTGCTAGCATGAAGCCTTCCTATTACCATCGCATCAAAGCACTGGATCAGGCCGCGCGTGATCTCGATGATCCCAGCCTGCTGGCACGGAACGCTCTCCGTTTCGAGCATACGCGCGAGTTTGAGAGCGATAACTATGATGGCGGCGACTTCGTATATTACGCGACAGTCTGGATCGATGATTTGCTCATCTACACCTCGCGCCTCACTCCTGAAATTCCGGCTGGTCCGTGGGACGATCTCATCCCCGCAACACTGGCCCAGCTTGAATGCGAATATCTTGAAAGGTTGGACCAACAGCAGATCGCGAAGGAGAATGAGGAAGCTGCACGACGGGAAGCCGAAGAGCGCGCGCGCCTTGCCCCCTATGAGGCTGCTGCGGCCAAGCTGAGGGCACTGGGGTATGCCTAACGTCCCTCGTCGCTACACCCCCGACGATCTATCGCCCTTCCTCTGCATTCAGCCGATGAAAGCGGACGATCCGCGCATGTGGCGGCTGGTTACCCGTTACAAAATAGGGAAGGTGGGTAAATTCGAACCCAACGGCGATGGAACGTTCATCATGCGCGAAAGCGAGGGACCACAACTGGCCTGCGATATTATTGCCAGTGACGTGGATAGTTATGAACGCGTGGCTTCCATCGAGGAAGCCGAAGATCAATACATGTCTCATGCTATTTCCGCGATACGTCACAAAGACGATCGTAGGCGCTACGATTATATGACTGTTTTTGACCTAAACGTGCAAAGCACTGCCCTTGGTCAATATTGTCGACGTGGTAATGGCTGGATTGCGATGATGCATCCGACAATGTTCAATCGCATACGAATGAACCCAGAAGACCAACGGGATAACCGCGAAACGCAGTGGGATTTCATTCCCGAAGACGAGCAGATACAAATCGGTCGCTGGACCCTCGTTGCGACCGAAGATTATCGCGGAATCAACGTCTGGCTGTCAGACCATCTCCCCCGGAACGTAACCTACTGCGCCTATCGCGGCCTGCATCACGAATATAATGGGGGGATCAAAAATCAGATGGTCGACGGGATCGTCGTATCCCCTCGCGATGGGGAGTTCGTTCTCTCGCCAATCGGGACGAGTGAAGAGGGCATCCCGCTATCCCATTATATCAGTTGCTGGACACATCCGGAAATTGAGCCCTGACATAAATAACCTATGCGCAACTTCATCGACATCGTGACGGAGACAACCGACACCCTCACCAGCGACGAAACCAAATTCTGGTATAACGTCAATGAGCACCGTTTCATCGATCACGATATCGACACCCATCACACCCGGATGGTCGCACAGGAACCTGAGAATTTCGGACTCACGCCGGATGACGTGGCCCATCATCCACACGCGCATGGTGACTATATGGCGGGGTGGCAAAGCGAAGAAGAGTTCGATGACGAAAACGAGGCCGAAGAGGACGCTGAAATCTGGGCTGACAATAATGATATGGGGCTGTTCGCCAAAGCGTTCGCGCTTGGCTGGGTTCGGGGCGGCCATGAAATGGACATCATGTCATATCACGAGTTTGGCGAACTTCGGCACGAAGGACGCATCTATCTTCAATCACCCAATATCAAGGACCTGCGAAAAACCGTTCGAGCCTGTATGAAGCGCTGGCCTGATATTGAGGGTTTCCGCATTGAGAGTGAGGAGGTACCTTATTTCGAACTCAACGCGGATCAGATTGACCGATTTGTGAAATTCGGGACTGTCCCAAAACCGATCCGCTGATCAGCAGCATCCCGCTTTTCCACGATATCAGTTGCTGGACCCATCCCGAAATCGAACCATAATTCATACCACCTTTGATGAAATCGTTTGAAGTGTTACCCAGTCTTTGTTATACGGCGGTCAACAAAGGGGAAATACTATGGGCGTGAATGCAAGAATGGTCGCAACGATGATGAGCGATGCCGGTCTCGACAACAGCGCAATCGCGGACGCTCTTGCGTCTCTTCGTCCGATCGCAACCTTCGATGGTGCGCCCTATTATTGCCCCACCAAGGTGAGCCGCCTCATTTCGAAGCTGGTGGCCTGATGCGCGAACAACTGGTTTTTCCCGGCCACCCCATCCATCTGGCTCTCCAGATCATGGACGCATTTCCGTCATTGGAAGCCGCGCTCGCCCTGACTGAATGGCACTGGCATGCGGCTCTGAGTTGCCAGAAAGTCGATGGAACCGGTGGGGCGGTCTATATGGCTCTTGAGGCCCTCAAGGAGGCGGACAAGGGCACGCCCGAAGCTGCGTTCGAAATCGCGCAGGACATGTGGATCACTGCGCGTTCGTCAGGTGATTTCATTCAAAATATGGATGAGGGTGTCGCGCAAGGCGAACGGCTGCACGAAGAATTTCTCACCGTGGCATCCAAGTGGGGGAAGGCATGATCCGAGCATTGATTTGCGCCGCGCTGTTGATGGCAACCCCCGCTATTGCGGCCGACGAAAGTGATCGGTATGCAACTTTGCCGGGCTGGAACATCGTCCGCAATGATGGCAAATGCATCATGTATGGCTATTTCGATCGAGGGACCACTCTCGTAGTCGACTATAACCAGACACTGAACAACGCGGTGGTGATTGTAGCCGACGATGTTCTCGCGTCGGTCGAAGATGGGAAGGAATATCGGCTGAAGCTCATATTCGTTTCACCCCATGCCTATGATGATGGCTGGGGCATCGTAAAAGCCACCGGAACGGTGCTGGAGGATGGGGGCAAGGGATTGACCCTCAAGTTCAACGGCACGGATTTCCTCAACGATCTCGCCCGCTATTCCACATTCGCCCTGATGCGCGATGACGTGATTGTCGAGAGCCTGAGTCTCAAGGGCACGGCGCTGGCTGTGGCGAAACTGAGAGCGTGTGCCAACGAAGAAGCGATTGCCCACCCCAGCGATCCGCTGGCAGGCATGTGATCAGCCGATCGGGACGGCCTTTACATCATCGGCTTTGATGTTGACCAGCTTGGTCGTTCCGGTCGCATGTCCACGCCAGTAACCCTGCATGTGGACATATTCGAGCGCATAGTAGAGGAAGCGGGGCAGGAGAACTGATTTGTCCCGGATGGTCAGCCCGTAATTCTCAGGGGCGTATCGGTGGGTCGGCTTCCCTACTGCATCAATTGATCCGCGACGGACAAGCCAGATGTCAGCGTCGGGGTCGTCGATCTTTACGTCGACGAAAGCGCCGAGGCGCTGGATGACTTTTTCCATGAGATCACGCATGTGGTATTTATCCCGAACGTGATTTTCGACTTTCCCGTAACCTCGCGCCTATGATCGGCTCCGCAAAGGAGTTTCGATTTTAATGGCGACGTATAAGGGTTTCTGGATTGTGTTTACCGCCCGTGATGGCGAGGTTTTCCGTGATTATTGTCGTCGTGAGGATGAGCTTGGCGCAGCGGTAGTCGACGCGGCCAAAAAAATCGAGGCGAGGGGGATCGAACCCCGTGCACTTAAAGTGACCACAGAGGATGCGTCGGTTGAATTATCGACAGCGCGTCGCCTGTCCCGTCACTATTTCTTCCAGCATGCGCGCGATCGTTCACATCTGCGCAAGCCCGATAAGGGTAAGGCGATCAAGAAAAAGCACTATGCCCCTAAGGAGCGCCAGAAAGGCTCACGACGCGATCGTCGTGAAAAGCGTGCCCCGAACCCTAAATAGGGTTATGGTGCGCTCCTGCACGGTTTGAGGACGGATTTATGCGGAAGTTTATCGATGTGGTCGCAGAGAGTTTCGAGACTCATGGAGACCTTCGTATCCCGACCTATCCGGCGCGCGCATGGTCCCACATGCTGCATGAAAACCTCAATGAATATGATACCATCCCTCCGTTCGAATATGATCCGATGAACCTCAGCGACGGGGACTATGTCGGTAACATCAGCACCGGCATGGGGCAACTCAAGGTCTATCGCATGCAATTCGGCGCTGAAGTCATTTTCGGTACCGGGAAGGAAGGCGAGGACACCATCGCGGACATCACCATCGAATATCTCGGCGACGGCCTTGGGATGATGCGCAGCGTGTGGACTGCCGCCGAAGCGAGAGGGATGGGCGTGGCATCGGAGCTTGCCCTGTTCGTGCATGCCGTGGTCGGTATGACGATCCTCAACGACACCACCCTGACGCCACAGGGTGCGGCATTGAGGCAATCCCTGATCCGGTCGGGAAATTTTGAAGTGTCGATATTCGACATGAAATTCCGGAAATATCATAAACCCTCTGAGATTGGTTCCGAAACCGAGGATGGCGTGGTTATCCTCGATCCCAAGGATGACGACGAAGTCGACTATATGTGGGCACCCAACCATCAGGATGGCCAGCGTTTCTTCTGGGCGCTGAAGGCGAAGGGTAAGATCACGTCGGTGGTCGAGGGGGAGACCTACGAATATAGCGTTTCTCCGATGCATCACCGCCCCGGCGCAACGCGCCCGCCAAGATATTTTTACGGCGAGAACGATTAATATCGACAGTCGAAAAATGAGCCGTCTAGCCTCCAATCATTCAATGGAGGTATTTGATGGACTACGACGTAATCAAGGGTCAGGCTCAGGCAATCATCGATCGCCACACATTTGCCCGCTTCAACCCGTCGGTGAAAACTGCGATCGAAGCTGAGCTTCGCATGTGGCTCAAGAACCTTGCGCGGGCTGGTCATATGGATGACGTCAATTACTTCATCAGTGTCGACTACGACACCGCCTCTGGCGAGCTTTCGGCTTTCGTCTCCGATCGCAATCCCGATGAACCGCTGACCTTCATCATCGCAAGCCGGGCAACCAACTGATGGCTCTGACGATCTTCCTGCTGATCGTTGTGGTTCAGATATGGTCTGCGCTGACGATATACGGGCAGTCCGACAAGGGGGAGATGTCCTATCTCATCCCCTTCTTCACCATCGTCCTGCTCCTGCCGCTTGCAGTCATCGTGTTTGGCAAAGCCACTATCTGCTGATCAGGCGTCTTCGTCGATCGCGGTCGACCCACCGTCGAACGTGGTATTGCTGATCGCAGATTTGATCTGACCGGGAGAGAAGACGAAATAGGTCGTTGCTTTGTGGGGGGTGCCCTTATGGACATCCTTCACATTGCGAATGATCGCCCCGTCATACCCATTATCCTTGCCCCATTGTGCAATCTCATTTGTGGTTACGATCTCCTCGCGCTGCCATCCACGCGGCTTGAAAATAATATCATCCCACCGATCGCCTTTTGCATTCACTACAAGTGGCCGCTCAATCCGCAAGTAGACCGGCATGGTGTTTCCGCCCTCGTGATATTCTGGCTCTCTGATCTGCGGATTATCATGGAGGAACTGCATCTGTTCCGCAAAAGTTCCTGTTTTTATGAGATTGTAAAACTCATCGGCTAATGCTTCATTAGCGAAGCGGGCGACCGAAGCCTGTGCCATATAATAGCTCTGCGCTACTTCAGGATTGTCGGTAAAAACGAATGAACCTGTGGGTACACCGGTCGCGGCGTTGGAGTTGGATTTTTCTGGATCAAAGGCTTTGAAATCAGCCTGCGTGCCATGAAAGACAACCAGCGGTCGTCCTTCATTGTCGACCACCTTGCTCTTCCCGAACCATGCCCAGAAGCGCTCGACGACCGAAGGATCGGCTGAGATAATACGTCCGGTCGAGTTCATGACGGTTTTGGCTCTCTTCATCAATGAAGTGAGGCCTTCGACTAGATTAAGAAATTCACGCACGCAATCATTCTCCCGATGTATCCGCTATTTATTTTGACCGGGTGTTTGGGGACCAGATATGGTAGCCACTCATTTGATGAAGCGAGTTTGAAATGAATTTCCTGAAGAACATCACTGCCAATGAATGGGTCGCCGCAATTGCTGGCTTCGTGATCGGCGTCATGCTTATCTGAAATGGAAAGGGGGCCAACGGCCCCCTTTTTTTATCCGTAAATTTCTGCGAGAAACGAAAAGTTCACCAGCTTGGTGTAGAGGAGGTTGTGACAATTTGCCCGCACGCGAAAATTGTTCGACCCATCAATCTGTCCCTTGGTCAGGTAACGGGAGTCCTCGAAATACGCCTTTTTGTCGATCATCCCCATGACATAGCAATGGGTATATCGATCTGTGCTCTTGTCCCGTAGCAGCGACGTGAAAACGTAACAGTCGGCTCGCTGATTCGGATTGTAATTCGCAATGGATGCCTCATAGGTATCGTCGGGCACCACAGTGCGATCCTTCGTCTTCACCTCAAGCTTGATCTCCTCATACTGGACATCATGCTGGTAGGTATTGAGCGATTCAGTGCCGGGGATTGCCTTGAGGACGGCAGCTTCACCCAGCATTCCCGCCATGTTACCCTTACCACCGCGAATTGAATTACGCAGGTGGCCAATATCATTGGCGCGGGGCTGAGCCCATTCATACATCTCGTCCGTGATCGGAACACAGAGCCAGCCTTCTGGCGTAACAGTCACATCATCGTTATTGAAAAGCATTGCCTCTTACCTGTTGGTCGATAAGGCATACTACCAAAGGTGAAGTATCGATTGCGATATTAAGCCGCAGACGATATGACTATTTCGAACATTTGATGGAGTTTTGCGTGACCGTTTATCTGGAAGAAATCCCCGATGAGGCGATTGATCGCATCTATGCGTTCAACTGGCATCAGGAGAAAGCCGGGGATGGAGTGAAAATTCTCGACCTCCAGAAACACGACGTCATCAACGTCACGGTCAGCGGAACCGTCGACATCGACGGTGTGACACACGGCTTTATCATCGACGATGGCGATCGCGGCGGCACGGAAGTGATTGCGTTCGGTGATCCGGAATTTGTAGGGATTGCAGAGGAGCGCGAGCGACCGGAAAGCCCTACGTTCGTTCCTTTGCGCAAGAACCTCTTCCGCTACGCCAAGTTTTCAGTATACCTTCATATGCGCCAGTATCGGGATTTCAAGGACAAGGAACGCGGACTGTCCTATGACCGCTATTTCGCACCCGGCATGAAGACAGAAGGGCATTACCGGGAATGGGCAGCACAGCGGCATTTGGAGGTCGGATATCTCAGCAGCTTTCCAAAGGAGGTAGAGGAGATCGTTCGCGCATCCGACAACGGCTCGCTAAAGATTCATGACGCGATGGAGAAGCTTCGCGCCCTTTATCCCCCGGAGGAGACGGAACAGCAGGATCGTTTGCTCCGCGAATTCACTACGATGCTGATGGAACCATAAAAAATGGGAGGTCGCCCTCCCATTTCTCATTCCGGTAATTTCCGACGGTAAAGGCGATGGCTGGTGAACAGAGTGTCCGGCGCAGGTTCACCGACCATTCTCGCCGGATACCAATTTCGGTCCACATCCTGACATTCATCGCCCGGTTGGATGATCTCGCCGCTATGCAGCGGGCGATAGCGATCGTCCCACATCAGAGGCGCTCAGGCTTCGCCACTGCCTTCACCATGAACATGAAGCCAGTTTCGGCATTCGTTGCACCGATCGAGAGAAAGCGCTGATCATAAAGATCATTGCCCCGCATACGATCGACAAGACGATTGAACTGGGCCTCGAACGATTTGATCTCGTTCATCATGTTGATTTCTTCTTCGCTGAGGTCGCGATAGCCTTTGATGAGTTTGTGTTGATTATCCATATTCAATCATACCAAACCGACTATCGCCACTTCAATATTATGCGTCGATGCCGAGACTGCGAGAGATACCAGCAAGATGCAGCAATACCTGCTTGGTGCCCTCATCGGTGCGGGCCAGCGCGCGCGGCGTGCTATTCAGCGTAGCGGACATCTGGTCGACCCAGTCAAATGCCTTGTCTCGATCATTGAAAATATCGGCTGCTTTGAACAGGATCAGGGCGAGATTCTCCGACGCTTGTTCATTGGCCACCAACTGCTTTTCCTTCGCCTCGTAGAGGTCTGGGAGTCCTCTCAAATGCGAATTTTGCCATAGGTTCGCATAAGCTTCGGGAAGATACTGGTCGATCAGTTGCGGGAAAGCATTTCCGTCGAGGCAAGCCAGAGCCAGCGCGTGTTCACGCAGGCGGGAAAGCTGCGCAAAAGAGAGGGCGGCAACGATGGTCTCTTCGGGTATCAGCCCCTCGGCCGGGGCTTGGAATTCAAATCGCATTGGTCAAATGGCTCCTTAGGAAGGCCCATGGTAGCGATCAACCATGGGCCTTCTCAATATTTCTGGAGCCTATCAGGCGCGCGTGGGGCGCGTCTGATGCTTGTCCAGCCATTCGCTGGGAGTTTCGATGTCGAGCAGACCTTGTGTGCGGTATGCCGCCGCATAATCGAGAAGCGCTGCGAAATCACTTTCATACCAGAGCAGCGTATCGGCGGGAGGCGTTGTGCCGGTCCCGCCGGGGGCGATACCGTGGCAGAATAGATCGATGCAGACACCGTAGCGGACCGCAGAGTCGACGAGTTTCTTCGCCACGGCCAGCGTCTTTCCACCAAGGTTGACCGCACCATGACCGATCAGTTTGGGACCAGCATCGAACTCAGTGGGATGAATCCACCACGGCCATCCCGATCGTGCCATCTGGACGCCCTTGGATAGCAGCATGGCATCGGTCGAGACGTCATTGGCAGACAGCGGGTAGGAGAACAGGTTGCGCGCGCGCGTGAAGCCCTGCTTGTCGAAGATTGCGCGGGCCTGATCGTAGTCGGAGCCCAACCGTGCGGCCCCTGCGACCGTATAGTCGGGGTGATACATACCCTGACTGATCGCGTCCCAACCCGCGTTGTAGACGATCTGGAGGAGGCGACGGGAATTGGTGTCACCGTCGATCAGGTTGGCGTCACCGGCCCAATAACCCTTGATCGAACGAGCTTGCATGAGGGGAAGAGCCTTCTCTACGATCGACGTCTCGCCGAACCGGTCGAAGCCAATGCGGATCGCACCCTTAATGGGAACGGCCCGATGGTAGAAAATGCCATCGAGATAGACATCGGCCGCATTGCCACTGCTGGTCGAAATGCTGATCTGGATGCCGTTGATCACTTCATCAATCGCCTGCGAACCGGTGTTGACCCATGCCGATCCATTGGGTGCCGTGGTGCCATCATCATCGGGACGGATGGTGAGTTCGTTCCAGCCCTTGTGAAGCTGCCCGGCATAGGCCCAGCTAAACTCACGGCGCTTGGTTGCAAACGCGTCGGAGGAGAAACGGATCGAAACGCTGCCTTGGTCAGCGCCCCAATAGAGACGCAAGCCGACCAGAGCGACCTCGGACAGCTTGAAATTTGCTGGGACAGCAGCCGTGCGCGCACCGCCAAATGTGCCGCTGGTGGGTTTGCTTATGCGAAGACCCGCCGTGCGACCCGAAGGGGAGACAACCGGATAATTTGCCGTTGCGATCGTTACACCGGATGCCACGGCCCAATTGGTGTGGGTCGTGGTGGCATTCAAAATGGTGGGTAGAGCAGGGGCATAGCTATGGAATGCAATGGTGCCCGCGCCCACGGACTGAGCACTTTTAGCTCGCGCCCATGTCAGACGGGTTCCCTGAATGGTGAATAATGTGGTGCTGAAAATGCGCGCCACATTCTCAACGGGATCGCTTGTCCCCGTGACAAACTTTGTCACCTCGATCGTGCAGAGGGATGCGCGTGCCGCAGCCTGCGGGCCGGTTCCGGATATCAAAGCAGTGAGTTCGTCGGCGGTTCGCGCCAATGCGCAAATCTTGGTGATACTCCCATCCAGCGTCGCGACGCGGAACCGCGAGGTCCCCACCTGCTTGATAATCTGACCGGTGACTATTGCGGAACCGTTATGAAATTTGACCGCTAGTGCCCCTTTCTTCGTTCCAAAGTTGCGCTTGTTGATCGGGTGCATGAACATTCCTCTTAAAGTGGGCACCCATATTTATGAAAACCGGCCATACCGAAGTGCTTGACCCGCCGTCATTCTTCGGCGATAGCCCGGATCGATTTGATGGAGTTTATATGATGCTGAAACGCTTTTTCCGGGCAGGTGCCCCCGTCGTTGCGCCATCGCCGCGCGAACATCTCGAAGCACTCGAACATAGCCTCATGGTGAAGCGCTATTCGGCCATGAAGCTCATTCTGGTCAACGCCGACTGGGCCAAGCGGCAGGTCACGCGTGCAATGGCGGAATCGCATGCGTTGCAGTTCCAGATCACAGAGCAGCGCGCACTCTGTGAGCGCATGGACCCGAGACTGGCGGCCTGACATGCATACCAGCAGCATATTCGGCGTGATCGAAAATGAAGTCGAGAAGACGATCGGTCGCGCCATCGCGATCGACCAGACCCTGCCGCACGCATGGACCGCACACACGTTCAGCAGAAAGCTGATCCAGATTTCCGAAACCCGGTGCGTCGCCCGCCTTTCGACCAATGGTGAGGTCCTCAAGGAAGATAATACGTTCACCGATTATTACGGCTTCCTGACAAGCTTCTCCGACCCGTTGGAAACTGCATTTGGTTGGTCGAAGAAATATGATTGCGGGATAGATCGGCCATTCAAGGTCGAAGTCATTCTCATGGTCGACCGCCACTATGGTCTCCGCGCTGATGACGACGTGATCGGCCGCCCGCGTTATATGAGCATTCCCGATGACTGGGTCGACTGCACTGATGCGTCAGCGGCATCGGCAGTGGAAAACTGGATGAACGAGGCGGACTGGCGTCGCAAGATCGACCTTCGCGAACAACTGTCCTTTATCTGCGACTGGAAACCAAGCTTGGAGCTTACTCTGTGGTCCAGTGATTGGGGGACGCCACAAGAAAGCGTCGGCGATATCGAAGAGGTCATCCGTTCAGTCGGGCGCGATCTGCTGTCTCAGTCTGATCTCAAGAGCCGGGTAGATTACATCCATGAGGCGATTGAGGATGTCTTCAGTCTGGACTCATAATGAGTCCAGACCAGTGATGTCCCAGCGCTTGAGCATTCCCGCCTTCACTTTGAAGAACGGACTTGCCTCACCGGCAAATGATCGTTCACCCTCATAGTAATTGATCGGCATCCGCCGAAAATGCGAATGAGGCGTGAAATTGAACCACCCTTGAGGGGCGTAGATCAGCACGTCCCCGAGATTGGCGAAGCGTTTCAGGGGGACGCCAAAAAGCGTTTCAGGGCGTGGTTGGTCCCCCAAGGGCATTGCCGCATAGGCAGCTTTGCCCAGAAACCATTCGCTGCGCACGCCTGTGAAAAACTGGTCACCGGGCTTGAGGCTAATGGTTCTGAATACAGCTTGCGTGACGCGGTCATAGAACCCATCGAAGCCGGAAAATGGAATCTCACCCATGCGCTCGACGTGTGATTCCATTTCGGAAATGAGCGATCGGGTCGTGTGATCGATCATTCGCTGCTGGACCATGCGCTCAATGTCGAAATCGTCGACCAGCGAGCAGGCAATTCGCTCTGGTGGCTGCCCACCAAGTTCGACGAATTGTTCGTTCAGGGCTTTGTCGAAGTCGGTAGTGAATGGTTCATCTTGAAAATAACGTGACATAAGACACTTTAATATTTGCGCCTTTGCTAGGTCACTATTTTAAGCTATGAACTAGCTGACATATTTTATGGGATGATTATGGGCTTCCGCACGCTTCTTGAAATCAATCATGACACGTTCTCGAATGTTCTCGATATGAGAGAAAACTTCGCCGGGGCGGTGGACCGATACACAAGAGCAGCCGACCCGGATTCGGCAGCCTATCTCCAAGATGTTTTCGGTGTTCGGGTGGTGGCGCTGCGCCTGTCTGGTAATCCATATGTCGTCAGCAGCAAAGCAGACGGCTTCCCCGTAAAGGCACCGTTCGAAGAGGAACTGGCGGAACTTATCGTCCGTCGCGAAGCTGCCCTCAGCACCGCCCGCGCCATGTGCGCGAGACAAACAGGCAGACTGAAAATCGATGACCTGCTTGATGTCATCGCGGGGCTCGTCGAGATCATTGATGATCAGGAAATGCGCGACATCATGCGCATTCTCTTCGAACGCTATCGTGATATGCTCGACAGTCTCCCCGTTTTGCTGGAAGGCGACGAGCATTCTCCTGCGCATCTGAGATGGATGTGCGAAATTTCGCTCAACAATATCGCGGAATATCCGACCGACAAACTCAATAGATGGTTGTCCTACGTCCAATGCGACCTGACCCATCTCGGACTCACCACGGTGGAGACCGAAAGGAATTTCACCCGTCCGCTCTTCCATGCCTATTATGCGAAGAAGGGGTTGAGCAGACCACCGACGCTCGAACGGAATTGAGATCATGATGGAATTGAGGCAGGGTGTGGGTATGTTTGGAAATCAGGAATATTCGATCGAGTTCGTGGAGCCGGGTCGCGTGACCAGCACGATAGTCGACTTCAATTCGCTCGATGCGGCGATGTCGGGCGCGGAAAAATTTCGTGAACTGTTCGGCGGAAATGACTTCATCGGTATCATCAAATGGGATGCGAAACAGGCGTTCCCAACCTGTGAATGGATCGTGAACAAAAAGGGGGTGCTATCCCCGATTTTTTACGCTAGTAAGTCGATTCACTGACCGGGAGGACCCGGTCGTTAGCGAGGATTGGCGACTGGTGTCCACCGAATATCTGCTTGAGATCGGTATGAACGACGATCAGGAATATTTCGTCCGATCGCGTGCAAAAGTTCGTTTTTACTTCACCGGCGATAGCGTGGCCAAAGTGCTGGCAAAGGCCGCGAAGGCTCTGACCAAATACCAAGAATATGTGGCGGAATACCCGTCACGGGCTCGTCATTAGGTATTGAACAATTCGCTTCCTCATATAAAGTGGTGCTCCATTTTATGGAGCTATTGGAAGCGAAATGATTACCGAAGAGAAGCTTAATCTTCCACCCATCGCCGATGACGTTCTCGAAGAGCGGATGGCGCGGGTCACCCCCCTGATCAACCGAGGCGGCAAGCTGCACAGCTTCGCGGCTGTCGATCCCCGCAATACGGCGTTCAATTGGGACCCGAAGGACCTCGTCGAGGTGACTGACTATGCAGAACATAGTCGCTCGCGCACCCACCATAAGTGCGGCTATCATGCATTCTTCAAGCCGTCGATCGCAGAGGTTCTGGCTCAGTTGCCTGACGATCCGGAAATCGCGGGTTTCTACATTGATGAGGACCTGAACATCGATATCCTCCACGATGGCGATGGCCACGCCGCCACCACCGTATGGCTGCGGAGGGCATGAAGTAATGCTAAAGCATGATTATGGCCAGCGCGAAGACTTCGAGGAAGAGCATCCGGGGAACCGGTTACGGGCGCGCCTGAGTGACGTGGAGCGGCTCGATGATGTCGACGACGTCATGGCGGAACTCCTCTACACTGCCGCAGAAACGGGGATTTTCGAGGATTTCGAGAGCATCAGCATGAACGATGCGCTCACGATCGTGCGCCTCTGGAAAATCGCAGAAACGCTCAAACGGGCCGATCTTCCATCACTTCGAATGTGATTATTGCGCTCCCGGTCGTCGGTCTCATATTGTGCCAACATAGACATCGACGCTCGGGAGCCAGTCTCCCTGACAAGGCGGGCTATGGGAACATGACCGTAGACGGCCGGGGTGAGCGCCCCAGAGGGACAGACTAGCGACACCCACAGTAGGTGAGCGCAGCAATGGCCGCCCAGCGGAAATCCGCTAAAACCGCACTATAAGAAGAGTAGAGCTATGTCTGAAGCATTTGACATCTCTACGTCCGGTCGGTGTCCTCTCATTGCTCCGATCGGAAGCCAGTCCCAAGACTGAACCGTCATGATAGATCACGATACCTACCAGATGCGCATTTTGAACGCATCCTCGTTCGGGTGAGGTAGATCAAGAATGGGCGGCGCATGCTGGTCTCGCATGACCACCAGCTACATTGCGTAAGCCGCTAATGAGACGACTACACTCAAGGTCGCATTCCCCCCACAAACCCTGTGGGGGGAAAGAAGGCATCCTAGCCTAAGGTCACATTGTGGATGATTATCTTGAATTATAATAGATGAGGTGAATAGAACGTAGCTCTGCGGAGTGTATTCACCTCATCTGGAGCGTGGTGATACGTCACCACCTCCCTGCAATGATTAAGACTGATAGGTATCGATCAGTGCATTGCAGTCGGAATTGCTCACGTAGGGATAGCTTTCACGAAGCCCATGCGATCCCTTCTCATCCATCTCGACGTTGAATTCTGCCGTGCTATGGGGAGCAATGAAGATGCGGCTGGAGCCATCGCTCTCTTTTGCGTCAAAGACGAAACGGGCTTCGTAGGCCCCCGGTGCGTTCTTGTATTCGCCGCCGCGATCATCCGTGCTGTCGAACGTGCAAGCGACATAGATATAGGTGATGGGTGTGTCTGACGAATTGGTGAACCGGAATTTGCCCTTCAGTTCCGGATAGTCGCTGGGCGACGCATTGTAGAGGCGGTGCTCGAACGAGAAGCCCTGCTGCGCATTATCCCTCTGCACCGAGCGCGACTTCCACGCCGGATTACCCGTGATGGTGGCCATCCCCTTGGTGAACATGTCCCAGCCAGAAGACAGGACAGTGGCAATCAACGAGAAGACGATGATGATGCCGATAATAGCAGGCATTTTACTAACTCCGCTCAGAACACGTTGGAAGACTGAATGCGTTCGCCATCGCGAAGCTGACGCCGATCTTTGACCTCGTAGGTGAAATCGCAATCCTTGGGTTTGAAGTCGAAGGACCATGAGGCCGAAGCGGTTTCGCCGCCATTGACCGAAGGAAGGTTCGCACCGAGCGAATTGTCGCACTTCATACGAACGTTCAGCATGTCGTAGCGCGACCCGTTCTTGATCACAGCGTTGATCGTGCGAGGGTCCTTGGCGTCATATTCGAGATCATATTTGAGGCCGAACTCGACGGCCTCTTTCATCTGATCGTCGTTCGCGTCCTCGTTCCAGAACGGGGTGAGGATCACCCCGGTGATGATCAGGAAGAAGAAACTGGTGCAGATTACCCAGAAGTTGTTCCAGATGAAGGCGATGATCCCGCCGATGATAGCACCGATCAACGCGCCTTTGGCATGGGTATTCACAGATAGCCTCTCGAACATAACTTCAAATGCGATATCCTAGATATCACACTTCAAGTTCTCGTCAAGACTAAATATCTGCGTTCTTTGCATGGAGCAGGTTATGTTTGCAACGGCAATATCATTTTTGGTTAATATCCGAAAATATCTGCCATGGCTGGTAGTCGCGGCTCTGATGATCGGCGTCCACGCCTTCGGGTCAGGCCTTTATAAGGACTGGAAGCAAGGTATCGAGAAGGTGGCCTTCGAGAAAGGCATTCAAGACGAACGCTCTCGGCAGGACCAGATCGCGCGCAAGATCGAACAGGCGCTAGTTCCTCGACTTGACGCCATTGATGAGAAAGCGGGCAGGGACCTCGCCGCACAGTCGACCAAGGAAACGAAATACGTCGAGAGGATCGTTCATGAAGTTCAGACAAATCCCGATTATTCTAATTGCCGCGTCTCTGGCAGCGTGCTCGACGACCGAAACGCGATTAGACGGTCACTCGACGCCACCCTCGATCCCTCAGGTGGGCAAGGTTCTGGCGGAGAAGCCCAAGGCGCTTCCTGATCTGACCGATACGTCCATGGGCGCGCAGGTGCTCGATGCGACCGCGACAGATCGGAATTATAATGCACTGGCGATCCGCTATGTGCGACTATTGGAATGGATAGACTGTGTGCGGGAGGCATTTGCCTCTGACAAAACACCGGTCTGCGACAAAGGAGTAGAATGAAGTCACCGCATGTGGTGTTGGGTGTGGCTCCCAACGCGTCGAAAGAAGAGATCAAGTCAGCCTATCGGAAGCTGGTCAAGCAATATCATCCGGACAAAACCAAGGATGATCCGGATGCGACCAAGAGGTTTCACGAAATTCAGGCCGCATATGATGACCTGACTGATGAGACCAAGAAAAACGCCAAGCCGACGGCTCACGCGCCTTGGAGCGGGTTTCCGGGCGGGCATCCGTTTTCCGGCTTTGATTTTGCTGGGGGGCAGGCGAATTTTCAGTTTCGGCAGACTGCTCGTATCCAATGCGACATCTCTGTTGTGGATGCTTACAATGGTTGTAAAGTGTCGCTCGACATCCAGACGCCCGATGGGCGAAACCCTACCATTTTCGTGGATATTCCCGCTGGTATCCCGTCAGGGTCAACGCTTCGGGTAAACACGGATGATCCCTCCCTGACCAACATCGATCTGATGGTGATCGTGATGGTCATCCCCAGTGACCGCTTCGCCGTCAATGGCGCTGATCTGTTCACCAAAGTCGAGCTTTCGGTTTGGGATGCTCTACTGGGTGGTTCGTTCAACATTCCAACGATCGATGGCAATGTCGATGTCGTGATCCCACCGGCGATCAATCATGGTGCGACCATCGTAGTTCCGGCAAAGGGCATGCCGCTGATGGGGCAAGAAGGCGTCCATGGAGCGCTCAATGTAATCGTCGAAGTGGTGATGCCGACGCTGACGGACGCGCAAAGAGACGCGGTTCGTCGCATTAGGGACGGGGACGCAGAATAATATTGCATACGGGAAAAACGGCCAACTAGCCTGAATGGGAAGACATTGGGTTAGTGGAGTTTTTCCCGCATGAGTTTTAGTAAAGAAGTGTCCGCACTGATCACCGACGCAGCAAAGGTTGCCAAGCGTTTCGGCCAAGTGGACATCGCGCCGGAACACCTCCTGAGTGTCATGATCATCAATGATGAGATCATGGAATGTCTGGCGTATATGAAGGCCGATTATGCCGAACTGATCGCGAACCTTACAGAGCATCTTATCAGCCGTCGCGTCGAAGTAGATAACGCTCAACAGCCCATGCCTGACGGGCTTTGTGCGCGTATCATCGAAGCGGCCGTTGCCGCCGTGGATGAGGGCGAAGAAGCCACTGTGTTCGACGTGTTCTGGGAGTTTCTCAAACTGCCGTTCGACGAATGTGCCGCCACCGCAATGCTTCATGAGAGCGGTGCGACATCGTCTCTGATGGAGAGCTATGTTCGCAAGCTCCAGCAGGAGTATGAAGAAGCGACGCGCCGCATCTACTATTTCGGTCCCGGTAGTTTCACTTCATCGGTCGACTTCTCCGGCTACACTCTCAGTGGAAACGCGGTCGGGCCAGCGCCGACGAAGGATGAAAGCACGGATCAGGATAAGGCGATCGCCGAGGCGACCAAGACGCTCGACAAGCTCGCTATCAATCTCAACGAGAAGGCGAAGACGTCGGCCATCGATCCCTTGGTTGGTCGTGAAAAGGAAGTGGATGAGGTAATCCGCATCCTTCAGCGTCGCCGCAAGAATAATCCCCTGCTGATCGGTGAACCCGGCGTTGGTAAGACCGCCATTGCAGAGGGTTTCGCCCGCCGTATCGTTGAGGGGAATGTGCCTGAGATGTTTATCGGCCAGACCATCTATAATCTCGACATCGGCTCTTTGATCGCCGGGACCAAATTTCGGGGTGAATTCGAGGATCGTCTCGATCAGTTGATCAAGGCGGTTCAGACGCGCGGCGACGTCATTCTGTTCATCGACGAAATCCACCAGATCGTGGGTGCCGGTCGGACCGGTGATAGTGCAGTCGATGCGGCGAACATTCTCAAGCCTGCTCTGGCACGCGGAACCCTGCGTTGCATCGGGGCGACGACGTATGACGATTATACGAAGAATTTCGAGCGTGACCGCGCCCTTATTCGACGTTTCAAGCAGATCGCCGTTAATCCGCCATCGCGTGATGAAGCCAAGGCTATCCTCATGGGATTGCGTTCGCATTATGAGACGCACCACGGCGTGTCATATTCGGTGGAAGCCATCGAGGCTGCTGTTGATCTGACCGAGCGCTATATCCGGTCCGCTACGCTGCCTGACAAGGCGATCGACGTCATTGATGAAGCAGGTGCCCGTGCCGCTCTGGAGAGACGCAAGACGCCGATTTCGGCCGAGGACATCGAGCAGGAAGTGGCGACGATCGCCCGCATCCCGTTGTCAACCATTCGCGAGGATGAGGGGTTGCGCATCGTGTCGATGGGCGATCGTATTTCGCAGAACGTGTTCGGTCAAAAGGCGGCGGTGAAGGCAGTCAGCGATGCGATCAAGCTGTCGCGCGTAGGTCTGCGTGATGTCGACAAGACCGCCAGCAGCTTCATTTTCTCCGGTCCCACCGGCGTGGGCAAGACTGAGGTGTCGAAAGCATTGGCGGCCGAACTGTCCATCCCGCTCGTTCGGTTCGATATGAGCGAGTATATGGAGCGCCACAGCATCGCGCGGCTCATCGGTGCCCAGCCGGGTTATGTTGGATATGGCGACGGTGGTGCAGCGTCGGGTCTCCTGATTTCCGAGATCGAGAAGAACCCGCATTGCGTTCTCCTTCTCGATGAAGTGGAAAAGGCGCATCCGGACATTTTCAACGTTCTCCTCCAGATCATGGATGGCGCGCGCCTGACCAGCGGTTCGGGCAAGACCGTCGATTTCCGGAATGTCATTCTGATCATGACGACCAATGCAGGGGCGGCGAAGAAGGCCAAGGCTGCGATCGGCTTCACCGGTAGCAACGCAAAGGCCGATGAAGCCGCACTGAAGAAGTTCTTCGCCCCAGAGTTCCTCAACCGGGTTGATAAGATCATCGCGTTCGATCCTCTGGGACAGGATGACGTGCGGAACATCGTGACCAAGTTCATTGGTCGTCTTTCGGATATGCTGACCAGCCGTGAAATCGGCGTGGTTCTGCATCCCTGTGCGGCCGATTGGTTGGCGACCAAGGGTTTTGATGCTGAATTTGGTGCTCGTCCTCTGGCCCGTCTGATCGATGAGCACATCAAGCTCCCGATCGCGGACATGATTCTGCTCGATCGGCTTCCCGCTGGCGCTAAAGTGGTGCTGAAGGCGAGGAATGAAGTGATTGAAATTTCGTCCGAAATGCCAACACTTCTAGCGCTGGAGCCCTGCTGATTTTTTTCAAAAGGGTATTGTAGGCGGGTTCGAAGCCCGCTTATTTCGACGCATTCGAGAGTGATATTTGATTACGATATTTTAAATTCAGAGTGATTTGAGAGCGAAGATTCCACGACTTTTTGGTCAAGGGCCTCCGCAGCAACAGGCTGCATTTCTCAACACATTTATGGATTTCAGAAGGGTGGCGCTGACATCGCCATCTTCCTGTCCGTTATGTGGTTTTGCAGCAAAGAGCCGATTTGATCACCCGTATGCGTTGCACTCATATGGGAGACACACGGAGGGGTGATTGTGTTCCATGACCCCCTCCGGTTTTTCGGCTCTGGATTTGATGAAGACATTTGAAGGAGCGAATTTCATGAACCCCAAGCTGTTTGAAACCCTCGCAGACCGTGGCATCATCAATGGTGACACATTCCTCACCGCCAAGGTGCGCAATCAGGATGTTTCGGGTATTTCGCGCATCAAGTTTTCTGGCAATTTCCAGTATCTCGTCCACGTCGATGATGGTGACCGGATTGCCATCATGGGGAAGAGCGCGGACGGCCGCACGATAACTTTCTACCCTGAAGATATTCAGGAGATCGATGGTATGGAAATCCGGCGCATCGCGTGCATCTATGCTCTGGATGAAGAAGGTGAATCGCTTTCGCAGGCTCGTCGTCGTGGTCGCAAGCCCAAGAACCGCGTCGCCGCCTAAATAGTTGGTCCCCTCAGGAGATCAACTTATGAAAATCGTTAAGAAGACTGTCGTGATCGACTTTGCCAAGCTGGTGGGCGATCGCGATGCCGCTGGAATTGAGATCGGTGACGATCTCGTTGAGACTCTGGCGCAGGTTGCCGCTGAACTGACCGGCGGTTCGCTGGTCGTCGAAGCTGCGATCCTTCCGGACAGCGAATAATATGTCATTTCCGGGCATGACATTCATGGGTTCGACCGGAACCATGACCGGAGATCAGGTTCGCGTCGATGGCTTCCCCGGCCCGGCGCGAACCCGACATGTCGTTTCTGTGAGCGTGTCCAACTTCAAGGGGAGCGTGATCCTTGAGGGCACGCTTGTCTGTGCCCCCACTGATGCTGACTGGTTCGAGATACGATCGGAAACGTTGGATGTCACGGGTCAACAGACCATCGCATGGGCATTTGACAGTCGCACCATATGGCTGCGGGTTCGCGATGATGCAGTTGAGCGTGGATATGTGCGCCGGGTTCTAGTGCGTTGATAAGTATGGAAACGCATAGGAGAACTTCATGAGCGCCGAGACCCAGATTCCATGCTTCGTAAGCCTCAACGTCGAGCGCGAATTTACGCGTGAGGCGGTGTGTGAATGGATGGCTCTACTGGACGAGCACCTGCCGCCGGGCGTGCGGACAACTGTTCGCGTGGACGGGCGTGATGGTGGGTCGGCATATGTCCCGATGCTCTGCAAGGCATCGAAGTCGATGTATCGCTATATGGTGCCGTTGACGCGCCACCTGATTGAAGATGAGGCTCGCCCGATTGCAGAGGCGGCCAGCGCAGCCTTCCCGTTCGACTTCGATATCGTCGTGAGCAAATGCGAGATCGAGGCCGGTCTCGCCAAGGACAATATTAAGATCGAGGATGAGCGCTATAAGGCGATCTGCCAAGCATTTGCCAAGCGTCAGCACGAGCAATGGGTGAAGGATCGTCTTTCAACTGGCTGGCGTTATTCCACGACCATGAGCGTAGCCGATAAGACCAGCCCTATGCTTCGTAGTTGGGATGACCTCCCCGAAAGCCTGCGACAGGTCGATTACAAACAACCGCAGGCTATGGTCGACCTTCTGAACGATCAGGGTTATGCCGTGATCAGTAAGGATGAACTGGCGGCGATCTATAAATTGGTTCGCAACACGATTTAATTTTGACTTGATCGGATCGGCTTAAATACCGTCCTGAAATCCATTTGAGGGATTTCAGTAAATATCATGAAGTCATTTGAAATCGTCCGCGCAGTGCGTGAGACGTCATCCAAGACCGAAAAGCAGGCCATCATTGAAAAGGCCTTTCTCGACGGCAATCGCGATTTTTTCGTGGGCGCAAAGCTTGCATATGATGGCTTGGTCACGTTTGGCGTGAAAAAGGTCATCGAGTTCACCGAAGAAGACGATGGAACGCCCAGTGAGGTTAGCTTCGGTGACTTTGCGGTTCTTGCTCAGAGCCTTCGCCTACGCGAACTGACCGGGCATGCCGCGCGCGACGCCATCAACGCATTTGCCGATCGATGCTCCATTTCGGAATGGAATGATTTCTACCGCCGCATCCTGCTCAAGGACTACAAGGCCGGTATCACCGAGAGCACGATCAACAAGGCACTAAAGGCTGTCGCGAAGACGGACAAGAGCGCGCTCGATTATATCGTGCCGACCTATGCCTGTCAGCTTGCGCCCAGCGAGTCCTACAATCGCAAAACGATCAGCGAACTCAAGGGGCGTGTGTTCATCGATGTGAAGTGGGATGGCATGCGCCTCAATACGGTGCTGGACAAGGAAAACCGGACCGTTACTCAGTATACCCGTTCGGGTCAGGTGAAGGACAACTTCCCCCATATCACCGAGCCGATGCTGGCTCTGCTGGATGAGCTTCCGGCATCGATCATGCTCGATGGTGAGATCGTCGGTGAAGACTTCAACAGCCTGATGAAGCTGGCCACCAGCAGCGATGCCGATACGTCATCGTCGCGTCTCATGCTGTTCGACATCGTGCCTCTGGATGATTTCCGCGCAGGCCATTGCGCAAAGACCCAGCGGGAGCGTCACGATGCACTGTGTGCGCTTCAGGAAAGTGGTTTGCTCCAGAAACATCTGGGTGATCTGGCATTCGTCCTCCCCAAGGTCGAGATCGATCTCGATACGGAAGAGGGGCAGGCCGAAATCGCACGCATGTTCGACGATGTCATGGAAAAGCGCAAGATTTCCAAGAAATATGAGGGGCTGATGGCAAAGAAGCCGGATGCTCCTTATCGCTGCAAGCGCTGGGATGGCTGGGAGAAGGTGAAGCCGTTCGTCGATGCCAGCCTTGAAGTGATTGGTATGGAGCCCGGCGGCGCGGACACCAAGAACGCGAACAGCGTCGGTGCATTGATCTGTCGCGGCGTCGAAGGTGATATGATCATCGAGACCAAGGTTGGATCGGGCATGACGCAGGAAGAGCGCGATACGTGGTTTGCCAAGCCCGAACTGGTCATGGGTATGATTGCCGAAGTCGAGGGGCATGAATTCTCACAGGACGAAAAGGCCCGTGGGTCGAACGTCTGGTCGATGCGCCACCCTCGGCTGAAGGGCTGGCGCGGGTCCAAGCCGGGAGAAAAGCTGTGACCTTCACAGCATCACAGAAACTTCGCCATCTCGTTTTGCTCGCTGCTGCCAATTTCGAGGATATCGATCTCTCGGAAGTGACGCCGGAGAACATCGATGAACTCTACTATGATAGTAGCGCTTCCTCATATGGTGATGAAATCCGTGGCGGCAAAGTAGAGACCAATGTCGGTGCGCCTTATTCGCGACATTACGAGTCCAGTTCGGTCGCGGCCCAGTATCTTGACGGATCGTGGGTGGGCTGGACCTATTGGTATGGCGGCGGCAAACACGGGAGCCCGGAAGAGATCGAATGGATCGATGACGCTTACGACCTCGACTGTGTCGAGGAAGAGAAGGTGGTCGTAGTCCGGACCTTCACACGGAAAACGGGCGAATGATGAAATTCACCATCGGGGAGATTGCAGCGTCCATACGCTGCAATCTCTATCGCTCGGACCCCAACATGCCAGCCTATCCAGTTGGTATCGTAGAGGCCGTTCTAGCGCCCCTGTTCGACAATTGGGAGAACGAGTTGGCTCAGATGTCAGAACACGCCAAGGAGGGCTGGGAACTGGCTCACGCTCACATGTATCGTGCCGACGGATTGCGCGAGCAGGTCGAGGACCTTCTCGTTGAGAAGGAACGATTGGAAGCCCGGCTGTCCAGCCTTGAGAGCCGAAGCCTGCTTGATGGGTGAGGTGATCGAATTCCCCACGCCTGATCGAGGCTGGTGGAGCGCGCGGCCGTGGTTCACGACTGAAGAAGTCGGACATGTGCCGTGGAAGCGCATTGACCGGTGCACGAAATCGCTGGAGCGCATCGCGTTGTGGAAGGGGATGCCCCATATTGTGAAATGTGATGCAACTTCATACGATGCTTTCAACCGGTTTTCCGCCGCGCTGGAGGAGTTGATACGCATTGAGTTCCCGATGCAAAAGTGGACTACCCTACTGTATGACCGTCGCATTCCTGTGGCGCTGTTCCGCTGCCAGAAGGATGCAGACACTTTCGCCTGCTACCTAAGAGACAACTTTGCGTCGGGTGATCATTCGACGCGGGCATGAATAACTCGAAATCATAAAAAGGAGTATCGGGCAGGCCTAAATATGGCATGTCCGATAATCTCCACAACATGCGCTCGCGCCATGAAAAGTTCGAAACATTCCGCACGCCTGACTATTGTTTCGCCGAACTCTATAGCTACCGTCCCGAATGGTTTTCCGGCTCGGGCTTTGACCCTTCCGCTGGTGACGGCCGCATGCTGCGACATGTGATCGAGCAGGGCAACGTTGGTCCCCATTATGCCAATGACATCCGCGAAGAGGAACTGGCCACACTGAGTGCGATCCCGAATATGACGGCCACGGTGGGGGACTATCTGGAGATGACAGACCTCCCGGATGTTGATTTTCTCGTGACCAATCCACCTTTCACAAAGGCGGTTGAGTTCGTCCAGAAAGCACAAACGCACGTCAGCGGTCCGATCTGCATTCTCCAGTCGATCGCGTGGCAGACGACCAGAAAGCGCAGTGACTGGCTCAGGGGATCGGGATTGGCCTATGTGCTCAACATCACGAAGAGGCCGAAATGGGAGGTCGACAGCGGCGGGAAGGCTCCAAGCAACATCTGGGATTTCGCTTGGTTCGTATTCCTCCCCGGTCACACCGATCGCCCGATCATGGATTGGTTGTGATCGCCGCCTGATATAGAGCCACAACCTCTGCCTTTCCTATGCTGGGATTACCGGCCGTGTCATATTTGACCTGATCGAACGGCAGGGATTGCATCACTTCTATGACCGCCGGGATATCGGTTCGGATGAAGTGATGGCTCTCTCTACTGAGGTCGGCGACATTGGTCTTCACTCTACCGGCATTTACCCCGACCCTCTGTATTGCGAACGACGCATCCGCCTGTTTGACGAACGTGAAGTGTGCATGGGTGGTGGGCCGCTTTTCGTGGACGCGAACCTCATCACGGTGCTCCCATATCTGGAAGACGCAAGGGACGTCATAGGGTTCGCCGTCGGCGATGAAGGCGTGATCGGGAACTATCTCCTCATGGGTCAGGTGAAAATTGCGGTCCAACCGTTTGACCAGACTTTCCTTACGAAAAGTTCGCGGGACGATCATAGCTATGGCTTTTGCGAACTGAGCACTGTGGTTGAAAAACCGAACTGCAAGCGATGCGTTTTTACCAAATGGTGGATTGCCGATTACGATGATCGGTCTCTCGCAACCTATGTGAAGTTCCGGTTTGAAGTCGAAATAATCCATTTTGACTACACCGGTAAATTTGGGCTCCAGATCGCATCCGAAACTTTGAAGTGGCAAATGGGCGTAAAATGCACCCGTTCCTGCGCTTGGCTCTACATACTGATGTTCAGTAGGAACGAACCGTTCCATCGTAAAAGTGGCGTATTTCAAGGCAACTTCTGGATTTGTGTAAAACTGATCTAAGTGCATGAGTGCAGATTAGTTTCTGCACTTCAGCAACTTCAATATTCATATAACATCAAAGAACGGAAATTAAATTGACTGACGAAAGACGAGTACGAGATTTTAAAGTTACTGAAACAGAATGACTGTTTCGGGAGCTTATTTTAAGAAGGTTATTTTATGTCTCTCCATTATTTTCGCCCTATGGAATACTGCATCAACTTTGGTCGCGGAAAGTCGAAACAGGTCATCGCAAATGCATTTGCAAAAGGACAGGTTCGTGGTCTCGCGTTCGATGCGGTAGCAGCCGTTCTGCTGGGCGACGAAGTGGAATATGTCGATGAACGCGGATATGACTTCATCAGCAAGGGTTCGGGCAAGAAAATCGAAGTTCGGACCGTCCTGAACAATGGGCAGGCTGTTTTTGCTCCCAGTTCGAATTACGGCAAGGGTCGAAAGATCGACTATGCCGCATTTGCTGCCGAAGCAGAGGAGAAGGACTATTTCCTCGCCGAAACTGTGATGACCAGTAGTGGCGTCAAATATCGCGCAACACTCATCCCCGGTTCGATGGTCCGCGAAGAAGGACCAAATTGGAGCAGCGTCACAGTGAAGACTGTGTTCAATAATCTCAAGGACGATAATTTTGATCCAGTTCGAGGTTGGTAAAAATTGACTATCTGATTTTCGTTCAAATAGGGTTTGTTGGCCAATTAGATTTCGGCAAACCATATTTGATAGAAGGTATTTCAATTAATGACCAATGCAAGTGACACCGTTGCCGCCGAACAGCTTCGTCAGTACATCGAGCGCGTAGAGCGTCTCGAAGAAGAGAAGAAGGGCATTCAGGACGACGTCAAGGATGTCTACTCCGAAGCCAAGTCGCAGGGCTTCGATACCAAGACGATGAAGAAGATCATCAGCCTGCGCCGCATGGAGAAGCACGCCCGCGATGAGGCGGACGCCCTGCTGGAGACCTATCGCAACGCGCTGGACATGGCCTGATCTGGCTGAGGGGAGGGCGACCTCCCCTCATTTGATGGAGCCAAACATGAGCAAGAATATCTACATGGAAGATGTCGGTGAGATCGCACTGGAACTATCCGACTATCTGAAGGCGCAATATGGCGACGCGCTGAACAAGGAAGGCATCGATATGGATGCCGACGAACACTTCGTGAAGTTGCGGAACAAGATCGAGGACCTGCTCGACGAGTTCACCGAGGGTGAATATCAGAACTATAACTGATCATCAGCCAAATAAATAGACTTGAGCGCCGCCCACCCAATAGGGTCGGGCGGCATTTTATTGAGAGATTTGATGAGCTACGTTGACGCTTACTATGATCGTACCCGTGACACAATTCGTGTAGTCGAGCGGGTTAACGGAGAGCGTCGCTTTGTCGAACATGCGCCGGATCACTGTTTCTATTACACCCATCCGTCCGGCAGCCACCGTTCCATTTTCGGCGACCCTTGCAAGAAATACTCCAGCACCAGTTCGCGCAAATTCCGCAAGGAACTGATGACGGCGAAGGCCAACGCTCGAATGAAGGTGTTCGAGAGCGATATCCGGCCGACCTTCCGCAGCCTGTCCGACCATTACAAGGGCGCGGCTTCGCCGACGCTCAACGTGTGCTTTTTCGATATTGAGACGGACTGGCACCCGGTCCTTCGATATGCCGATCCCAGTGATCCGTTCAATGCGATCACGGCGATCACTCTATATTTGAGTCACGTCAACCGCCTGATCACTCTGGCGCTGTGTCCGCCCACCCTGACGATGGCGGAAGCCGATGCCATTTGCAGTCAGTTTCCCGACACGATCGTCTTTGATGACGAGCGGGACATGCTGCGCGCGTTCATCGATCTGATCGAAGATAGCGATGTCCTCTCGGGTTGGAACAGCGAAAGCTACGATATTCCCTATACGGTGAACCGTATCCGTCGCATTCTGAGCGAGGATCACGCGCGCAAGCTGTGTCTGTGGAACCAATCGCCGCGTGAGCGCGAATATATGCACTTCGGCAAGGCGGCGATCACGTTCGATCTGATCGGGCGCGTCCACCTTGATTACCTTCTGCTCTACAAAAAGCACGTCACGCAGCAGCGCCACTCCTACAAGCTGGACTTTATCGGTGAGATTGAAGTGGGAGAACGCAAGGTTCCCTACGAGGGAACGCTTGATGATCTCTACAAGAAGGAGTTCAAGAAGTTCATCGAATATTCGCGGCAGGACGTCATGCTCCTGTATCGGATCGATCAGAAGCTTCGCTACATCGAACTGCACAATCAGGTTGCGCACGCCAACTGCGTCGACCTCAAGACCACCATGGGTTCGGTGGCGCTGGTTGAGACCGCGATCATCAATGAAATGCACGACATGGGTCTGGTTGTCCCGGATCGGAAAGAGCGCGTCGAGCTTGCCGACATGCTTCATTCGACTGGCGAGCAGGGCGACTTCCATGATGACGATGATGACAATGGCGTCATCGGTGGGCGCACGCCTGTCGTAGGTGCATATGTCGTCAAGCCGAAGAAGGGGCTCCACGAGCACCTTGCCGGTATCGACATCAACTCCCTCTATCCGTCGGTCATCCGCGCGCTCAACATGAGCCCGGAGACGATCATTGGTCAGTTGGTCCCTGAAGAGACCCAGCGGATCATTGCGGAACGTGCTGCGCTGCTTGGTAAGTCGAAGAAGGCGGAGGCGTGGGAGGGCGTATTCAGTTCGTTTGAATATGGCCACATGATGGCGCGTGACGCTGCACCGATCACGATCAAATATGAAGACGGCCGCACGCGCGAAATGTGCGGTTGGCAGCTTCACGACTATATCTTCAATCCGAAGAACCATCTCTGCATTACGGCCAATGGTACGATCTTCCGCACAGATAAGGAAGGGATCATTCCCGCCCTGCTGGCGCGCTGGTACGCCGACCGTAAGAAGATGCAGGGGTTGTCCAAGGCCTTCAAGGCAATCGCCGAGGGCAAGGGTCGTCCGGACGGTTTCAAGAACGATGCCGACCTGATCGAAATCGGTGGTGCTCTCATCGTCGCTGACGGTGATTGGTTCAAGGCTGCCGATGACGAATATCTCCCGGCGATCAAGGCGCTCGCGCAGCTTTACGACCAGCGTCAGTTGGCGCGTAAGATTCTGCTGAACTCGCTCTATGGTGCCCTGTTGAACGAAGCCCTGCGCTTCTACGACGAACGTCTGGGTCAGTCCGTGACCATGACCGGCCGAATGATCGGTCGTCACATGGGTGCCAAGACCAATGAAGTGGTTGCTGGCGAGTATGACCCGATTGGCGAAGCCATCATTTATGGCGACACCGACTCCGTCTACTTCAGCGCGGTTCCGACCATCAAGCGCAAGCCGGATGATTTCGAGGGCTTCGAAGCCACCAAGGAAAACTTCATCGCGCTCTATGATGGTGTCGCCGATATGGTCAACGACAGCTTCGCCGAGTTCATGGACAAGCAGTTCAATACTGGTCTCGAACGTGGTGCCATCATCAAGGCGGGTCGCGAACTGGTCGCATCGCGCGGTCTCTTCATCAAGAAGAAGAAATATGCGGTGATGATCTATGACTATGAAGGCGATCGCACCGACACGAACGGTAAGCCGGGTAAGCTCAAGGCCATGGGTCTTGATCTCAAGCGCGCCGATACGCCGAAGATGATGCAGGACTTCTTGAGCGAGGTTCTGACCGACATTCTCACCACGGGAACCAAGGAGGACATTTTCGACAAAATCCGGGCGTTCCGTAAGACGTTCAATGCGCTTGATTCATGGGAGAAGGGGTCTCCGAAGGCGGTGAAGGGCTACACGGCTTATTCCAAGCGTCTGGAGCGCTCACGCGCTATGAATGCAACGGATCGCCGCCGCGTGACTGACGAGGCCAAGATCACGATACCGGGTCACGTTCGTGCGTCGATCAACTGGAACGCGCTGTGCGAAACCTACGGTGACCGTTACGCGACCCGGATCACTGATGGTGATCGTATCGTGGTGTGCAAGCTCATGACGAATGCCCACAACATGACCACGGTCGCCTACCCGTTCGATGAAGTTTATCTTCCGGGGTGGTTCAAGAAACTGGCATTTGACGATGACGCGATGGAAAACGTGATTATCGACAAGAAGCTTTCAAATCTCGTAGATGTTCTGGGTTGGGATTTGGACGAAACAAAGCCGAAGCCCGGAATTGAATATTTCACATTTCATTGATGGTATATGATGCAAGATTGTCTTCGGGAAATTATCAAGCTCAGTTCCTTCGCCAAGATCGAAGGTCTGAAGGTCATCGGAACTCCGCGTTCCACACGAGTCAGTGCGGTCGACGAAGATCGGGAACTGATTATCAACGTCGAGCTTAAGGAGCCGGTGCCGGAGTTTGAAGGGACTTTCGGCATCCCTCACCTGAAGCTTCTCGACAGCCTGCTCGGTTTTGACAAATATCAGAAGGGCACGGTTGAGATCAAACGGTTCACGCGGACCAACCGTGAGGAAGACGGAACGGAGAAAGTAGTGGAAGTTCCTCAGAGCATCACGTTTACTGATGCCAAGGGAGGCTCTGCGAATGTCTGGTTCAATCATGGCCAGTCGCTCCCGCCCGGTGCCGATACGGACAAGCTCCGGTGGGATGTTTCCTTTGAAGTGTCTAAGGGCGCAATCGCCGAGTTCAACAAGATGTCGTCGATCTTCTCAACCCCCGAGTGTCGTGTATTCGGCATGAAGACGGTGGATGGCGCGCTGCGGTTCACCTTCGGTATCGAGGGGGCCACAACCCACTATGGCGAGATGGTGTTCGAGGAGGGCGTTTCCGGAACTGTTGTTGGTAACCAATACTGGGATTCGGCGAAGTTCACCGCGTCGGTGAAGGCTGCTCTGGGAAGTGGCAATCCGATCACTTTATCGATCACCAATCGTCTGCTTTGTGTATCGACCGAGACCGAATTTGGTCATTATCGATATTTTCTGCGAACGCAGAAGGCTCCTGACGAATAATATTGCACCGCTTCAGCGGAGGCAGTAATTTTAAGTTCTCAAATCCAAGATTGTCTTGGTGACTGATCGACACAAGTCGAAAGGTCTGGTCCTCCTGCCAACCATTCACTTAGGAGGTGATTTCCATCGGTCGCGGCAGTGACTGCGGGAGGACATAGGAGCAAGGCTCCGGAAAGAGGAGGGCTGGTCCCTCCTCTTTTTTTGTCAGAAAAATAATGAAACCAGCCGCCGCGTTTTTCTAATGTCACTCCATTGGATTGGAGCAGATTTGATGACGAACGCTATGAGCATCACTGACGTCCTTGGTGCTGTCGATCGAGAGATCGAGTATCAGGACAAGAAATGGGGCGCTGACAAGGAACAGAGCCTCGCTGGTTACCTCATGATCATGAAGAAGGAGATCGACGCGGCGATCCACGGGTGGATGCATGATTCCACTGGTCGTAATTCGCCGCTGTCGGAGGTTCTCCAGACCGTGACGGTCGGTCTTCGCTGCCTTCAGGCATATGGTGTGGAGGGGAGCACCCGGTCGACCAATGACATCGTGCCAGCACGAGAGCCTGACGCACCCAAGACCATCACGCTTACGACTGCGTTTGAGCGATCGGTAGTTATCGGTGTTGCGATGATCATCGACGTCTTCCCATATGAACCGGACGTCGCCGGGAATGGTTCTTTGATCCGAACCAACACCGGGACGATTTTTGTCCAAGAGGACGTTGAAACGATCCAGCGGATGATGGCGGCATGAGCGGCCGGGTCTATGGTTTTGGTGTGCTCGCGCAGGGCCTCATGACCTATTTCGTGGGCCTGCATCAGACCGATGACGGTGTCGTCCCATCTGGTGCGATCGAGACGGTGCTTCTCGACGGCTGTCAATATGATGGCGAAGACCTGCGGGGCGCACCGTGGATTGGTGATTGGTATTTCACCCGCCGGGCAGATGGCCTTCTTGATCAGCCTAGCTGCTCATGGGCGTCCGACGCGCACTTTTCAGTTGCCGAAATGGTGACTGAAATCATCGAACAATTTGAGAGTGAACGGACGGTTCACTGAAGAGATATGATAGACCCATTTGATATTACGAATTTCGAACGTTCTGACGCTGAATTGGAAGAGTTTTTCCTCTTCTGTGCTGTGGTGGCGGGTAAGACTGCGACCACTCAGGCTAAGCTGCTTGACGGATTTCTCTCTGTCGTTTTCGGCAAATCCCCGTTCGACAAAATCAAGCGCTTGATCCGCAATGGATCGCTGCATGAGCATCTGAAGGAAAGCCGTCTCGGTCAATATAACCGGCTGTTCAAACTTTTCACTGATGCCGTTGAGCTTGATCTGCGAACCTGCACGGTCGAAGACCTTGAGACACTTCGCGGTTGTGGCCCGAAAACCGCTCGCATGTTCCTGATGCACACGCGTCCGGATCAGAAAATGGCTGCGATCGATACCCACGTCCTCAAGCATCTTGCCGCATTGAAAATTCGTGTCCCCAAGGCAACGCCGCCCGCCGGGCCGACCTATCGGCGTCTGGAGGCCGACTTCATCCGCCTTGCTGAAGAGGCCCAGATGTCGATCGCCGATTATGATCTCATGGTCTGGTCGAAATATGCCGGGAAGAGGGCTGCGGCATGAACATCGATGATATCATCGGCATGACCAAGGCGGATGCGATCGCGCTTCTGAAGGAGCACAGCATTTCATATCGGGTTCGCTCCACCGACGGTGTTGCCCATATTGGAACCGCTGACCTGCGGCCAGATCGGGTCAATCTGTTCATCGCTGACGGAAAAATCACTTCTTACCGGTTCGGCTAAATCACCGATGGTAAATAGTCGCACTTAATGAGGAGTATTTGATGTCCAAACTGATCCCCTTCAGGTGGCTTCCGGGTAGCTGGGGGCTCAAGGGTAAGGCTTATGAGCGGGCCGAAGCCGAATATCTCTATGAGGGTGAGACGCTAGAGCGCCACCTGATCGACATCGATTACCCGATCGATGATCCGGCTCTGGCTTCAGAACGGGCTGTAAAGCTCGCCACGCTCAATTTCGCCTATGGGCACTGTGATGAGTTCGAGCGTGATGAGCGATGCCTGAAGGCCACCATAGACGACGAGAAGGTGCTTCGTCAGGCACTCCTCAATCTGTCGCACGCTCATGGGAAGCTCACAGACTATGAGCATGAGCGAGCGATGGTCGAATTCAACTATGAGGATGAGATCGACCAGAAGATCGCTCTGTATGAAATCGACGTCCAATATGGGCATGTGACGCCGCAGATCGGCGAAAAGGAAATCGCAACCCTCAAGGGGGAATCGTGGGTCGGCGGCGACGGAAATTACGAGGGCGATGGCAAGATGCGCTTCGACTTCGAATGGAATGAGCAGTGGATCGAAGAACTCCGGCAGAATGGTTATGAGGGCGCGACGGACGAGATCGTAATGAAGAAATGGTTTGCAGCAATCTGCTTCCAAGAAATCATGTCCTCAAACCCAGATGGCGTTGAGCCGTGGGTTTACGATATGGCGCTGAATTCATTCCAGCGCGGCCAAGGCGAATAGGTCATTTAATTTTGACTATTGAGAAGCGCGCCAACTAACTTTTCCGAAAGGAGATTTTAGTTGGCGCGTTTTGTTATTGTTGATTTGAAGAATCTTTACACGCGGGCGATTAAGGCCGCCGGTCCAAAGGTGAATGCTTTCGATAAGGCCGGGTTTGGTCTCCACATCGCCTTCCAGAGCATGAACCGGCTCTATCGCGATTTCCGGATCGATCATATCGTGATCTGCGGGGAAGGGCGCTCATGGCGCTACGATATCTTCCCGGAATATAAGGCGAACCGTCGTCTCCTGCGCGCATCCATGACTGCGGCCGAGCGCGATGAAGACGCGATCATCAACGACACGTTCAATGAATTCACCGACTTCCTGCGCGACAAAACCCGCATGACGGTTTTGGCTGGTGGTCGCGGCGAGGGTGATGATTATATCGCTCGTTTCGTTCAACTTCATCGGCATGACGAGCATATCATCCTGTCCAGCGATAGCGACTTCATCCAGCTACTGGCCCCAAATGTCCGCATCTATGACGCGATGATGGAGCGTATCGTGACTGTCGACGGTGTGACCAACCTCGCCGGGGAGCCTCTCTATTTCTACGTCGATGGCGGCAGTGGCAAGCTCAAGGTTGGAGACCCCGTGCCGCTGGCGCGCCACAAGCACGAAGAGGCGGAAAAGATGAAGGTGAAGGATGCGGTCAAGAAGGGCAAGAAAAAGCCCTACGAACCCAAGCCATTTGAGTTTGAAGTGAAACCGAACTGGTGGCGCGAGGCTCTGTTTATCAAGCTGATCCGTGGCGACAGCGGCGACGGCGTTTTCTCGGCCTATCCACGCGTCCTTTACAAGGGGAGCAAGGACAAGATCGGAATTCGCGAAGCATGGGGCGACAGCGTCGAAAAGGGATATGCTTGGAATAACTTCATGCAGTCGACATGGGACAAGTTGGTGGGCTCAACGCCCGATGGCGAGCCTCTGTCTCAGAAGGTTACGGTCAGGGAGTCCTATGAATTCAATGAGGTGCTGATCGATCTTACCAAGCAGCCTGAGGATGTGCTGGCCGCATTGGATGAGGTGATCGTGGGGCAGTTGGTGAAGGAACCCAAGCCTACGCTGGCGTTTGATTTCCTCAAATTCTGCGGGAAGCACAATCTCCCCAAGCTCGGCGGAGAAGTGGGCGCTCATGCTCTCTACATGAACGCCCCCTATCCCACTGGCGATCTGGGCTAGTCGCCCATCCATTCAGGATAACCGAACTGAGGAGCGGCTGCCAGCAGTTGCTCCTTGGTCATCCGGTAATCGGAATGCCCCCACACGGCGCGCAGCCGCTTGAGCAACGTGCCCATATCCGGCCCCGGCTTCACGCCCGCCGCGATCAGATCATTCCCCGTTACGGGGAAGGTGGGGGCGGTCCAATCCGACATACGCTTCGCGGATGATGTCCGCCCACCGGCTTTGAGGGCTTCGATGACATAGTCGAGACGAACGCCATCGACTGCGACGTCGAACTTCATCTCTCGTTCGGTGCGAACGACATTGCGCAGCTTGAGAACCTGCGTGGCGCGATCCAGTTCGTCATTGGACCACTTCCACTGACGGGCAAGCTGGGGCAGGGCGAACGAATGGTGGCGAAGATACATCGCCATCAGCACCGCCGGATCGCTGGTATATTGGCGGGAGAACTGCATTTCATCCGCATCACCAAGCGGCAGGTCGATGTTCTCGCTGATGCCGAGATAATAGATTTCCTTGAAGATCGGACCCGGACGTTCGTAGGTCATGAGCTTGGAAATCTCCGACCAGACGCGCTCTCGCGAAATGCCCTTGAGTCCCTCAGCGTGCCGACGAGCGGCCAGTGCGGTTTCGTAGTCGAGCGCTGCATCACCGGCGATGCGCGTGTGGAACCGCAGCCAGCGAAGAATGCGCAGATAATCTTCGCGCATGCGATCATCCGGGCTGCCGACGAAGCGAACCTTGCGCTGTTCAAGATCGTTCTGGCCGCCATATGGATCGATCAGCGTGCCGTCGAACGCCAATGCCATGGTGTTGATCGTGAGATCGCGACGGCCAAGATCGTCCTCGATCGACCGAGTGAAAGTCATGTCAGCGTGACGGCCGTCGTGATTGGCCTCCGTGCGCAGCGTGGTGACCTCAAATTGATCATCGCCGACGAGGACCGTCACCGTCCCGTGCTGGAGGCCGGTCGGAATCCAGCGCAGCCCCACGCTGTCATAGAGCGCGATCTGCTCTTCTGGCGTGGCATCGGTGGCGAAATCGAAATCGGCGGGCATCTCGCCCAGCAGGGCATCACGCACTGATCCACCCACGAACCACAGGCTGTAGCCCGCGTCATTGAAGTGGGCATTCAACGTCCGCATGGAAGCCGTTGAGATTTTATCGATCAGTGTCGTCATGAAATAGCTCCTTGAATGCGCCATCATACCACTTTTAGTGAAAAGGGCAAAGAGAAATATTGAGTTACTGAACCTGACTTCTCCATCGTTCTTCGATGGAAAAGAAAGTAAATGCCTACGGTGGTAAGCCCACCTGTTATGTTCTCATTGGTCCTCCCGGTTGTGGTAAATCGACTTGGGTAAAGGAGCATTTGAAGACGGCTTGTAATCCGACTCATATTGCTTCGACGGATAATATCATCGAGGAGATCGCAGCCAGTAGATCGCTCACCTATAGCGACGTTTTTAAAACTTCATTCAAGGAGGCGGATCAGCGTTTTAAGGCTGAATTGTTCGAAGCTGCTCGGGACAATTATGACATCATCGTTGATCGGACCAATATGGGGGCAAAGGCGCGCGCTAAGATCGGTGCGTGGATTACCAGCCACACTGCAACCCCATATCGCATGGTCGGAGTCCTGTTTGAATGGCGGGAGGATGTTCTGCGTGAGCGCCTTGAGCGCCGTGCCCACGCCACGGGGAAGGATATCTCATGGGGCGTGGTCGAAGGGATGCTGGAAACCTATGCGGAACCGACCCGTGACGAGTTCGATCTATTGACAGTCGTGAAACTGTGACTTAGTCAGACATTTCACAAAACGGGTTATAGACATGACTGCTCCGCTCAATATCAAACCGACGGCCGCGTTGGAGCTTTTCTGGCAAATGGCCGACAAGCATGAGCGGATGCAGGCATTCTATAAGCTGGATGCGATGGTGGATTTCACGAACTTGCAGTTCTGGAAGACATTCTGGAGCATCTGGACGGGTCATGAGAGTATGTATCGCGACCATGAGGAGATTACGTCTCTTCTCGAATCCCGGCCGGGCTCCGATCCTACGATCGGTCTGAGCGCAAAGGAGCGGATGCGCCTGTCCCGTCTCCCCGACAAAGTCACGGTTTATCGTGGCTGCTGGGAGGGCAATCGCCATGGTTGGTCATGGACGCTGTCGAAACAGAAAGCGATTTGGTTTGCAGAGCGGTCGGCGGTAGATCGCAAGCCGATCGTGGTTCGCGCAAAGGTCGACCGATCTGATATCATCGCGTATCTCGATGGGCGTGGTGAAGAGGAGGTCGTGATCAACCCCACTCATGTCACGGATGGCATTCGAGTCACGCGTCTCTCACCCGTTCCGCTGTCGGTTCACAACAGTGCTCGGTTTTACCAATTGGCGCAGGGCGGGGGGTTGTTTAGCCCCGAGTTCGAAGTCGTTAAGGCACGGCTGATGGTTCGACACCATCTCGCACACGGCAACGGGGAAGACGCCGAATTTCTTGCCGATTTGACCAACGGCGAGGAGTTCTGTGAGCGTCTGGGGCTGGAGAAGCTCGCGTTCATTCGTTCGGTCAGGGACCAGTTGACCCGCTATCGCGCCGGTGACCCGGTAATGGTGGCGGAATTGACGGATATGCCCCCTATGGCCTTTTTTTCGATTTGAAATTACCCCGATTTGGGTGAAGGAATAACGTGCTTACCGGCTTTGCAGAAAACGGCGTGATTGTCATAACCGCAGCAGATAACCTGCGGGAATACAAGGTCAAAACCGGTGATCTGGCAGATCGTGGCCTTGAAACCTACTCCCCGTCCGTGGGTGATCTGACCAGCGATCCGATGTATCATGGCATGGTTATTCCGCCTTTCATTGTGCAGGCGGGCGACTTTGATGACCCCCTCAACATCATATCGCGTGAGGAAGCTGTAGAGCAGCAACATATTATGGTCTTCGATGAAGACGATGAGCACGCCGAATTGAATGAAATGTTTGCTCTGTATGAAGTGAACAAAACACGCCCAACCTATGCGTCGGGAGCGACCGGGTCCTTCGTAGTTTCCCCAGCGTCGATCATAGCCGAAGAGTGGGAGGAAGCTGACGCCGATATCGCGCAGATTTCCGATGTCCCTCAACCGTCTGAATTTTACTTCGTGTCTTATGCTCTTCAGGGAATGGGGACGGTCGTGGTCATCACATCTCGCCGTTTCTATGAAGGCGTGGAGCGCAGGCTTTATTCTCAGTGCCTGCCTGACCACCATCGCATCGAGCCGCTGATCGCCGGTATCATTCCGCCTTCTCTGGAAATGGAAATACTGCCCGGCTGCTTCCTTCATGCCGGATCGCCACTCGCGGCCAAGCATGAGATGTTGGCAGCGGGCTTCACCTACGATAGCGGTTTTGTCCGGAATGTGATTTCCGGTTCGTCTACCGTATCGACCGGTAACAGCCCGGAGGAAATATCCGAGGAACTCGGACTGTCGTTGCCGGTGCACCCTGATGAATTTGTCATGGGCTTGCAAGCACATGGTGACGGACACTCGACCTTCGTCATGATCGTCCCCGCTGTCCATCTGGCCCGCTATGGTGATCGCCCCTATGACGTGTTCCTCGATCCGATGATCGAGGAGTTCCTCCCTTTGGGCTATGGCGAGATTGCTCCCGGCGTGTTTGAGGTTTTTCGCGGTGTGGAGAAAGTGCGCGCGGAGCTAGTCGCTCTGGGTATGGTCTATGACGACCAGTTGACCGATATGCTGCATGAAGTCCTTTTCGGTGAAGTAGTGCCTCGGAGGAATGTTGAAGCGCCGATTGTTCCTGAGCAGGTTGCAAACCATCAATGGGATGCGCTGGCCGAGAACTATGATGCTTTTGATGAAAATGAGCGGATCGCGCTTCGCAAAACGTTCGTCCCACAGGAGTTTTTGTTCTACTCCTTCGAGGATTACGAGACGTCCAAGACGGTCATCGTGACTGCCCCCAAGGCTTATTTTGAGAAGCACGAGGGACTGTTCCCGCATGATCTTGGTCTGGAGGCTATGATGCCTCCGGGGATGTCCCATGTGACCCAGAATATTTTCGTAATGAGTGGGCTGGAGACGGCACACGCGACCATCTGGATGGTGAAGCAAGGGTTCGAGGAATCCATGACATTCATGATGTGGGGGAACTTGGCCCTATACGATCTTGGGTTGCTTAGCGACTTGGGTTTGACGCGCTAGAAATTAGTGGCTAGTTGAAGTGTAGCTAACACGATGGAGCTATTTTATGGAACTGATTTTAAAGGGAACAATGCAGGAACTCGGCGTCATGATGGCGCATCTGGGCAACGGTATCCTCACGGCCAAGATCGCCGAAGATGAAGCCGCGCTTGCTGAGCAGGCGGCCCTCGCTGCTCCGGTGCCTGAACCTGCCACGATCCCCATCAGTCTCACGCCGCCCGTCGACGCACCGCCGGTTCCCGAGCCGGTCGTCGAGCCCGCCGCAGTCGCCATTGCTGAGCCGCAGCGCAAATCCCCGGCCGCACCCAAGGCGACCAAGCCGTCGAAGAAGAAGAGCGGCACGAAGCGCAAGAGCAAAGTTCCCAATTTCCTGCTGCCCGGTGCGCCGTGCCGCGTCACGCTCGATGTGATCGAACAGCATCCCGGTATCACCAATCAGGAAGTCGCGGACGCAACCGGTTTCGACCTGAAGAAAGCTTCCAACTGCACCAATCGTCTCGCGACGCCCGGTGTGATCGCGCGTGATCCCAATGATCGGATGCGCGCACGCTGGTATACGGCAGCGGAGGTGCCCGCCCTTCGTGATGGTAAGGCGGCAGCCGACGCGGAGCCGGTGACCGAACAGGTCGCCACCCCTCCTGAAGTCACGCCCCCTCCCGCGCCGGTATCAACGGTTGTCGAAGAAGCGCCGCTTTCCGATCGAGCAATGGTGGTCATCCGCGAAACCCCCGGCCTGATGTCGCGTGAGGTCGGCGAGCGAATGGGTATTCCCTACAACAGTGTCACGGCGCTGATGACCCGCATGCGCAAAGCCAACTTGATCCGCTCCGAAGGGGAGGGCGGCGGTAGCGATCCTTATCGTTTCTACGCAGCCGATTAAAATTGCATCTCAGGGCGGTCGCTTTTTACGATCGCCCTGAGGTGATTTGATGACGAACCATTCTACTGTTTCCATTCTCGATACTGCGATTTCACTCCGCCGGGCGTTGATTTCGAAACACGCCCGCCGCGCGCGCGAACTGACCGCCGAAGAAATCAGCAAGCAGGGGCTTTTGCCTCGCTCTCATGATGAACGTCTTCGCTCTCTGGACCGGTGGATTGCGCGCCTCCTTGGTGGAGTTGCCCGATGATCCGCATGGCAAGCGCGAATACCTTTTACGTGCCGAGTTCACCCCACGAGGGTTGGGCATATATCTGCCTGTGTGACAAAACAGGGCTGGTAGCGATCCACAGCGATTATGGCAGCTTCGCCCATGTGTGGCTCCCGGCGTATCGCAGTGAGCATCTCTACGCCTTCCTGAAGGGCCTTAACCGGGACTATTTCATGGGTAAGATGATGGGGCGTGACTGGATGGTTCCAGATACAGCCCGCATGGCGAAGAGTGCGAAGCAAATCATCCTCCGCGCCCGGCGCGACAAAGAGATCGATTACCGCACGGCGCGCGAGGACTGGTGGTGCGCCGATGCCATCGAAGGGTGTAGTGAGATACACGAAATCGTCGACGCGATCAGCACCGCTGAAACGATCGGTAATTTCCTGTGGGAGCAAGATATCCCGTATCGACCGGATCAGCTAGGAACGCGCTTCTGGAACGAAGTGTGGCTCAAGTTCGTCGCCGCACTACCAAATGAGCGTTGGTCCGATGAAGGGGCGCAGTTGAGCTTCGATTTCAGTTGATAAAATGAGAGCCCCATCGCGATGATGGGGCTCTCTTTATGGTATCTGCATCAGGGTGAGGAAGCCATCCTCATACGCACCACCCGTGTCGATCCAGTAGACATTATTGCGGTTGATCGGTTGCTTGAGCGGCGTGTGGCCATGGACGACATAATCGATCCCTTTGATACCGTCGGGAAACGGATATTTGATCTGATCACGATCCCATAGACATCGATCTTCGAACCGTTCGGCTGCGACTTCAGCACTTGCCCAGTCATCAAATGGCAGGCAGGCGTGGATGATGCCGACATGGTTCCCGGCCGGGGTGTGAACTTCCAAAATGGTTGGCGCTTCGTCCCACAGAATGCGCACATGCTCGACCTGTTCTTCTGGCGGGAGGTCCATGAACCATTTACCGCCATTGTTGAGGTGGTTGCATGGCCGTCCCTTCGCAGTCAGGGCACATAGCTCTTCGTGGTTGCCGCGCACATGGTGGAACCATGGCTGCACCGCGTATTCGATCGCGAGGTGTGACTGAGGTCCGCGATCGACCAGATCACCGACGCTGAGTAGATGATCCTGTTCTTTGTCAAAAGAGACGGCTTCCAGTTTGGCTTCCAGTCGATCAAACCGCCCGTGAATGTCACCTACGGCAAAGACCCTGCGCGCATGGCGGAGGTCGAGTTGTTTCAAAATACCCATTGCCGATATTACCACACTTGATGCTGGCTATTCATTATTTGCGGCGGTTGCGGTTAACGATTTCCATCGACTTTGCAATGCTATCACGGATAGCAACCTGCTCAGGTGTAGGACTGGTCTTGATGCGAAATTCCGCATTGTTCTCGTCCAACATCCGGAATTCCGCTTCTTTTTCTGCCTGATCTATCGCGGCAGCTAGTCCGGAACAGGTCGACCGGAGATCGCCACCGCTAGCGGTTTCATATTTCTTGTGCGAGAGCCAATCTGCGCGCCGACTTGATTGTGTGCGGCGATATTCGATTTCGTAGACTTCTGCCCACGCTTTATATGTGTCTCCAGTCGCCCACGCTGTTATCGAGACATGAATGTCTGGTCGATCGGCGCGAGGAAACTCTTTCTTCATGCGCAGGATGGATCGATATCCATGCCCGGATTGAGGCCGGAGAGGGCGGTAACCCTTGGCTGTCAGGTGATCGATGATATCGCCGAAAGGTTCCATAACGGCTTAATACCACATTTTATGAGATAGTAAAGTGGTTTGGATGCCCCGGCCGGGATTGAACCAGCGTTCCAACATTCAAAGTGTCGTGTCTTACCATTAGACGACGGGGCAATGCCCGTCCTGAATATGGCGCTGTTTAGATGCCCTGCCACGGTTCGAACGTGGGTTGATAGGGTCAGAACCTATTCTCTTACCATTTAGAGGACAGGGCACCAAAACAGCGCCCATCAGGACGCAGTATCAGCGTTGCTGTCGTTGAGCCTCGAAGGGCAGAAGGGTAAGAAGGTTCGTCATGATGAATATATTTATACTTGCAGCGCAAATCGTTGGTCAAGAATTATTTTCCGCGCCCATCAGTTCCTTCGCATTTTCGATCAAGGCAGCGGCCTCTCTGCGATCAGCCTCAATCTGACCCTCGTCAAAACCATAATGGATCGCCGCTTCGATCAGTTCCTGTTCGGACACTACGCTGCCATCGGCGGGTGGCTCTATGCGACCATTCCAATCATAGACGGCATCACCGACGCGCGCCATCGCATGAACGAACGAATGAGTGACCAATAGCTGCGCCGGTAGCCCCATAGCGGCAAATTCGTCGTGAAGAGCCAGTGCCATACCCCAGCATCCACCTTCCTCCCAGTAGAAGCCATATTCGCCTGCGGCCACGGCATCCCACAAATGATAGGTGAAGGGCACGGTGTCATCGACGGTTTCGCAGAGCACTATCCAGTTACGCATGGGATATTTATCGCTTCGGCGCTGGCGTCAGGGATAAATAGCTCCGTATTTCAGGAGCATATTATGGACCCCAAGAGATTTGCCCAATTGGCCGGGCTTGACCCCGAAGAGCGGGAAATGGAACGCGCAAAGAACGTAGAAAATCTTATCCGCGCAGCGTTCGACCACATCGGTCTGACTATCAATTATAACAGCTATTCAGTTCACTACATGAGCAGCGATCGCGAGGCGGTGGTTAACCTTGAAGCATATTCGGTCAGCCTGCGTGATCTGAATAAGCTGGAGGCATCCGGTTTGTCGGATGAATATCATATCGCTTCATCCGGTGATGGCCTTCAGGTGACCTTCAAGGTGCATCCGGCACTGGATGACGCTCGGTTCGCGAATTAGATTCCATGATGGCGGGGAACGCTTCGAAGTCGACGGTGTTCTCCACTTCAAAATAGGGCTGGGCTACCAGCACCTGATTGGAATGAGCAGATCGCCGCCCGGCGCTCCGGTCGATTGACCATGTGACGTGATATATCAGTCCGTCAGGTCTTTTGTGGCTGGAATGTTCGGGCGTCGTGACATGGATGACCAATGCCTGCACACCCGCGTTGTCATCCACCGTTCCGATGACGCGAAAAGTGGCAGGTGGCGGCATCGTAACCTCACCGCCATGTTGGAGGGTGATGTGGTGTGCCACAATGTCAGGGTATGCGGGGGTAAACAGACTGAGCAATCGTTCGCGATCGCTTTCGGATAAGCGCCAGCCGGAGTATTTCATTTGCACCATCCCTGTTTGCGCCCGCCGAAATATGGCCGGGCCAAGCCTGCATCGATCAAATGGTCACCAAGCGATGTGCCATCCGACAGGGTGACGACGGCGTCAAAGCGTCCGCCGTATTTGTCGTGCTGAACAGCCGATAACCATACAATATATCCCTGCCCTCGTATTGACAGTCGTTCGCGAATGGGTAGGGAACTGCGCCGCAGCCGTTCGCTACGGTTGAGTAAGGAGATAGTGGTCTGATGTGCCTTTCGTGCGAGTGCTTTTTCAAATGCGCACTTGCCCCGCTTTTCGGGGGTATCGATTCCGCGAACACGCACTTTCCACGTCAAGTTGGGGAAGGGTGACCAGCCACTACCGTCGAAGGTAAACGTGTCGCCATCATACACCTCTGTGACTCGAACAGGAAAGCCGTATTTTTCCCGGCTAGTGTTTTGGGCTGATGCCGGTATGGTTGCGAGCATAGCAAACAGAATAAAATAACGCTTCATGCCATCACAATACCACGTTTTATTAACAATGCAAGTGCTTGAGGATTAACCAAGGGATGGTCCAACCATGTTAAATGGCGGCATACTGTTTGTCGATGATGATGCCGATCTGGTCGCAATGGCCAAGTCTGCATTGTCCTCCCATGGTTTCACTATTCGCGTCGCCGCGAGCGCCGATGAAGCTATTGGGATTGTCAATTCGGGCTTCAGCCCAGACATCCTATGCACCGATATCGTGATGCCGGGAGGATCGGGGGTAAACTTGGCCCGCGACCTGCGGAAGTTGATTCCGGACCTAAAGGTTTTGCTCATTACCGGGAAGGATGAGCAGGTACTTCCCGATAACATGCGTGATGGGTTTGACGTTCTGGGTAAGCCCTACTTGTTCAGCACGCTGGCGCGTCGCCTTCGCGCCATGGTTCCGCCACAGGATTAGGGCGTCGGTTCCGGTTCCTCAGTTGGTTCTTCCGGAGTAGGTTCTTCCGGAGTGGGTTCCGCCTCGGGCTCTTCGGTATTCCCGGTGCCCTCTTCAGGGGGCGTGCCTTCGCCTTCACCTTCGCCGGGTGCCTCGGGCTCTTCAGGTTTCTCCGGCGGCACAGGCGGGGTAGGAGCGGGGACACCTGCTGGCCAGCCCGATTTTACATCTATGGCGGCCAGTTCCGTGGTGGTGGTTGCATCCTGCGCTATCTGCATCAGCGCCCGTGAGCGATCGAAGCAACCCTGAAAATAGTTGAACGACGCGTCGGCAAGCGCATACATCATTTCGCGCGGAATGGTCACGAACTTACCGATCGACACCTGCCAATTGATAAAGAGGCGGTTCGGGTCTCGCTCCAGACCAGCTACCGCTGCCGTCATGTTCGCGACGGTTGTGGTATCAAGGGCGACCATCATTCCCATGAAATCAAATGAACGAGCGCGCTCCTTTCGTTCATTGTCGATCGCGAGCAGAACGTCCGGACGCATGACTTCGGTATAATAGGTATGGTAATTGTCAATGGTATCACGCATCGCATCATATGAGTCGATCGAATAGACCACATGAATTCCGTCTTCACGGATTTCCCATCCATAGTTGTTGGTCAGATTTGCCTTCTTGATAACGAATTCAACGTCGTAATCCAAAGGGATGATGCTTCTCGATCCGGTCATGCAAATTTCCTTCCTGTAATCGCTGCCTTGAAAGGATTATTTAGTGTCCTACCAGAGCATGAAGTCATTTTGTGAATATGCTCCATACCGAAACTGGTTCGACTCCCTCACTTCAACCATGGAGTGATGGGAAATTTTGCAACCGAGATTGTGTGTATGAATACCTAGAACCGCCATATGTGGTGGTTCGGTCGTGGTTTTCCGATAGGTGAAAACACTTCATACTACCAATGACGAATAACTTGACAATCTCGCCGGGGGCCGCGATTACACGGAGGACATTTGATTTCAGGGATTTTGAGACGTGAAGAAAGTTAATCTGAAGAAGGCGTCCGAACTCGCCCGAATGGCGATCGAGGCGGCTCGGGATGCCGAAGTGAAAACCACCGCACGGGTCACCATTTTCGATCGCGGTAGGACAACGGCGGCGCTGGAAGCTGCGCGTGACGAAATGCTGGATCAGGTCGAGCAGCCCATCGCCCTTCTGACCGTCGGCTACAATATTCGGAAGCTGCTGGCACACGCAAACGTATTGAGCGGCGTCAGTGATGTTCTCACTGATATCGCTCTCGTAGATGCGCGTATTGCGCGATACGCCAAAGTGACCGATGATATCACCCTGTATGGCGTGTCCGATGACAGCTTCGATGTTATCGCGGAGAAGATTTCCTACAGCATCCAGTTACGTGAACAGCAACTGGAGGGCAAGTCGGTCGGCGCGAATGCCAACGCGAACGAGACCATCACAGCAAGTCTGGTGACGAGCGAAGTCCGTGAGCAGTTTTCGCGGTCGGTGGCGGCTCTGAAGCTCGAACGCACTGATCTGCGTGATCAGCTTGCTGCACTGAATGCCAAGGAGACGGTCGAACTGACTGATGAAATGGTCTCGGTGCTCCAGTCTTACGGCCTGATGGCCTAACTTCTTGACGTGGGCCTTCGGGCTCACCGATGGGCACAGGGTGACCAGTGCGTTTCAGTGGCGATCCGTTTCGAGATGATCGAGACTTGGCAAAAGAGTAATCGTCGGTAATTAATTCACGTATGTGATTGCTTTGTTGCTCCGACGCGACACTCACCTTTTTGCAATTTGCTGCTTGATCCATTGATTTTTGTCATTTGTTTTTGGCGCTGGAACCGGTCGCCCTGTGTTTTATTCATTTGATCGGGGGATTTAATGAATTCTCATTTGAAACTTGTCCATGACAGCGACAATCATGGAGTTCCTATGGTTGACGGATTGCAGAGCACCAAGGGCGATATCATCACTCACGCGGTGCTGTGGGCGGCATGGAAAGATGCTTCCCAGCGTCTGGCCTCGCAGCATATCGCACCGGCGGCGCAGGTTCGCCTTGTGGAAACGATGGCCGCCGCGCTGGGGGAAGACGCCACGGAAACGCCGAGCGACGAAATCAACAGCATTCTGGCCATGTTGAGGATCGCGGTATGAGTATCCATCCCGGTCAGGCCAAGCACGTCATCGAACTGCTCGAAAATGTGTTGGTCCATCCATCATGGCATCTGAGTGACCGATCGGCAGTTCGCGAGATCGTGGAATTTCTCAAGCAGCCCGCAAAAATGGTCCGCCCAAGCGTGGACACGACCGAATGCGTCGATATACTTCAAGGGTTCATCGACCACCCTTGGTGGAAAGGGCTCGATCGTGATGCACTGCGAGCCGTAGTCGATGGCCTGAAGGCGCAAAGACTGACGATCCTTCCCACGCAGCCGAGCTTTGCCATTCCCGGTGAAGATATCATATTCAGTGCGCGCGGCGGATGGGACTATCAGGTCACATACGCCAAGACGATACTCACCGAGGGTGCCGAATATAGGGTTGAGGCACTGAATGTCGGCCGCAGCAGCAGCACCTACACGCTATCTGGTATTGAGGGACGGTGGAACACCAGCATGTTCGATTTCGCCGACCCTGATGCAGTGTTGTGGGAAGGCGACGAGGCTCGTAAGGCGCGCGACGATGTCATCTTGCGCAATTACGATTACATCCACGTACCGATGGGCGAATATGAGAAACTGGAAAGCTGACCTTGTGGCGGCATTACGAATAACCATACGTTATGCCGTCACGCATCCAGAATGTTAGATATTCGCATTGTGGGTTTTTATCCAAAATGCATCTGATTTTCAGATCGTCGATCGTGGCCTGCTGCCATTTTGTGTGACGATTGTTTGAATACGGGGTTGCTGGTTCGTGTTCGTGTCCAGCAATCTCATCAATTTTGTAGTGCCAAGGGCCTTGAAATTCTAAGACTATCTCGATCTTAGAGGCATCTCGGTTTTTCGCGCCTTCGTGGTCCAGAAAAACCACTAAGTCGTAGCTCACGTATTTTGATTTATGACACCAAGGGACTTGGATCATTTGAAAATATTCGTCACGTCCTTCCGCATTGAACATGCATAGATCAGGGTCAATGACACGGAATTCTATAAAATCTCGGATGAACTTTTCGGCTGCTTTCGAGCTATATGCGCCCATAACTCCGGGGTTTGCAACGCCATAACGCTCTAAGCAGGTTGCTGCCTTTTTAGCTTGCACTTCGGGCTTCAGTGCCGCAGCCGACAATTTGGAACGCCACTTTTCATCCAATTTACGACCTCGTAGCGCACGGGAAGTTTTCTGCGCCTTCGCTATCTTTTTTTCTGGTGATAGGGACGTTGTGGGTTGGTTGTAAGCGGCATTGCATCGGTAAGAACAAAAAGGGTTATATCCTTTCGTTGTGTTGACGAAGCGTGTGGGTTTTTTACAGTTGGTGCAGCCCGTTGAAACTTCCAGATCATGGGTCAAGCAATATATTGCCTCACCGATCGTTTCGGCATGAGGACACGCTGATCGGATATTTCTCATCAGTTCGGTGAGATTATGTCGCTCAATATATGAATGTCGCGCCGCTATTGGCTTCACAGTTCCGCGAGCAGTCAGTAAATGTTTATTGATCTGAAGCTTTAGAGCATCTAGCGACAGGGATGTGATTGGTGTGAGGCTTGTAAAATAGTTCATATCATTGATAATAGCATTTTTTGATAGAGAAATTGGAATACTATGATTATCACCGAACTGAGAAAGCAGGGGTTGATTTCCCCCCCAAAATTCCTCGACGAAAACACGGCCTATCTGTGTCGGATGGGGTCTGAAGCATATGGAGCGGCTATCGGTGGCGTGTCCGACGCTGATATTTATGGATTTGCAATTCCTCATAAAGAAGATGCGTTTCCGCATCTGGCGGGTTTCATTTCTGGTTTTGGAAGCACACCAAACCCATTCCAGCAGTGGTCTGAACAGCACATCAAAAGCAAGGATGGTCGGCACGAATATGACTTCACGGTTTATTCGATCATCAAATTTTTCCATATGGCTTATGACGCATCTCCGAACATCGTAGATGCGTTGTTCGTCCCGAGGCGCTGCATCATACATACGACGTCGATTGGTAATGTGGTTCGTGAGAATCGGAAGCTATTCCTGTCACGGAAGTTGAAGCATCGTTTGATGGGCTATGCATTCGCGCAGCTTTCGAAACTGAAGAATGCGGTGACCCCGTTCGTGACCTTCGTTCGGGAGCATGAGATCGATGCTCGTGTATTCGCCGATGAAAAAGGAACGGAGATCGATGAGTATTATCTCTCGTCGTTGAGCGAGAGTGATAAAGTGCAGTTTTACGAACTGTTCAATCAGTTTCCTATCAAGCAAAGCGCGCGCCGCAGGGCTGACATACTAAAAGTCGGCTACTCCACGAAAGAGGCGTATCATATCGTTCGACTGGCTCTGCAATGCGAGCAAGTCCTTGCAGAGGGGGACCTTGATCTGGAAAGGAACAGTCAGGTTTTGCTGTCGATACGTCGCGGAGAATGGTCGTTCGAGCGCCTAAATTCGTGGTTCGAGACTAAGGAGAAATCCTTGGAGGGGCTGTATGCCACATCTGTGTTGCCTCACAGCCCGGATGAGGCTGCGATCAAGCAGTTGCTCGTCGACTGTCTGGAAATGCACTATGGCAGTATCTCGACAGCGATCGCGCGCGACAGTTCAATCGAGATGGTGCTGTGGGACATGAAGGAAGTCATTGAACGGTATTCCTGATGACGATCTATCGGGATTTCGATCCTGCGGTCCTGCTGAGTATTTCGACCGGACGCATGTTCTGCGACTTCGTCGACTTGTCCGAAGGGATAAAGTGGCTCTGCGGGAACATTGAAGAGGACCTCGCCACGATCGGGGTTCTGCTGATGAACCCGATGGCTCAGTAACGCCTATGGGCACAGTTCCCGGATTTTCCACGGGAATGCCCAGATGATTGGGAGCCATTCGTTGCTGAGTTATCTTATCTCTATGGTGATAAAATAACGGTCGACGCAACAGTGTAAAAAAGGCCGCGCAGAGATGCTCGGCCTTTTTACTTTCGCCAAAATGGTCAAAAGAATAATATAGCCTTCGAGTATTCGCGATCACTACTGTCGCGACATGACCTTCAATCTATCTGAGCAGCAAGATTACGCGATCAAAGAGATCGTCAATTGGTATAATGACCCGCAGGGTAAGCAGGTTTTCTACTTGGGTGGACTGGCCGGAACCGGTAAGTCCTATTTGATCCCTGCGATTATCGATGCACTGGGCCTCGACGCTGAAGAGATCACTCTGTGCGCACCGACTGCCATGGCTGCACGCGTGGTGCGTGGGAAGCTGGAGGCCGCTGGATTGGTCGCCTCGGTTGCCACGATCCACCGCGCAATCTACCAGCCCAAGCTGCTCAAGGCTGAAGTGCTTGAGATGGAACTGGCCAAGACGCTGTCGTTCCTGCGCGCACAGCCCAACAATCAGGTACTTCAGGCCAAGGTGCGCCTTCTGGAGCAGAACCTCAATCAAGCCTATGACATCAACGATCTGAGCTTCCGGCTCAACCCAGATAGCACCGTAATCAATTCGCGTCTGGTGGTCGTCGACGAAAGCTCGATGGTGGGCCAGTTGATTGCGGCCGACCTCAAATCTTTCGGTGTGCGCATCATCGCGATCGGTGACCCCGGCCAGCTTCAGCCGGTTGATGACAAGCCCGGCCTGTGTGTGGGTAAACCCGACGCCCTGCTGACGGAAATCCACCGTCAGGCCAAGGACAACCCGATCATCCTCTACAGCCATCTCGTGCGCATGGGCGAGCAGATGCCGTTCGGGGATTACGGTCCGCTCAAGATCATCCGGGCCAAGGATGACGAATACACGTTCGCCAAGGATCGGACCGCGCAGATCATCTGCGGTATGAACCGCACGCGCTGGGACATCACGCAGTGCCTGCGTCTCATGGCTGGTTTTGAGAGCAATGCCCCTCAGATGGGCGAGCCGCTGATCGTCTGCAAGAATTCCAAGACGATCCCAAGCCTGATCAATGGCGCACATGTCACTTCAATGCGGGATCACCCCGATCTCGAAGATGGTAAGGCATCGTTCAAACTCCATCTTCAGGATGAGGATGAAGCCCGGCACGTCGTGACGGCCTATCAGGGCCTGTTTGAGGAGCATATCGGCCGCACGAAGAACTATGCCTCGGTCGACAAGAAGGCGCGCTTCGCTGCCCAGAAAAAGCACCATCACGTCGATTTCGGATGGGTGATGACGTGTCACAAAGCGCAGGGCTCTGCATGGCCCTCTGTCATTGTTCATGATGAGAGCAGAGTGTTCAGGGATGACGCCACCAATTGGCTTTATACGGCTGCTACTCGTGCCTCCGAGCAATTGATCGTTGTCTGCCAATGAGAACGTGTTCGAAGTGTCAGGTTATGAAAGACCTGACGGATTTTCCGCCAGACCGTCGCGCAAAAGATGGTTGTCAGGCGCGTTGTCGCATCTGCATTAACGAATGGATGAAGGTCCATTACCGTAAGAAACCGGAGTGGTCTATGTGGCGGCGTGCGAAGGCGCGCGCCGCTAAAAAAGGATGGGAATTTGACTTGACCGTCGAGGACCTTTCTCCATTGCCGTCAAAATGCCCCGTATTCCACGAGCCTCTAACTATATCAGATGGTGAGCAATCTCCGTGGGCTTACAGTCTCGACCGAATTGATAATTCGCGCGGATATGTGAAAGGCAACATCGTGATCATGTCCTACAAGGCCAACCGTTTAAAGAATGACGGCACAGCCGCAGAGCATGAAGCGATCGCAAAGTGGATGCGCGATCAGGAGGGAGGCGATGTTTGAGGTGCTTGGAATGGTCGCGCTCGGTCTGATCGCGATGTGGTTTGCCTATGCCGGTTTCGGTATTATCGTGGCCAGCCTGATTTTTGACAAGAACCGCACGGGAGCGGTCATAGGGCTGTTTTTCATCGGGGCGGCGGGCGTGTTGGCGAGCACGCTGGCATCACACATTTCGATCAGTGTGACATAAGGGCGGGGCCACGCGGACGTGGCCCCAGACCTATTAGAACTCGTCCTTGGCGGCTTCGTCCTTGTGGACCATTTTCAGGCGCTGCATGGCCTTCACAGTCATCTCACTGCTGTCACGCAGAAGGGAGATGAAGCCCTTCGACAACTGGGTGCGCTCGATGATGGTGAGGGTCTCGATGCTGCCGCGTAGGACCTTGCGGACGGCGCTGACGAACGGATCAAGCTTATCCACTTCCGGCAGAAGCTTGGCCAGTGCGCGGGCGTCGAGAGTGCCCGATAGAGCATCGTCGTCACCGGCGAGTTCCTGAACGATTTCGGCATTTTCGACGACTTCAATGTCATCGAAGATTTCTTCAGCAACCATCGGTTCGACGCTTTCGGCGAGAAAGGCCTTGTTGATGGTGTCGATATATTCACGCATATTTCATCCCCTAAGGTAGTAGGGGGTATTTAGCTCCGGTTACAGAAGCATCCGGGGAAGGCAGTTAATTGGTCATTTTTGACGCGTTAGGTGGCATAAAACCTCATATCTGACGATTAAAATTGCGTTGCGATGGTCGGTTGCGATTTATGGTCATATGACTAGCAAAATTAAACAGAACAAGTTCCTGTTGGAGCAGTTGCAGCAATCGCTACGCCCTATGAGCCAGCATGAACGTGATTTGGTCGATTATGTCGATAATCTGCCTATCGTGGAGGTGTCTACCGCTTCGCGCTCGGTAATCGAATGGATGCGGATGAAGCCCAATGAGTGTCATCAAAACACTGCTGCATACACGCGCCTCGACCCATCTAAATCTAGCAAGCAGGTTATGGGATGGATGGTAGATGAGGCGATATATGTCGCCCATTCTGTTATTGAAGTTGATGGACGTCTCACTTGCATTACGCCGAAATCAGACAACTTGCATAAATTTAGATTCGCCAAAGACCCGCGCATGGTTTGCGATATTGTGGAAATCACTGGTGGCATATCTGTTAAGCCAAAGCATCTTTCTGGGGAGTTTATGATTAATTTGCGTAGGAACCCGGAGTTGATTCGCGAGACTGCGTTACGAGCGCGTCGGCGCTTGCGTATGGGATTGAACCCATATTACTGAAGCAATGCGGGAGGTTTCTTGTCCCGCGCTCTTATCGATCGGGAAGATGGTCCATTCGCCTTCATCGCTTTCGAGCCTGAGCAGGGAATAACCATTGGGCCACACGGGGAGAAGTTGTTCGGTAAACATCAAATGTCCTTCATCAAGTCCGACGGCTATACCTCGTTTGATGAAAAGCGCAAAAACGATTTTTTAATTGTTGACATTCGAAACGAGCAATTTGTATAAATAAAAACATGAACAACCGTCCCTCCATTATCGCCCCTGTGGCAATTGTCGCGGCAGCCGCCGCGATTATCGTGGTCGCCTAGACCTCGGACGTGTTCTATGCGTCCGAGAGATCGGACGCCGGGAAGAAATCCCCATAAGTCCATTCTCTCAGTCGCAGCACAGGAACCTTGGTTTCTGTTAGGTTCTGATCGGCTACTGCACGGCGGTAGGGTTGATCGGGATAATCATGTGATGCGACCTTGGCGCAGTGGTAGCGCGTCCCGCTGACTTCGGGAAGGTCATAGGTTCAAATCCTATAGGTCGCACCAGATGATATGAATTGGTTGATGGGGTGTAGCTCAGCTTGGTCAGAGCATCGGTCCGATAAACCGGTGGTCGGCGGTTCAAATCCGCCCATCCCAACCAACTTGTAGATTGAATGAGGTGTGGCTCCGTGGCGCAGAAGTAGCGCAATCCCTTTACACGGGAAAGGTCGGGATGGCAGAATTCCCCGGAGCTACCATTTTTGTTGATAACCGTGAGAGGGGGATGGGCCGATGGGAACCCAGTCATCCCTTGCACGGAAGATGAGATCGGTTCGAGCCCGATATCCTCCACGGTTATCATCAACAATGGGGCCTTAGCTCATCAGGGAGAGCGTATCCTCGGCAGGGATAAGGCGATCGGTTCGAGTCCGATAGGCTCCACCATTTGTTTCAAGAAACCATAACTCCATCGATCATGATAAATAATCGATGGAAAAATCTTATGTCTGTCAATGCTGTAATCCTCCAAAATCTTATTCCCGATCTGATGTCCTTTTCAAGCACAGGCGGAAGTATGATCCAGAGTTTACCGAATATGTAGATGTTAGAAAAACAGCTAGGGAAGCTTACGAAGCGAATGGAACACCATGTGCGGAGCCTTTATGTGATGCGATCATTCCTTATGAAGTCAGAAACAAGCATCGCTACTGCTCACAGTCGTGTGCTGCCAAAGTTTCGAATAAGCTGCGGGAGCGATCCAGATTATCGTGCCGCCAGAATAACAACAGGCTGTGTGCAAAGGAATGTCGGCGTTGTGCATCGCCACTGAAGCAAAAGCAATTCAAATACTGTAGCCTTGATTGCTCGAAGGCGCAGGAACGAGAGCGCTTCGCGGCGAGACGCAAAAAGTTGGTTGAGGATTGGATATCGGGGAAAGCTACGGGATCGCTAGCAAATGGTGAACTCTCTATGTGGGCAAGAGAGCACACTATCGAACAGGCTCAGTTTAAGTGCAGCAAATGCGCATGGAGCGAGGTTCATCCGATAACTGGTCGCATTCCGCTTCAGGTTGACCATCGGGATGGCAACTATAAGAATAATTGCCCAGAAAATTTGAGAGTTCTCTGCCCGAACTGCCACTCATTAACCGCAAATTTCGGTAGCCTCAATCGAGGTAACGGCAGAACATATCGAGTTGATCGAATGAATAGAAGTAAATGATTGTAAGGAGGATGCAATGTCACAGCGGGAAGCCTAAAGCTTGGTAAGAATTTCAGAAAGATGGTGCCGATCTATGAGTTTTTTGCCCGTCACTGGAAGGATTGCCTGAATTTCGACGATACCGCTCTGCTCGAACTGTATGAGTTCGAAAGCATGGGGAAGGGATCGATCTCGCCTGACAATGGGTTCGCCGTGGGTAAAAAGTGGATGGACGTCGCGGTCGCGCAATGGCGTGAAGATATGTGGCGGACGCTCTGGCCTTGGGAGCTTTATGAGGACCCCGACCTGCTGGTTCCGGATTGGTGGCTGGACAAAGTGTTGGGTCCTGCTGCAAATCCGCGCACCGCTCCATATAAATAGTATACGTGGCGAATGGTTGTTTCCGCGTCAGAAACTGCTATATGGGGAGAGTAAATTTGCGATACGAGGATATTGTGGGCGAGGCAACGTTGCCTGTTGAGCGGGACGACCCGCTTCTCGATAATCCGTCAGTGAGAGAACTGATGCGTCTTGCTGCGCGCGCCGAAAAGGGTAGCACCACGGTAGTATCTGGCCTGACGAAAGAAGAGCGTCGCAAACGTCTCTGGGGGAAGGATGCTCGATAGACTTCGCTTACCACGAATTGAACGGAAGCCGAAGAAAGTCGAAATTGCCGGAACCCATGGCCTCCAGAGATCAGTGATCGTCACTGACGCGATGCAGGATATCCTCGACGAAATCATCACAAACATCGAGGCTGGAAAGGGGCTTGAAGAGCGTTTTTATCGCGCATCCGATGGTGACGACGAACTACTGCAAAACACTGGGATCATGCATATTCATCTAGGTGATCCGCATACGGCGGAATGCCTATATCTAATCCAGTATGACGACGTCGTATTACTACTGAAATTGAGCATGCACATAGAATTGCGTGATAAGCCTCGTGGTAGTGTGATGATGGGCCAGTTTGGTCGCCGGATCGATGATTTTGAAAACGCAGAAAAGGCCAAGCGTGTGGCGGCAGCGCAAGAGAAAGCGGCTGAAATGCAGCGCAGATTGGCTATCAGCCGAAAGGGTTTGCTGCCTCGCCGCAATCGGTCTGTGCCACCGCCAACAGATGATAATAAATAAGCCATGCGTGATATCATCAACATCGTCACCGAAAGTGGCGCAACCGTATCCATTCCTCGTTACTGGTATCGTGGGGTTGAGGATCACGCGATCCGACCATCACAGGTAGGTCGCCGTCAGCCTTTTGAAACGTTGCCGGATGAAATCCGGGACGACGTGGCTGCCGTGGCTGATACCGAAGCCTATCTGTTCCGGAATTATGATTTCCGTATCAGCAGAACATATAGCGGTATGTCCAATTGGGGCTTCGGTGTGTATCTCGCCTCGACGCCGCGCTGGGCCAAATTCTACGGGGATAATATCATTGTGGCGACGGTCGATCCCGGCGTCATTCTCCATATTCATCACCATGATTTTGTTCAACGAACGGAAGGAACCGCAGGTGGTCGTCTTGCCAACCTACTCTACGCCGAGACAAGCAGCATGCGCGAACAAGCGGCCATCATGTTCCATATGGTGAAGAAAATAAAGCGGGACGCAAAAGCACTTTATGTCCAGACTGATCCGGACGGTCAGGGGCAGATGTGTGTCTTCAATAAGGATTATGTCACCACCCAATTGGTCTTCAAATGGAAGGAAGACTGATCGCTGCGAATTTCGCTAGGACCTCTAGGCATAAATAAGCCATGCGCGATCTCATCAACATGCTCACCGAAAACCAGTCCATTGCCATCCCCCGCTATTGGTTTCGTGGTGTCGACGACAAAGGCATCAGTCCGTTCAGTCATTTCGGCCCCCGCGTCGATGCGACCGATCTGCCTATCGAAATCCAGAATGAAGTGGCGGAAAAGTGCGAGGACGGTCATATCGTCACGGGATATGACTTCCGCATCCGCCGCACCTACGATGGTATGGCCAATTGGGGCTTTGGTGTCTATGTGGCGCGCACGGTCGACTGGGCGGCCCGCTACGGTAAGAACATCCTTGTCTGTGAGGTCGACCCGAGCGTCATTCTCCATATCAATGCTTCGGATTTCTCAAAGCAGATCGAGGGCACGCCGGGTGGTGACCTCGCGATCAAACTCTACTCGATAGCTGACTATTATGAATGGTCGGATCAGGCGGCGAAGATGTTCAAGGCCGTCAAAACGATCAGGCGCGACGCCAAGGCGTTATTCGTCCAGACGCACGAGGATGGCGACGGTCAGATGTGCGTGTTCAACAAGGCTGCGATCAAGGCCAAATGGGTATTCCGAGCGAAGGACGATTGAAATATTGAAGCTAGGGAGCGGGGCTTCGTAGGGTGAAGCCATGTTTCACGACCCCGATAGCCGCATCGTCCTTGGCTTTGACCATGACGAGTTCCAAGATTGCGAAATCGGCGTAACCGCTGACAACCGCACCATCTACAGCTATGATCTGCTCATAGCCCATTTCGCAAGAATGCCCCAATTCACGCTCGATGACGCGATCGAATGGGTAGATTTCAACATTGTGGGCCTCATGCCGATGATTGTTGTCGACTTCGATGGCGACGAGGTTGACACCTCATAAAAGGTGGTATAGACGGTATATCAACGAAGGGAATTTGATATGTCGAGCTACAAGATCAAGCACGGTTCCAGCGAAGTCGTCCAGACCACTGTTTTCTCGTTCGACTATATCGAGATCAAGCCTGACATGTTCGCCTATCGGTGGAACAGCAAGACGTCGGCGTCGACGGCTTTGCTCGACGGGGTCACGGACGGCAAAACGGGCGTGACCAATCACGAAGGGCTGGAACGTCTGCGTGTCGGTGTTGTGCCGAACGATTTGCCCGGTTGGTGTTTCGTGACAGATGCTCTCTATGATGCATTGCTGCGGTTTGGATACACGGCAATTAGCCGGTCGGAATATCGCACGGACCTCAGCGGCAAGGTTTTCGCGGCCCTCAAAAAGGGTCGGCCTCTGGATCGTCTGTTGCACTTCAACAGCTACGACCACAGCATCCATCGTCTGGATGGAACGTTGCTGCCGTCGGCTGAATATTTCGACTACATCCAAGCTCGGATGCATGACGGATGCTACGATCTGGACAAAGCCATTGCGATTTTGCGCGAGCGCGACGACGTGACGTTTGTCGACGATCGCGGCGATGCGAGTGAGCCCCGGATCATGGCCGTGCCGGGCTACAACCGGAGTGACGAGCATAGGAACTATATCAATTTCTTCTTCTCGCCCAACCAAGAGCAGGCCGACCTGCTGCGTTTGGAACATGTCGATCGATATCGGGTGATTTTCGACCGCGACATGTTGGGACTGCGTACCGGTGGAGCGGCGCGGGTCAAGGAATTTTACGACACGGTCTATCTGGGCAGTGACGAAGACGACGATTGATCAACGCTGATTTGAGGAATTCGACATGAGCATTTACGAGGATGTGAAGGCGGAGTTTGCCGCCGATGCGCCGCCGATGGCGATCAAGAGCAATTTCAAGACGCTCTATGGCTATGCCAAGGGCGTGGCGCTGGGCACGTTTCCGGACAAAGCCGCTGCCACGGCGGCTGGTGCCACGACGACCGAGACGGTGGTCGATGAGGATGCCTACAAAGCAGCCAAGCGCAAATATGATGCGTTCTGGAGCCGGGTCCACGATGAGTGGTATAGTCGCGTGCGTGCCGAGCACCCGGAGGTCAATGACGAGGTGTTCGCTTCAGTCTACAGCATGGCCTATGATCGTGGTCATTCCTATGGCTTCAACGAGGTGGAGATGTATATCTCCGACTATGTCGAGTTTGCCGTGAAGGTGATTGCGGCCTCGAAGGTGGCGGCATGACCCGGCTCGCCTCGCGTCCATGGCTCCCCGGTGACCCACTCCCGGCCGTTGGTTCGGTCGTGATGGTCGCGGGGGCCAACTCCGACATCACGTCGGATCAGGATCGTTCCTATCAGGAACGTCGTGTGATCGGATACTCGCCCGACCTCAATTTCGTCTGTTTCCAGACGCGCGATTGCTGGCCGACCGTCGAGCGGCTCCCCAACTGCTGGTTCTTCGGCGACATCGTCGAGGAGGAGAGTAAGCCCGACGTGGAGAAGCTTCTCGCCGCCTTGACGAAAATCGCCAAGGGGCAGATCGACTGGGTGGCCATGTCGACAGATGACATGATGCAGATCGCCGAGGATGCGGTGAACGAGCATTTCTCAGCAAAATATTGACCGGCGCAGTCCGGCAATGGAAGGGTGCGTTGGGACCGGCGCATCCTTTTTCCTGTTCGGTCCATATTTGAGAGAGACATTTGATGCAGAAATCGATGATCTTGCTGGCAGCCGCTCTCGCGCTGTCGGCCTGTGGTCCGCAGCCCACCCAGCAGATGGCGCAGCAGCAGACCTATCGCCCGAACGTTCAGCCTGCCTATCAGGGCGAGGACTGTGACTTCGACGACATGCTCGAACGCGACGAGGACTGCGGCTTCCGCAAGCGTCGCAACCACTATGGCAGCCATTATGGTAGCCGTCCGACCCATACGGTCGTTCACCACTATGTGCCCCGGCCGACGACCAAGACGGTCTATCGTCCTGCCTACAGGCCCAGCCCGGCTGCATATCGTCCGAGCACGAGCAGCTTCAAGCCGAGCCGCACCACATTCTCCGCGCGCTCCATTTCTCCCTCGCGCCGGAGCAGCAGCCGCCGATGACCGATCCCCAACGTTACGAATTTTGCGCATGTGATCAGTGCGGCTGGTTCGGCAAGGTCACCGATCTCAATGATCATAGCACGCGCCCCATGGCCATGGATTTGGGCTTCTGTCCCGAATGCCCGGTCGACATTGAAGTCGATTTCATCATGACCAAATCGATGGCGATCGATTATCTCCGAAAGGAGTGCGATCAGACCGACGACGAGATTATGGCGGTAATGCAGATTTCTTCGCTCGATTGAGCAAATAAATTGAATCCACATGATGCCTTTTGATAGTCTCCATCAAATTTAGATGGAGACTATTTTTGTTTAACGTTGATATCCATAATCCCAGCTTCATCGCGCGCGTTGCAGCAAAATTCTTTGCCGCTACCCCTGACTGGGACAATCTTGATCGCGAAACCGCGATCTCCAATGCCGCCTTCATCTACAAGCACGGTATCGTTGAGTTCCGCAAGCGCGCTGAAATCGAGAATGGCACTGTCGCCACTTTCCATCGCATGCAGGTTCAGCAGGCGCAGGTTTCACTCCGGCAGTTCAAGCAATATAATCCTGCGCCGGAAATCCTCGATATCCGGCTTGGTGACGCGATCGTTGATCTGGAAAAGGCCAATCAGGAACTTCTGGCGTTCGACAACGATCATGATGCGATCACTCAGTTGAGTGATGATGCCGTAACCGCTCGTGCGGTCATCGCAAACCGTATCAACAAAGCCGAAGAGAAGATCGCCGAAACGCAAAAGACGATCGATGCTCTGGCTACGCTGACGGAGGACCTGCGCCTCTGGGAGATGCGGCTTACCAAGAGCGAGAAGCTGGTGGCCGAGGACACGCCGATGGAATATTTCCGCTGGTGTCTGTGGGTTGTTGCCAATCTCGATGAGATCAGAGCGGCTGCGGCCGGACCCGTCGCGGCCGGGAAGAAGGTGGTGGGCAAGTGAGCCTCGATCCCTATGTCGTTCTGCGCAGCATCACTGAAGCTGCGCCCCATATCACCGACGCGAACAATTACGCCATTTGGGTCCATTCGATTGTGAAAGAAGCCTTGGAACAGTCTGAAATGACGGCAGAACAAGAACCAGTTATCGCGGTTGACCCAGTGCGCCTCGAAGTGGTTTCCAGCCTGCTTTATGACTTCTTCTCGCCCTTTGGGGCGGACAAGGATTGGCAGAATGTGGAGATCGATGCCGCGTTCAAGCAGCATATCCGCAAGGGCGCGCAGGCCGTTCTGGAGCGGCTGGTTGACCAGTGGTTCCCCATCGACACTGCACCGGACAACGGTGAATCCGTCATGCTGCTCAATGCGGTAACTGGCGAGCAGGCTGTGGCGCGGATGATGTCGGTCAAGGAGCAGGAGCCCTGCTGGATTTTCGCTCAGGGCTTCACGGCAGAAAATTCGCAGATTTCGTTCCGGTTCAATGATCCCACACATTGGAAGCCGATCAGCACGGATCATCCCGTATGGGCGCGACCGGACGAACCGACGGTCGATCAGGTTGATGAAGTGGTGGCAGCAAAACCGGCCACTGACGCACCTTTTGAACAGGCTCAGCCTGTCGAGCCCATCGAACCGTGAAAGTGATTTCACTCTGGCAGCCCTTCGCCTCTCTGATTTTCGTAGGGGTGAAGGGCTACGAGACGCGCTCGTTCGTTTATCCGAAAAGTTTGGAGGGACAGCGAATTGCGATCCATGCGACAGCCAAATTCACGCCTGCCTCAATGATATCGGATGATCTCGATGCACTGTGCGTTGGCTATTTTGGTGAGGATTACCGCCATACCCTTCCGCGATCGGCCATTTTGGGGACGGTATGCTTGTCGGGTGCGCATAAAGCTGAAGACCTGAGAGATCAGATGAGCCCGGCAGAGTTGTGCGCCGGTGATTGGTCCGATGGCCGCATCGTCTGGAACCTGCGCGACGTTGAGAGGCTGGTTGAGCCTCTTCATAAAAAGGGTAATCAAGGCTGGTGGTCTTGGGAACCCTGAAGAAATAACTGGCGTTGTTGGTTCGCTTTCATTATTACCGATGTTGATTTGATAGGTGGATTTGAGAGATCGTTATGTCTGACGACGCCAGTGACCTTTGGTGGAAAGAATTCCAGCAGCACTATGACGACTTCAAGGTGTGCTTCGTGCGCGCCGGGGTGGGTTATCTGACCGATGATCTCGTCGCTGCCGTTGAAGAGGGCAATCTGGAGGAGACCCATGCGCTGCTGGATCAGTGCTGGTTCGCGGCCCCGGATGTTCCTGAAATCCATTCATGGCCGTCGTGGGGCGTCATGTGCGATCTGCTGAGTGATCCGCCTATCAAATGAAATATTATCGCATCCGACAGTTATCTAACGATGGTTACTGTCCACAATACCGCCATCGGTGGTCCCCGTTCTGGAACAATTTCCGGGCCGCTCATAGCGGCTTGGATGGCTACGTGTTTTCAGATGTGGTCAAGCCCACGATCGATGCGGCGAAAGATTATATCGACTCTGTGCGTGTCGCTAATATAGATACACGCAACCCAAAGGGCAATCCCCGCACGGTCGCGGCGATTGACGATCATACTAACCAATGGAGGTTTTTTTGAGCTACGCACTTCACGGCCTTGGTGGTCTACGTTTCTGGACCCCTGAGGAGGTCCGACGCCGGGATATCATCGAACGGACGCTGGTCAGCACCGTGGATGGCACGTTGCAGGACCTCAACCAGATGTGGCGCACGCTCAAGGTCGATACCCCGCTCATGATGCCGCGTGCGCGCATGAACGCAGCCTATGACAGCAGCGACATCTTCCTGCTTCAGGATGCACCGGGCGGCACCGATGAATGGGCCATGCGTGCGGAAACCACCGATGGCACCTATCAGATCGCCACGCAAATCCTGCGCGAGACGTCGGTGCGCGCACCGGTATGCTTCTATCAGGCTGGTAAGTCCTTCCGCCGTGAAACCAGCGACGGCGCTACGGCCGCGAAGCACCGCTACAACGAATTCTACCAGTTGGAATTCCAGTGCATCTTCAGCACGACTACTGCTGCGCCGATCGCCGAAACGCTGCGCTCGGCCCTGCTGCCGGTCGTTAGCCGCCTGACCGGCCGACAGGCTCGCCTGATCGCCAGTGATCGTCTCCCCGCCTATGCGACGGAAACCATCGATATCGAAGTCCTGCTCGATCCGACCGAGGAAAATCCGGAAGAATGGCGCGAAGTGGCCAGCACCTCGCGCCGGACCGATTTCCCGCAGATTCCGGGTCAGAAGTTCGAATGCACCGTGTTCGAAGTGGCGTTCGGATTAGATCGCCTCTGTGCTCTATCTGCGTAATTTTGCTAGGATGGGCGTAGAATTGCCCATCCTTTCATTCTGCCGCTGGCAGCAGGTTTGGCTGTTCTGGATATTCCGTAGGCAGTGTCCATTGGAAAATTTTTGCTTCTACACCACTCTCTGATGCTGACGAATTCCTCCCGTTCGCCGGACGGAGAAACCGCTATCCATTTCTTCGAAGCGTGGTTGTCGGCACCGAAGCGAGCAATTTTAGCTTTTGTCTCGGTGGTGTGAGGTCTAGAACGATTTTTCGCGGCCTCTGATATTTTTTTGCGAGCTTTCTCTGAGTGGCTTTTACCGTAGAAAGAATTGCGTTTACCAAGTGTCGCAACCCGTTTTCGATCTCTTGCTTCTTGTGACCAGTTTCTCTGCCTCCGGCCTTTTAGGCCGCCTTCTCGTAAATTCGTCAAAGAACCAGTTCCCAGATCAATCCGGCCTAAACGTGCAATGACCTCTTCTTCAATCATAAAAGCATCTACGCGGCTACCCGTGAAAATAATATCGATCTGAGGAGTTAAGCCTTGTTCAAGAATGTCAACGATCGCACCGAGTTTAGTCTTGTTTTCCCGCTTAGCTGAATTAGTTCCAGCAACGTAGCTTTCGGCTATATACAAATGGCGTAAATGCCGTTCCTGTTTAAGCGAACCAGCACCGACATAAAATATCTCTTTTGATATGGGATGTCTGTAAATGTAGGTGATGTACTGCATGGGTTACTCTATTTATATTCACTTACTCTAATATTATTGATAATAATATTTTTAATGGTGTGAAGGGATGAGAAATTGATATGAGGGATTTGGCTTCGCTGCTGGACCCGGAATTACTCGAAGCGATCGAGGAATGGGTACTCTCTTTTGAGCAGAAGATCAACGTCGGGCCGGTGCAGGGTGAACAAGACGAATTTGTCCAGTCCACGGCCGGTGCCACGGTCGACCTGATGCGTCACCTGCGGTCGATCATCACGCCTGATCCGGCCGACACTCAGGCCATGGCGTTGCGGGATGAGATAGCCAAGATCATCGCGCCTGAATGGTTTGGCGACCTGCTGAGCAATGGCAATCATATCCTCGACAACTATCCCGGCCAGCACAAGTCCTATCAGGATCGTGCGCGAGGTCAGGCCAACGTCATCATGGCGCTTTTGGGGCGCTGATCGCCCGAAACGCAAAAGGCCCGATCCGAAGATCGGGCCTCCTCCGCGACGAGCTTGTGATCAGAGGCCGAGCAGATCGACGATGCGCGCCCACTTGTCGGCCGTCATCGAAACCGTGACGGTCAGTTCCTCTCCGGCTGCGATTTCCTTTTCGGTCAGTTCGTCTTCCACGACCAGAGCGCCATCGAACAGGCCGAGCAGTTCGGCGCGCTCTTCGCGCAGCTTGATCTTCTCCGACTTGACGCGCTCGCCACCCTTGCCGCCGACGAACTTGTTCGAGGCCTTGGTGCGACCGGCCGCAGCGGCGTTGTCGACCGCTTCGCGCAGAACCGAAATGGTCTGCTCATCGTCGCGGCTGTTCGACAGGAACTGGGTCCATGCCAGCGAGGCGGTGATGCGCTCATCGCGGATCATCTGCTTCACTTCGGTCGGCAGGGCCTGATAGTCGAGCAGCGAGATCACGCGGCGCTTGTCGAGGTTGGCGCGGATGGCGATCTGTTCGACGCTGACGCCGAGCTTGACCATCTTCACGAACAGATCGCTCTGCTCCATCACCTCGAAACGCTTGCCCGAGTTCGAGGTAAGCTGGGTGAACAGGCGGTCGGCATCGTTGGTGAAGCGCTCTTCGGTGCGGACCGGCACGGTCTCGATGTTCGCGCCTTCAGCGCCGCCGGTGGCCTCGAACTTGGCGATCAGGTTGCGCACGGCGCGCAGGCGGCTCTCACCATTGGTGATGATGATGCGGCTGCCGAGCGTGTAGGCCTTCAGCGGCTCCTTGATGCCTTCGCTGGCGATCGAACCTTCGAGCCATTCGACGTGGGCGATGTTGGCCGGGCTGCTGAAATCGCGAGCGTTGAATTCGGGATCGATTTCGATCAGGCGGGGGTCGACCATGAAGACGTCCGAACGGCCAGCGGCCTGACCCTTGATGCCACCCTTGGTCTTGGCGGGGGCTTCCGAAGCGGTCGAGAGCATGTTCATATCAAATCCTTCCATCAAATTGAGACCGTCGCGGGGTCTGTGCCCCCTTCATACTCCATTTTATGAAGTTCGCAATAGGCAAAATGCACTTTTCTTTCACTTCATTCATCAAGACGGAAAAAAGTTGACCGAAAGCCGATTTACGTAGATGGGAGTCTCATTCGATGAAGACATTTGATGAGAAGGGAATTTGAGGCATGGAACTCGATCCTTATGACTGCGGTTTCCGGCCGGGCAAATTCATCACCGATCTGGTGGGTCGCGAGAATGGCTGGTATGTCCTCAAGCTGATCCTCAACAACCACCGTGGTCTCGACGGCTGCATGTATCAGCGCGATATCTATTCGTGGCTCTTCGATAATTGCGAAGATGGCGATTTCTTCATGCTGCACGGCCCAACGCCTGACGAGGATTATCCCTCGCTCGCTTTGTGCGAGGCCGATGGTAATAATTGCTATGTGCTGCTCAATCGGTTCGCCGATCTGATTGCCTTCGACAACAAATTCCGCGTTCGCGACATCGAGCAGATTACGGTTCACTGATGAAAATCTTTCTCGATGACACGCGGGTTAAGGTCAAGCCGCATGGTTGGGTCATTGTGCGCAACAGCAGCGATTTCGCCGATCTGTGTAACAATCCCCCTGAACCCATCTCTGAAATTTCCTTCGATCACGATCTGGGTAATGAATCGGAGACGGGGCATTGGTGCCTCCATCATGTGATCAACTGTGTTCTGGACCATCCTGAGCGGTGGACTGGTCTGGAACGCATCGTCATCCATTCGGCAAACGGCGTCGGCGTCGAAAATATGATCGCATTGGTTCGGAATGCGATCCGGGATATTCCAGCTTTCGCGAATGTGGCCTTGCACAAATACAGCCAGACGATGGCGACGGGATGGGCGAAAGAGCCGGACAATATCCGTATCGACCTGACAAGCGATCATACTCGCCATGCGGAAATCGGGCTATTGGCTGCTCGCCTCTGTTACGCCGATCCGGCGAATGCGGGGTGCCAGAATAGTATTTGCGTAGGTTCCTGTGCGGCTGTCGTCCCTAGCACGAAATATCTCGAACAAGCGTCTGAGCAGATATTCGCCAAATACTGGCAGGATCATGAGACCAAATTCTCAGCAAAGAGCTTGTGTCATACCACCAATTATGATACCGATCTTCGTGTGAATTCCTGCCACGCTCATAGCGATGGCGAATGTTCATGGGCTGGCTGTCCGCAATTGCGTGATGATGAGCCCGCCGTATCGGGTCGGCATTGTCCTTTGGACAAGGGCTGTCGCCGGTGCGGATACGACGATGACTACTGCCAATGTTGAGGGAAGAAGATGAGTGAACAACTGAAGAAGCTGCGCAGTGACATGATCGCGGCGATGAAGAGCGGTGACAAGGATCGCAAGAACGGCATTTCGCTGATCGTCAACGAAGTCAGCCTGATCGCCAAGAATGATGGCAATCGCGAGCCGACCGATGCCGACGTCATTCAGGCACTGAACCGGACGGTCAAGAAGGCCAACGAGACGCGAGACATTCTCGTCGGTCGCGGCGAAGATGTGTCGACGATCGATGCCGAGATCGCGCTGGCCATGGAATATCTGCCCAAGCAGATGTCGGCCGACGAACTCGAAGCCCTGATTGTGAGCATCCTCGACACCACCGATCGCTCCAAGAGCGCGCGCGGCATCGTGATGAAGACGCTCAACGCCGACCACAAGGGCGCGTTCGACAACAAACTGGCTGGCGAAATTCTCGGCCGCCTGCTTTAACGCCTATCGGAGGGCATGATCATGTCGAAGGATATCTCGTCGGTAAATCGCGAGCACGACCAGATCGTGCCCTCCGAAAGCCTGCTAGGACAGTGGTTCTGGGTCAAAGGCCGCGAAGGCGAATGGTTCGCCTGCGTGACTGAAGAGGGCAGCAACTATGTGAAGCTGTCCGGTATAAATGAAGGCCGGGGTGGCATCGAGCAGCGCATTCATCACAATGATATGGATGAGAAATTGCGCGCCGAAACCAACCCCAATGCCGTGATCACCGAACGTGTCGGCCATTTTCAGGCGGTGGCCGCCCAATTGATGACTGACGTGCAGGAACTCACTTCGCGTCTCGGTGTGGTTCCGACGAAGGCGATCGCCGATCAGTCCTCGTCCGGCATGGGCGCGCTCGCTGTCGTGTCCGAGCAGGCCGACACTACCGCCTACAAGCAGGCTCTGATCAAGGCGAAGAAGGAAACCCTTCCTGAATTGTTCAAGGAACTCGAACTCGCGAACAAAGCCGTAGCGGGCTGGATGGGCGCTCCCACCCTTTCGCTCATGGCAACGATGGTCCCGCTCAAGGAAACGTTGAGCCACATCGATACGCGGATCGAAACCATCTCGCTCTATGCTGGTCTCACAGAAGAGGCGGTGAAGTGCTGCGATGGCGATCCGGCCGGGCAATGGGAAAAACTCCACGTCATGCAGCGCCGCCTCTATATGGATGAGGAGTGCATGCTCTCCTACACCGGTGGCGGTATCGATATCAACGACATCGGCGAGTTCGACGAATGGATCGCTCGCCCAGAAAATCGCGATCGCCTGTTGCCCTTCCCCCGCACCATTGCGGCGTTTCGCGTTCGTCGCGATGAGAAGGAGCGCGGCGATGACGGCAGTTTCTTGGACGTTTTCGTCAAGTTCATGATGCGTGATGCGGACAAGAAAACGTTCTTCTACGTGCGTAATGGCGAGCAGGTCTGGCGCATCGATGCTGACTTCATGTTCCCGGAAATGATCTTCCCGGACCTGACGACGTTCGATCCCACGCAGCCAATGATGTTCAAAATGTTTGGCAACAGCATCGACGAAATCATTCCTCTGTCGCAATGGGAAGGGATGCGTGACGACTATCTGCGTGCAATGGAACAGTATGAGGAAAGGATGCGGGAATATAACGAATGGGAGGCGACCCATCCCGGTCAGCCGAACCCCCATCGTTATTATTCCGAACCGCGATCGCGCCATGATGAGTATAAGCGCCTCGACCCCAGCACCGTGTATTTCGATGATGCGTCATCGCACATCAGCGATGAGATCAAGCGCTACAACTGGATCGCGGTGATCATTCAGGGGTTGTTCGATCGGTCGCTGGTTCTGCATCCGCATCCTCCGGTGAAGGTCTGGGACCCGGCTAGTTTCTCCGCCTCGGTGAAACTCATCTATGACAGCACCACGCTGACCAGCGGCGAAAAGCCCGACTTCGCGGCATATCGTGCGAGCCTCAATGCACTGATCGATGAGGACAGCGTTCTGACCGGGCAGGAAGACTATTGGATGCGTGTATGCGCAGAGAAGCGCAACGAACAGTCGAAGAAAGATTCCTACCGCCACGGCAGCCGTCACAGCACCAACTACAGGCGTTATCGGCCATATGGCGATCCCGGTCCGGGCATGGTTGCTCTCGCAAGCAGCATGATGCCACGCGCGAAGAAGGCCAAGTTTTCATGGCGTAAGGAAGCGGAATGGCATCAGGAAGAAGGCAAGGCCCGCAGCATCACGGTCCCCTTTACCGAAATGCTCAATGTGTCGGCATACAAACCGGGTGATTTCAAGCAGTTCTTCCACGATCCCCGCACACGGATGGAATATCTCAAGTGGGCACCGCTGATGCTGGCAGCCGAAGATTATCATGCTGGTAAGGCGACGTTGGGAACGAGCAGCCGTATGCGGGATCAGTATCGATGATGGAGGAAATGAAAGGGTATCCAACGCCCGAGGTGTCATGGGCATGGATGGCTATCGTTACGATAGGCGGCGAGACATTCGAATATGGACTTCACTACCCCCTTGCCGATAGTGAAGACGCGGACGCGGTTGTCTCCACTTGCGTTCAGAATGGCATCGGTCACACGATCAATCTGTTGGGCTGGGACAAACCGTTGACGGCCAAGGGTAAACGCTACGTTGGTCGAGCGACGATCGCCTTTGATGATGCCGATGAAACCGTAAAGGACTATGACCCCGATACGATTTGCGTGGTCGATGTTACGGTCAATCAGGTGAACTATCGGCCGGAGAGCGAATTAATTTAACAGAGGTAATTTGATGATTTATGTTTTGTGGGCAATGTTCGAAGTCGTCATGTTTGGTGGCGCGGCTGTCACCTATTTCGGGCTGGATATGAACCAGTTTCCGTTGCTGCTGATCCCGATCGTGATGACGGTATTAGGTGTCATCGGTCTGATGCCCATTTTGGGTGATGCCGTGGGTGACATACTGGAAGCGATCGTAAACTAATAATATAGACATAGCCACGCCTGTATTTCTACCATCTCCGTAATATTTGAGAAGGTGGATTTGATGAGCGTGGTTTTCTATCGACTGATGTTTGAGCGCACTGCTGAGCGCGAACCGATCGACACCGTGGAGGATTTCCGCGCATGGGTCGATCGCAATCTTACTGGAATCAATAGCCTGTGTGCCGGTTACGGTATCCTCGACGCTGATAAGCGCACGGTCTCGCGCGGTGACCCTCTGTGGCAGGTTCTGGTCCGCCCTGAAGAGCAGGATGCTGATTTCAGCATCTTCGGCTACATGGCCAGCCACCAGTGGACCATCGACGGCTATCGCGTCCACCTGTGGATCAAGCCCGCGCCGGGCGAGAATGAGGAATATTTCCCTATCTGGACGCGCGCGTGAGTCGCAAGCTCAACACGGAATGGCAACCGGTCGGGCTCTACGATATCGAACGTCGGGACGGGTTGGTTGGTTTTCATCCACTCGTGGCAGTCGGTATATTCGATATGGACCTGCTGCTTGACGAACGACTTTATCAAAAGTGCAGGGCGAGGTGGTATCCCCAATCGTCCAAACACGCCGATACCCCTTGGTATCTGCATGAAGCCGGGAAGGGTGATCTCCACTGGATTTCCGAAGAGGATTTGCTTCGCTCGCAAGTGCGCTACCGGGCTTCCAAGAAAATGGACGCACACAACCGCTATGCTGATGAAGTAGAGGTTGGAGACTTTGTCCGGTGTAGCGGCTCACGAGACAAGCTTAGCTGGCGCAAGATAGTCGCCGTCCATGATTTCGTCATCATGGGGACGAAATATCGGGAGCCATTCGACGTCCCGGAATTCGCTACCGGGAACGGCAGCACCAACTTCATTCACACGATTGTCGAGCATCGAAAGGCTTCGGATTGCATAGTCTGATGGAACGCCTCTGGGGCTATTTGAACCGCACCGCAACCACGTCGGACTATGTGGTCTGGATCATGCTCTTCCCTTCGCTGCTGACTCTCCTATTCACGCTGCTCTGGTGACCAATGCGGAACATAATTGAATATCCAATCACGTTTGACGAAAAGATCGAGACGCTGGCGCGGCTGAAGACCGACTATGAAGAGTCAGGGATGATCGGTGGCGCGACCAGCCTCGTGCTCGATCTCATCATCAACGACCTCAATATGTTTGCTGATCGTGATCCGGGCTATCGCTTGCGGACATACCCGCCTGCGAAAAAGGTCAATGCTTGTGAAAGTTGATCCGAACAATCATACCACTCTTTATGATTGAACGGTGACCCTGAAACTGGTATCCCGATCGCATGAAAACGAAAAATCTCACAGTGCATGGTATGATTGTCATGCGGTCGAGCACCGATCCGGTAGGAGATCATTACCCCGGATATAATGGGCCGCAGCTTCGCGCTATCGTGGCGACCAAGACCAAGAAGGAGGCCGCTGAGCTTCTGGGCGTATCGCTGCACCATTTCAACGAGTATGCCTCGCCGACTGGGAACGATGCTGAACTTGCGGCGGCCTTATCTAAGCCGGGGCAGGTTTTTGCCGCCCCTACGCAATCGCAGTCTGATATCTATTTCGAGATCACGCGGCGACCTCCCATAATCCGCAAGCGGCGCAAGGCGGTGCCCTATACTCCGTCCGCGACCAAGCCGACGTTCACGCGCGAGGAAATCGAGGTCATCATGGATCGCTTCGCGATGGCGAATGATCTGGTAGGCCAAAGCATCGCGGACAAAGCCAAGCAGATGCTCGACTGATTATTCCGACGTCTTCACATACTCGATGCCGAGTTTCGCGCGCTGAGCCTTGATCGCTGCCGCCATATCACCAAGGTGGAAGGGTAGAACCTTCATCGTGCGCTGACCGTGCTTGCAAAGAATGCCTTGTAGGTGGGGGTTGCGGATCGAGGGGTAGCGAACTTCGGGAATGATCGCCATTCCAAGCTGGGTGTCTATATATTGCATGCCCCAGAACCGATAGGCAGGGCAGGTGCAGTGGAAGCGGATGTTGCCGCCCCATAGGAGCAGGCGTGCTGCCTCGACGGGTGAAATGCTGCTGTCCTTGACCTGTGCCATCCACTCCTTGAACTGGACGTAATTGTCCCAGCCGTTATATTTGTTCGGCACGAAAAACTTCATCACCGAACCCTTGTAGCCCTGATACTTCACATATTTGATCAGGTGGGAATAATCACGGTGCGGCAGGTCTCCCGGCGAGATCGCCGCCATGATGTCCTGATAGGTTTCTTCGTCCAGTCGAACCGGATGATCATCGCCGAAATAGGGGTGGAGGTGCTGCATAGGGATATTTATGCAGAGAATGATTGTTGCATAGATCATAAAAGGTGGTATGGTGCGGGAAACGTTGAGGTTATATCATGGCTATCTGGAAGCGCACGGACAACTGGCTTGCGGGGATCGCGCATGCGGATCATCCCAATCACACGATCACAGAGATAGCTGATCTCACCCCGGAAACGGCGCAGGCCGCGTTCGATGCCAGTTACGGGGCAGGGCGGTTCAAGGTGACCGATCATGGTTCTGTGATTACCGTCTGGAGCAATGATGGCTATGCAGCGCAGCTTCGGCGATACGCAGCCAATGCGCGGGATCGCGGTGACATGGAGCATGCGTGCAAAATGGAAGCCAAGGCGGCTGCGGTCGCTGTGCCCGGTTGGAGGCCGCAATGACCGAACCACGCTATGAATTCGTCAAAATTGACGTAGGTAAAATTTACATCATGGGAAGGGACGGTGGCCGCTATGGCATTCTTCACCATTTCGGCGATGATGTCTGGAGCATCGAGATCGCAGAGCATTACATGCAGATATCCGGGCTCGAAGCTGCAAAACGTCGTGCGAGCGCTGCGCTTGATGCCCTCCAGTCGGTGCTGCAAGCGATCGAATAATTCCCTCTTGCGCTAATCATAAAAAGTAGTAGAAGGGCCGTATTGGAACGGAGGACATTCGATGGACACGCAGGTTTCTCAGCCCGAAGGCACCAAGACGGTTTCGGTCATCGCGATCTACGCAGGTGAAGCCCGCGAGACGCTGAAGAAGCTTGCCAAGCGTGCGGCCAAATATGGCCAGACCATCGAATGGACCGAACGCGCCTATACCCGCGAAGTTGTCCGCAAGCTGTGGAACGGCAAGAAGACCGTCACGCTGGAAGACATGATCGATTTCGAAGTCACGGGTTCGGCTCCGCGTGTGGGTAAGTTCCGCTTCCTTGCCAAGCTCGAAGCCGAGAATGGCGGCATCATGATCTCCAGCGTCACTGGCGTCGAAATCGGCGATCTGGGCCGCGACTGGGACGGTCGCTGCGATCACTGCGGCGTGAAGCGCAACCGCTCCAAGGCATTCGTCGTCGAGGGCGAGGATGGCCGTCAGATCGTCGGCAAGTCCTGCCTGCGTGACTATCTCGGCACTGATGAGCCCGCTGGTTTGATCGCGCAGTTCGGCTACCACGCCAGCATCGACGCCATGGGCGAAGATGAAGACGGTTTTGGTGGCTGGGGTGGCGGTCGTTGGGAAGAGAGCACCCTTGGTGTTATCGCCGCCAGCCGTGCCGCGATCGCTCTGTGGGGCTGGAAGCCGCGTTCGGCCTGCGCTGAACATGAGCGCTCCACCTCCGACATGGTGCATCTGATTTATGGTCGTCGCTCGAAGCCCGACGCCGACCGCGATCGCCTGCTGGAGGAAATGAAGCTGCGCGGCGAACACTATGAGGAAATCGCCGAGAAGGTGATGGAGTGGGGCCGCAATCTCAATCCGCGCAATGATTATGAGCACAATCTGCGCGTCGCCATCGGCGGCAGCCACGTCGCGTTCAAGAACCTCGGTATCGCGGTTTCGGCATCGGCCGCCTACGATCGTCAGGTCGCCAAGGAATCGGAATGGGCTGCGAAGAAGGAAGCGGCGGTTAAGGCCAAGGCTGCTCTGCCCAAGAGCACTCATTTCGGCGAGATCAAGAAGCGCGCCAGCGTCATCGTCACGATCGACCGCATCATCGGTCTTGCGGACAATGGTTGGGGTGCCTCGATCCTCTACCTGATGCACACCGACGCCGGTCACATCCTGTCGTGGAAGACCTCGGCAAACACCAACACCGCAATTGATGGCCAGCGCCTCGAAGTCGGCAACCGCGTCCTCGCCACTTTCACTCCGAAGGAGCATGTGGAATATCGCGAGGAGGCGCAGACCCGGATCACCCGTTGCAAGGTGGAGGCAGAGCCGATGCCGGGAAAGTTGGCGGCCTGAAGGGGGAAGAACAATGACGAAAGTTGCCACAATGCGCGATCAACCCATAGAAGCTGATTTCGCCTATATCCGCCTGAAGGTGACCGACGACGAATGTGAGATCGTCCGCACCCATGTTGCCTGCGTTCTGCGCTCCGATTATGAGCGCGAACCCGAATATGTGACGAGAGGCGCGAAGGTCGAAGCCGAACAGCAGATGGGTCACGACCTGTTGCACCCTAAGGCCTATGGCGCTGAATATTTCCCCAACATCGAGGCGCTGCGTAGCGCACAAGGACACTGAGATGAAGAACGACCCCACCCCAATTCTGACCGCCGCCCGCGTCGAAACCATTTTTCGCGAATGCCTCGTCAGCGATGCCGAACTCCCCGATGCGCTGGTGGTCGAGATGATCACCTGCACGGTCGGCCTGCACAAGGAACGCCTCGAAGGTCACCGCGAGGAAATCGCTGCGATGCTGCATGAGCTTCCGGTCAATTTCCGGAAAGGTTCCGGCGACGGCTGGTCGTTTCTTCAGGCATGCGAGGATCGGCATGGTAATCAGTGGACCGGACTGCATCGGCGAATGGACGAACTGTTCGCGCTCGGCATTGCGACTGAGCAGGTCACTAGCCTCGTTCCGCGCGAAATGTGGTCGGTGCTCCCCGGTGGTATGCCCTACTTCATGGTGAACTGATGGCGGAGATCAAGGTGCGTGATCTGCCACCAGAGGCCAGCCGGGATGACATTGATCGGCTGGCTTATCGACTGTGGTCGATCCACCCAAAGGATATCCCGGCCGGAATGACCCGTGCCCGCTTCTATGCGGACGAAATTCGCAAGACGACGGGGAACGAACAAGCGATCATCCATAGGGAGGCGGTGGAGACGTCTCCCGGCCTCCGTGAGGCTCTTCTCGACATAGAGGCTGATCTCGTAGGGGTAGCGCGTTATCGCAACTGGAATGCCTTCCCTGTCGTCGTCAGCATGTGCAAGAAGGCGGCGAACAAGGCAGCGCAGGCTTTGGGGCGAAGAGTGCCGTTCGACGATCCATATGAAAAGGGGTGAAGCTAGGCTTCACCCCTTTTTTTGTGCCGCGACCAGAATCCCGATTCTCCACTGGCTCTTCCTGACTTCCGACCTTTCAGCGCGGATGACCTTTCCACTTGATGTGGCGAAGGCCCAAGCCAACAGGCGTGCAATTTATTGATCGTATCTTAACGCCCCCAGACCTTCGAAAGGGGGATCACCACACCACACGGCACAGGCGTAAAGTAGGTATTGGACTGCGGTCGGTCAATATTTGCTGAACACAAATTATCCCGCAAATCGCGATATTGTCGATTTGCGGGATAATTCTTTGACCATAGGGTCAACGCGTCAGAACGGGGAGGGGACTGGTCCTATGAACTGATCGTCGGCATAGTCTTCAATCCAATGATTTCCCTCTTGATCGATCGACCATACACCCAGTTCTCCCTCATATTCTCCGATGGTGAAGCGAAGGATGCTCACCACCGTGTAGAATGGCGGGTATTCCGTCCGAAGATACCACAGACCGGGCGTGATCTGGTCGTGGGGGACGTGCTGCTGGGTCATGCGGCCACCGGCGCATGCACGATTTCGCGGCCGTGACCGATGCTGGGACGAGCCAGATCAGGGTGCTCTTCCATCCACTGTTGGACAAACCACAGTTGCCCGCATCCGCCGCCGATCGTATCCTGTCCGGCCGGATCGAAAACGCGCGTGTCATAGCCCTGCTGGAGCAGTTTCTCGGCAAAGTCGACGGCCAGATTGCGCTGGTGGTCGTTGGTCGCAGGGAGGCCTTCGTTTCGCTCGCACACCACCGAAATCGTCGCGTTGAAGATCGCCGGATGATACAGGTCCGTGATGCGCTGAGCATCATCGACTGTGCTGTTGTTGTCGTGGGCGCAATAGTTGAAGAACGGCCGACGACCGGTCACGTCGAAGAACCGTTCTCCGCAATCGGCCATCTGTTGAAGGGTCAGTTTTTTCTTGAACGGAACCAGTTTGTCGCGAGCTTCGTCGGTCGATTCATGAACCGAAAACTGAAGGCCGATCGTCGGAATTTCGGTGGCCGCCATGAAAAGCGGTTCATAGTCGACATCGGGGCCGGAAGTTGAAATCAGCAGCGCGGCATTGGGGTAGCGCGCATAGAGTTCGAACATGGCCGGGATGAGGTGCTTCAGGTTGAGCAATGGCTCGCCCATCGACATGAACATGATCTGGAGACGTTTCATGTCGCTCGCGGCGATCCCGGTTTCTTCGATACAGTGGGCCGCCTGTGCCACGATCTCGTCGACGGACAGTGACCGGACGAAATAGTCGCCAGCGCCGCAGAAACGACATCCAACGGGGCACCCGCTCTGCGTCGAGATACAGATCACCGTGCGCTCAGCATAGGTGGGATACCGGTAGAGCACCGATTCCGCCACGGCATTGTCGTTGTTGTAGATGAATTTGGTGACGTTCTGGTCGGGGTCTTCAACCCGCTTGATCTGGCTCCAGACCATGTTCAATTGCTCCATCAAATAGGGTAGAAAAAAAAGGAGGAGGTCGTCAGACCCCCTCCCTGTGTATCATTCGCCGCCGTAGCGGTTCACGATCGGATAGCGACGGTCACGACCGAAGCTGTTGTTGGTGATCTTGGTGCCGGGGCAGGCCTGACGGCGCTTGTATTCGGCGCGGTCGACCAGCCCACGGACCCGCTTCACGACTTCAATGTCATGGGGCGTGTCGTGATCGTTGTTGCGATAGGCGACGATCTCGCTGTTGCTCAGTTCATATTCCAGCATCAGCTTGAGGATATCGTCCAGCACCGGGTAGGGCGGCAGGCTGTCGGAATCCTTCTGGTCCGGCCGCAGTTCCGCGCTCGGCGGCTTGCTGATGATCGCTTCGGGAACCACTTCGACCGCCCGGCCGAGGAAGCCCATCTGGAGCAGTTCGATCTGCGTCTGGTTATTGCGCCAGCGGCACATGTCCCAGACCGTGGTCTTGTAGCAGTCCTTGATCGGGTTGAAGCCACCCGACATGTCGCCATAGAGGGTCGAATAACCGACCGAGGTTTCTGTCCGGTTGCCGGTGCTGAGCAGCAACTGGCCTTCCTGATTGGAAATTGACATCAGGATGTTGCCGCGCGCGCGGGCCTGAATATTCTCGTCCGCGATGCCCTTGAGTTCGAGAATTTCGGGCGCACCGTTGTAATGACGCTGCTGCTGGCTGTAGGCCATCCGCAGAGCCTCCACGACGCCTTCGATGGGGATCGTGCGGATCGGTGCACCAAGGCGCTCAGCGGCCTCCTCAGCGTCGCTCAGCGAGTGATCCGACGAAAACTTCGACGGCAGACGCACCAGATCGACATTCTCCGGGCCGATGGCGTCACAGGCGATCGCCGCGACGATGCCACTGTCGACGCCGCCCGACATACCCAGCGTGACGCGCTTGAAGCCCTGCTTACCCATATAGTCACGCAGGCTCAGGACCGTCGCGCGATAGATGCTGCCGACGCTCGATGGCGTGACCACCGGATAGTCATCCACAGTGACCCGTTGGGGGACGTCGAAATCCCAGACGAACTGCGTTTCCTCGAAGAACGGAGCGGCGTAGAATTCACCGTCATAGGCGAACGAGCCGCCGTCGAAGACCAGTTCGTCTTGACCGCCGACCATATTGACGTAAAGGAAGGGCTTACCCGTTTCCTCGATCCGCTGCTTGATCACCTCGTGGCGAACGGCATTCTTGCCGATCTCGTAGGGCGAGCCGTTGATCGCGATGAGGAATTCCGCGCCCTGCGCCACCAGTTCCTGCGACACGCGCGGGTGCCAGCAATCTTCGCAGATCATGACGCCGATATTCACCGGACCATCGGCGGTCTGGACGACGATCGGGGCACCGGCCGACTGCGCCATCTGGAACGTGCGCAGTTCATCGAACACGCCATAGTTGGGGAGTTCGACCTTGTCGATCTTGCGCTCGTGACGCAGCGCGCCGTTCATGACGAAGGCACTGTTGCGGGCGACGCCGACCTTGGGGCCGGTGGGATTGCCTGCGCGGGTCGGCGCGCCGAAGATCAGCGTGGGACCGGCGACGAGATGGTTGGCCGTGACATGGTCCCAGATACGCGCGACGCGCTCGGTGACGGCGTTGAGGAAGGTCGGCCGCATGACGAGGTCTTCCAGCGGATAGCCGGTCAGCATGCACTCGGGCAGCACCACGACATCGACGCCTTCGAGGACGCCAGCATCATATGCCTTGATGATCTTGTCGGCATTGCCGTCGAGATCACCCACGACGGGGTTCAATTGTGCGACGAGAACTTTCATATCAAATGTTCCTATTCAAATAATAATTGGTGGTATCAGACGATCTGGACGCCCGCAAGCTCCATTATTCGGCTTTGCTCGGCGGCCGAACCATTGAGGTTGATCGCGCGAGTCATATTTTTCACCACGATCACGTCCATATTGGTGTGCTGGATTGCATCCAGCGCCGAAAAAGCGACGCAGAAATCATAGGCCAGCCCCACGATGAAGATGCGCTTGATCTTCTTGTCGTAGAGGAAACCACGAAGCCCGGTCGACGTCTCGCGGTCATTCTCATAGAATGCGCTGTAGCTGTCGACGAAGCGGTTCATCCCCTTGCGAATGATGAGCGACGCCGCGTTCACCGCAGGCATGACGTCGGGATGGAAATCTGCCCCCGGCGTTCCCGCAACACAGTGGTCGGGCCACATGGTTTGCTCGCCGTAGAACATCGTCTTGACCTCGAAGGGCTCGACCCCCTGCGTGCTGGCGAACGATGCGTGATCGGCCGGGTGCCAGTCCTGCGAGATGACGACATGTTTGAAGTCTTTCGCGAATTCCGCGATGCCCTTCATGATCGCGTCACCTTCGTTGACCGCGAGTGCGCCACCGGGGCAGAAATCATTCTGCGGGTCGATGATGAGCAGGGCATCATTGGGTTGGATATCCATCGTAGTTCCTCTAAAATCCGGTTGACTTTATAAAGTTATCATAAATAAGGCTATGGAATATAATGCCTTATGTCTATCTAATCGGTTGGTCATACCTCAACGTTTGGTATTACGGAGTTGAGTTTCGTCGAAAGGGACGAAAGGCTCACCCATCGAACCTGTGGGTCACTTATTTTACGTCGAGTGCTGCCGTTCATCGTTTCAGAGCAGAACATGGGGAGCCCGATGTCGTTCAGGTGAGAAGAACCTTCATCGACGGCGATGCCGCGTTCCGATGGGAACAAACCGTTCTTCATCGTATGAAAGTAGTTTCCGACCCTAGATGGCTTAACCGTGCAATCTATGGTCGAAAAGATTTCACCAACGATCCGGAAAGAACCCGCAAGATTGTGAAAACTCGAAAGTCGACCAAAGAACCGTGGCATAGCGTAGAAACTAAACGTAAAATATCCTCCGCTAAAGCAGGAAAGCCGCTTGAACTTACCGACCATGAAATCGACCGTCGCAAAAACGATTTGTCTCAGAGAAATCGGTCTGATCCTGATTTCATTGCTCGCAATTCGGAAGGCCGGAAACGTCGCTGGGAGCGACCTGACCAAGTCATCGCCCAGAAAGAGCGGATGCGTTACGTCGGTGGAAACCCGGCCTTCGTTCAAAAGCGAACTGAGAAAGCCCGCACACCAGAGGCGCGCAAAGCCAAATCCGCCAAATCGCAAGCCAATTGGGAGAATGTGGTCGACGCTATGCGCGCTGGTCATCAGAAATTCCTGTCTAATCCCGACGCTCAGGAGGCTCATAGGAGAAAGCATATAGAGAGCCTCGTTAAGCGTCGGGGGTGGAGTGTAATCGAGTTCGAAAATTTACGGTTCGAGACTTACGCCGATTGTGCCGCCCATTTTGGCGTTGATCCGACCACGATACGTAAATGGGTAAAAAGCGGTCGGCTGGTTACACGGTAGGCGGCTTGCCTTCGATCATACCAGCGTCACCGAATATGCGGCGGTAGCGAGCGACTTCTTCGACAGGGCCGGTGGCTTTGCTCTTCACATCCGACAATTTTACGGCCGGATGACCGTTGGCATCCTTGACCTTGCAGACCAGCGAAATCGGCTTGAGGTAAGTCGGATCGCCGGGAACGCAGCCCATGAAATCATTGGTCAGGTTGGTGCCCCAGCCGAAACGGACGTCGACGCGATCGCGGAAATAGTCATGGATCGCCGCGATGTCATGACCGTTCTGCTTGTAGCCGTCGATCGACACATCGAGCCCGTCGGCGAAAATGATGATCTTGTTCTTGGGATCGAGCGTGCGCTTTTCCCAGAACCGGATCAGTTCATTCCCCGCTTCGATGGGGTCCTTGGAATCGACGCGCGCACCCTTCCAGTGCGACAGCCATTCCGGCGCGCCTTCGAGGAACTGCGTGGTGCCGAACGTGTCGGGCAGGAAGATCAGCATGTTGTCGCGATATTCCGACTGCCATTCCTTCAGCACCTGATACTGCGACTGCTTGACCGCCGCATCGTCGCTGCCCGCGATCGCCGCGAGCGACATCGGAAGCTCGTGTGCATTCGTGCCGGTGGCTTCGAGGCCCAGACGATAGGCCAGTTCGACGTTCGACGTGCCGCCGAAACGCGTACCCAGAACTTCCGCCGCAGTCTCGACCGCATATTGCTGCCACAGATAGTCATGGCGGCGGCGCGTGCCGAAATCGGTGATCTTGAGATCGGGGATCGCCGCCAGCTTTTCCAGCTTGGCATAGAGTTTCACCTTGGCGCGCGCATAGGTGATGTCGAGTTGGCTCTTGCTCATCGTCTTGAGCAGCGCGCGCACCCGCATCGTGTTGATGATGACCATCACAATGGTTTCCCACGGCGACACTTCCCACCACCGGCCGGTGACCTTGAATTCGATCTGGCCGGAAATGCGATTGAAGTTCAGATCGTATTCCGGGAGACGATATGCCTTGAGGCTGTCGAGATAGCCCTTCTTGAAGAAATCATCGCGGCCGTAGAACGTCTGGCCGCGAAGCCAGATCAGCAGGCTCTTCTCGAAGCGCAGGGTCCGGACATAGTCCAGTTGCTCGCGCAGTTCAGCTTCATCGATCAGATCGGCCAGACGAACGTCGGCGGTGCGATTGGTGATCGAGAAAGTCACGATGTCGTTGAAGTGGCGCTCCCAGATCAACTGACCCATGCTGAGCTTGTAGAAGTCGATGTCAGCCAGCGACCGCACGATCGGGTCAATATGCCACGACATATCGTAGGCGCGTCTTGCAAAATCTCTCATATCAAATCATCCTTCATCAATTTCCAGCCATGACGTGGCTTTTTCGCTTCTTTGTAAATGATAGTTGTGACCTGCACCATTTTAAGGCCAGTGTGGACTATGAAATCGTGGCGGGTGCCAGAAAAAACCTCTCCAGTGAATATATTTTCGAAATTATGGACCGGGGAACTGGCTAGGCGATGCTCGCGGTTGGCGTCGCTCAATTTCTTCTTATGTTCTTTACGACGTTCATCGCTCCATGCTTCGATAGATGCACGCCGCCTAGCTGTGATCTCCGAAATATCCTCGACTGACATATTTTGCCAGAAGAGCGATATTTTTTTGTTTCGTTCGCCAATTACGTCTGTTGACGTCTCGGACCACCACCGAAAATTACGTTCACTAAGTTTCTTCCGCTTTGATCCGTCTGGGTCATCCGCCCACCACTTTCCAATTACATTCTTAATTTTTTCCCGCGTTTGTTCGACGTGTTCGGTTCGTGATTCCCACCATCTAGTTTTGGCTACTGACAATTTGGCAGAAATACTTGCGCGGTCCCTCTCCGAAAAATCTGCTTTGGTCGCCTTGGTTCGTTCAAAAATAGCCGCTTTCTCTTCTTCTGACCAACTGGCCCACATTGCCCGACTAGCATCTCCGATCAATTCACGAGATGCATCGCCATGCGAGAAACCGCCATCTCCTCCTATCGCAATATTATATGTATCTTTGCGTTGAACAAACTCGGCATTTACTATCTCGCGCTCCAATGCAGAAAGCTCTTCATGACTATCGCAGAAGCAAATGATGTCTCTGACGAAATTGGACCGCCCATGCTTCTTGATCGCCTTTATAAGCCTTCGTCCACTTCCAATATAGCCATCTTCGATGATGGAAGTGGTGTGTTGTCCAACATATATTTTGCCATTGACGATGTTTGTGGTGAGATAAATGAAATGAAAACGCTCCAAGAAATATTCCCCTGAAAAGGGATTATTTATGGTCATGAGCATGTTTGGCATTTCTACTATCTCATTCAAATCGTTGTCGGCTTTAGCGCTGATCGGGGAGGTGATCCAGAGCGCGCATGATCATGCGGAAATGGTCGAACGCCATCAAATGGCGGTTCTCGCGGACCCACTGGATCGGTTTGAAACCGGCCCAACGCGCGTCGTCGCAACCCTTGACCTTCGGCGGCATGAGGAACTTCATGATCTCTTTGGGGTCGATCATGTTCGCAGGTGGCGTCGGGTTGAGGTGGAAGAGCGATGCCACGCCATAGACGCGACCACGCGGATCGCGGAGCGGGTCCGCATACCAGTCGGTCCGAATGTAGGACTTGCGAAGGACGATTTCCGGGACCTTCATTTCGGTCTCTTCCTTGGGACCTTCGCGCAACGCCGCCTCGACGACATCTTCGTCGTTATGAACGAACCCACCGGGGACAGCCAAACAGCCCTTGAACGGATGGCCACCACGTTCGATCAACAGGACGGAGTCGCCATGGATGCAGATAAAGTCGGCGGCGACGAACGGGCCGTAGACCCATTTCTGTGCTTCTGGGTCGAAACGACCGAAAGCCTCGCGATCGCGCTGGCACTTTACTGCTTCTTCGACGAGATGGGTATATATACCGGTTTTCGTGAAGTCGACGAGCCAGTCGCGCACTTCCGGCGAAATACCATTGAACGCGCGCAGTTGCTCGATCTTGAATTCGGGATTGAAGAACATTTTCCGCACATCGGTGGCGGACAGGTTCTCCCCGTAATTTTCGGTGTTGGTCGACGTCCAACCGGGGAACGCCTTCAAATAGAAGGACGACGAATCCTTGCCGTGGCCGACAAGCGTGATCTTGTTATTGTCGGGCTCGATGGTATTTGCCGCTGCCCGAACGAGGCTGGCCCACGCAGGCGTGTTGCCCTGATCCTCGATCCCCACGACATGCACGCGCCGATTTTCTTCAGCCGTCAGCGCCAGACGCAGCATCTGCGTCCGTTCGTCGGTGGTGAATGGGAGGAGGTCATGGCGGCGGGCCGCGTTGTGCGACCCCCAGCAAACGAGGACTTCATCTGCGACGCGCAGGCCCTCTCTGACATTGTATGTGTGCGCATCCGTCACGGGCTGACCCCGCATGACAAATACGCCAAGAGTGTAGCGCCGTTTGGCACCACTTGGCTGCGATCGCATCTCTCAGAACCCCTGAAAGCTATATTGCAACGGTCCATCCGCTGCGTTGTCTCTATTTAGGCTTGTGCATCATGTGGGGTCAATAAGTTTCGGAAATTATTTTTCGCCTATCTTGGTGCGATTAATATTGCATCGTGATGTGCGGCCTCCGTAGGGTGAACAGGTCATTAGTGCTGACCGAACCACTTGCCTGTCATGCAAGTGGAGAAATGTTATGTATTATGGTGACTGGGACTGTCGTGAGGACATTCTGAATGATTTCGGTATCTCGTCATTCGATGGCGTGGTGATACAGGCCTATTATGAATATGCCGATTACACGGGCTATGCCTATGTGATCTACTATCATGAGGGCAGGTTCTACTATGTCGCGGACAGCCATTGCTCCTGCAACGGTCTGGAAGATTGGGACCCGGAAGAACTCACGCTGGAAATGATCCTTCATATGATCAGCAATGGTCGAATATGGAGGGCTCATGGAACGGACCACCTCGCTGAGGTGGTGAAGAAGGTAGCTGCGTTCGAGGGTTCTCCCGAAGAACTTGAAGACTACATCCGATCGCAATCCTAATGAAAGGGCTCCGGAGGAAACTCCGGGGCCTTTTTAAATCGACTTTCGAGAATTCACTTCTCTATCCTGACCGGGATTTGAGGAGATATTATTTGAATTATGCAGAATGGGTGAAGGATCAGCCTCCCCAACTTTTCTTTGACTCAGATGGCGTTTATGCCGACTTTGACGCTCGCATCATCGAGATGACCGGTATGTTGGGCCATCTGTATGAAGAGAAATACGGCTCGAAAGCATTCTGGAAGCTGATCGAGGATCACGAGGATTTCTTCGGCAGCCTGCCGCTGATGCAGGATGCGATGAAGCTCTACAATTCGGTCAAGCATCTGTCGCCCGTGTTCCTGTCTGGTGTTCCCGCTGGAAACTGGGCCTCGCCGCAGAAATACCGGTGGTATGATATGCACTTCCCCGGCGCGCGCCTGATCACTTGCCCGTCGCGAGACAAGTCTCTCTACATGCGCAAGCCCGGTGACATCCTTGTGGATGACTTCATTAAGTGGCGGCACCTATGGGAAGGCCGAGGTGGGGTGTTTGTTCTCCACACCTCGGTCGAAGATAGTTTGCGTCAGCTTGTCGAACTGGGTATCGACGTCCGGATTTGATTTTACTTTGGGCCAGACGATCGTCTGGCCCAACAATTGATGGCAGGACTATGTATGTCTCTTTTACGACCTGACGACATTACGCCCGATACGATCATCGAAGGATATCGGAGCTTGTTCTCCAAGCCGACGGTCCTTGGCGACAGTCTGGTGGATTATCTCCTGAAAGGGTGGATACCCGGCAGCAGCGGACAGGCTTTGATAAAAGGCGAGTTGTTCGAGGCTATTCAAAATAGCATGGAGACCGAGATCGATAACATCGGCCGCTATGGACTGTTTCTCGCGCTGCACGCTCATCCTGATGCTCTTGGGAGCGATGATCGGATGAAGCGTTGGTCCATGCAAGGTGGTCTCAATGGTCGCATGGAGCAGGCATAATTTGCCCGAAACACCATGAACAAAATTAAACAGGCGATGCTGGAATGAAAATCATCTACAAGAGCGGCAACATCCTCGACAATGGAGAAACCTTGATCGTCCAAGGATGTAATGCACAAGGTGTTATGCGATCTGGAATCGCCAAAGAAATTCGTGATCGTTTCCCGCAAGTATTCACCGAATATCGAGCAAAATATGAAGAGCAAGGTGGTCTCCTCAATCTGGGGCAACTCATCTGGGTCGACGTTGAGTTCGATTACGGGTCGGGCTTCATCATCAACGCGATCACGCAGGAATTTTACGGCCGCGACAAGTCAGTGCTCTACGCGAGCTATGACGCGATCCGGCGGGCAGTCGCTGAGATCGATATGATCATGGGCGAGGTTCCCATCGGTGAAACCAAGATCGAGCGCGTAGCCTTTCCGCTCATCGGCTGCGGCCTTGCCAATGGTGATTGGGAAATCGTGAGCCGGATCATCGAAGAGGAATCCACTTCCTTCCAGCCCATCGTATATCTCTACGATGGCCGACTGCCTGATGGGACAGTGCCTGAGTTCGAATGACCTACAAGAGCGGCAGGCAATATGAGCAGGGCATCGGGGCGTGCGTAGTCGAAGAAGATACGATCTACGTCACGCCACGGCGTTTTGCTGCCATGAAAAATATCGAGTTACGCGAAGGTATGCATGATCGCCCCATGCCATATTGGGTCGTCATCGACATGCTGGAGGCGGCCGGGTGGCGCGAAAGTCTGTATGGCCTTCGCCCCACCGGTTATCGGATCGTCGTCGATTACGAACTGGACGACTGATAATTCCGCTCTTGGTCATCGCGCTTGGCCGAGAAAATGATGTCGCGATAAACATCACGGCCGGTGATGCTATCGACCCAAAGGATTTCGTCTTGGCAGAATTCCGTGATGAGTTGGCAGAAAAGATCGGGATTGGTTTTTCCTGCTTTTTCCACCAGTTCAGTGGCGTAATCCTGTATCTTTTTCGCGACCGCAGCGGCGACGAACGATTTGGCGAAGTGGGTATCTCCGAAAACGGAAGCCTTGCCTTCGATAGAACCCTCGGCCATGACAAGGGCGATCATGGATTGGTTCTGCTCGGCAAGTTTGAAACGCGTTTCGAGCGCGCATGCCACACGGTGAATGCGCTGGTCGCCTTCGTCCGAGACATGGAAAGCGAAGAAATCGGCCAGCGAAGAGGCCGCCGGTGCGCCACGAATGGAAATCAAAACCCTGTCCATATGTGCTCCTATCAAATAGCGTGATATCAAATGTTTACATGGCGGAGTTCAGGAGGATTCCTGCTCCGCCGTTGCCGCTTCCATCGTCCAGTGGCAGATTGCCTTGAACGGATCGACGATCGTCACCACCCAACCCTGACCCAACCGCAGAGCAACCTGAACGGCGATCAACTCATAGGTCGCCCGCGATCGTTGTTTCCTTCCGCATAGTCGTTCCTTCACCTTCCCATCAGATAGACATAGCTTTCCATCAGGTCCATCTCTTCCAGCACCTGCTTGCCCTTGGCTAGGACGAAGACGCCGAACCACGGCTTCCGGCGCTTGTAGCTGCTGTAGAAGCGAATGAGAGCCTGACCCGCCAGCGCGCCATAATGGGGATGCTGAGTGGTCGCCTCATCCGCAGTGATCTTGCCAGCGGCGATGTCACGGAGAAACTGAGCGCGCTCCGGTGACCGCAGTGTGCGCAGAGCGATATCGCGAACAGGGTGACGATTGCGATACAGCGAGGAGAGATGTTGCTGCCTCACAGAACCCCCGCCTTGGTCAATGCCTGCCGCGCCGCCTGATACGCGTCGGCGTCATGCTCTTGGAGATGATCCAGAAGGCCGGACAACACGCGCGCCATTTCAGGTGCGGCCGAAATCAGGTTCGCGCGAGCTTCGGCCAGAGCGACATATTCTTTATGAGGTTCGGAATTACCGGCGAAGGCCGACTTGGGGAGCCAACAAATATGTTCTGCATATTGGCTGTCATAGGCCGCACTATTGATGTGGGGGATCGCGACGAAACTCTGGCCGAAGTTGCTCTCGTTTTTGTGCCAGAAGTCAACATGGCCCGACAACCATGTCTCCTTGACGACCTCGCGCGCAATTTCCTTTTGGCGGGAGACCACTTGGTCAGGAATGAGGCCGATTTCCATTACGTTGAACTCCCAAAAAGAAAGGCATCCGAAATCACTTCCGGATGCCTATACCACTTATTATGAGAAAGCAACCGTTATTCAGGCGTTGCAGGCCAAACCAGATCATTCACGACAAAATCGGCCCCCAGCGTGCCGGGAAAATCGCGCAGCGCCTGACGATAGGTGCTCCATTCGGCCTTCTTCTCATCACTGAGCGGAGAGTCCGGATACTGCGTCCAGTCCGAAGCCGCCAGCAGATTGTCGCGCGTGATGCGCACGATCGCCAGCTTTTCGTCAAGCGTGAGAACGATCTCACGCGCGATCACTTTGCCGCTATCGACGACAATTTCCTGACCAGTACAATTGGCATTCACGAGGGTCGTGTGCTGAGCCTCTGTGATCTCGATCGCGTCGCTCGGCGTGTATGCGCCAGCGGCACCTTTGATGCCGTGGACGTCCGAAATGTAGAAACCCTTGGTCGACGGGCTGAAATATCTCTTCATCAAATTTCCCCTTAAAATCAGTAACCGTAGGCGAGGTAATAGCAGGTGCCCGTGACATCGAGCGCACTGTAAATGACAAGCTGTTCCTTGTTCACGTTGGTAACATAGGGGGCATTGTCCTTGGCGTCGCCGATCGTCACGCCCGCTGACACTGTGGCACCGAAGCATGCGTTCGGGAAAGCGAGCGGGAAATTGAAGGTGGTCAGCGCATTGCGCGGCGGGCTCACCTTTGCCCACACCATCTGGAAGCCGCCACGGAACACAATCCAACCCGCTTCAGCAAACTGCGTGCTGGTGTTGATGAAGGTCGTGGGCGGAGCGCCGGTGAAATTGGCGTAGTCGAGATAATAGGCCGGAAGCTGGCCTGCCAGCTTGTCCGCGTTGTTCTCCCCAGTGTGGCTGCCGCGCGACAGGACGTAGGCGAGGTTTTCACCGCCGAGTGTCGTTGCGTTCACGTTGTTGGTCCAGCGCGGGATAGGGCTGTTCGAGCCGCTTTCCAGATAATAGGGAGCAGGGCCACTTTGACCGGCAAGACGAGAATGGGTTCCCGCATTGTTGAGGTAGATCATGTCACCTGCCGTCGTCGCCGGGCTGAGTGCATTGAATGCTTCTGCCTTGGTGACCTTGCCGGTGCCGCCGCCCTCAATCGGGATCGGACCGGTGTTTTCCGTGCCGATGAGCGCGATCGTGATGTCGCCGGTGGTGCCGTCGGGGTTGGTGACCGAAAGCTTCTCAGGCGAGCCGCTGACGATCTTACGAGCAAGAGTGGCCCCGGCATTGTTGACAATGATACCAGTGCCAACCGTCGCAAGGCTGTTGGCCACGGCATTGAATTTGAGTGCGCCAAGGTTGGTGAGGGCCTGATCCTTGGTCGTTGCGCCAGTGCCGCCCTTCGCCACGCTGATTTCGGTGGCGTTCCACGTTCCGGTTGCAACGGTGCCGAGCGTGACGATCGAGGTCTGACCAGCATAGGTTGCTGCGATATCAACGCCCGAAGCGCTGACTGCGATGCGAGCAGCACTGGCGCTCAGCACCTTAACGACGTTGGACGATACCGTCAGGCCATCGCTGATGCCGGTGCTCAGGATATTGTTGGTTGCGCTCGCTTCGATCTGATTGCGGACGAATGCCGTGCTGGCGGCCTGCGTGGTGTTCGTGCCGGTAGCGGCGGTGGGAACCTTGGGCGCACCGGTAAAATCGGGGGAGGCGATCGGAGCGGCACCGGCAACGTCGGAAACGCCCAGAACAACCGCGCCGGTGCGACCCGCAACCGAAAGCATATTGGCCGTTACGGTGTTGCCACCAGAGACTGTCAGGCCTGCACCAAAGGTCAGACCCGGAACGACATTGCTGTCATCGGTGCCCATCATGATGCGACGCCATGCCGAGCCGTCCCAAACCTTCATTTTCTTCGGCGAACTGGTGTCATACCAGAACTGGCCGGGCAGGGGGTTCGACGGGGGAGTGGAGCGCGCGAAGTTCTCCAGCATCTTGATAAGGTTCTCTGCCTCATACTTGCCGTAGTTGAGCAGGCCGCGACCGATGAGGGTCAGCGATGTTGCACTCGTATTGGCAGTCTGGTCGGCAAGGACGAGAAGTTGCGTCCCGTCCGATTTGTTCAAAGTATAAGGCATCGCTTCTCTGTCACCCTCGGTTTTCTTTATTTATCAGGAAAAGTAGATGCGAACCGTGTAGGAGACGTTCAAAGCTCGGTTGAGCGACTTCTGGATCGGGTTGAAGACGATGTGGCCGATCAGGCGTGCAAGGTCCGGGTCTGCATCATAGGTCTTCAGTCCGATCTCGTCGAACGTGAAAGTGCTTTCGGTATCAGTGGCATCATCGAACGCTTCCTGACCGGAGGGCTCGCCGCGCTCTAGGCGGCAGCGCGCAGTGATGTCGGCATAGGTCATGTTCTGCACATGCGTGACCGTCAGGTAATTCAGGCTCGGGTCGGTGTTCTGCGGCGAGCCATCATCGATCACCTTCGAATATGTCTGATGATAAAGTTGTGCGTCGATACCGATCGAGTTCGCAGGGAAATAGGTGATCGCGCCCGTGCCTGAGATTGTGCTAGCTCCATTACCGAACACCATAGAATGGATATTGCCTATTCCCCGGTTGGTGAGGGAATTACAAACGGCCACGCTGAGGTTTTCCGGGTGAAGCGCATTGTAATTGGACAGCAGCACCTCTCCGGTATCGGCGTCCTCGACCTGAACATAGCCGAATGCGCGTAGGGAACCTTTATCAATCATTTTCCAACCTCAAATTATCTTCATGAAATCCACTCTTGCTTAAAATGATCTCCCCGGTATCGGCGTCTTCAATCAAGATATGGTCAGTCGCTATAAAGACGCCGACATCGTCGGCGTCGTTATCATTCTTCATATTTATTAAATCACCTTGCTAAAATCATGCTGGTGCAAGATTGCGTTGTATACGGCAGAACCGGCCGAGTGATACGGCTTGGTAACTGTCCGCTTGGTGCCGCGACGCAGCGACGTCAAAGTCACCGTGTTGCCTGATCTTGCGAACCCATAATATTCGATCCGTTCGTTATTGATCCATATGATTCCCGGCGTATTGACCTGAGGATCAGGGATGGTGAACGGATCGACGTCGATCATTTCTTCCGGCAACGCGGAAGGGTTGACCGTGATGGTGATCTGGGTTGCGGTTTCATCCAGACGCTGTGAGAGCACGCCACCACGACGTTCATGGTCGAGGATGGAAAATTCCCACGCCGCAGGATTGAGGACATTGTCGATGATCCGCTCTGAATTTGCTGCGCGCGTGGCCATCTGCAACAGACGCGGTTCGGTCGCCTTGACGCCATGTGCGCCGGTGAACACGATACGATCGCTCTCTGAATGGGTCGCGTAGAAAACGAATTTGAGCTTGGGCTCAAGCGCGTCATAGCGGATCATGTCATAACCGTAGCGGTCATATGCGTCGATCGCATATTCGACCCAATAGTCGATGCTGGGGATAGCCTTGCGGCCGTTCAACGTCACCCAAACGCTGTTCTGATCAAACGGCATGTCGACAAAATAAGTGCTGTCGGCGTTGCCATTGAACAGTTCGGTTTTGAACTCCATCACATCGCTATGCTGGAATGTGGTGCAGGTCACGATGTCGGTGTCGACCATGGTCGCGATGCTGAGAGTGCCATTCACCACATCATATTCGTCCGCGCTGCTGCGCACGATGATCATGACATCATCGCTGACGAGAGAGGGGTTGTTGGCTGTCGCAACGCCATCGACAATCGTGAGAGCCGACGGCGAAAGCACGCCATCTACCCAAACCTGTGTCGAGGTGGGTGACGCTGGTATATCTTCGCAGGCGATCGAGCGCTGCGTGCTCGTCAGCTTGCCGTAATAGATGCGTGGCGGCATCAGGCGAATGCCGTTGCGCTCGACGATCGTCCGCGCAACAGCAATCGGACTGGTGTCGGCAATGACCCAAGTCTTCCCCGCATTATACGCCAGTTCGGCATAATGAGGGCCAACGCGCTCGCCGTCGCTATCAATCGCGGTAAGGATCAGATTGGTCCCGGCCGAGGGCGTAGCATTGAGGCTGACGCTGGAGGAGGTCTGCGCCGAGACGCTGTTGTCGGCAATCACGCCATCGCGCTCTACGAGGATTTTAGCCCCGCCGATGCCCGGCATAGCAAACGTCGCCGATGTGCCGTCAGCGACAAACGAGCGCTGTGCAATGATCGCACCGGTGGCGGCATGCCCAAACATGTGCAGCGAAACGCTGGACGCGCGGGATGCATCGGCTTTGACCAGTTGGATCGTGACTGTGTGGGCCACCTGATCGATCACATAATCGACATCCATGCGCGCGCGCAGGCCATCACGGAACACTGCAACACTGTCGCGGCTGCTCGGCAGGAAATCGAAATCGATCGTCGTGGTGGCCGCAGTCACCGTGCTGACATCGAGCGCCAGAACCAACTGCTTGGGTGCGCCTTCGGTCCAGATTTCCTCAATCTGCACGATCAGGTCGTCGCGCGAGCGGAAAATAGCGAGTTCTTCGGGTCGACCAGCCGCAAGGTAGGGATCATGGAAATTGAACCCATATTTGCGATCACCGATTGCGTTGATCGCGACGTCGGCGTTTTCGCGGCGGGTGCCCACAATGCGGACATCCTGCTCCACGGCTACGCCGTCGACGACACGGCGACCATCGATTACAGTGCCCTTGAAACCGAGGTTCATCAGGACCTCAAGGTTCTTTTCCTTCATCGAACCTTGGGGCGCGTAATAGTCCTCGATATACTGGGCTGCACCGGAACTGGGTGCATCGCTCGACACCGACATAGGGATGATAACCTCTTCGTCCACAGGGGCCTCAGGGGTTTCCTCCTCTTCAATGACCGTCGGCCAGATGCGATCGAAATAGAGTTCGATGTCGAGGTTACGGACATTGTCGCTGGTCGGATCGGCGAACCACTCCGCCCACGGACCGGTTGCGAGGATTTCGCGATCGGCAGGATCGTTGATGTCGAGGGGGCGATATCCACCAAGCTTCGGATCGAAATAACGCGGCTTGTCAAAGTCGACCGCGACACCGTGAACCTCATCAATGTCTGTGGTGAGACCCCGAATGAACTCGCGGGTTTTGACACGATACGGCTTCACCTCGTCGAGATAGCTGATCAGCGTCTCGGTGGTATCGGGAGTTGCCAGCGGCAGCGCGCGCAGCGGTTCATTATAGCCCACCACGGACAGGAACGAGGTTTTGAACGCCCAATCCACCTGATCCTGCTGGCTGTGGATGAAATGCAGCATCGAGAAGAACAGTTCATTCACTTCAAGATCGGTGATCAGTCCGGTGTCCCAAAGGAGATCGAACAATATGCGCAATTCGAATGACCCATCGCGGGTTGCGACCTTCGACATGTCGAACGCGTAATCACCATCAGCCCAACCATAAACCGAGCGGTTGTAGTCGTAGAAATTGGTGCTCAACTGGATCGTGCCATTTTCGCGCGCCACCACGCTCCAATAGCCGCCTGCGCTGCTATCGTTGACGTCATTGGGAGTGAATGCCGTCCACACCCATGCACCGTTGCCGTCGTCATCTACGCGGACAAATGTGCTGGCTGGAACCGTGCCCTCACCGGCATTACGATCGGCAATGGTTGCATAGCGCACGACCGGTGCCTTGGTCGACAGATAGCCTTCGGCATACCAATCGACTGCTTCGACAAAGTCGCTGGTGCGATAGGTCTGGGCATTCACGAGAGTGAACCCGGCGTCATAACCTTCGGTGGCTGCTTCCTGATAGCGCCAGACCGTCCAGAAATCGTTCGTCGACGCATCATAGACCATCACGCGGTCATCGTTGACGAGATCAGGCAGGGCATCACGGGCCGCGATGCTGTCCACGATGTAGTCATATTTCTTGGCCGGAACCAGATACTGGTTGAGGTTACTCTCAAGGTTGGCGAACGTCTCATTATCCGGCATGGATGACAAGTCGACCTGCCAGACGCTCCACTGCGGGCGGCTTTCTGACAGAGAGTTGAGCAGCACGCGCGGGCCGACGTTGAAATCGGCATCCCACGGGCGCAATTCCCATCCGGCCTTGTCCCACGGAGCAGGCTGGATGAACTTTCCATAGACCTTGCTGGTCAGGAATGCATCACGATCATCACTGCTGTAGACGACATGGTCATATTCCGACGAGGGGGGCAGGGTTTCTACCCAACGGCGCTTATCAGGCTGAACCCAACTGAGCGCATTGACCGCTGTGGTTTCCTGCATCAGGCTGTTGATGGCGAGCTGCTGGTTTTCGCTAAGATTCTTCCGGGCAAGGATGTAGTTCAGCATCTCGATGAACGACCGGCGGCCGTCCATGATGCCACGACGGATATCGCCATCACGACGATCAAACATATTCTGCCGGGGGCGAAGCAGAGCGCCGACGGCGGTTGCCTGATGCAACGCCGGATCGGGCAGCGCCTGAAGATTGTCGTCGAAGCCGACAAGGCTATCGCGCAGCTTGTTCCAAATCTGCAAAGGCGGGAGCGATGTTTCATCCTCGGGGCGAACAAGCGCCCATTCGGTATGCACCGGCCCATCATAGCTGATGGTCTTGAGTTCCATCTGAAGAACGGTGTTGTCGTTTTCCAGATAAGCATCGAGGCCGCCGACGATCAGACCCGTCGCGCTGATCGGCGAGAGCCACGGAATGTCGGACGCAGTGACGCTACCGATCAGATCAGCACAAGCCTTGGCCGAAAGATTGCGGTCCTCCATGATCGGCACAATCGTGCGATTGCCTACCCAGAAATAGTATACGGGGCGCGTGGTGTTGCGGGCACTATCGAATTCGGCGACCGTCACATATGGAGCATCAACGCCGCCATATACGAAGCCCGAATAGGCACCTGTGGTGTCATCTTCGGCGATATCCATCCAGTCGGCGGGTGTGTATTCGCTGCGCACCCACTCATAGATGTTGACGCGCGAACCGGGTGCGATGCGCCCCCAGTTGTTGATACGGTAGTCCAGTTCCGCCAATACGCGCGCGGAGGTCGGTGACCCTGCGAGATCATCGGTATAGGCTTCGAGGAAACGAACAGCCGACAAATCCCACCACAGGCGACCAACTTCGCTCAATCCCCAATGCTGGTTGCTATGCTCCGTCCCGTAAACGGCAGGGTCATATTCCAGCTTGAAGTCGATCTCGCGATCGGCCGCACCAGCAATCATGCCTACGGCGGGATCGATGATGTTGATTTTGTCGAGGACCAGAGGCTGGGGGCGGATATCACCCGATGCAATTTTGGTGTTGAGGTTATACAGCAGTGCCGACGCTACGCGATCCGTTGCCACCCGAACGCCCTGCTGGCGAACGGTGACCCACGCATTGTCCACGAAGCGCTGGACCGCCCATTTGCCGCTCTGAAGGTTGTCCATATAGCTCAGATCGCCATTGGACCAGAAAAGGCTTGCACTCTCATCGCTGCGCTCAATCGTGGTGGCGAAGCGCACGCTACGCAGAATGAACACCTTGGGACCAAGAGCGTCTTCGAGATATTCAAAACCATCGACCAGATCGGCGTCGATCTCGAACCACATGCCATCGGGATCGACAGCCGTGATTGCGTGAACCCCGGTGATGGACGGGTTGGACAAGGTTTCGCCAGCGACGTAGACATAGCGCCCGACATCCCCGGCGGCGAGGAGGGTCTTGTTCGCCATTGTGATCCGCGCACCGACCACGTCCAAATTGGTTTCCGGCGTCTCGATCAGGACGATGCCGTTATCGTCGTCGGATACGAACAGGCTGGTAACCTTGAAGACGTCCCAGTCGCCCGCGCCAGTGTTATAGAGCCAGACCGTGTTTGACGGCGACAGGATAGTGCCCGCCGCAATAGTCGCACCAAGCGCCTCGTAATCGAATGCCGCGATGGTGGTCTCATTGCGCCGCACATAACCGGCGGTGGGTAGTGCCTCGCTCGATATGGCGTAGCTGGTTTCAAATGCTAGCGTGTCGGGTGTTTTGCTCGTCGGATAGTCTACCCAACGGCCGTCATCCGATGCAAACTGGACCCAGTCCTGCCGCGTCTTGTTCGCGGCCGAAGGACGGATGCCGACATATTGCGGCTGGTTCCGGATTTCGCTTTTATCGAGGGTGAACTCCCAACGTTCGCGCGCGTCGCGAGCGCCGTAATTACCAAGGCGGATGGCCCATTCCTCAAGGAAGCGCAGATCGCGATTACGGCCGATCACATCGGAACGCAGGAGCTTATCAAAAGCGCCGACGCTGCCCTTGTTCTGGATCATGCCTTGGTAAAATTCGAACTGCTGGGTCTCCGACATTCCAAGATCGGACAGATAGTCGCGCGACTGATAGCCGATCACATGGCGCGCATGATCACGCAGAACCGGGTTCGACGCGTTCTCGATATCGAACATGTAGCGAATATCATCCGCCGCCTTGTCAAACGATGGACGGATTTCGCCGTTGATGATGATATAGCCCTGCGCTTCAAACCGACCGGCCCACGATGCTGCACGCTGCGCGCTGATCTTCAGACGCGGTTGACGCAGGTTGTAAAGCGGCTCGTAGATGATGTTGTCGAAGATGGTCTTGTTCGAGAAAATGAGCGCATGCTCGACTTCGGCGACGCACACGCGCGCGCCATAGATATCATGATCCTCGGCAGTGATTTCGATCAGACCATCCTTGCGGTCGACAACGCTTTCCTTGCGCGGGATCGGGAAACCGGTTCGGTTGATAATGCCGTAGGAGCCGTTGACCTCCTGCTCTACGTTCAAGATCATGCCGAACTCAGTCTCATACGAAACCTTGTTCGCGGCCGGTGACATGGTCAGGAAATTACCCGGTTCCCATGCGATCTGTGCCCATTGCACGAAGGTATCGACTGCGGTGCTCCAGTCGATCGGCAGCAGGGTTTCAGGATCGACCGCGCTGAACTTCCAACCACGGCTTTCCTGATAAGCGCCATGACCCATGAGGAAATTGATGACGTCCTGCTGGGTGTCCAGCACCGTGCCATACGGGATGATCTCCTCATGGTCGGCATAGCGCGAGTAGCGGAACAGGCCGGTAAGGTCGGATGGGCGAACAAGCGTGTTGATGGCCCAATAACCAGCCTCGAATTCTGCCGCACTGGTGTGACCCTTGGTGCAGACATATGCCGCATCACCATAGAAAATGGTCACGCCATTTGCGTAATAGGTGTTGGCGCGCCACGGATTGAGAGGACGCTCATCAGCCGCACGGTTGAGCTTGATCTTTGGACCAAACTCCTCAATGGCCTTGATGGTGAACGACGGGTTGGTCGGATCATAACCGATGACACGATAGCCATTACCAGTCCATTCAATGAGGACGCCGCTGTAGAAATCCTCCCGCACGGAAGGCGACTGGTGAAGCACGATCCGAATGTCTTCCTGAGGGATCAATCCGCCATTTTCGGAGGAGACCCGCATGTTTTCGCTGGTCGTGAAACCGGCGACTTTATGCGCAAGGCGAACGCCCGTGCGGCGCAGGGCATCACCAAGGATGGATGGGTTCTGCGCGCGCGACACCATGTAATCGGAAATCCACTGCTGCAAACCGGAGCGCTCGATCAGCACCCCATTGATGCGCTCACCATGCACAACAGTTTCACCAATGCGGGGGCGACGTCCGGTCGCAATCAGAAGGCTCTGGCCATTCGGACCGATCTTTGTGTTCTGCGTATCCCAGCAACGTTCGGTAAACAGGGCAGGCTTGAGCAGATAGCACGCCATCGCGGCTGCAAACCCATAGGCGGAGCTATTGGTCCATTCGCGCTCGACGGGACTGAAATCGCCAAATTTCCACTCGGCTGATGCATCACGGAAACCGGGCCGAGTGGGGACAATTTTGGCAGCAATCGGATCGAGCAGGTCGCCAGTATCGTCCACGGGCAGGAAGCCAGTGGTCGTGACTTTGCCGGTGCTGTCCTTTCGGAGGAGCAGACCCGGCCGGGCATGCCGCGAAGAGATACCTGCGCGCGCCCCGGCGGCGATGCGTCCGGCTTCAATGTCTTCCCACATCTGGAGGTTACCGGACGTGTAGGGTGCCGGGCCATAGTGCGAAACCCACCACGAAGGCTGTGACGCAAAGCCCAGCATTTCCCAAGGAGCAACATGAGGGCGATCGGTGCCAAGAACATGGCGATAGATGCCGCGCCAGTTACCCGCAAACGGCCGACCATTGCCGTCTTCGATGCTGCTGTAGTTCCAAGTGAATGGGTCGCTCGTGGAATAGAGGGGGTTGGCGCGATAGTCGCGCGAGCCTGTCTGGCACCAGCGCTCGAACAGCGGCCCCATGATTGCACCAAGATCATCAGCACTGAAGCCATCATCGGTGGCGAAAAAGCCATCGACGATCGCATCGAGCGAAAACGCCGGGACCGCATCACCCTTGAAACCGGCTGGCAGGCTTTCATAGATCATGTTCTCAAGGCTGAGCAGCATAGCGTCGCGCGTGTCGCCGAAGGCGGGTGTGATGCTACCGTCGTGGCCGCGAATGAAACTCCCATCACCGATGCTGTCATCGATGAACATTTCGGGCTTGGTTGCCGCGAAAATACCCATGGCAGCAGGCGTCGCAGGGATGAAATACTGGCCTCCAGCCAGCGATGACTGGGCAAAGGCGAATTCGCTCGTTTTCGTCGCCGAGAGGCTGGCCAGCACCATCTGAGGCCACAGGGTGGCATCGGAATGGGCATTGATGCTGCCGCTTGCAAACAGGTCGGTGAAGCGTTGGAGATATTTCCGCTTGAACGACGTGTATTCGCGCTCGACATAACGGATCGCGGTCAGCAGCGAGAAATTGGGATCACTGGCGAGCAGCATCGGGCGCAGAAGGCTTGCTTCGTGCTGGACGATATTTGACCCAATCCCCAGATCACGCGCAGTGTCGCGCCAGTTGTTTATGGCGTAGGCTGCACCATCGAAATCATCCTGCCCGGACAGGATCGACATGAAGTGATTGAACCACTGGTTCCGGGAAATGAAGGCGGGTTCTTCATTGTCGGGATTGGCCTGAAGGTTGAAGGGAACGGGAACGCCATCCTCGACGATCTGACCAATGCCCGCATTGTTGAAATGCCACGCGTTTTCCAACTGGTTGGTTCCATCCGCACCAACGATCGCATAGAAACGGGCATCATCGATCGTCCCTGCATGATCACTGTAGACGCGCGTCTGGAAGTCATTTTCGAAAATGATCTGCCCATATTCGTTGTGCTTGAGTGGCTGACCAATATAGGTGTCCTCGCTACCAGTGCCGACCGCATAGCCGAAGATGCGGCTGCCGGAAAAATCTGAGCCGGGGTATTTGGACGTGTCATCGAAGCTGACACCATCGCCGTCGAAAACCGCGAACAGCGGCGCTGACGAGTAGGCCTGAGCAACACGCCAGATTTCACCATCATACCAATATTCGCTGTCAGTGACGCGCGAGCGAACGACTGCACCACTGGCCACACCAGATTCAAGCAGGAGGCCGTAGACTGCAACGTTGCCATCGACCACTTCTTCGATCGTGTAGACCTGATTGTTTACGAACGAAACCGGATCGTTCTTCCACTTTGCAATCGTGAATGTCGATCCGCTGATGTGATCGACCCGTGCCCGGTATGTCTGTCCATCATAGATGATCAGGCTGTTTTGGGCGTAATGGGTCTTGGGCGTCCAGTCATTCACCATCTGGCGTGCGAGCAGGCGATCACCCGGCACCAGCGTGTGGCCATCGTCGACCGAAACGCTGCCGATCGGGAGGCCGTTGATATCGGCAACCGTGATCTTCGATGCCGGGAGGTCCTCGGTCGCTGCACGGGTTGCCTCTGCGCTCATCACGCAGTCGATGTCAGCGACGCGATAGGTGCCGTAATTGTGCAGAAGAATGTTGTTGCAGAACTCGATGATCGGTCTGGTTGCCTGAAATTCCGGCTGGATCGCGCTGTTGGCCGCGATAGCGCTGCGATGAATCCAGCGATTGCGCCGCGACCAGATGTTGCGATCACGCGAACGGCGATCGATCACGACATAGGGGCGATCGCCCGCATAGTCCTCGATATCTTCGACCAGTTCGATGCTCTGGCCAATACCTTCCGCAAAGAAAATGGTGGAACTGTCGCGCACAGCATCAACGATATTCAGGCGCATACCGCTTGTGAGCATGACTGACGTATCATTGGGCAATGGGGCATGGGTCATACCACTGAGAGTATTCACGAGATCGGCGTAGCGCATGATGCGAACCGACGCGTTGTTGGCCGGGGGCGTGTTCATGACGACCTGCGACCCAACGACGGTGAATGCATTGGTCCGGATGTTGTTGATCCAGACGGCAACCAAGTCGGGTTGCCCGGCATAAGCTGGAACGGCGGCAGGCATGGTGAAGACCATGTTGGAGCCATTACCCTTGTGGGTTACGACAGGGGATGCGGCACGCATGGCATCATGTGCATCATCGACCCAGTAATAATATTGGAAGTTGAGCAATTTATCGAGATCGATCGGGGGTGCCCATCCGTAGGTTCCCGATGCAATCATCTTGTCGATCTGGCCAACCGGCGCACCGGCAGCGCGCATCTGATTGACAAAATCCTCGAAGAACAGAACGCGCTCAGGTGCTCCATCAGCATCGGTGCTGACCATGGCGGCTTCCAACTGGCGGTTCGCGCGCGCGGTGGTGGGTTCGGTCTTGTAGAAGTCTTTGCTGGCGTCGAAATAGGACGGCTTGCGCCCGATAAAACCGCTAATTGCGTCAGCCTTGCCCGGCTGGAAGACTTGATCGACCGTTACGTTGAAAAACCGATCAAGTGCTTCCGTCCGATAGACAGAGTTGAGGAGGGAGATGTTACGACGCTTGCTCATTGAAACCCGATAATCAGTGTATCTGCTATTTAGGTTTCGCTTAAAGGTCTCCCTTTATGATAAGCAATTTTCTCGTTATCTCATCCTCAGATTGGAAGGCGTGTTCGCACCGATGATCTGAATGTCGGCAACCTGCGCCGTTGAGATGAACAATTCGTCGGAACGGCACTGAATTTCATGCAGATTACCAAAACTGGCATCTTCGAACATCGGGACGATTTCACATGACGCGATCGAACCCACCAGACGATTATGGATCAGTGCATTGAGTTCCGAATAATAGAAACGTGAACCGAAATCCCATGCGTCCAGAGCAAAATAGTCGTTGATTGCCTGCACCACCCGGCTCTTGATTTCTCCATCACTGAGCGTGGAGTTGGGTAGGCGAACCAGTTTGAACTGCGCGCGCAGTGTGGCATCAGCGCCGGGACCAAACAGCAGCTTATAACGCACCGGCCGCCAGACCATCGTGTCGCTCTGCATTTTCGACTTGTCATATTCGACGAAGGTCAGGCGCAAATCGAGTTCCGAAGGCGGCGTGGGAAGATCGGCGGCGATCGCGCCATTGGCGACCCACTGACGAATGGCATAGTCATATTCCTCGGTGAGGACGAACATATCCATGACGTTGGTCGGGCTGGGGTCAATGCGATGATCGCTGGGAGCATAATGCTTCCACTGGAAATTCAGACGGGCGGCGCGACGTTCGTCGGCGCTCGTCGTGACCTTGCTCGCTCCATTGACCCAGAACTGACACATGTTCGAGCCACGACCGGTCGCCGCTTTGAAGCGCTGCGTTTCGCGCTGCCAGTCTGAGCCATTCCACAGCCAGAACGTGCGATCCTCGGCCGGATCAGAGGCCTCGATCTGATAGGCAATGATGTCACCATCGACCGCCGACTTTGCGCCGTTATCCGCGAGGCGTTCAGCTTCATGCTGATAGACGCGCACGCCATTATAGGGGCTGAAGCCTGTCAGGTTGTCGCTACTGGCCTCCCTGCGCCAGAACAGCGTGTTGAGGCGGGGAAGGGTGGAGATTACCTTGAGGAAAGCATCAGGCACATCAGCCTGTCCATCCTCGTCGCTATCCGCGAGCCCAGCCTGAATACGTGCCGCTTCGGCATAGCCATCGCCATACTGGATGAGCTTCTGAAGATAGAGGTCGTAGTCGACACCAAGAGGGGCGCTATCATCAAGGCGACCGTTGATGCGGATGATGCGGATGAGATCATTCTGTCGAGCGCCGGTCTCCGGGTCGATCGCCCGGCTGCCGGGATGGAACCACTTGACAGAGCGCTCGCTCTCGAACACGAGCCGCTGCCCGCGAGCAGAAATCCGCCAATATCCCGAACCGGAATATTCCACACTTGCGAGTTTTATTTCAGGCAGATAGTTGATGGCATTCATGTCGGTTGCGAGGGTTTCGGCATCCCTGACCCGCCAAGTGCCGGTCTCGGGGTTGAACCACAAACTGAACGACAGACGCTCTTCGAGACGTGTTTTTGCTTCTTCGGTCGCGCTGCTGTCCAAAGCCGACATGTAGACGGGAACGATCTTCACGATAGTCGCGCCATCGGGGATCGCCTGATTGATGCTGACCGATCCATAGCGCTGGCCGGTGACCGGAGCGCTTGTTGCAGTGTTTGTGATCGAACCGATGGTGGCCCATTCCTGAACCGTGACGCCTTCGGCCATATAGGAAAACAGCAAGGTGGCACCGACGGTGAAATAGGAATTGGCGATCGAGAAATATCCCGTGCTGCTGGCCGTCGCACTCGTCACATTGTGCCATGTGCAACCAACCGGAACCTCGGGGTTACCATCAGCTATGGCCCGATTGGTCAGGACGTCATTTGCATATCCGCGCACTTCATCGCTTTCGATGAGCGGCTGGATGTGCAGCAGAAGCATTTCCTCCGGCGTGCGATTGAACTGAAGCGGAACCTCAGTGTAGCGATTGAATGGCTCCTGATAGATGATCCCGTCATCAGCGAATACATTGGTGTGCTGATAGGTCCCGGTTGGATCGTTCAGATCGATGAAACGCGAGTGGCCCGAATAGATACGGCTCACGGCCTTGAGCTTGCGGATCAGGTTCGAGGTGAGAGGGTAGACGTTATAGTCTTCGCCCGTGACCATGCGGTTCTGCGTGCCGAATACGCTGGCGGCGCGGCGCTTGATCTGCGCTTCCGTTTCTGCACGCGCTGCGTTCGACACCGGTTCCTGAAGTGACAGAGTGAGTGTCAGGTTGCGCTTGAGACCACGGCGATTGTAATAGGCCAGCGTGACGGTCACGCGGCTCATATCACTGGGACGAATTTGATATTGCTCGCCATTGGCGGCGCGATGCGTGACGCGGATGTTGCCGACGGGCGCGGTTCCGAAGATACCATCGGCAAAGCGGATGGAAACGCGGTCGTTATCGCGGGTGACCACACTGAAGATATTTCGCTCAGTCGGCGAAAGCGAATTGAACGTGATGTTTTCCGAGAAAATCGCCGGGACCTTGACCCAATCCTCCAGCACCTGACCACTATCATTCACGGTTTGGACCCAGACGTCGCTGTCATTGATGTTCGTGGTTTCAATGTCCAGCAGGCGATTGGCCTGCGGCGTGGAGATGGCAAAATTGCTCTGGGTAGTTCGACCCTGCTTGAACATGAAGAAAAAGCCGGTGCGGCTTGACCCATTACCCGCGCTGTCGTTGCGGTAGAAGAAATGGATCGGGCTTTCTCGATTGGGTGCGCGCTCGAAGAAGGATTCCCCATCGGTGAAATTGCCGTTGCACAGTTCAAACGACGTGCTGGCGGCCGATCCGCCGATCCGGCTGCTGAAGCTGAGATTATTCTCGCCCATCGACGCATTGATGCGATAAAGCTGCGTCGAGACGCCCGATACGGTTCCGCTGTAGAGGCTCGCGCCGAATGGCGAAGTCTGCGGCATCGCGCTGTTCAAGACCGCACAGAAGCGCTCATACCAGTCACCATCATCGGGATTGTCCCACTGAATGGTGGTGCCGCTCAGATTGACGCCATTGGAGTCATAGACATCGTCATCGGTCTGGATGGCGGTCAGCTTAACCAGACCGCGCGCGGATTGGCAACGACGCGGGTTGTAGGAAAGAAACCGAGCCAATCGCAGGATCGACTCTCTCGCCTCCGAGACTTCCATGAAATTTTCACGGGCGTTGATATCGGTCTTGAATGCAAGCGTGCCTGCCAGATAGGACAGGAGATCGATATACGCTACGAACTCCGAACTTTCGATCCAGTCGTTAAAGTCCTCGGGGTAGTTTGCGACGATATAATCGCGCATCGCGCTGGCAATCGACGCCGGATCGGAGGCGTTGAAATTGACCTGTGTGAAGGCCTGATAGAGGACCTCCCATTCCTGACTGGCAAAAAGTTCGCTCTGACGAAGGGACTGCGACATTGGCTCAAATAATCCTTATGAAATCATGCCCTGACGGGCATCAAATTGCGCTTTGAATTCGGAGGTCTCACCAGTGGACTGGTTGGTGATCTGGGTCGAGATGATCACGCCGTGATCCCACGGATAGACCTCTGCGCCAGTGTGGCTGATCCGGCTATCCGCATTGAACACTTCATCCGCAGCTTCGCCGATCAGTTCGATCAGTTCAGGGGTGCGCTGCTCCATGAGATAGTCCCAGATCGCACAGCCATATGTGGCGCGACCAATCCGATCGCCCTTACGGGTGTTGAAGTGATTGAGCAGGTCACGCTTGATCAAATCCGCATCATAAAGCTTCCACTGGCGACGGCGCGCAGCTTCGGTTGATGCGGTGCTGAACCCAACATATTTAAAGAATTTCTTCATGACACCTATTTAGTGCGTCATAAAGTCTGTCGTTAAAAACTATCCGTTTGCCTTGATGCTGCCATCAATCGTGGTGTAATAGCGATCGAGCTTGGTCAGATGATGCGAGTAGGACGGGTCGTTTCTACGCCAAGCAATATATCCCGTGCTGGTCGTATATTCGATCTCTCGATAGCTCTTGTTCGATCTGACCGCCGCATAGGACTCCCGGTAGCTTTGGCGCATTTCCTGATCCATGAACTGGATTTGTGCTCGAATATTGGCGTCGTCGCGCTTCATCGCACCAGATGATTCCATCGCGCCCTTACTATATAGGAACTGGTTGAGCTTGGTTCCTCGCGATCCCTGCCACGAAATCATCCCGGAATTGCGGGCGCGGTTTGCCGGATCGGTGTGCGACCCGAATATCAGGTTCCGGTTGTAGTCGTTCTCGCGGCCGATCTGTGCAATCATCACCTTCGCACCGGTGTCGCTCCAGCCAAGACGGCGCATTTCGGCATACATGACGTTCCACAGACGCTTTTTCTCGGCGGTGGTGGGAAAGTCGCCCGGAGCCATTGGCTCGCCGCCGCCATTACCCATTCCGCCGCTACGCGGTTCATGATGGGGCATGGAGCCGACGCTGGATGAACCGGTAAGAGTCCCGCCGGGGCCGTCAGGCAGATCACCGCGCGTCGGGGCCAATGGGGTGGGCGCGATAGGCGCATCGACGCCGTCCTGAATCATCGCGCCCTGACGGATGCTGTTGCCGCCTGCGCTAAGGCCCATCACGCCACCAGACGAGAGCAGGAGTTCGCCCCCGGCGCGCATACTGGCATTGCCGTTCGCGCCAGTAATCAGGTCGCCGCCCGCCGAAATATGCACATCGCCCGGCGACCCCATGGCAATCCGACCGGTCGCCATGATGTTGAGATTGCCGCCCGCATCGATGTTGATGTCACCGTCGGAATGGATGTTGTAGCCGCTGGTAGAGCGCAGATCGACGGAGGCTTCCGAATAGAGGTTTACACCATTGTCGCTGATTTCAATGTAGGACTTGCCGTTCCGCGAGACCATGTAGATGAAACCGTCGGTCTCGTGGATCGTGATGCCGACACCGCTGCGCGTGCGAAAACGAATGAACTCGTTGTCCCGCTCGCCCGCGACACTGTCATCGCCCTCGCCATCATCGATATGAATGGTGTTTCCACGAGGCGTGGAGAAACCGAACACATGAGACGGGGACTCACGGCGCGCTGATGTTGTGGCGAGGCCGCGCCGCGTATCCGAGATCAACCCCTGTGTCGTCAGGCCATCATTGAGTGGGGAGAAAATCGGGCGTGAAGGATTGGCATAGTCGGTCTGCTCGATCAGCTTGTTATATTCGGCCACTGGAGCCGACCCGCCCGGCTCCGCACCGATCGCCGGAACCATGTGGTTCATGTGCTGCTGAAACAGGCAGGCAAACCAGAAGCCGCGCGAGGTATCACCGTTGGCAAAGCAGCACAGGACTTCATTGCCTACATGGGGCGGCACCATCCACATCCCATAGGATGTCTGCGTGGCCGTCCAGTCGGAGCCTTCCTTATTATCTTCGACAGGGGTCGCGCCTGCAAACGGGCTGGCATAGGACATGGTATACCAGAAACGCTGATCATTTTCAGCGCCGGTGTCGATACCGCCCATAGGACCCAGTTCGGGAATCCACACCCGAAGGCGGCCCATGCGCTGATTGTTGTCCGAAACTTCTTTGACGATGCCCACGAATATTCCGCCAACGGAGTTCGTATTATCGCCACCACCGCTCTTGAAATCGCTTGCTGTTTTACTGAGATCAAACCTACTCATTGTCTGTCGAAGAGTTCCTTGCAACCACGCTGGCCTTAAAGACATTTATGAGCGGAAGGCGGTATGCATCGAGAGTTTGAGAAAATTGCCCACCGCTGAATTCGTGATTGACCTTCGTGACGGCGTAGATCGCCGTTACTGACTCATTCTGGCGAATGATCGGATTGCCATTGGCGTCGATCCCAGTGGGGTAGGCGAAATTCAGCAGGAAGACGTTGTCGCCCAGCGTATAATCGGCCGTGTAGGTTTTCTTGTCCTTACGGCTGGCGGAAGAAAGGTTGACCACCTGTTCGAGGTTGGCCGGGCCAATCCAATATGGGTCGCCACGAACCTTCATCGTGATGTTGAGGAACTGAGAGGTCATGTCCCCATGAAGCTGGTTGAGGATCGCCCCATACAGTGATTTGCCGCCATGATACTGCCCGCTCATGCCGTTGCTCAGTGCGTTCTTCACTTCATTGGTTGCGTGAACCAGAGACAGCGATAGGTCATTGATTTCCGGCAGGTCATCAGGCGACAGCGATTCTGCAATGACGTCCTGACCCTTGCGCAGGACCGCTGCATCAAATTTCGGCAGTTTTGCGTTAAGCTCGGCTCGAATGGTCGCGATACGATTGCTCAGGAGCGCGACGTTTGCGTCAGCCTCGGCCGTTCTCGTCGCAATCGTGTTTTTATCCTCTTCCGATGCATTAGGGTCGTCGGCAATTTGCTTCTGTTCAGCTAGTGCTGTCGCGCGTTCACTGATTGCTGCTCCATAGGCGGTCACGATATCGCCAGCCAGAAGCGCCATGGTCTCCTTCGACAGAGCCTTCTTATAATGGAGATGCTTTCGAGCGGTTTCGTCGCGCACAATACGGGGAAGCTGTGCGCTCCAGAGAAGGTTATAGCTCAGGTTGAGGTCCAGAATTTCCGTATTCTTGCCGGTGAACAGATAATGATAAGCGCGCCGCATCAGCCCACGTCGCACGAATGCTTCGACCATGGCTTTCTGAACGCTGTCATTCTGCGCCTGCATGATCTGCGTCTGCGACAGAACAGGGCGCTGGGTCACATATCCATAGACATGATAGGTGATCTTCTTGTTGTAGGTATTGAACAGAGGGTCATAGCCAGTGACGCGGACCTCCGGCTCAATACGGAATATGACGCTTTCGCGGAAACCCTTGCCGTTGACCTTGGTGTCGTCGGCATCTGGTGTACCGCCTTTGGTGTCGTCATTGTCGAACGCAATGCGCTGGGCCTCTTCGCAGTTCGACATGATGAGTTGCACGAACTGCGAGATCGTTGTCCCCTGAGGGATATAGGCCCGAGGTTTCCCGTTGACCGGGTTGCGCTCCACTTTATCGCCCGGTGTGTCGATCATCGATTTGCCATGCTGCGGATTGAGCTTGGGATCGTCGGGAGTGAGCTTGAGGCCCTCGATTTTCTCGGTGGTGTATGCGGTTTCACCGAACGCACCGTGAAATTTGATGGCATAGGTCAAGCCGTCTGACAGAACGGTCCGGCGCTGCCATGTGGCGTTGAGTTGCTGCGTGAAATCGTCGCATATTTCCCTGATCGTATTGCCTTCGGCGACGACCATTTCAGGGACGCTGCGCAAATGATCCTCAAGGGCGCTTTCGAAATATGGAATGAGGGTGAGCTTATATTCTCCGCCTGCCGCCGTGAGATTGGTCTCGATGTCGGTGATCTGAACCTGCCAGACCCAACGCCCATCATTATCGAACCCCTCGTCTGCCAAGAGGTTGGTTACGATCGAACCATCGGGCTTGTAGCCCTTGAATGTCAGTTCGAGAAAATACCAGCATTTCTGGTAATTGCGCACGCGGTTCTGCAAGGCTGCGTTCTTGAGAGAGTCAAGAAATGACACGCCGCCAGCCTCGATGATCGTCATGGTCATCGTGGTCATGTTGGTCGTTTCCGACCGGTGGTTGGGGCCAACCAACGACTCCATATTGACGCTCTGGATGTTGTAGCCAGTGACGCCGGTTTCCGCGATCGTGACCTGATTATACTGGTTGAGCAGTTTCAGATATTCCGACACCGTTCCGGGAACCGTGCCCCCGGCCTCGTGAATGGCATCGACATCCGGCGTCATGAACAGTCGGAAATTGTAGTTCGTATTTTCAAACGCGTTGAGGGGGTTGGGGTCGTAATAATCCCCACGGCGAAGAGCCGCGAGCGTCTTTTCGATCTGCTCCGGGTTGATCGTCTGGGCGGAGACATTTTCCACGCTAGTGTCGGCTGCGGGCTTATCGGTTGCCTTTGGTGCTGCGGGAACGGCTGCCTTGCTCGCCGCTGCGCCCTTGCCCTTCAGAACCCCTGCTGCATTCGCCCCCAGCGCGCCGTTCCAAGCGTAAACGCTATCCTTCGACACCGGGCTGCCCACAGGCAATGTTCCGGTTGCGACACCGACATATTTCTCGGTAGCCGACGGCACGCGGACTGTGCTGTTGTTCGTCGACATGTAACCGGCATAGGCCGCATACTCGTCAGCAAACTTGGCGCTGTCGGCTTTGCTTGGCGCGGCAGACTTTGGAGGGGTCTTGGGCGGGTTCATAGACCAAGCGTCTCCTTGAGATGAGCAGCGCTTGGGACCATGATTTCTGTCCCGACCGTGAAGTCCCAGATCATGTCGCGCATCACGCCGATGTTCCGGCTGACAAATATCCACGCGAGGCTCTCGCGGCCGTAAAGATCATAGGCGAGCAGATCGGGGCGCAGAGCATATTTTGGCTCAATCACGTAGGGGGTATCGTCTTCATGGGGTGGAATACCGCGATGGACATATCGACCGATATGCCAGCTTGTCTGGGGCGTGGCGGCATAAGCCGACGATGCGGGGTAGGTAATCTTGCTCATTAGAACCATCCTGAAGAATTTCGCAGCAACTCCCCGGTCCGGAATTCATCCAGACTGAAGTCTTCGCGCTGCGCTTGTGGCGTCTGCTGCACGCCAAGCTCGACGCTGATCGTGAACAGGCTGGGGATTTTCACCGTTTGGCCGGTCTGAAGCGTGAAGCGGATGTGGTCGACGTTGGGGTCGAAGGTATAGCTATGCGATTTGACGACGCAGCGGATGTCCTTGAACATGGCATCGCCATATCCACGGAAGCGCAGCACCGGAGGCGGCAGGCCCGCTTTGTTGGACTTGCTGTCTTTCTCGCCGAAATAGCTCTTCGACACCGTGCGCAGAAAATGGATTGCGGCTGCGCAATATTCGCCCTGCTGCTGATTTTGAGCGGTAAATTCACCCGACACGCTGATGCTGACCGACGGCGTCCGGTTGTAGGCATTGATGTCATAGTTGGTGTGGACCAATGCGATCGGGTCCCAGTTCACCGCCTGCGACACAGTGATGGTTGGCGTATAGGGGAACAGCAGCCCACCCGTGGCATAAAGTGGTGCAAGGATGTTGTTCGCCGGATCGTTCGGACCATAGACCTGCGATGCCGCGCTGGCCGTGATTGCAGACAGGCGGATGCGATCGTCTACTTTCTGTTCAGCAGTCACGACTATCGTGTTTGGGTCGACAACCGTAGCCGGTGCACCGCTTGCGCTCCCTGATACCATTCCGGTTGATGAAGTAGATGAAACGGTAGGCTGCACGGACGACCCATCGCTAAATGCGGAATCGGGCATCGCCTCAACTTTGGCGACTGCTGCACTGATACGAGCCTGTCGGCGCGCTTCGCTTTCAGCATATTCCTGACTGGTCGTAGACAGCGCCTTGCCATAAGCCGGATCATCTACCGGCGTTTTATTCGCCTCCTGTGCCGCCGCCACCATGGCGGCGTTACGCTTCTTTTCTCGATCGACGGTCGCCTGCATAGGCGCAGCAGCCCGCGCTACATCCGCATTAAGCTGCGCCATCATGTCCTTGCTACTTGCCATACTTCACCAATATCGAAACTGCACATCTATTTATTTGTCGATTAAGTGCGCAGTTTTATTTTGCAATCAAAGTGAATGATTTGGTATGTTGAAGTATAATTTATAGTTTTGGTTACGGATGGCTTATCTCACAAAGAAAGAATTACTGACAGAAATTCACCGGTGCAAACTGACATACTGCTATTCGCTGGATAAGAAGGCATATGGAGCGTATGACGCCATCGTCGACGACATCGATCAGATCACGCCAGAGTTGATCGCCGAGATCATCGCCGAAAAGAAAACCCGGATCGGTAAGAAGGACGAATGCACGCGTCTTACTCCTGATAGTCTGATTTTCCGGGTCATGACCCATGACCATGTGCCGCTGGACCCTGAGCGCAAGAAGCGTAGCCGGGCGGCCAACCCTGATCATGCCCAAACGAACTTCCCGCCATTCAAGCACTTCATCATTACCGAAGAAGGTCCCAAGGAGGTGCTTCGGTCGCATTGGAAGGATGGCTTTGAAAACGGCGAGTTCTGCACCGATCATGGCCGCGTTTCGAATAAGCTTGGCGAAATGATCATGCGCCTGATCCGCAATTATGCCCGATCGGGTAGCTTCCGAAATTATACCTACAATGACGAAATGCAGGGCAATGCGCTGGAGCATCTGGTAAAGATCGCGCTGCGCTTCGACGAAGCCAAGTCGGACAACCCCTTTGGTTTCTTCACCAAATCGGTGCATCACTGCTTCGTTCGGGTGTTGAATAACGAAAAGCGCAATCAGGAAATCCGTGATGAGTTGCTGATGATGGCCGGTGCCAAACCGTCCATGACCCGTCAGATTGAACACGAACTTTCCATGCGCCCCGAATTCCAACAGGCTCAAAAGCCTATCGCAGCCAAGCGAGGTCGAAAGACCAAAGTTGAAAAGGCTGCGATGGAAGCCGCAATTAAGGCAGAACGCGAAGAGCCCAAATAATATCGACTTTGTAGTGTAGAGTTTTCTAGCCTTCTTCGACTTGAAGAAGGATATTTTACTTGAGCACTTTTGAAGTATTGGTCCGGGTGATTGATGATGTGATCGATCACCCGGATGCAGACCGACTGTCGATCTGCAAAATTCTGGGCTTCGATGCCATCACGAACAAGCTCGAAGATGGGTCGCACCGTTTTCGCAAGGGCGAGACGATCATCTACGTGCCTGAGAATGCCGTTATCCCCGCAGACGTGCTGAAGGAGCGCGGCTACTGGAATGACGAGAAGGACAAGGGCCTTCTGGGCGGCAAGGCTGGCGATCGCGTGCGCCCCATGAAGCTGCGTGGCGTTTTCAGTCAGGGTCTCGTATGGAAGCTGGAAGCCGATTGCCTGACCACTGACCTCAGCGACGTCGATAACACGTTCCTCTGGGCCTATCGCAACGGCACTGAGCATGAGAAGGCAGTGGTAGTCGGTGACGATGTCGCTGAGTTCTTCGGTATTACCAAGTATGAACCGCCGATCCCGGTCGGTATGGGCGGCGAAGTCCTGTCTGCTGTCGAGTTCGCGTTCGACTATGATATCGAGAACTGGCAAAACTTTCCCGGCTTCCTCGACAATGATGTTGTGGAAGCTGTGGAGAAGGCCCACGGGACCAACTTCCGCGTCGCATACCGACCGGGTGTCCACTATGACGAACTGTTCGGTGATGGTGATGTGGCGATCGCATCCAAGGGACTTGGAGCCAAGGGTCTCGTCTTCAAGAACAACGAGAAGAACGAGGGCAACATCTACGTCAAGACGGCGAAGGAGTTCGATCTCATTGATCGTGTCCGGATGCTGGGTCTGCGGGAAGATGCGTCGATCGACCTGTTCGGCGAAATCTTCGGTCAGGGCGTCCAGCGGTTGGCCTATGGCCTGAAGAAGCCCACGTTCCGCGCGTTCGACATTGCGATCGATGGCAAGTTCCTCAACCGGGAAGAGAAGATTGCGATCTTCGGCGAACTGGGTATCGAGCGACTGCCGGTTCTCTACCACGGTCCGTGGAATGAGGAGGCGCTGATCGCTGTGCGTGATGGCAAGACCACGATCAGCGGCGATCATATCCGTGAGGGCGTGGTGGTGACCGCTGTGGGCGACCAGTCGAAGCGCGTGACGCCCGATGGCAAGCGCAACCTGCGGCCGTTCCTCAAAATGGTGAGCCCGGCCTACAGCCTCAAAGAAGACGGTACGGAAATCCAGTAAGGAGCAATAAAGTGAATTTGAATCTGGGTCAGATGAATTTCCAGCCGCTGGCTGGCAATAAGGGGGTTCGCGTGATCGTCCCCATTACGAGCAAAATGGGCGAGGCACCGTCGGTGATGAGCAGCCTCAGCTTCGTGCTCGAAGTCGATCAGTCGCTCTCATTTAATGAAATGGAGCCGCTGGTCATGGATCAGGGCAGGGCGGTTCTGCTGGCTGCGCTGGACCTGTTTCCGGCCAAAGAGCAGGCAGAACCTGCTGAATAAGGGGTGGGGGCTTCGGCCCCCATTTCTGTTTCTCAAACTGGTGAAGAGCCGGTGGCTAATTACTCCCATGGGTCGAGCGGAAATCGTCTCCTCCCGCCTTAGCAGAAATTGTCTTGGGAGTAATATGGAACATAAGAGAGTTGAAGAACTGCTCCAGTTTGCAAAGTCGCTGACTGGTTCGAATGACATGAATGTGCTGGTCAGGGCCGCTAGGCAGATCGGCGATTGGATGAGCGCAGAAAAGCCATCCACTGACAGCGAGCCGGTTGTCTGGCTTCCGCCCCACGATCTTCTCAGTTTCATGAAGCAGACCAAAATTACTGACCAGCATGGGGTCACTTCAACATTTAAGCCCTATATGTGGCAGCGACATGCCGCTGAGATGATAGACGCTTTTGACGTCGTGCTGATCGCAGGATCGCGCCGAATGGGCGTCACTGATTTGATCAGCCGCACGCTAGCCTACGAGTTGATCAAGCCCAATTCCCGTTCGATGCTGATGTCGCACAAGCAGGCGCACTCACGCGAAACTGCGGCCCGCTCAGCGCAAATTATTAGGGGGCTACCGCCCCAAAGCCCGCAGGTCAAAAATAACGCTCAAAATATCATCGAGGTAGGCTACTCAACATCGTATGCCTCCGCACTTTATTGTCGGAACATGGATGCCATTGGACTGAAAGGGCATTCGTTGACGATGCTGGTCGTCGAGCATGGCGATTTCATGCCATACAGTAAAGTGAATGATTTCCTCAGTTGCGCCATGCCATTAATGGCCGCCTGTCGCAGCAAGTTGATCATCACGGGCAACAATCCATCAGACCCCAAATCGCTGCTTGGCAAACTGTGGCAATCTCCGATGCAGGCCGCTCGCATAACCGTTCCATGGTCAAACATCCTTGCCGATGAAAATCCACACCATACAGGTGGAGTTGACGAAAGCCGAGCGAACATGTCGCCTGATGCATTCAAGCGGGAATATGGCTGTGGAATTGGTCTAACGACCCTAGAAGAGCCGCTCATGAGCCAGAAGCGCTAAATAGGGTTACATCGATTTTCTTCGGAGATTAATAATGCATCCTATTCATCCGCGTAATTTTGGCTCGGCTGCGGGCAAGATTGCGGTAAAGTTCTATAGCGGTTCGGCCGTCGTCACGGGTTGGATCGTCAAGCAAGTGGGCACGACAAAGTACAAGGTCACGAACGGCACTGTGACCAAGTTCGCACGGCTCGCTCAGACCACGTCGGAATTGACTGCTCTCACCGCCGGTACCGGCGATGACGCGGCAAAGCGCGCGGAACTGTGCACGGTCGAAATCGCAAAGTTCGGTGGCAGCACCGAGAATGCGAAGAAGATTCTGAGCACCAAGGTTGTGACTGTCCAGAACAGCGTTCTGACCTTCAAGCTCGGCATCGCCGGTGCCGCTGCCGGTCAGGGCACCATGGCGACCTACGCCAACGCCGCTCCGACTGTCGCGAATGCGATCCCGAACCAGACCGCCACCGTTGCGGCTGCGTTCTCCTATGCGTTCCCCGCAAACACCTTTGCCGATGGCAATGGCGACACCCTCACTTACACCGCTGCTCTGGCAGCCGGTGGGGCTCTCCCGGCCTACCTCACCTTCACCCCGGCAACGCGCACGTTCGCGAAGGCTGCTGGTGCTGGTGCGGCTGGCACGGTTTCGGTTCGCGTCACGGCGTCGGATGGCAAGGCCACCGTCACCGACGACTTCGATATCGTTATCTCCTAATCGGGATAGAGCTTCGATGTGATCTGGACCCCGTCTCGAAAGAGGCGGGGTCTTTTTGCTGAATAATAGTGACTGCGCAGTATAGGCTTTTCTATGCCATCAGCAGGTGAACGACCGCACCATTTGATAACGGCATTTCAGAAGACTATTGGTGTTCGACAAAATTGTAGCAATTACCGATCTCCATTTTGGGCGATCGTCTGGCAGTTTGGTTGCCAATCAGGACAACCTTGATTTCCTCATATGGGCGATCGAACGTGCCCGCACATGGGGTGCGAAGAAGATTGCCGTCCTTGGTGACTGGCACGATAGCCGACATTCTGTCACGCTGGGTACCATCCATATGTCTCTCAAGGCGATGGAAATGCTGAACGATGCGTTCGATGAAGTGCATTTTATCACCGGCAACCACGACCTCATGTATCGCGATCGCCGCGATGTCGCTTCGACGGTGTTCGCAAAGAACCTCGACAACTTCCGCTGGATCAATCAGCCCGTAACCTATGGCGAAGGCAAAGATGGCGTGACCTTCCTGCCGTGGCTGGTTGGAGATGAACGTAAGATGCTGCGTAGTCTGAACTCCCGTTACATCTTCGGGCATTTAGAGTGTAACGGTGGATTTTTGATGAATGAAAAGGTTCCGGTCCCCGACCATGAAGGTCGACCCGAAATCGATGATTTTGTCGGCAACGAGTTCTGCTTCACGGGGCACTATCATTTTCGTCAGGCCAAGGGCAATGTCGTCTACATTGGCAATATCATGCCGTTCAATTTCGCGGATGACTGGGATGCCGATCGCGGCATGATGATGCTCGAATGGGGTAAGGACCCGATGTTCGAGGCATGGCCGGATCAGCCGCTGTTCCGCACGATGTTGCTGAGCGATCTTATGACGAAGCCGGGAGAACTGCTGCGTCCCAAGATGACGGTTCGAGCAACCATGGATACCGGCATCACCTACGAGGAGACAATGAACCTGCGTGACGAATTTGCGCGTAACCACCAACTCCGCAAGCTTGAACTGATCCAGCCCAACACAAAGCCCGAAGTAACGCGCGATATGGCGCAGGATGTAAAGTTCCAGACCGTCGATCAGATCGTGTATGAAGGTCTTGACCAGTTCGATTCCAACGGAATCGACAACAAGATGCTCAAGCAAATCTACGAAGATATTGCGTCGAGGCAAGGAAAATAGTGACTTGATGCTATAGACGAACGTAGATTTATCTGATGGATCACAAAGAAATACAGGGGTATCGCGAGCAGCAGTTCAAGTTGATCCCAAAGGTTCCGGGCGTTTACGGTTTGGCCGATTGGTTCCAGTCGACACTTTATGTCGGTCGGAGTGATGATGGTCTGAGGGCGCGCACGCAGCGACATGTCACGAGCGGCCGATCGGACCTCATCTCGAACCAGAAATTGAGCGCGGAAGAAATCGCCTTCATCTGGTTCTACGAAGAGCCCGATCGGGATCGTCGCAAGGCTATCGAAGATATGCTGATCTACCAGCATCATCAGCACAGGCTGCTGATGAATTCGAAGATTCCCGCCGCGCCGCCACCGACTATCGATCTTCCCTCTCGGGAAATCATCCAGATCATTCCAGATGTTGAACTGGCGATCCGGCGCAAACCGATAAATGCCTACAAATACAACCTGAAGATGCAGCAGCGACTGCTCGATTATATTGAGCAGACCAAGGATAACAGGGAGACCCGCAATGCTCTTCAGGCGCGGGTAAACCTTACAAACTATCACCGCGAACTATTTGAGAGAGAATGTGAATCTTGAATTTGATGGCCTCTGGCTAACCAATTTTCTCAGCACAGGTGCAGTGGAGCAGTATATCCCCTTCAATGAGGACCTGCTCACGCTGGTGCTGGGTTTCAGCACTGACGCCAATGGCGGCGAAACCCGCAACGGCACAGGCAAGACCACGATCATTCAGGCACTGAGTTATGTCCTGTTTGGTCAGGCTCTGGACCGGATCAAACAGGACAACTTGATCAACAACATCAATGGCAAGAAAATGCTGGTCGCAACCCAGTTCCGCCGTGATGGTAAGCTGGTCCGGGTCATGCGCGGGCGTAAGCCCAATGTCCTGAAACTGTTTCAGGATGGCGTCGAATATGACGAGGCGGATGCCGAACGAAACGGTGCAATGGGCGAGAATGTCGACACGCAATCCGTGATCAACAATCTGCTCGGTTTTGACCACACGATGTTCTGCCATATCCTCGCGCTCAACACCAACACCGTGCCCTTCATCAAGGAAAGCGCGGCCAAGCAGCGCGAGATTATGGAGAAGCTCCTCGGCGCAACCACGCTGGGCGATCGCGCGAAAGTCCTCTCAAAGCTCATCAGCGAGACTAAGCGCCGGGTCGAGAGCGAAGAAACCAAAATCGAGGCTATTGTGGAGGCCAACCGCCGCATCAACGTCGCCATCGATCAGGCAGCACAAAAAAAGGCCGAGTGGGATTCCGACCTGAACAGTCGGGTTGTTCGCGTTGCAACCGAACTCGATGCGATCGAAAGCCTGAACATCGATTTCGACGGCGAACTGCGCATTTTCGATCAGATCGATGCCTATGATGCGTCCCTCACGGCTGCCCGTTCGGCCAAGGAAACTGCTGAGCGCGAACTGGCTCTCAACGAACGAGAAGCCAAGACGCTGGAGGGCGAAGTATCCACTCTACTGACCCTTTCGCAGCAGGATGACCCTGATGGGTCGATCGGGAAGCTGACCCGCGAAATCGAGGCGATGCGCGATCAGGCTGTCCGCGATGCTCAAAATGCACGCGATGCATCTCGTCGTGCGGCCGAAAATGCAAACGAGGTCTCCCGGCGGGAGAAGGCGCGCGCAGTCGAAGACTGCCAGAGTTCCATTCGGCAGCTTGAGGCTGCTCTGCGTGATGCCGAATATACGGTGGACCGGCTTGGTCGGGAAAAGGATCGTGAAACGTCTCTGCGCGAAGCCAAGATGCTGGAGCGCGAAGCTGCGCACGGTTCGGACTGCGCTACCTGCGGTCAGTCGCTTGCTGGCTCGGATCATTTGCACAAGATCGAACAGAACCTTGATGCACAGCTTGCCGTGATCGACGAAGGCATCCGCGTCCTTGAGGAAAAGATCATTGATGCGCGCGCAAAATCTGATCAGTATCAGGCGTCCATCACCTCCCTGCGAGAGACCGAAGTCGCTGAGCGCAAGGCACTGGACGAACATCCGGCAGTCGCTTGGGAAGATACCGAGCTTGGTCCGATCGAGGATACGGCAGAGATCATCTCGAAGCTGGATGCCCTTGAAGTGGCAAAACAGGCCGCGATCGATCTTCGCACCGGTATTCTCGCCGAATATGAAGCGCAGAAGGCAAAGGTTTCTGACATCCGCAGCGCACAGAGCGCGTATCTGGCGGACATCGATCGCGCATCGGCCGCACTGGCGGAATTGGGTTCAAGACCGACCAGTAGCTTCCGTTCACGCGATGAAGTGTATCGAACCCGTCAGGCGCATGAAAAGAAGCTCGACGATCTGGTCCGCGAACTGGAGCAGACGCAGCAGGCCGTGAACCCGTTCATCGAGCAGGTTGAAAGCTTCCGGGCGACGCTTCAGATCGTATCCCATGATGCTTTGCATGAGGCACAGCACCTCCTGCGTCATCAGGATACCCTGCTCAAGCTGCTGACCCAGCGTGACAGTTTCATCCGCAAGCGGATCATCGAGCAGAACCTGTCCAATCTGAATGAGCGCATGACCCATTATCTGGGCAAGCTTGGGCTTCCCCATGAAGTGCAGTTTCTGCCCGATCTGTCGGTTGAAATTTCGCTGCTGGGCCGAGACTATGACTATGACCAGATGAGCCGTGGTGAGAAGACCCGCATCATTATGTCGACTTCATGGGCGTTCCGCGATGTTTGGGAGAGCCTCAACCACAGCGTCAATCTCATGTGGGTTGATGAGCTTCTCGACAATGGTCTGTGTGCCTCTGGTTCGGAAGCAGCCCTTGGCGTTCTCAAGACCTATGGCATGGGGCGCAACAAGAATGTGTTCCTGATCTCGCATCGCGAGGAACTGCGCGGTCGTGTTGAGAAGACGCTGATGGTGAAGAAGGAAAATGGCTTCACCGAATTCGCGCCTGACGAGATTTGATTTTTGACAGTTGGGTAGGTGCTTGTCTACCCAACTGTAGTCGATTTGATAGAGGAACTTGATTAGATGCGTAAGTCGAAGCGTTGGTTTGTCGAGATTGATTACGATGCAAATCCCGACATGAACTATTTTTCCATCCGATCCTTTATTCAAAACAACTTTGCCCGAACCGAAATAACCGGAAATAGGGTGATCTGTAACGACATCGACGATGCACTTCGACTGCGTATGTCGCTCGATGAAAACGTGGTCGCCACCGGCCACGCCTGAACCCATTTGAAAGCCCACTATTTGATGACTGCCAATTTCAATTACATTGAAGAAGCCCATGTGACGGCTTCGCCCAACTATCACGCTGACAAGGTCGAACCGGGTGTCCTCTTCGGCGCGCTGGAGCAGTTCGCGCTGGCCGCCCAGACGCTCGACGTGATCAAGAAGTCTCTGTTCTACGGCCGCGATCTGGGTCACATCCCCAAGGCGCTGCGCGAGGACGCCCCCGAAGTCCGCGCGAATTTCGTCGACACCAACATCGTCCATGGCATCATCGGCATCGCCACCGAAGCGGGTGAACTGGTCGAAGCGCTGATCAAGGCCATGTTCGGCGTCCACGAACTGGACGTGGTCAACATGGGTGAAGAAGTCGGCGACGTATTCTGGTATGCTGCTCTGCTGGCAAAGAAGGCTGGCGTGACCTTTGATGCGATCCAGCGCAACAATATCGAAAAGCTGCGCAAGCGCTTCCCGGACAAGTTCACGGAGTTCGATGCGAACAACCGCGATCTGGCCGCCGAGCGCGAAATTCTCAACACCCTGATCGAACCGGGGAAGATCGAAACCAATGCGGCGGTTACCCTCGCCGACTTCACCAAGAACTGATAGGAGAGGGCGGGGCAACCCGCCCTTTTTCACAAAAAGAAGTAGGGGGCTTGAAACTTTACCCCGAATGATGAATATAGGGGCATTAGTCCAGAGACATTGGAATTGAAATGGCTGCCCCACAGAGACGATCCGTAGAACGCGCCGCCCGCACCCGTGGGGTAAGTTCCAAATCGCGCGGCCATCTCAAGGCAGTCAAGACGCCGACTGACAATCAAACCACGCTGCCGATGAACATGCCCTTGTCGGATGAGGGACTGGTTCGTCAACTGGATGATTTGCCTTCCGTCGTGTTCAAGGCCGTGCAGAATGCGCGCGAGCAGATCGGTCAGATGATCAAGACCGACACGAACGAATATGCCAACTACAAATATGCGCCGATCGATGCCTATTATGCGCAGGCCATCCCGATCATCCAGAAGAACGGCCTGTCGATCGACGCGCGCGAAATCGGTTGCACAACCGGTGATGGCAATGTGCTGCTATACAAATTCAAGGGCGTGCTCGGCTACAAGGATGGCCGTCAATTCGACATCGGTGACGTTACTATTCCGCATCGTTTCGATGGGCCGCAGACTGGTGGATCGGCGCATTCCTACGCTGATAAAGTGTTGATGCGGCGCTATTTCAAAATTCAGACGGGCGAGCCCGATGGCGATAGCCAGCAGCAGGAGAAGGCTCGTGGTCGGGCACCGGCGCAGCATCGTCCAACCCAAGCTGACGTCGATCTGATGGCGGAGGCGCGGCAGTTCGCCCAGCAGAAGCCGAAAGAACCGCCGAAGCCCGTCCTCCCGAAAGTGCCTGAAAGCGCTTATAACAGCGAATATGACTTCACCGATTATATCGGCGGAGCCCGATCGGTCGATGAGTTGGAGGCGCTATATCGTCAGGCCAAGGGGACGATCAATGGTTTCGAGCCCCATGACAAGACATGGGTTCTTGATCTCTTCGCGCGGAAGAAGGCACATGTCCTGCGGTCGAACGGTTAAGGTCTATTCCGGTTTCGGAGCATGTTTGCATTTCTCAAAATGGTAGCGCTTAAGATTATTCACTCCACCAGATTTACCACAATGAGGACAAGTGGCCTGTTCCTGCGGTCCTTTTGGTTTTCGCATTTTTTCTTTGGTGGCTTCAGACTTTGGTCTCCCTTTGGTGGCTTTTGATATCTTCGCTCTCCACTCATCGCGTTCCGACGGAGACATTTTATAGGTGCACGGGATACCGAACATGGGATTATTCTCTCCGGTCATTCGTTCGCGCAACCGATCTTTCAACTGATTAAGTTGGTCTTCCGATAGGTTTTCGTGCGGGCTTTTTCCAAAGCGGGGATTCTTTTCTCCCGCGAAACGACCCTTCATATTTTCCGATTGAGCTTTTTTGACTTCATCAGTATGTTTGACACCAAACCGATGATGTAGCTCACCCAAAACGCCGAACATGGGATTTGCTGCACCGTAACAGTTGTCAACCAAATACTGCTGCCACTGGTCTTCTGTCAAACCGCGCATGATTGCGTTATTGCCACCAATTCGATACTGCTGATCCCAGACTAATTTTTCCTCATCGGTCATCTTGTTATAATAGTGGTGATCCGTATTCTGCCAAAATAGACGCAAGGTCTGTCTAATTTTATGGCGTGTTTCTTCTGGCACCTCCGCAGGCGGCAAAAATTTAACGTTAGCGATCATACCATTGTAAAATTTTCGCTCACCATTCGGCAACTTGGCTCTGAGAACATCTTCGTCAACTTGTGCCTCGATTTCGGCGTAATGCAGCGCTGCTTTCGTTTTATGAAGTGACTCTATCAGAAATATAAAAGCACCTTTCCCCTTATTCTTGATCGCTTCATTGATATGAACCGATGAGCTAGTGTATTTTTTCCAATCAGATTCCTTGACTGTTTTTTTGCGTCGCGACTTCCCTTTCACCGCCTTGGTGGTGGTGCTGTGAAACTGCTTCTTTCCAATATACTCCCGATCATTCGTCGTATCGATGATACGATATATGAAACCAAACCACTCACTGACGTCAAATTTACCGGGGTATTCCCAGTGCCCGAAATCCGAAATATCTTCCATTGTCTATTTAGACAGGGGCACTTTATTCGGTTTTATTTTTTGAAAATGCTGTTCGTTATACATTAGGTATGAAACATGATAAGCAGCATAGAACCGCTCCATCTTTCAGAGCGCAATAATCTGGCCAAGACCGTCAAGCGTCTCGATCGCCAGAACCAGAAAGAAATTCGCCGCTACAGTCTGGAAGAACTGGTCGATGGCATCAAGGCGCAGGTTCGTCGAGACCACCCCGATTTCACGGAGGATCAGGTCCGTCGCCGCGCACTGGAGCGCTATAGCCGCCTCAAGAAGCCCTACAGCGGCCCACAGCCCACCACGCAACCTTCGCATCACAACGCAGCCCACTCGGCCGCCAGAAAGGCTCAGCGCGCTAAAATGAAGGGCAATCGCTGATGGCGGGTTTCTCATTCATCGTCACCAGCCTTTTTGACGCCGCAGCTATCATCAAGGAAGGCTCCGTTACCAAGATCGTCAGCCTGATCGACAAAACCGATTTGCGCCTCATCGATCACGCGGGATCGCACCACCTCATTCGCCACTTCGATGATATCGAAACCGAAAGCACCAGAGAATGGACCGCGCCCGCGATCGATGACGTGTTGGCCATATTGGCGCATACAGCCGATCTCACCGACGACGACCGCGTTCTGGTTCATTGTCGGGCGGGAAAAAGCCGCTCGACCGCAGCGATGATCGCCATCCTGATCCAGCATGGTGCCGAGCCGCAGGAGGCATTCGATCGCGTCGCTGCCGCCCGGCCGGTGCTCCTCCCCAACCGTAGGCTCATCGAAATGTTCGATGCCGCGCTCAATCTTGAGGGTCGGCTGAATGAAGTGATCGCAGCCTATTACCAGCGCTTGACCCTTCCCGGCATCAAACTGCCCAATCGTGGAGGCCATAACCTGTGATCATATATTTCGATGGCGGGTGCAAACCTAATCCCGGCGCGATGGAGGTTGGCGTCCTCAGCGATGATGGGGCCATTCGATACCATGAGAGGATCGGACATGGGACCAATAACGAGGCCGAATGGATGGGGTTGATCTGCGCGCTAACGCTGGCGTCGCAGGCTGGAATGACCTCCATCCACATTCGCGGGGACAGCAGTCTGGTGATCAACCAAGCGCTGGAGAAATGGAAAATCAAGAGCGCAGAATTGCGTAAATTCAAGGATGTATATGACGAACTTGCCACCCAGTTCGATCATGTGGAACTCGAATATGTGCCCCGCGCGCATAATCTGGCGGGGCACTATATCGAGGAAATGAACTAGACCAACGGCATCCGTATTTTCTCGGTCGTTTTCATTCTTGCCTCTGCCTGTTTCATGATCCGAACCCTCTCCCGATAGCTGAGCGACCATGCCTCATCACGGGAGAGGCCGCCACGTTGATACCAGCACAGGTCATTGATGTGATCGATCATTCGCGCCTGATCGCCCTCATATTCGGCCATAAGCTCCTCATACTCGGCACTTGAGTTTATTCTGAGGAGCCTTGCCCGAAAAAAGTCGTGGGATCGAATTCGATTGCCGTTTCCCAACCGTGACCACAGGCGTCGCACACAACCGGGACCGTCTTGTCGAGACCAGCATTGCTGATTTCGCGCTGTTTCTCGTCGATGAGCTTGAGCCATGCAGCAGATGTATTGGCGATAAAGTCAGCGATCGCCTGACGGTCATCGACTTCGCCTTCGGGGACCACGATCTTGATAACAGTATTGGCCAACATCTTCGACTGAAGCTCGGAAACCCGCTTGAAGGCGGCTTTGCGCTGAATATGATGCTGCTCTTCAGTCAGGGACTGGTCTGCTTCCAGAACCCGCATGCGCCGTTCCTCATCGAAAATTCTACGGCTCAGTTCCGAAATATCGCGGATAGTATAGGGTTTGAGATATGCCACGATCTCCTCAGTCAGGCGCACAGCATTGACCGGGTCAACCGACTTCACATTTGCCAGCATGATGGGGAGATTGCAGTCGAACGCCATCTCATTGGCGCACTTTGGACACTGGGTTTCCACTTCCATGATGCGGCCATAGGTGGCGACACGGATCGCCAGCAGAAGCACGTCCATGTCAGGCGCGCTGATATCAGCAGGCGCTTTGATCGCGGGTACGCAGGATTCAAACAGCATTTCGACCGCGTTGCCGCTCATGAGGGCATCGGGATTCTTCATCATCATTTCATCGGCCGCGCGCATCGGAAGCACATCAACCTCACCATTGATGTTTGCCTCGAAACTCCCCTCAGGGAGAAAAGCACCACCGGTCGGCAAGATTACGCTCTGGCCGGGGATGCGGAAATACTTGTTAAGGATGCTCATATCGCTCTCTCGAATTAAAGTAGTCGTTATTGTTATTTAGAGGGCGACTAAACGGCTGCCTTAATCCTCAAAATAAATAGGGGAGTAGGAGACTCCCATGAACGACGATATTAGCCGCGACGACTTGCAGAAATTCATTTCAGGCCTTCAGGGTCTTACTGGTGCTATTGGAAAGCTTCAGACTAGCGTCGACCGTGGAGCAGCTTCGCCGGGCGGGGCATCTGAAGGTGGACGGCTTCGTCGGGTGCGCGATCGCCTCAATCAGGCAGAGCGCAATATGGATAATCGCGTTCGCAGCGTCGAACACACATTGTCTCAGTTCAACCAGAGCCTCCGCAACAGTGCCGATGGTCTGCGCAACATTCTGCGCGGTGTGTTCGGCGGCGCATTCGTCGGAGCTATCATCTCGAATGGCACCCAGATGGCGCGCACGCTCGGGGAAATGAACGAGATCGGCCAGAATTTTGGCGGTTCGTTGATGGAAATGCACAAGGCCGCAGCACAGGCCGGGCTCCCGCTGGCCGACTTTGCCGATCTGATGAAGCGCAACAGCGCCGTTGTCGCGCAATTGGGCCAGAAAGATTTTGCTCGCCTCGCCTTGAGCGTCCGCAAGAATGCCGAACGCAACGGCATGTATGGCTACACGGTTGAGGCGCTCAGCCAGCAGATGGGTGACTATATGGAGACTTCCCGTCTCTATGGGACTTTGGAAGCGCGCAGCCGGATCGACGCAACGGATGGATATGTCCATCTGGCCGAAGTCACTTCAACCATGGCTACGGCGACGGGTAAGGCGCGAACCGAAATCACGGCTCTCGCCAACGAGGCTATGCGCGGAACACTGGCGATCGCTGGTATGCTGGCACTGGACAAGGAGAGCCGTGCATTCGTCCAGAAGAACATGGAAATCGGCAGCACGGTCTTTGCGGCACAACAGGGTGAGGCCGGAAAATTCCTCGCCACTTTCTTCGCCGATACGATTGGTGCTGGCAACTCCATATTCACCGAAGGTGGTAAGGCATTGATCCAAGGTGGGCTTGGTCAGCTATCGTCGGCGATGGATGATCTCGCGGCCAAGACCAATGCAGGCACCGCCTCGGAAATGGACTATGTGAACTATGTCAACCGGTTCATCGATGAAGTGGATGCAAACGCAGAAACGTTGAAAATGCTGGCCATCAGCGGCAACGCCCAAGCGCAGCAGATGATTCAGGCCCGTTCCCAGATGCGCAAGCTCACGGCGGCCGAAATGGCCGACAAGGCCAAAGAAGCAAAATCCAGAGCCGTCATTACCAAGCTGTTCCAGTCGTTCGAAAGCGCATGGGGACGCATTCGCGGGGCCTTTCTCGATAAGCTCATCTCGTCGATCGAACCGGCTATGAAGAAGCTCGACGGTTTCTTCGCCGAAGGCGGCGGGTTCGATCCGATCGTTGACGCGGCCGGTCGCTTTGGTGACTGGCTTGGTAAGATGATCGTTAGCGTCGCCACTCCGGGTAACGTGGAGAAGATCGTCTCCATCATCACGGCCGTTGGTAGCGCCGCCTTGGCGGTGGGTAAATTCGCCGCATCCATGGCGACCTACCTCATTCCGATCGCCCAAATCGTCGGATGGACTGTCGACGTGATCACCTCCGGGATCATGAGTATCCACGACATGTTCGCACGAGTGAACAAGACGTTCGCAGACTTCGTAACGGCGGGCGCGGTCGCTGTGGCATTTATCGGCGGCAAATTCATCAAATCCATGATCGGTAATTTCCTCTCAGGTATGCGCATGATGAATGTGCGGGCAGGGGTGGTCAACATTGTGGGACAGAACGGCACCTCATCCCTTGGCGACATTCTCGGCGGCGGAAATGGTGGTGGCTCTGGTGGTAGTGGTGGACCGGGTCGCGGTGGCCGGGGAGGGGGCTCAGGCGGTGGTCGCCTGAAGAAGGCATTTGGCGCGCTTTCGTCCATGTTCGAAAATATCGTGAAGCATCCCGCGACCAAGAAATTCGCTTTCGTGGCGGCGGCTGTCGGTGCGACATTTGGTGCATTCTCCGGCATCGCCAACGCAGCCGAGCCCACCAATCCGAACGAGAAAGAAGACGCGTCGACCGCACGCCCGGTCCCATTCCAGTTCCTCCATTCCGATATGATCAAGGACAAAGCGGAGCGGGCAAAATACGAAGCGCTGCTGGATGAACAGCGTAAGCTGAAGAGCGCAGACGCCACCAATGAAAATCTGGCCCGCACCAAGGAAGTGTCGGCGGAATTGGCGGACATGCGTAGCAAATATGGCCGCGAGGTCAGCGACCTGCGCGACTTTAACAATGCGACCTCGCGGGACAGCAAGCTGATCGCTGATGGCATGGGTAAATCACGCGCGATCGGTGGGGCTGCAAAAGCCGCCCCGGATAGCCCGGCTCCTGCTGAAAAGAAGGAGGAGGGATCGAGCACGCTGGATTGGCTTCAGAACGGCTTGAGCGTGGCAGGTTTCCTCCCCGGCATCGGCACGGCCGCCGACCTTACCAATGCTGGTATCAGTGCTGTCAGGGGCGATTGGGGCGGGGCTGCAATGAGCGCGATCGCATCTATTCCAATGTTCGGCGATATCGCTGCGTTGGGTAAGGCCAGCAAATTTGTCCGCTATGGTGCCAATAGCCTCCCGATCCTTGGTGGGATGTTTGGCGGCTCAGCCAACGCCCGCCCGATCGATCCCATCCAACCAGTCGAAGGCGACATGGATGCCCGTGCTGAACGCATGCGCCCCGAGCCTACCCAGCCAACAATGGAATTCCCGCAGCAAGATCAGCAAATCGATCTGCTGAAAAAAATGATTGCGGAAAACGAACAGAGCACAAAGCTTCTCGCCACCCAGCTTCAGAAACTGATCAACTCGCAAGAAGCTATGGCGCGCACAATCGCAAGAAACGGGAAATAACACACAACCAACAAGATGACGACCTCGATCATAAATAACACCACAGTTTATGATCGAGGCTCTTCATGGCATCTTGGACCAAATTACTAACCCCATATCACATCCGCAACGGTAATGGCGGATCAGGGGGGTCGGTAACGCCAAATTCTGACAACTCCAATACAGGAACGAGTGCAAAATACGCCTCCTATCTTCCTGAGGTCTATGCTGGTCACCCTAACCGCATCCAGCGTTATGCCCAATATGAAGAGATGAACCGTGACTCGTTCATCCGCGCTGCCCTCGACACCATCGCTGAATTCTGCACCCAGTCGGAAGAGGCGAGCGATAATCCTTTCGAGATTGTCTATCAGGAAACCGCTACGGAACCTGAGACCAAAATCCTCAAGGAAATGCTGACCGCGTGGACCAATCTCAACGAGTTCACCGCCCGTCTGTTCGCCATGTTCCGCAACACGATCATGAACGGCGACAGCTTCTATCTGCGCGATCCGGAAACCAGTGAATGGACTTTCCTTGATCACTATGCCGTGATCATGGCGAAGGTCGACGAGCAGAATGGCCGCAACATCGAGGAATATCTGGTCAAGGGCTTCGATGACTTTCGTCGCGCGCGCTATTCGTCACGGATCGCCGACCTTGGGCAGTATCGTTCGCCCAATGGCATGTCGCCCATGGTCCAGACCCGGACCTATGCGACGCCCGGCTCGACGTCTGCATCGACTTTCCAGATGGCAGGTTCTGACCGGGATAATCGCCATTCCCGTCTCCAGCAGAACTATGAATATTCGGTCCTCGACGCAAAGAATGTGATCCATCTTTCGATGTCGGACGGACTGGACAACAACTGGCCCTTTGGACCCTCGATCCTCGAAAGCGTGTTCAAGGTCTGGAAGCAGAAGGAACTGCTCGAAGACGCGATCATCATCTATCGCGTTGCGCGCGCGCCTGAGCGTCGCATCTTCTACATCGACGTCGGCCAGATGAACCCGGTCATGGCGCGCCAGCACGTCGAGTCCATCAAGAATGAAATGCATCAGCGCCGCATTCCCACCCGTGCCGGTGGCGGCGGTTCAATGGTCGACGCGGCATATAATCCGCTTTCCATGATGGACGATTATTTCTTCTCGCAGACCAGTGATGGCCGTGGGTCCAAGGTCGAGGTTCTTCCGGGTGGCGATGCGACCGGCGAGATCACTGACCTCAACTATTTCCGTCGTGAACTCGCGCTCGGTTTCCGTATCCCCAACACCTACCTGCCTTATGGCGGCGACGATACTGGCGGCGGCGCGGCATATAATGACGGCAAACTGGGGACAGCGACCATTCAGGAGTTCCTGTTCACCAAATACTGCCTGCGTCTTCAGAACCGCCTTGCGCCTGCATTTGATGTCGATTTCAAACGCTTCCTCAAGGAAAACGGCGTCAAAATCGAGAATTCCCTGTTCCGCCTCAAGTTCTGCCCGCCGCAGAATTTCACTAAATACAGGCAGATTGAACTGGATACGCAGCAGGTCAACTTGCTGTCGCAGGTTAACGGCATGAAGGATGTTTCGAAGCGTTTCGCCAAGATCAAGTATGGCGGCTGGTCGCAAGACGACATTCTCGAAAACCAGCGCATGTGGGCAGAAGAAAACCCTGCAAAGGTCAAAGGCGTGGCAGGCGCAAGCATGGCTGACGCTGAAAGCGAAGGTGATCTGTCATCCGTCGGTGTTCGTCCGATGGGCGGAGACATGTTCGGCGACCCGATGGCCGATTTGCCTCCCGAAGGTGGTGAGCCTGCGCCCGATGCTGGTGCAGAGGCTGCTCCCGATGCGGCTGCACCGACCGGTCCTGCTCCGTCTGGCCCCGCGCCCACCGGTGGCGGCGGTCTCATCTAACAGGAGAGCAAAAGATGAAGTTGGTTGAATTCGTTACCCCGGATCAGGCGTCCACGGGGCGCTATGATCCGAGCGAAGATAAGCTCAATGCCCGTCGCCGGGATGATACGCGTAAAGCGAAAGTCACCCTGCGCGATCTCAATCGTCTGAAGAAAATGCGCGCGCAGAAGAAAATGGAAGCGTTGAAGAACGAAGACATTTTGTCAATCATGTACACGTCCGATGATGGCGGAATGATGTAACCACCAGTTTACCGTCAAATTTCATGTAATACGGCATCTATTCTCCCGACCCGACTAAATATCAAGTGCAATAGCACTTGAGCAACCATCGGGAGAATATGATGCGTTCTACTATTGATAAGGCAATTCTTGCCCTTCTGAATGAAGAGCAGGAAACCGCAAACGAACTGTTCCGCCAGTTCCTGATCGCCAAGGCGCAGGAAATCCATGAAAGCTTCCGTCAGGGCGACGAAGCTGTTCTGTCGGAAAATTACGACGAAGAAATCGTCGCTGAGAAGTATTTCACTGACGCCGATTTCGGCTCGGATGACGAAGCTACTGATGACACCACCGACGCTGCCGCCGACGACCTGTCAGGCGACCTTGGCGTTGATGCTGACGCAGATGCTGACGTTGATGCCGATGCTGGCCTCGATCTCGACGCGGACGCGGATGCGGATGCCGACGCAGGTCTGAGCGATGACGGTGACGAAGGCGTTGATGAGCGCATCGACGATCTGGAAGCAAAGCTGGACGATCTGGTCGCTGAGTTCGAAGCCGCGATGGCCGAACTGGAAGGCATCGCCGATGACGTTGATGGCGACGACACTGTCGGCGCTGAAGACGAAGTATCGACTGACGTTGCCGGTAACGACGTTACCGATGAACCGGTCGAAGAAGGCGATCTGAGCATCGACATCAGCCACGACGACGATTTCGACGACATCAATGAGTCGATCCTCGACGAACTGGAAAAGATCACCGTTCCGAATTCGGATGGCCGTGAGCAGGGCAACAAGTCGATCACCCAGAACGACAAGTCGCTGCCGACCGCCCGTGGTAAGGAAGGCGCTCCGATCAAGACCAAGCAGGATCAGCACAAGGGTTACGACCGCGAAACGCCGCCGTCGAGCGACCGCCTGCCCAAGTTCACCAACACGCTTGATTCCGCCGAAGAGCGCACCTCGAAGGTGAGCAAGGAAGGCGACGCGTCTGCTGAACTGAACAAGCTGAAGCCGAACCCCAAGGCTCAGTCGCCGATCGCAAAGCGCAAGTAATAACGAGGTCCCGAACCCCATGATTCTTAAAGAATGGTCATCATTTGGTGATGCCAACGTCATTCTGGAAACTGATGACAAGGGCGTGCCCGGCAAGGATTTGCACCTTACCGGTATCTTCATTCAGGGTGGGGTTCGGAACCATAACGAACGCGTATACCCTGTCCGCGAGATCGAAAAGGCGGTCAAGGCCGTCAATGACACGATCAAGTCGGGCCAGAGCGTGCTGGGTGAGTGTGATCACCCGGACACCCTGACGATCAACCTCGACCGCGTCAGCCACATGATCACTAACATGTGGATGGAAGGCAATTACGGCATGGGGAAGCTGAAAATCCTCCCCACGCCGAAGGGCCAACTCATTCGCGCCATGATTGAAGCTGGTGCGAAGCTGGGTGTTTCCTCGCGCGGTTCCGGCAACGTCAACCACGATGGCACGGTCAGCGATTTCGAAATCGTGACCGTCGACATCGTCGCGCGACCCAGTGCGCCTGAGGCTTATCCGAAGCCGGTCTACGAAGCATTCAAGGGCAAGAGCGGAGCTATTCTCGAAGAACTCTGCCGCGCCGTTTCTCACGATCCCAAAGCACAGAAGCACCTCTATGAAGGTGTCATGCAGTGGATCAAATCCGAACTACAGTAAAGCCGGGAGTATTTTCATGAAGAAAAATCTGACTGATATCCTTGGCGATGCGCTCCCTCAGGAGCTTGTTGCATCGCTTCAGGAAGCATTTGATCAGAAGGTTGCCGACGCCCGTAGCGAAATCGAACTGGAAGTCCGCGAGGACTTGGCTCGTCGTTACGATCATGACCGCAACAACCTGATCGAAACCATCGAAAAGATGGTCACCGACTCCATCACCGAAATGGAACAGAGCCGCGCCGACGAGATCGCCAAGTTCACGGAAGCTCGCGTCAAGTTCCACACCGCGATGGTCGAAGGTCGCAAGGACACTGTTGTCCGTATGTCGGAAAGCCTGTCGAAGGCCAAGGACATCATCGCACAGCAGCTTACCGCCGAAATCCGTTCGCTGCGTGAGCAGAAGGAAGCCGCAGTCTCGAAGACCTTGCAGCTTGCTGAAGAACTGAAGAGCGCAAAGCGTCTGATTGCCGAGCAGCATGCCCGCCACATCGAGAAGATCGATGCTTTCGTCACCTCGCAGGTCCGCAAGGAACTGGTCGAGTTTCAGGAAGACAAGAAAGCGCTGGTCGAAGCCCGCGTCAAGCTGGCTACCGAAGGTCGCGCGAAGCTGAAGGAAACGCAGGAGCGCTTCATCAAGGCTGCGTCGAAGAAGGTTGAAGAGATGGCCACGGTCTCTCTGAAGTCGGAACTGGCTCAGTTGCACGAAGACCTTGAGCGTAACCGCCAGAACATGTTCGGTCGCCGCATTTTCGAAGCGGTCGCCGCTGAATTCATGACGTCCTACCTCGCCGAAGGTACCGAAATCCGCAAGCTCCAGCATGTTCTGGAATCGAAGGATCAGGAACTGGTCGCGAAGGATCAGGAAATCGCAAGCGCTCAGGCACGCATCGACGAAGCCGTCAATGCTGGTCAGGCCGCATCGCGCAAGGCTGTTCTCGCTGAAGAACGCGCCGAACGCGCAAAGATCATGAGCGAACTGCTCACCAATCTGTCTGGTGACAAGCGCTCCGTGATGGAAAGCCTTCTGGAGTCCACCAAGACTGGTGAGCTTCGCAAGTCTTTCGACAAGCTTCTTCCCTCGGTTCTGGGTGAAGGCCGTCGTTCGGCTGCCGCCTCTGCCGCTGTGCTCAGTGAAAAGCGCGCAGCACCGAAGGTCGCGACCCGCACTGTAACTGGTGATGTTTCGCGTCCTAACCGTCTGCTGGAATCGCAGTCCGAAGAAGAAACCCAAGAATCGTCAGAATTTGCGCATTTCATGCGTCTGGCGGGTCGTTCGGAATAAATAAAACCGAAGACCAAGTTCTTACCCAATTTGATCAAATCCAATTTTAGGGAGTTTATTTCATGTCGAAGCTTTTTGAAAGCCAGTGGAAGCAGACCAAGGCTGCACTGCTGGAAGGCCGCGACCTCACCACCAACATGGATGGTACGGTCAACAACAACAAGAAGCGCACGATGGAGATCGTTCTTGAGAACACTCGTCGTTCGCTGATGGAACAGGCCACCATCGGTGCCACCAACTCGACCATGGTCGCGCAGTTGAACAAGGTTGTTCTGCCGGTCATCCGTCGCGTTATGCCGACCGTCATCGCCAACGAGATCATCGGCGTTCAGCCGCTTCAGGGTCCGTATGGTCAGATTCACACCCTGCGCGTCCGCTACGCTGACACCGTCCCCGCGACTGGTACTGGCCGTGCAAACGCTGGTGACGAAGCACTGGCGAACAACATCTACAAGTTCTATTCGGGTAACGAAGACATCGCCAATCCGGCTGCTGCTTCGACCACCGCTCTGGAAGGCAAGCCGGGTAACCGCCTGTCGATCGGCATCACCCGTCACCTCGTCGAAGTTCAGACCCGCAAGCTGTCGGCTCGTTGGACTCTGGAATCGGCTCAGGACGCTCAGAGCCAGCACGGCATCGACATCGAAGCTGAAGTGATGGCTGCTCTGGCGCAGGAAATCACTGCCCAGATCGATCAGGAAATCCTGTTCTCGCTGCGTCGTCTGGGTGGCACCCCCGCTCAGGTCTTCAACCAGACCGCTGTCACCGGCACCCCGACCTTCGTCGGCGACGCCCATGCTGCTCTGGCCATCATGATCAACCGTCAGGCCAACCTGATCGCCTCGCGCACCCGCCGTGGCGCTGGTAACTGGGTCGTCGTTTCGCCGACCGCTCTGACCATCCTTCAGTCGGCCACCACCTCGGCGTTCGCTCGCTCGACCGACGGCACGTTCGAAGCTCCGACGAACACCAAGTTCGTTGGTATGCTGAACAACCAGATGCGCGTTTATGTTGACCAGTATGCTGGCGATGCGACCCCGGTCCTCGTTGGTTACAAGGGCAACGAAACCGACGCCGCTGCGTTCTACTGCCCCTACATCCCGCTGACCTCGACCGGCGTGATGATGGACCCGAATACGACCGAGCCCGTCGTCAGCTTCATGACTCGGTATGGATACAAGGAACTGACTGACACCACCGAAACTCTCGGCAACGCCGCAGATTACGTCGGTCTGGTGGGCATCGACAGCAACAACCTGACTTTCTATTGATTTTTCGGTAGAAGGACGAAAGAATTGAGGCGGGGGAAACCCCGCCTCTTTTTTTGTTAGTTATTAATATCCATGGTTGTGTTGGCAAGGGACATGCTGTATGCATGTCTCATGGAAACTGAAATCAAATGCATGGAATGCAATAAATCCACAAAACAGATCACCCCTGCGCACCTCAGGACGCATGGTCTGACTATGCAACAGTATCGGGAAAGGTATCCTGACGCGCCAATTTTCACGGAATCTTTTCGCAATAAACTATCGGCGGAGCGGAAAGGTAAACCGCGTGACCCTAGCGTTATTGCGGCAATGCATGCTGGGCGGGATGCCGCACCAAAGCGGACAGGCTATCGACATTCTGCTGAAACGAGAGAAAAAATCGCTCTAAAGGCAACCGGACGAAAATTGAGCGATGAGCATAAGGAAAGCATTTCAAAATCGGCTATTGGTCGCAAACACAGCGAAGAAACCAAAGCAAAAATACGCGCAAATCACTCCTCTCAATCGTCGACAGGCGATAAGCCTTATTTGACGGAAGGCACGTTGCGGCGCTTCTGCCAAGAAACGTTCAAGGGTTGCGAGATTACCTTCAATAGAAAGGTAAAGGACTTTGGTGCGAATTATAGGCCCGATGTCGCAATTCTATGTCGAAAAATTTTGATAGAGTTCGACGGCTATCATCACTATCAAAGTCCTTCTGTGATCATATCGGATCAAGCCCGTGACCGTTTCTTTCTGAAACACGGGTTCACGACTATTCGCATCCCATATTTTGTTCAATTATCAGAAGAAACTATCATCCATTGGTTCAGGGAGCTACTACCTTCGGATTTTAGCCCATCAATGCAAATATATCCTCATGGCTTTATCGATGATAATGCAGTTTTACCAGCGGCATTTTGCGAACTTGGCGTTGAAAAATTCAAGCGCGAAATAGAGGCGCTACCCGAAAGCGTAAGGATATCAATCATGGAATCGTTGCAAAGAAAAGCAGATTTCCTTGATCCAAGAATTGTCTTCCCGCTGTCGATGCTGGATTAAACGAATGGGGGCGGAAACCCGCCCCCATTCTTATTCGGTCAGCAACGACCGAACGGTCAGACAATCACTATTTGTGGTATATCGTTCGGAATGTCAAGTTGATCCTTTGCCCGGCTTTTGAAGTTTTTTCGATCCCGTGCAGCCAGTTCTTTTGTGTATCGCCCGCCATAATGAGCAAATCATGATCGGCCAGTTTCACATGAACCGGTGGATGAAGTGACTTCTTGTGGCGGAAAGTGAATTTCCGTGTTGCACCGAAACTGACAGAGGCGATCACCGGTCGCTCACCAAGCTCTACTTCATTGTCGCTATGAAAGCCGATGCTGTCGTTACCATCTCGATATAAATTGAGCAGAACGCTGTTGAACTGAGCACCCAGCATGTCGAACAATTGCTCCCGGATCAGCGTGAGGGTTTCCGTCCAAGGCAAAGGGTCGTGCTTCAGGCCGGAATAGGTGTAGGAGGCCTCTGGATCGCCATACCAAGCCGTAAGGCGAGGTTGGCGGACAGTTCGGCCCATTATATGGATAGATCGTTGCTGCCATGCTGTTTCTGATCGCAGGCGCGCGAATATATCATCCCGCTTTGGGAGCTTCAGGTGATACACCTCAGCGTCGGGTATTTCGAGATCATCAAATTCATCCATCCGCCTGATATATCGGTTTTGATTTCAAAGTTCAAAATTGAAGATTACGCAAGTCATCAAAAGTGGTATGAATGATGCGTCAACGGCGCGGGGCTGCCATCGAGGAAGCGAAAGCGGCCTGACACAAGAAAGGCCCGGTATTGCTACCGAGCCTTTCCCTTATTGCACCTTCGGGGGAGATGTTATTCTTCGTCGTAGATACGCAGAACGTCTTCAATGACGGGGTGACGTTCGACGTCGCCGGTATCAAAACGCGCTACGGCAATGGCGTCAGAGCCACGGCGCTCAAGGCGCTCGATGAAGTCCTTCAGACCATTGTGGTCATAGCCACGATCATGCTGCTGAAGATCGCCCGTGACGATGATACGGCTGCCTTCGCCAATACGGGTGAGCACCATCTTCATCTGGTTCGGCGTAGCGTTCTGCGCTTCGTCAAACAGCACCACGGCGTTCTTGAGCGTGCGGCCACGCATAAAGGCGAGCGGGGCGATTTCGATCTGTTCATTCTCGATCATCTTTTCGACCTGCTGAACAGTGTAATATTCCTTGAAAACGTCCATAATGGGGATGACCCACGGAGCCATCTTTTCCAGCAGGGTGCCGGGCAGATAGCCATGCTGTTCATCAACCGACACGGCCGGGCGCGTGAGCACCACCTTATCGATCTTTCCAGCCTTCAAATCCTTGATGGCAGACGTGGTGCCGAGCAAAGTCTTACCGCAACCGGCCGGACCCATGGCAAAGATAATGCTGAGATTATCGGATTCGAGCATGTCGATATACTCTTCCTGCGCAATATTACGCGGGAGCAGTTCGACTTTCTTCTTCGATGAGTTTGCAGTAGGCTCAAAATTATCCGATACCAGACGCGGATAATTCCGGTCCTCACGGGGATTGGCACGATTAGCGCCCTTGGCGCGATGTGCGCCCTTGGCAGGTCGTTTGTTACTCGGTTTTGCCACACCATACTCCAGTGGTTAAGAGGTTTGAGTGAGCGCTCCTTCTATTTATACAAGGAGGTGGTGTGGCTCGGCTTATTAGAGAGTATTTCTCCTATTCTTTACGCAATCATTTGCGCTATTTCGGACCAGCCAGAAACGCGCAGCAAATTACTGTCATGCCTGTTGTAGGGATGGTCGATAAGGAACGTGTGATGGCCAGCGGTTGAACCCTCGATCGCGTGGCTGACTGAATCCTCGACCCATATTGCGGGCTCATAGCCCGAAAGGCAGTCGAACTTGGACGATCGCAAACCCGTATAATGGATGACCGGCCAGTCGATCTGGAACACGTCCTCCAGATTGCGCTGTCGTGCCCACTGGACGTCATCACCTTCGTGGCATGCGGTGACGGCAATGAATTCCCATCCATCGCTCACGAGGCTCCGCAGCGCCTCCTGCGCGCCTTTCAGCGGAGGGAGGTTTCCGAACATCGGATCATGCGAAAAATCATGGAAAAGCTGCAATTCCTCTTCGATAGTAAGGGGAAGCAGATGTTTCACATAATAGACGTCATTGACGTGGCCGGGGAGTTTGTATCCCCGGCCTTCCAACCACGACTGGAACATGTTTCCATAGTCGAGGAGGGTATTGTCGACATCGGTAAGGATCAGCTTACGCTTCACCATTACCCGCCCGCGAAGGAAGCTGCTCTGGATCGACGTCGCCGCTGGCCAGCAGTTCGCGCGCCTTGGCCGTCAACCAGCCTTCGGTGATTTCTGCGATCTCCTGATCGTAACGATCATAGAGAGTCTTGAGCAGAAGATCATTCGGCGTCTGGGTATCGTTCTTGACCAGCTTCATGTTGAAGACGTCAAGAATGATCGGGACATTGCGCAGGTGGTTGTTGCTGACGCGGTCGGTGACCTCATATCGCTCCAACTGATCGAGGCCGGTGCCATCATATGCCCAGCCGCGCACGCGGGTATCGGCGGTCTGCGGTTTGGCCTTCTTTCGCTTGGACGACACGCTCTTGAATTTGTCGAACTTGCGGACAGTGGGGTTATCCTGCTCCACTTCATCCTGCGCTGTGACCTTTGCGGGGACATAGCGCAGATATACGAGGAAGAAGGGGCGATTGCGGAGATAGGGGTCTTTATTCAGAAGTGACATGATAATTCCGTTATTTGCGCAGGCGCTCAAGGCAGATGAGCGTTGCCGCGAGATTGATTTCAGGATCGAGAATTTCGTTGTGCTTGCAGAGGCCGTCGCGGATGATCAGCAAGGCGTCGTCGGCCTTTTCGTCCGTGGAAGCCCAAAGCTGGAGGTTGCGATGGAAGAACCTGAAAATATCTGGATATTCTTCGATACGCGCCTTTTCGACTACCATTTGGCGTGCTGCACGAACCTCGCCGCGACGATACATCTCGACCATTTCATTGAGATAATCGAACGTAGCAATGTCGTCCGACTTCAGGGGGGAGAGGACTCCATTGACGACCTTGTTCTGCAACATCCCGATGCACTTGCGCAGATCGGGATAGGTCGCATTCACATATTCGACGAGGACCGCAGGGTCGAATGTGACCTTTTCGCTCTCCAGAACATCCACCGCGCGCATGGTGAATTCCGTCGAGTCCAGTGCATTGAACACATAGACCGTCACACGCGAATGGAGCGGGTCAGTGATGCGGCGGGGCTCGTTGGTCGTGAGGATGAAGCGAACGCTGCGGGAATTCAATTCCATCAGCGATTTGAGCGCATCCTGTGCATAGGCACTGAGGCGATCGGCCTCATCAAGAATGACATATTTGTAGCCGGTCTCGTTCATCGACCATGTTGAGCAGAAATTGCTGATCCGCTCGATCACGTCATCGACTTTGCGTTCCTTGCTCGCATTGATGAAGAGAATATCCACCTTCGGGATGCCCATTTCGTTGAGCAAAGCACGGGCAAGGGTTGTCTTGCCCGTGCCCGCCGGGCCGGTGAACATCAGGTGTGGAATTCCCCGCTGCGCGATCCATTCCGCCGCCTTCTTTTCAAGGTGGGGAGAGGACCAGACATAGCCAGCGAGGGTGAGCGGCCGATAATCATCGACCCACAGCTTGATCATTCGAAATTCCCGAGATTACTGGCCGCGACCATGGCCGACGAGCGACCCGACATTGTGCATTTCGTGATCACGCGGATCACTGTCCGACACGAGAAGGATGGATTCGGGGTATTCGGCCTGCCAGATATCCAGATCGCTTCCCTCGCCATCGCTCATGGTGATGCGCTGCGACCAGCGACCATGGGCAATGAGAACCCATTCACCGGGGACGAGATCGTCGACGTCAGGTCCGACGGCGTGAACCTTAGCCCAGCGCGGGCGGATACCACGGTCCTTCATGTCATCATCGGGAATGATGATGCCGCCCAGAGTCTTCTGAATGCCGCGATCGAACTCGGTAACGAAAACCTTGTTGCCGATCGGCGTGAAGCTCTTGGCCTTAATAGTATTGCTGACTGACATTAAATCTCTCTTATCAAATGCTTTCGCATCGTAGAGACGGGCCAGCGAACAAGTCAAAATTCACGTAAAGAAAAACCCGGCCGAAGCCGGGTTGATCTTAGTTTTCGCTTTCGCTCGACTGCCTCTTGCGACGCGAGGGCGGAATGTCAGCCTGATCGGACGATGGAGCAGCGGGGAGGCTATCCGCAGCCGCATTCAAACTCATCACTTCATCAGCAATGTCGGACAGCGGGCGGTAGGCGCTCACAGCCTTGGGGCTGGCATAATATTCATTTGCCTTCTCTTCGCGGCTCTTGACGATCACGCCACCCCGACCAACCGTATCACCGCGCGCGTTCATGTTCGCGTTGCCGACAGCCATGGTCGCGCCCTTGCGCTCGATGAAGTCGTTGTAGTTGATCTCAACGCCCTTCTTGGAAATTACCTTCATAGAATTCTCCGAATTAACTGCTGATATTTATCATTTGAGAAAATCGGAGATTGAAAGCTCATACTTCATCGAATCGATATGGTGAACGCCGAGCAGGAACAGGCAGTAACTGGCCACCGAACTTCCGCGCCCAACGCCCCATACGACATTGTTTGCCCGGAAGCGTTCTACCATCACTTTCATGCGGATAAGGAGGGGAAGGAGGCCGCGCTTTTCAAACAGCGCCAGTTCATCGGATACCCGCGTGCGCTGTGCGTCATTCTCGCACCTATTCATGAGATAGTCGCGGATATCGAAGCCTTGCTCGGGCTCAAACAGCCATTGCGCCGCGCGGCGATCATGGCACGCTTCGGGTGTTTCGCTCATTGGCGTGGGAAGATCGAACAGATAATCGATCTTGTCGCGCCGAGTGCAGTGGGCGTGATACTGGTCGATGAGTTCGTCATGCTCGACCAGAACGGTCTTGGGATCGCCGCCGCGCATCAAAAATTCGATCATGCCCTGTGGGGTCAGGATTACCCGACCCCACTCGTCTGTTTTCCGCTCAATTTCCATCCGAAGATGATGGCGAATAGCCCATGACGTTTTCAATAAGATTGTCCAGCGCCACGACGACATCGGCATCGTTGTTCGCGATCGCTTCACGCATACGAACGAGGAACGGTTCGCTAAGCAGCTTATTGAACATCATGAGCGGAGTATATTGAGCCGACGGAAACATCACTTCGGCCCGCCATCGATGACGGTGGGCTTGAACTTCCCGGCCACCACCACGGGCTTTTCGGCCGGGCGCTTGGCAAGGAAATCGAGGCTGAACGCCCATGATGGCGCGATATTGAGATCGACACCATCGGGCGGCGTGCTATCGAGCATGGAGGCGTCATTGCGGTGCCACCACGGGAGATCGAACCAGTTCGGACCGGGAACCCAATCTTCCATCGGAGGGAGTTCGCGGGCGCTGTCACCCATGAAAACGAAGGCCATGCCGCCAGAGGTGTCGGCCTTGATGTCGACGCTGCCAAACACGAAAACACCTTCACACAGCGCGCTGAGCTTGGCGTGCAGAATGATCGCGACCGTTTCATCATCCGGGTCATAGGGCATCAGTGCGAGATAGTTGTCCACGCGGGGTGCCGAGGTTTCTGCGTCGAGGACGATATCGAGACCAGCACGATTGGCCGTGCAGAGCATTACGCTCTTGGAGAGCATATCCAGCCAATAGGCCATCTTGTCGAGAGCAAGCTGGGCAGCATGTTCATCGACGCCCGGCACGGCGGCTATTTCCATGCGCACGTCGAAGCTGGTGGGGGAGAGGAAGCCGCCAATCACTCGGATGGCCTTCACGTTGAACGAATAGCTCATGAAGGTTTCATTTTCGACACCGTCGAAATTTGGATAGTCTGACATTATTTTTCCTTGGGAGGGGTATTGGTCGAAGGGGCTGGGGGCACGTCGGGTGATGCAGTCATCGGGCGATCCGATCGAATGACGGACATGCGTTGAAGTGGCTTTCGCGCGAGACGTTCACCCGGCTTGGGGCGCTTGGGCTCAGGGGAGAGATCGGGTTCAGTCTCGACAACGGATTTCTGTTGCTTCATCCGTTCGTCGAACAGTTCCTTTTGCGTCCGCTCCATTCGTTCGAGCGAAATGGCGCTAAGGATGTTGCGCAACTGTTCGACCACCTCTGGGCTGGCACCCGATGTGCTATAGAAGCTGAGTTTGCGGCTGACGTCGGAGTAACGATTAACTAGCTCGTCATCGGACATCCCAGCCAAATCTAATCCGGGTATATACATGAGATCATGTTAGAAAAGCGGAACGTTTCGCCGCAATATTATTTTGGTTGGGCGAACGCCGGATTGGTGACCTTGAAATATTTTCCGCAGCTTGGGCCACCGCAATAGAACTCGACGCTACGGAAGGTGATACCTTCGAACACCCAAGTCCCGGTCGTCTCACAATGGGGGCAGGTGAACTGCATTGGGCCACGCAGCAATGCTTTGGTCGGATCGGCTTGCTTGGATGCGCGCTTCTTCAAAGGAAACTTAATAATATCCATGACTTAGATACCAAGCGGGAACCTCATAATGCCGGGATGGCGCACCAGTATTTATCCCATCCCGGCAATTTCAGATCACGTAGGATCGGTCGAATTTTCGTCGTTGGTCGCCTCTTCGGTCTTCGGGAACCGGTCCTTGATTTCCTTCTGACGGGCCATCCAAGCATCGAAGCCCTCATGATACATGAGGTCCAATTGCTCTTCGATCGAACCGTAGGCGTCCTTTCGCGCGGCGGCATAGCCCTTCTTGATGTTGATCTTCACTGTGTTTCCTCCGGCCCCGTGGGGATTTCAAGATATTGGGATAGATAGTGGGGATGGGCGAGGAAGATAGTGCGCGTCTCGGTCACATCGGCTTCAAACTCGATGCGGTCGTCCTCTGCAATGACCTGCCCTTCCTGAAGGGTAATCGCGGTGCCTTCAGGAACGCCCTCCACTAGATTATAGGCCACGCTGACCTCAAAGGGCATGCGTTCCTTGGACGTCATAGTGGTGAGGTCGAGATAGACGGTGTTGGCCGTCAGGTGATCGTCAACCATCACTTCAATGATCGAGGTATCCCGGTAGTCGATGGGGCGCTGCGACACCGCAACGACCTCCCCGGTAGTCTTGAAATATCCATATGCCATTATCGTTTCGTTCCCAGAAGAGTGAGCATGATGTCGCGGACGTAGAAATTGCGTGCGACTGCCTTGGTGATGAATGCGCCGGATATAGCCCGCATCAGCACGCGGACCTGTGCGCCCTCAACCATGGTCGAGATAGTTCCCCCGACGCGGCTGTAGGTGTTACCGTTGTCGGTAGTAATCCCGAGCGTCTGCTGCGTCTTAAGCTGATACCCATTGCCTGTGTCGACATAGAGGTAGATACGAGCCGAAGCGTCATACTGGATTGTCGTATCGAGCGTGAAATCCACCGACACCACTGCCGAACCGTCGACACCGTCACCAATCGTGATCCAACCGGTGGTCAAGCAGTCGATGGTGCCATTGGCCGGAACATAGGCATCGACCGCCGATAGAGCCTGCGTTGCACCAATTGCGCCACCGGCGATGGAGCCCGTCGTGACTGCACCAACCTTGATCATGTTGGTTTCGATCGAGTCCGCAGTCAGTTTGCCGTAAATGCGAACCTCGTTATTCTCGACGCTGAGCACCTTGTTCCATGTGCTACCGTTGGGATTGAACACATGGAATTCGCGCGCACCGATGCTGACATTGCTGTTGATCGAGCCATCATTGTTGACCGATCGCGCAGAGATGAATGCGGTCGATCCGCCACCAGCATTGGTTTCAAGTTTCCAGAACGCTTCCGCCGTGCGATCGCCAATGTTGCCCATGGTCTGTTCGACCACGGAGATGCGCCCGGCCGCAGAGTTGATGTCATCGAGAACGGTGGTAACAGCCGTGCCTGCGATCGTTCCTGCAATGTCGCCAAGGAAGACCGGGGCGGTCTCAGGACGATAGGGGTTTTCCTCGCCACGCTGGCTCTTCACCGCAGCGCTCTGCATCACGCCATCAGCTTCAATGTCCGCGTCGACGATGCGATATGCCTGCACATAGAAGGTATAGAAACGCTCGGGCGGAACGCCCTGAATGATCAGCGCGCGACGATCCGGCGGGACATAATAGACCAGTTCGAGCGCCGGGTTCTGGCCCAGTGCATATGCGAGCGAACTGTCATTGCAGATAACATAAAGGATGAAACCGTCAATGGTCGACGGGTCTCCGCCCCACGTCCACTCAAAGCTGATATTGGCTGAGCCATTGGCATTGAGGGTATGATCGACAGCCGTGCCATCACCAGCGACAACCGGTGCCGGAATGGGTGAACCATTTCTGTCGTTGCGTGTGTCAAAGTTGAGGATCGTTGCCTGAATTTTCGAGGCATCAACGTCGCCCACCTTGACAGTGTTATAGGCACTGCCGCCCTTAGTGGCCGAACCAGCAAAAGTGAAATCAACGTTGCCCGACGGAAGCGTGTTGCCCGACCCGGTGAACTTGCCCCACGCCGATAGTGCATTGTCGCGCACTGTTCCGGCGGCGGTGCCCGCAACCGTGCCCGTGACATCACCAGTAAAGGCAACGGTGGACGAGGGACGATAAGGGTTTTCCTCGCCACGGCTGCTCTTGACCGTTGACGAACGAATGAAGCCACTGGCTGCGATATCGGCGTCGACGACGCGATAGGCGCAAACGAAGAAAGTGTAATATTGGTTCGCCGGAACACCATACATGATGAACCCGCGCTTCTCCGGCGTCACATAGTAGACCATTTCGGCAGCCGCTTGGGTTCCCAGCGTGTAGGCCGATGAGGATGTGGACTGGTAGATGAAGACGATGAAGCCATCGATATCATTGTTGGACCCAGCCCATGTCCACTCGAAACTGATATTGGCCGAGCCGTCAGTGTTGAGCGTATGATCGACAGCCGTGCCATCACTGGGGACGATCGGTGAGATGATCGGCGAACCATCACGGTCATTTCGGTCATTGAAGTTGATGACCGATTCCTGCACCGTGACCGCGCTCTGGTTACCGACATTGTCGGTGTTGGTCGCGCTGCCGCCCTTGGAGCCAGACGCCGCGAAATTGAACTCGACGTTGCCAGCAGGGATGGTATTGCCGGTGCCGCTGAACTTGCTCCATGCGTTGACCGCATTTTCCTTGACGGTCGTAGCAGGGGTTCCGGCAACCGAACCGGTGACGTCGCCGTTGAAGGCCACGGTCGCGGATGGACGATACGGGTTCTCCTCCGCCAATGTGCTTTTCACGATAGCGCTGCGCACATAGCCGGTGGCGCTGACATCGGTATCTACGATACGATAAGCTTCCACGAAGAACGTGTAATATTGATTGGCGGGTACGCCGTAGGTGATAAACGCGCGCTTCTCCGGCGTGAGGTAATAAACTGCTTCCGCTCCGGTGTTGCTTCCCTTGACATAAGCAGCATTGGAAGTGCTCTGGTAGAGGTATACTATGAAACCGTCGATATCGGCGTTACTACCGCTCCATGTCCACTCAAAGCTGATATTGGCGGAACCATCTGTGCTGATCGTGTGATCAACAGCGGTTCCGTCTGTGAGGATTACCGGGGCAGCAATCGGCGACGCATTGCGGTCATTTCGATCATTGAAGTTGATGACCGACTGTTGAACCGTCGTTGCCGTTTGGGTGCCGACATTGTTGGTATTGTTGGCGGCACCACCCTTTGATCCCGATGCCGCGAAGTTGAACTCAACTGCGCCAGCGGGCAGCGTATTGTTCACACCGTTGAACTTACCCCATGCGTTGAGAGCAGCCGTCGAAACCTCGTTGGCATTCTTGCCGTCGATCGTCCCCTTGATATCGCCGTTGAACACCGGGGCGGTTGCAGGGCGATAGGGGTTTTCTTCGGAGCGAGTGCTCTTCACAGCAGCGCTGCGCAGGTCGCCGTCGGCCTCGATGTCGGGGTCGACGATGCGGTAAGCCATCACGTAGAAGGTGTAATATTGGTCGACCGGAACGCCGGACAAAATGATCGCACGACGGTCAGGCGAAACATAATAGACCGTTTCCATGGTGGGGTAGGTCCCAAGCACATAGGCTGCCGACGAGGTTGACTGATAGATGTAGACGATGAAACCATCGATATCGGCATTATTGCCACTCCACGTCCATTCGAAGCTGATGTTGGCCGAGCCGTCCGTGTTGAGCGTGTGATCAACGGCCGTACCATCGGTCAGGACTACCGGGTTGACGATAGGCGACGCATCGCGGTCGTTTCGGTCATTGAAGTTGATGACCGATTCCTGAATACTCGATGCAGGCTGGTTACCGACATATTCGGTGTTCGTTGCTGCGCCACCCTTCGACCCGGATGCTGCGAAGTTGAAATCAACAGCGCCCGCAGGCAAGTTGTTGTTGGTACCGCTGAATTTGTTCCAAGCATTGGTTGCAGCGTTCGCAACGGTGGCTGCCACTTTACCGTCGATCGTGCCCTGAATATCACCAAGGAATACCGGCGCTGACGCCGGGCGATATGGGTTTTCTTCCGCGCGCAGGCCCTTTACGGCTTCGCTTCGGATGTATCCGCTCGCAGAAATATCCGGATCGACGACGCGATAGGCTTCGACATAGAAGGTGTAATAGAGATCGGCCGGAACGCCGCTCATGATGAACGCACGTTTCTCCGGGGTCACATAATATGCAACCTCCGCCGAAGGGGTGGTCCCAAGGCTATACGGGGCATTGCTGTTACTCTGGTAGACGTAGACGATGAAACCATCGATGTCGGCATTGTCCCCAGCCCAATTCCATTCGTAGCTGATGTTGGCCGAACCATCCTTGTTGACCGTGTGGTCGACGGCAGTGCCATCAGTGGGGATCACAGGTGCGACCACGGGCGAGGCATTGCGATCGTTGCGTTCCGTGAAATTGATCACGGACTCGTTGATCTGCTCAGCAGTCATGTCGCCCAGATTGAGCGCGTTGGTAGCTGAGCCGCCCTTTTCGCCCGATGCGGCGAAATTGAATTCGACGTTACCCGCCGGTAGCGTCGCACCAGCGCCGGTGAACTTACCCCAAGCTTCGATCGCGGAATCACGCACGGTCGAAACTGGCGTGCCCGCGATTGAACCCGTGACATCGCCTGCGAACGCAACGTTTTCGGACGGACGGTAGGGATTTTCCCCCGTTGCGCTACTCTTGACCGCGACGCTCTTCATGATGCCATCGGCGTTGATGTCCTTGTCCACCATACGGTAGGCCTGAACGTAGAAAGTGTAATATTCGGTCGGCGAGACGCCGTAGACGATCGCCGCGCGCTTCTGGGCAGTCGCGATGATCACCTGCTCCTCTGAGGGGGCCGTCAGGAGGGTGTAGGGAGTGGAGAGGTTCGACTTGCGCACATAGACGATGAAGCCGTCGATCGCGTCCTCAGCGCCCGCGTAGCTCCATTCAAAGCTGATGTCGGCCGAACCATTGGCATTGATCGTGTGATCGATCGCGGTGCCATCATTGGCGATTGTCGGAGCGACCACGGGGTCGGCATTGCGATCATTACCCGTGTTATAGTTGACGACCGTCGAAATGACGTCACCAACGGTCTGGCTACCGATATGGGTCAGGGTGATGTAGATGGTCTTTTCCGACGCACTGCTGAACGGCGTGACCGCGATACCGGCCGCGCCCTCGATGCGAAGCGTATCGGTTCCTTCCGCGTTGAACTCGCCATTGGGCGTTACAACCTTGGTGAAGGCGTTGGTCAATGAAGGGCCACCCAGCGCGTTCAGCTTGATCTTGTCGGCCGCGCTCATGTAGCCATATTGGGTCGTGGTCGCTGTGTTGAAAGTCAGCGCGTCGAGCTTTGCCTTGTCGGTCCCCGACATGAAACCAGCGGTGCCGTTCGGAAGAGCGTTGGGGTGCAGGTTGCCGCCTGCGCGCTGGCCATGGGATGCATCGCTAGGCGCGAAGCCGATCGTCATATCCTTGGTGTCGGTCTCCAGCGTGATCGGCCCGGAAGACTTGAAAACGAACGCATCATTATAGGACGAGGCGTCGCGAATATTGAGGCCCTGCGCGTTCTGGACAATCATGCGCGAGAAAGCGAGGCCGGTGCCACCGATGGTGTCCAGTTTCGCCTTATCGGCCGCCGACATGAACCCGGCCGTCGTGGTGGTTGCATTGGCGTGGAGATTACCACCACCAAGGGAACCATGAGTGGTCGCCGAAGGGGTCAGCGAGATAGTGAGTTCATTGTTTGCGAGCGCAGTGGTGATGCCACCAAGCCCGGCGATCTTGATGTTGCCGCCGATCTGGCTTCCGCTATTGCCGGTGATGGTGCCGATATATTCGCTATGCGAGTGGATCAGCGGGGCCTTTGATGCGATCTGGTTCGTGATGTTGGCCGCAAAATTGGCGTCATTCCCGATCGCGTTGGCCAGTTCATAGATGCTGTCGAGCGCAGCGGTGGTGCCGCCTACTAGCCCGGCAATCTCACCACGAACAAACGCAGTGGTTGCGATCTGGGTCGTGTTGGTCCCTGCGGCGGCGGTAGGAGCCGTTGGAACGCCCGTCAGAGCCGCGCTGTTGAGCGGCGCAGGCTGGAAGCCCAGAGCGTCGATGATGCTCTGATAGGACTGCGCATTGAGCGCTACCCACGCGGTGCCATTGAACACCTGAAGGGTCGACGATGCATAACGCAGCATGCCAACCGTGGCGGCGATGGTGGGATCGCCGATCGGGAGACGGAATGCGTTGTTGCGGAAGCCGACATTATACTGGATCGAACCATCGCTGTTTTGCGTGGTCGTGATGTCGAAAAGGCTGTTTGCGGTCGACCCGGCCGATTGCAGGCGCTCAATCGCCGTCTTGATGATCGCGAAGTTATCGCGCAGCCCCTTGGAACTCTGGTCGATCCCAGCTACCGGGAAAAGCGCGTTGTAACTGATCGTCGAGCCAGTATCGATACTCATCTGTAAACTACCACCTGAAGGATTTCCTGTATTTAGCTTCAGGTGGCAGATGGTTCAGTTGGAAGGGGCTGTGCCGGAAAGAATGGTGCTGGCGAAATAGGCCCGCCCGTCGGTCGTCAAATACATGACCGCATTGGCTTCAGTGCATTCGAGATGGCTCGACACCTTGGGACCAAACCATTCGAGAAACTGCATATTGGGACCAAAACCCAAACCAACCACTTTCATATGCGTGCCCGTCGGCGTGGTATGGATAGAACAATTAGGGAAATTCATATGGATAACATCTCCACAGGTTATGCGGAGATGTTATCACTTCTGGGATCAATTTTGGTATTTCTTTGTTGAGAGAATTTCGACCGATCGACGACAATGATCATGGTCGCCAAGCAGGGCAAAAATCCAGTTGATGATTTTCTCTGCAATCTTAGCCCACCTTTTCCCATCAATGGAGCGGCGACCAACGACTGATGAAATCGTCTCGTCGGCAGAGGGCAGGGGCCCCATCCCGAGAAGATAGATCGCACCACCGATGATAACCTGCGCCAATTGATCGATAGAAATGAGAAATTGCAGAGTGAGTCGCTTCAGTTTAGTAATGAACGAATTCATAATAGCTCACCCACTTCAAGTGCATGAGCTATTTATGAATTTACAATGATATTTGGTGATCAGGAATGTCACCAAATATCATTCTACAGTATTAATACCGACCCGCTGATTACCCGTTCCAGACGGTGTAAAGTTGCGAACAATAGTTGCTGCAAAATTTCTCTGTGTAGTGCTACGTTCTGGATCAGTATAAGTGATGGATTTGCTGTATGTGTAGGTATACTTGATCCACCCCGGTTGTCCATCGGCGGGCTCGGGCCTTATACCAACCAACGAAATATAGCCATTGCAACCACCTTCAGTAGCCACCGTGCCACCGCTTTTTGTGATCGAAAGGGCGAACGCGTTGCCATCGCGATTGTCATATTTGTATCCGTTGTGGTCGCGACCGCCGCTGCCACCATCTGTGATGGTATAACCATTGGACCGAAGGTTCGAAATGGCCGCGTTATAGTTATTCACACCTTGTGCTGTTGCGGCATATTGGCCCGTATCGGTCGAATCCCATGACCAGCTTGCGTTCACCACAATCTGTCCACCATTGGAGCCAAACGGTCCGACCGGAGCAGAAGCGTTGTTCGCAAGGATAGACGTCATATTTGTGTTCCGCAACGTACCAGCCAGCAGCGCGCCGCCGAAATATGCCGAGCCATCGATCTTGAGATAGCTGGTGGCATTGCTCTCGGCGCACTGGTTGACGTTGGACAGTGCGGGACCAAACCATTCGATGAACTGATTTGCCGAACCAAAACCTGTTCCCGACACCTTCATGACCGTACCATTGTTGAAAATGATCCGGCCGCTGCTGATATCGAATTTGGACGAACCGTTCGAGTTCTGGATCACACCAGCCGTCAGCGTGCCGACATTTGCCGTAATAGCCGACAGATTGGTAACGCTGAGTTTGTCCGCCGCAATCGTACCAGTGGTGATGCGATCACCATCAATGATGGTGGCACCATAGTTCTGAATGACACGGTTGGTACCCTTCAGCCACGTGGCTATACACACCACATCCTGACGCGTCGCATAGGAGGAATCGACAGTCCATCCGATCGAGTTGTTACCTTCCCACCAGTGGATGTACCAAAAACCTTCACCCGGCGAGACAGACCCCGCAGCGATGCTGACCTGTTGCGCATTACCGTTAACATCAATCCACTGAACGTAGAAAGAATCCCAGCGTAGCGTCGCACCACCATTAATAACTTGGAACGACAGGTCGGGGAAGTTAAGGTTCCGGTTACCAATCTTCAACTTGTTCGCGGTAATCGTGTTGGCAGCGATCGCTCCACCTTCAATCTGGGTCGTGTTCGACCCGTTGCGCCAATTCGCCAGCGTCGTTCCGCCTGAAATCGTGATTTTACCCGGATCGATTTGGGTCGTGTTGGCATTGATAGCGGATGCCAATGACTTACTAGCCGTCACACCGTTCGAGTAGGCAGGCAAAACAGTTGTCGATGCCGTGACTTCACTTACCATCGGCTCAGAAAGAACCATACCGAGCCACCCATTGGTGCTTGAAGTAGCATATAGCTCCAACTGAACAGTTACTGCACCAGCCGGAACGTCACCAAAACCACCTAACTGGTATCCCCATGGAAGTGCACCATTGACCACTGCGGTTGCCAACTGACCGACGATGTTATTACCACCATCTCTGAACCGAGCAACCAGATACACGCTTTTGATCGCGTTTTGAGTCTCGGTCTTCACCGAGAAAGCTATGCGAGTCCCACCGTAAACACGACCGAACACATCGGAATCGACGGCACCTATGCTAATAACCTGATCAGCACCAGTCATCTGTCCAATTATCTTCATGTAACGGCGGTTCTGGAATGTATCAAAGGTCATGCTTTGTGATACATTCGACGGGTTATAGAGTATACCCCAACCACTCACTCCGTTGCCTTCGAAGTCGGTATTGCGCATAAAGTTGCCACCAGACTGACGACGTGCATTATTCTCAACTGATGACAGGTTGAAACCAGTATTACCGATGGTCAGTGACGCAGGAAGCTGCGCATTACTATAGATGCGATCTCCGGTGATCGAACCTGCAACAATTCTGTCAGCGTTGAGTGTTCCCGTAGTAATACGGTTACCATGGATGATCGTGCCACCGTAATTGACGTTGAGGTTGTCACCGCCCCACCAAGTAGCGATCTGAACCGAGTTGTCACTCAGCATGAGACTTTCGGTCTGGGTATAGTTGAGGCCGCCCTCGCCCTTGTTCCAATATATAAACTGGTGCGCAGCAGCACTCCCGGTGTTACCCGCTGCTATAAATGTTCCGACAGTTACGTTGCTGTCATTCTGCCAATAGATATAGCCGTTGGACCATTCAACGCGATTAAGCGACGGATTCCACTCAAAATTGAGACCAATGAAACCGATGTTTCGGTTACCGATGGAAAGCTTGTTGGCTGAGATTGTGTTAGCCGCAATCGCGCCACCCTCGATCTGGGTCGTGTTCGACCCGTTGCGCCAATTAGCGAGCGATGTAGTCCCAGAAATAACAATCTTACCCGGATCGATCTGCGTCGAGTTTTGATTGATGTATTTCGCTGGATTGATCTCTGCTTCGGTCGCGTAGCGCCAACCAGCGTTATGCCACGTAATGTCATTGGCCGTACTAATCGCCCCGATACCAGCCCAGTGGTTCATCAGATACATTTCCTGACGTCCGTTACCACCAACCTCTGTGCGAACGACCTTGCGGAACGAATAATTCTGGTTGGGGTTACCGTTACCGGCAACGAAGCCACCAGTGTCGGGGTCTTCCGCGAATTTGATCGTGACATCGTTACCGCCACTGGCACGCAACAGAACACCGGCACCTTGTAGGGTCCCGCTGTTCAACGTAATGTCGGCCATAATGACGACATAGCGGCCGGTGTAGAGCGACCAACGCGCCGCACCCGTCGAACCATCGCCAGTTTGTTGGATACCGTTCGAGCCATTAGCAGTAGCCACAATTCGAATGGAATTCTTACCATTGTCGCCAGTCACTTTTGTCCACGAACCATTACCGGTCCATCCGATGAAGCCATCAGGAATTTGACCAGACCACGCCAAGAAAGAGCCATTATAGCTATCGTAAGGTGTAGCGTTAGCGAGCGCAGTGTTGATCGTACCCAGTGAGAAACCGGTTCCAGAAATCGACAGAGAGGCGGGCAAAGCACTATTACTCTGAATACGATCAGCGTTGATCGACCCGGTGACAATTTTCCCACCGTTGATCAGCGTTCCAATCCCCGATTTAACTTCGAGATTAGCGCCTCCTGTCCATGTCGCGATGTGGAAGGAGCCCAATGACGTTGCCAAGTTGGCGTTATTATTCCAGTCGAGGTTCGGTCGCCCCAAAGTATATACAAAGTATAGGGTTTCATTATTATTATTACCAGCGCTACCGCTGGGAATAGTAACCTCCGCGTAGTTCCCGTCATCCCCCAGATACTGGAGTTGGCCACCATCCCACCGCATGATGCCATCAGTATCGACGCGCATGTTCATGCCACGAATGCTAAACGGGCGAGCGCCTATCGTCATTTTGTTGGCAGTGATCGACCCTGTTGCGATGTGCTTTGCGGAAATTGCCCCATCGACGATCATATTTGCCGTCGCTGCTTCCCGCAATGTAAAGTTTCCGACGTTGGCGTATCCATTAAAATTGGAGCCAGCTTCAACTTCGAAATAGACCCGGAAGGATGAGGTAGCATCGAGCGTCCTGAAGCTCACATCCCACAGACGGGTCGAACCGTTGCCCGCTGGGACTGAAAAGAGTTCAGTCCCACGAAGGTCATTTCCTTCTTGGCTAAATTCCTGAAGCACAAAACGAACGCGCTTATTACACTGGTTGAAAACGCCTACAGAGAACTGATATGTGGTGTTGGACTTAGCCATCAATGATGGAGGAACAACTTGCGTCGTAGCGCCAGACGTATACCCACCATCGGACCACAACTGCCACATGCCACGCGAACCGGCAGTTCTATATGACAGATGCCCATTATTCGGGAACAGCGTCCACCCCGCCGAGCTAACATTGTTATCATTGCCGGGGCTGACATATCCCGCTGAACTGTAGGTGCCCTGCGACGATCCTTTCCACCAGTTAAGGTCCTGACATTGCGGGTCAGGCCAAAGGTTATCACCATTGAGGGTAAGTTTGGACGCCGTGATAGCACCGGCAGAAATTTTCTCCGACGTGATAGCGTTTGTATCGATTTTTTCAGCTTTGATCGAGCCGTCTACGATCAATTCAGCATTCGCTGCAACATCAAGCTGAACGCCGCTGACCGTTGCGGAGCCACTAAACGTAGACCCACCCGCTCGATTGTAGATCACATATCCAATTTTACGAGCACTACTGGGGACCGAAAACTGGGTCGTATACTGCTGATAGCCAGAATTTGGAGATGAATTCAACGAATAAGAAGCGATGGTCGCATCCGAAGAGTTCAGAAAATTCACCTGAACCGTGACATCCTGATTACTGTTATTGCTCATAGTTGCACGTAAACGCAAAGGCTGCCCCGCACCGGGACTTTCCACATAATGCGACCATACATGCTTTCGCGCAGTTCCGGGATTACCGTTGGGGTTACCACTCCACAGAGCGATATAGCGGGATTGCTGGTTGGTCGATTCCTCTGCGTACCAGCCACCAGTATTCCAATCGCGACCCCAAAAACCGTTGGTGTCGACGAAATTAGGGTCAGGGCACAGACCAGACGATATCAACTTCAGCTTGTTTGCCGTGATCTGACCAGCGCCAATTTCATTAGCCGAAATCGATCCGGCTACGAGGCGATTTGCATGGACCGTTCCGGTCTTGACCACGTCACCGTCGATGATCGTGCGGCCATAGGTAACGTAAAGGTTCGTGCCACCCCAATATTGGGCCAACTGAATATCGTTGATGTTGTTGACCGGGTTAGTCCCGGCGTTCAGCGAACCGCTGCCCTTGTTCCACCAGATATAGAGCGTAGTCCCAGCAGTGTGGTTCGCAGAACCAGCAGCGACCCCGACATTGGTATAGTTGCCATCATCGTTATACCAAACCACCGTAGCGCTGGTCCACGTCACTTGGTTCGATCGGTTAGTATCGAAGGTGAGACCGATAAATTCAGCACCACGAACACCAATCGCAACTTTATTGGCCGTGATGGTGTTTGCAGCGATTGCTCCACCTTCTATTTGGGTGGTATTGGACCCATTTCTCCAGTTCGCCAACGTCGTGCCGCCAGAGATTAGGATTTTCCCCGGATCGATCTGGGTCGTATTGGCGTTGACAAATTTGGCAGGATTGTATTCGGCTTCCGTTGCAAAGCGCCAGCCCGCACGATACCATGTGATATCGTTGGCTGCCGCGATCGAACCCATCCCAGTCCAATGGCTCATCAGATACATTTCCGGGTTCGCGTATGAACCTGAGTTCATGCGAACGACTTTGCGGAAGGCGAAAGTGGTATTGGCCACACCATCACCATTGATATTACCGGTCGTATCCGCGTCGTTAGAGAAATTAAGGATGGTATCTCCGCCGCCCGATGCACGGAGCAATACACCCGCACCGCGCAGTGTACCACTGTTGAGCCTGATATCAGCCTCGATAACCACCCAGTGGAAGTTATAGAGGCTCCACCCCCCACCAAGAGAGGCAGGTTGATGTATACCATTATTACCACCGGCATTGCCGGTAATACGGATGGCATTATTGTAGGTCACGCCAGCTACTTTGCTGAATGACCCGGAATTCCCCCAAGCTTGGAAGTTGTTAGGTAGCGTCCCACCCCACGCATCGAATGAACCATTTGCGCTCACAAAATCGTTAGCGCTGGCAATGGCCTTGGTGGCAGTATCAAGAGAGAAGCCAGACGAACCGATCGTGAGTGTTGCTGGCAACTGCGACGTGCTCAGAATACGATCGGCATTGAGTGTTCCCGCTTTGATGCGGTCACCCTCGATGGTGTTAGCTGTCATGTGTTTGGTTTCGATGGTTCCATCCACAACCAACTTACCGGTAGTCGCCTCGCGAATACCGATGTTGCCAACATTTATCGCACCGGAGAAAGCTGCACCAGCCGTGACTTCAAAGTAGAAACGGATCGTGTAACAATTTGTAGGTGTCTTGAACTGTGCCTCGAAAAGCTTGGTTCCTGTGTCACCGGCAGAGAATGACATGACTTGCTGGCCGGTCAGGTAGTTACCCGCCTGATCGTAATATTGAATGATGAACTGGCATGGTTTATTGCTGCTGTTGTAGCATCCAACAGTAAGCACATAATAGGTATCGCGCTTAGCCATGATACTAGGCGCAACAACTTGAGCCATAGCCGTTGAAGTCCAGCCATTATTACTAGGTCCAGACCATAGCTGCCACATACCTTTGGACCCACCAACGCGGTCCGCATATGCCATAAGGCCGCTAGGAACAAATTCCCAACCACCTGAAGTAAGATTGTCATTATTCGCAGGGTTTACATAACCACCGTCGGCGATTGTGCCTTGGCTTGGTCCTTTCCACCAGCTAATATCCTGAATCTGTGGGTCGGGGAACAAATTATCGCCACTGATAGCCATTTTGGAAGCGGTGATCTGTCCCGCACCAATTTGACCTGCGGTGATGGAACCAGCAACAATCCTATTGGCGTTGATCGTACCCGTAGTGATGCGATCACCATGGATGATGGTTCCGCCATAGTTGACGTTGATGTTGTTGCCACCCCACCATGTCGCAATCTGAATGGCATTATCATTCAACATTGTTGATTCGGCATTGGTATAGTTGAGGTCGGTAGCGCCCTTCTGCCAATAGATGAATTGATGCGCGGCAGCGGTCGAAGTGTTGCCTGCCGATATTGCAGTGCCAGTAGTGACATTGCTGTCATTTTGCCAATAGATGTAGCCGCTGGACCATTCAACTCGGTTGAGGGAAGGGTTCCATTCGAAGTTAAGCCCGATGAACCCGATATTCCGATTGCCGATCGACAGCTTGTTTGCCGTGATGGAGTTGGCGGCAATCGCGCCACCTTCGATCTGCGTTGTGTTGGAGCCATTCCGCCAGTTCGCGAGTGTAGTCGATCCCGAAATCGTGATTTTTCCCGGATCGATAGTAGTTGTGTTCGCGTTGATAGCGTGCGCCAACGTCTGACCCATCAGTGAGCCGGGGGAATAGACCGGTAACACCGAAGTTGCGTCTGTAACGACGCTCACCATAGGACGCGAGAAACACTGCGTCACATAACCTGCGCCGCTACCATAAGTGTATAATTCGAGCTGTCCTGTAATGGCATTAGCTGGAACAGTGGCAAAACCGCCGATAATGGTTCCCAAAACCTTTCCACCGGAAGTGGAAGAAGTTGCCGTCCCGACGATACCACCTGATCCATTACGGAACCGGATTACCAACTGAACCGTACCGACAGCCCCCTGACCTTCAATTTCGCAGGAATAAGCTAGTCGGTCGCCTTCTCGAACGGTGAAATAAGTTTTAGTGTCAACGTTACCCAAAGACACAACTGTGCTCGTGTTGACAGATGTCCACTCAGCCTTGATGATGTTGCGCTGAACGGCGTCGGTCTTATAGCAATTGACTGCGAGGCTCGTTGGCTGCTTTGCAATCACGCCGTAGCCAGCATTTAATCCACCATCAAACTCGGTGTTGATCATGATGTTGCCGCTTACGACGGCTTTGCTTGTGACACTGGATACCGTGTTCAGCGAGAAACCTCCGGTGCCGATCGTCAGCGTGGCAGGCAACGCCGTATCGCTTTTGAACTTGTTACCGGTGATCGTATCACCCTTGATGTGATCGGCTTCAATCGAGCCATCGACGATCATCGTGCCGGTCGATGCTTCCCGGATCGAAATATTACCTACGTTGATGTAGCCGGAAAAAGCATCCGAACTGGCGGGGGTTTCCCAGAATAAACGGAAGGAGGTCGCACCATCGGGTACTTGATACTTGGTTCTTTGAATGATGGTGGTGCTGTCGCCAGATGCGAACGAAAACAGACCAACGGTCCCGAAAGCAACGCCCGCGCTCGTGAACGCCTGTGCATAAAGGGTCAGAACTCGGTTGGCGGCGTTTGTGCAGCCAATCGAAATTTCATAATATGTCTTCGCCTTCACCATCATGCTGGGCGTGATGACTTGGGTCAGTTCTGTGCCGGTATAACCGCCCGACCATAGCTGCCACATACCCTTCGAACCGCCCACACGGTCGGCGTAAGCAGTCAGACCATTTGTCGATAGAACCCAGCCACCTGAATCCAAGTTGCTATTGTTGACCGGAACAACACGTCCGGGCTCGCTGAACGTGCCCTGTGACGGTCCCTTCCACCAGCCTAAATCCTGACACTGAGGGTCTGGGAACAGGTTTTCACCACGGATGGCCATTTTGGACGCAGTGATCGCACCGGCTTCGACATGCCCTGCCGATATGCTATTAGCGGCGATCTTATTGCCGGTGATCGCGCCGTTGACAACGAGTTCACCCGATGTCGCTCGGCGCATGACAGGCTTTGACCAAAAGGTTGGATTACCACCGGTCGACGAGCGATCAGACTGCAACAGCATTCGCAGCGCTGTGATGCCAGTGGGGACGGTATATTGTCCCTCCAGACGCCGCCAGACGCCCTTATCATTGGTACTGGCTACCGAAAAGGCGGACGTATTTTGGAGTGAACGATCTGCGTTCTGGAAAACCATAATCTGCGCGACGTTTGCGTCATTATTATTGACCCAAGCGCTCAGATAATATGTTTCACCCGGCGTAACACTGATAGTCTGTGAAGTCACCTGATCGCGAGCGTTAGAGGCTACACGCCACCCTGCCGCCGAGCCCTGCTCGATACCATCTAGCGACCAGTTGAGGAACCCGGCTACCGACCAACCATCATATGACCCGGCAGACCAACCGTTGTCGACGATGTTCGATGAATCACCAATGACGATTTTACTTGCCGTGATTGCTCCTGCTTCGATCTGAGCCGCTTTGATCGAGAAGGCGGTAATTTTCCCACCGTCAATCGTCGTGGTGTTAGGCGTGCGCCAGTCCGCCAGAGTGGTCGCACCCTGAATGGTGATCTTACCCGGATCGATATTCGTCGCCGCGCTGTTAATCACAGTGGCGGGATCAAGAGCGTTCGCTCGTATGGTCGCCGCAGCCGTTCCCGCAATATTTCCTGTGAAATTGGCGGTTGCCGTTGCCAAATTGGTCCACTGGCTAATCGTCTGGATGGCACCAATTTCGAGACCATTCTCAGTGCGGCGCGCTGCCGCGATACCGAACGAGATCGCGGTTGACGGATCGATGCCTTCAAAAATGTAATAGGACGCGGCCGTGTTCACGTTAACGGCGACCGAGCTATCGTTGATAGTTGGAGCCGTGGCAGCACGCTTCCAGAAGATCATGATGAAGTCGGCTTTACGCGCGCCCTGCGTATAGGCTGCCCAGTTCAGCGTGACATTGCGGGTGCCATTCGTGTTTGCGACGATACCAACGGTAGTGGTTGGCGTCGGGTTGTTTGTCGGGACGCCGGAAGTGCGATAAGCCGTAGTTCCGTCAAATGCAGTCGACGCCTCAGTCTGCACGGTGCCGATCGTGTCACCAGTGGTGCCGATAAACATTCCATTGGGAAGCTGGTTCTCAGCGATGTTTCCACCAGCAACGACTGTCATCTTGCCTGCGCTGACAGCACCAGCGGCAATCTTGGACGCAACGATAGCGCCATCGACGATCAGTTCGCCATTGGCGGCACGACGGATAACCGGCTCACCAAAAGAACCCTCCGTCGCAGCAGCAGACGCATCTTTGACCCATTTGAAACGGACCGCGCGAGCATTGCTCGGCGCAACAAATGTTCCCGCAATGCGTGGCGTGGTTGTGTTGAGAGTTGAAGTGCCTACCTCATCGGTACGGATTAGGGTACCATTCGTTGCGGTATACCATTCAACCTGAACGCGGACGGTTGACGTGCCTGTTTCAACATACGCCATGCAACTGAAATAATATGGCTTGTCGCGCTCAACATTAGTCCATCCGGTAGTGACAATTTGTTCAAGCGCACTAGAAATGGTTCGCAGTCGATTAGGCGCGGCATTCACATTGGTAGTGCTGAATATCGTGAATGAACCCTGATAATAGGCAGTGTCCGCCATATTCGGATCGCCGAACATGTTGGATGTGTCGCCGATGTTGACCTTGGTAGCCGTAATTGATCCGGCCGCGATCTGGTCAGCCGTGACCGAACCGGTGGTGATCTTCCCACCATCGATCGTCGTGCTGTTTGTTGTGCGCCAGTTGTCCAGCGTCACCGCACCGCTGATCTTGATCTTGCCGGGGTCAATGGTGGTCGACGCGGCGTTGATCTGCGCAGCGGGGTTCATTGCATTGGCAGCTACCTGAGTCGCATCTTCGCCACCGACAGTGCCGGTGAAGTCAGGTACCGTGGTAGCGAGATTGGTCCACGACGCGTGCGTCTGGATCGGTCCGATCTCAAGGCCACTTTCAGACTTGCGCGCCGCCGCGATACCGAAGCTGTAGACGTCAGCCGGGCTCACGCCTTCGAAGATGTAATAGGACGTTCCAGTCGTGTTGACGTTGACGTTCACCGCGCTGTCATTGACCGTCGGGGTCGTCGAAGCCTTGCGCCAGAAAATCAGCAGCAGGTCTGCCTTGTTGGTGCCCTGCGTGTAAGCGCTCCAGTTCAACCGGATGTTGCGGCTACCATTGCTGTTCGACGTAATAACCGCGCCGGTCGCGGTCGGGTTGGTCGACGGAGGACCGGACTTGCGATATTCCGTGGTGTTGAGATACGCGGTGGTGCCCTGCTCAACGTTAGTCATCAGGGTGGCAACAGCCGTACCGTTGATCGTGCCACCGATGTCACCCAAGAAAGCAACATTCGCCTGCGGCTGATACGGGTTTTCTTCACCACGGCTGCTCTTGACAACCGCCGAGACAATCAGGCCATTGGGAGCAATGTCGGGATCGACAATACGGTAAGCCTGCACGAAGAACGTGTAATATTTGTTGGCCGGAACGCCGGGTAGAATGATCGCGCGACGATCGGCGGGAAGGCTGTATGCCTGCTCTTCCGCTTTCGCGGCACCAAAGGTGTAGGCACCGCCCACTGAAGCCGAGCGGACATAGATCGTCCAGCCATCGATCGAGCTATCGACGCCACCCCAGTCCCACTCAAAGCTGATATCGACCGAGCCATCGGTGTTGAGGACGTGATCAACTGCGGTGCCATCGGTTGCGACAACCGGATCGACGATCAGCGAGCGATCGCGATCATTACGAGTGTTGAAGTTGAAGGCGGTCGCAGCAATGGTGGAAGCGGGCTGACCGGCCACATAACCATTGAAGCTGACGTTGCGGCTCGGAATGTGCTGGCCAGCCATCGGCGTCGTGGTGGCGCTCTGAATGATACCCGACGGGTCGATGTCATTATCGACATTACGGTAGGCCAGAACCTGAACCGAGTAATCCTTGTCCGATGGCACACCAGCGAGCGCCATCGTGCGTTTATTGGCCGGAACAACATAGGTCTGCTCATTCGCTTGGTCAGTACCGAAGCGATAACCCTGATCAATAAGGTGAGAGGAATTCAGACGACCCGAAGGCTGGATACGAAAAAGCACGTTGTTCTACCAATAGATTTGTTCTTATTTATTTAACTGCGATCTCCATGCCGAGCCGGATATTTCCCGTGCTGGTGCCATCGGGGTAAACGAGCACATAAAGTGACGTCGTGTCGAAAACCTGCGGCATGCCCGTGCGAAGAAAATCGTGGTTATCGCCGTCATTGGGGAAGGGGACGCGACCGTCCCACAGAGGGCGCAGGACGCTGACGTTGAAGGTTCCGGCAGTCGCACCGGTAGCCACGATGTTGGTCACCTTCTGGACGCCTGTGTCACCGGCCGCCAAAGGCACGAAAAGGCATTGTCCCACTGACATTGCACCGGGGGCAGCATAGGCCCCGGTGGTGCGGCCTGTGACGCCCGACTGGCTCACATAGGTGATATTGAAGCTGGGCGTGCCGGTGAAGGCCGTGACGGCTTCAATGCAGAGCATCAGGCCCGAATAATCGCCAGCGGGGACGCGATGGGAAAATGAAGGCTGCGACGAATATGGTGCGTTGACGTTGAAAGGATGTGCACCCGCGACCCACAGGCGATCGAAGACGGCAAGGCGTGATGCCACGCTATTCGTCGACACGATCCGCGACAAATACCCCACGGTTCCCGAGGTGAAAGGCACGAGGTCAGGGTAGCCCGAGGCGGTATTGACCGGCACAATACCCGTCGCGGTGTTTCCCGCGTTGAGCGTGCCGCCACCATATGAACCCGCGAGATCGAACACCGAAAAGGGTTCGCCGATTTTGCTCGTGCGGGTCTGCGAACGATAATTGATCAGATACTGCTTGGTCGATGAAATATAATCGTCCAGATTGTTGATACCCACGAATTACTCCTAGAAGAACATGTTGCGTGCAACTGCTCCACTGGGGCTTCTTCCTGAGTTCTGATCTCCCTGATGGATCACGACCGTGAAACCGTCGATATCCTCCTCAGCACCATCCCACGCCCATTCCAGTGAAATATTTGCACTACCATCGGTATTTATGACGTTCTTGATGGCAGTGTTGGGATTTAGATAAGGAGAGATAATTTCCGAACCGTCGCGGTCATTTCTTGTATTGAAATTGGTGTCGAGGGTGGTCAGCAATTCATTCTTCGCTGGGTCCAGTTCGAACAGCGAAACAGGCGCGACCTCCTCAATGAGGATGCTCTCAATGTGCAGATTGGCCGGGCTGATGCCGGACCATCGCAATATCTCGAAGCCCATATATTTCGCCGTCGCGGTCGGGGTGACCGTAACCGTGAAATCCTGATAGCTAGTGGTGAGAAGCCCGCTATTCTCAATCGACACACCGTTCAGCGCGGTGGTGCCACCGGTCCGTTCGCGCGTGGGAGCAAGGATTGTTGGATCGTCATATGTGACGCCAGCCGTCCCGCCGAGGTGGGTGATGTTGGTTGCGGGCGTTCCGTCGAATTCCACGAAACGAGCATAGAAACCGGACGTTCCTACCGCACTGACCTTTGCTCGACCGCGCACCCGATAGGTCGCTGTGGGGTTCACCCGCCACATGGGGAAAAACACGCGAATGGTTGCGTTGAGGCCTTGTCCGATGGAAAGCCCGCTTGAGTAGTCCCCAGCCGTCACGTAGGCCAGCATCGTGTCGCCGGTGAGGGCGGTCGTGGATTGCGCCGATTTGACGCCCTGCGGGCGGGCCGGGCTTGTCCCCTGTGCGACCAGTTCAAATTTCTGGTTGAAGAACAGCGATTGCGACCCCTGCGCGGATGTTTGCTGATAGGGCAGGGTGCCTGCGGTAACGCCAGTGTCGCCGATCATTGCGGACCCGCCGATCGTTGCCGAGAACACAGGGTTGGTCTGACCGACATTGCGCCAGACGGGGCTGGTAACAGGCGCTTGAATCGCCGTGATTTCGACGCCGGTCTCGGTTCGACGTGCGGCAGCAATACCGAAGCTGTAGGTATCAGCGGGGTTCACGCCCTCGAACACATAATAGGAGGCGGCGCTTGTGTTCACGGTGAACTGGGTCGCGGAGTCGTTGATTGTCGGCGCTGCATTGTCCTTGCGCCAGAACAGGACCAACCAGTCTGCCTGTCGCACGCCCTGCGTATAAGCAGCCCAACTCAGACGGATATTGCATGTACCATTGCTGTTCTGCGTTATGGTGATGCCGGTGGGCGATGGTGCGTTGGTCGGCGCGCCAGTGGTTCGATAGTTGGTCGTGCCGGTCAGAGCCGTTGTGGCGTCAGTCTGGACGTCTCCCAGCGTCTTGTTGGTGTCACCAAGGAGGAACCCGGTCGGAAGCTTGTTTTCGTTCGTGTTGGCGCTCAGGATCAGCTTGCTGGCCGTGATGGAGCCATCTACCACCAGTTCGCCCGACATCGCACGCTGGAACATCGGCGTGGCAATGAAAGCCGTTCCGACACTGGCTCCGGTAGCCCAGCGAACCGCGATACGAGGACGACATGACACTGCGTTCGCCGGGGCGGCAATCTGTGAGGAGAATTCTGCGCCGGTTGCCGCACCAAGGGGCGTTACGCGATAGTCAGGGAACCCGTAAACGATGTTGGAGGCAATCAGGCTGCCCGACACATCATACCAGTCGACGGTGGCAAAAATGGCTGCATTGAGGCCTGCGGTGCCATACCACATGTATCGCACACGATAAGTCTTTCCGCCTTCGACCGTGAGATTGGAAACAGGCTGAATGTTGCTGTCAGGCGTTGCGGTCGCACCGGTGGCAACACTCTTGAACGCCTTGTTGGCACGAAGCGCGGTGAGCGCCGCTGTCGTGGTAGTGTCGTATGACCCGCTATTGAGCACCCAATATGACGCGTCTGCAAACCCTGCATCGAGAAAGAAATTGGTCATGTCCGAAATGGACATGCGGCTCGCCGAAATCGCACCGGCAGCGATATGTGATGCATTGATCGCATTGGCGGCGATGTTGTCAGCGGTGATCGAATTTGCGGTGATCGACGATGCGTGAATCTGCCCCGGACCGATGATGACCGCAGAGTTGGTCCCCGCTCGGATGTCGAAATTATCCAGCATGAGCGAACTGGTCGCGCCATTCCACAGGTAGATAGCCAGCGTCGCAAATTTGGCGGTCTGCGGGGCGGTCCACGTATAGCTTTCATCCGCTACCACGGAAGACCAAGCTATGCTTTCATTGTTCAATGAAACTTCTGTTCCATCCACATAGGAAATCTGGCCGTTGGTGGGGAGATTGGCGACCCACGACATGCGGATGTATTTGCTGTTCGTGGCAGCAGACGAGGCCGCCAAACCACCACGGAATTTGATCGTGTAGGTCTCACCGGGCGTTACCGGAAATGGGCGACATGCCACTGCGCCAGATGATGGCGCGCTGAAATTGAACCTACGCGAACCCATGCCGGGAACAGTGGTGGTCGCGGTCGTGAACGAACCGGAACCGCGATAGATATACCATCCATCAGTCCCGATTTCGTTTACGTCAGGGTTGGGGTTCCAGACGAGGTTCTGAGAAAGAGTTCCGATTTCCAGCTTGGTAGCGCTGATCCCGCCATCGACGATCAGCGAACCTTCATTCTTGCGACGAAGGCGGCAGCCGGTGAAATAGACTGCGCCCACACCATCACTGGAAGCGCCCTGCGTCCGAAGGCCAACGTCAATCCACGCCGCGCCTTCCGGAACAGTGATTGTCGACGTGATTTTGGTCCACGCCGTCCCCAAAGAAGCAAAAATCTGCCCGCTGGGCGAACCACTCGCGTTAGACACGCTGTAATGACGGAAATAATGCTGGAACGTTCCGACATAGTCCGATGTCGCGCGGACCCATGTTTCCATATAATATTGGTCACCCGGAGTGACCGGCATCGCCTGAATACCAACGGTTGTTCGTGATGAAGTGCTACCTTTGAGGGACGAAGCATATTGGAATGCGGGAGCGTTCGCCCCGCCGATTGATGCGACGGTGACAACCGGTTCAAGGTTGCTCACCGTCCACGCATCACGGTTATTATTCGCGAAATCAGGGTTACGAAAGATGTTCGAGGTATCGCCCAACACGAGGTGCTTGGCATTGATCGAGTTGGCCGCAATCGAATCCGCCGTGATCGAGTTGGTGGTGATTTTCCCACCGTCAATTGTCGTCGTGTTGGGCGTGATCCAGTTGCTCAGAGTTGTTGCGCCCTGAATGGTGATCTTACCCGGATCGATCTGGGTGGTAGCCTCATTGATGACCTTTGCCGGATCGAGTGAGTTGCTCACCACGGTCGCCGCATCGGTTCCATCGAGGAGACCCTTGTAATCAGGGGACGCAGTGGCGATGCCGCGCCATTTCGGCGAAGCCGAAGGTGATACGATGGTTCCAAGAACCACGCCTTCCTCTGTGCGCCGGGCGGCAGCGATACCAAAGCTCATCGTCTCCGATGGGCTCACACCCTCGAACACATAATAGGACGCACCGGTCGTGTTCACATTGACACTGACCGCGCTATCATTGACCGTTGGGGCGTTGGTCGTCTTGGTCCAGAATACCAGCAGCATATCGGCCTGACGCGTGCCCTGTGTGTAAGCGGCCCAGTCGAGGCGCACATTTCGCGTGCCGTTGGAATTGGCAGTGATTGAGATCGAGGTGGGGGTTGGGTTGTTGGTCGGGGCACCGGCAACACGATATTTGGCCGTTTCGTTGAACGCGGTTGCACCCGATGATGCGTTGCCAACCAGCACGGCGACATCCGTGCCATTGACCGTTCCGCTGATATCACCAGCGAAGGCGATATTCTGGGTCGGCTGATAGGGGAATTCGCCAGATGCGGTCGAATAGACCACGTCCGACTTGATCATACCGCTGGGATCGATGTCAGGGTCGACCACGCGATATGCCTGCACGAAGAATGAATAATAGTGGATCGCCGGGATGCCGCTCAGGATGATCGCGCGACGATCTGCCGGAATGTTATAGGTCTGCTCTTCGGCAGGGGACGCCCCAAGCGTGTAAGCCATCGGCAGGGAAGATGACCGGACGTAGACCGTCCACCCGTCGATGTCAGCGTTGACGCCATTCCACGTCCACTCGAAACTGATATTTGCCGAGCCGTCCGCGTTGAGCGTGTGATCGATCGCCGTTTGATCATTGGCGATAACCGGGGCAGCAATCAGGTTACCATTTCGATCGTTGCGCTTGTCAAAGTTGAACGATGACAGCGCGATCGCCGAGGCAGAGGCACCGTTAATCGTGCCTTGAATGTCACCAGCAAAGGCAACCTGTGTCTCTGGAATATAGGGAGAGGACGGCGCGATGGCGCTGCCGCTGAGGATCAGGCCAGATGGTTCGATGTCATTATCGACATCGCGATAGGCCATGACCTTGATGGAATATTCGGCATCGGCAGGGACACCGTTGAGGACGATCGAGCGATCGGCCGCAGTAGCAATAAAAGTGCTCTCCGTTTTCACATCGCTACCAAAGCGATACCCGAAATCGATCAGGTTTGTGGTGCGGAGACGGCCTGACGGCTGGATACGGAAGAGCACTTTTACTACCTACATAGAGAGACTTCCCTTATTTATTGGCGATCTCAACCTGCACGCTCGGAATGCCCGTGGAGGTGGAATCCGGGCTGACGATCATGAAGAGTGACGAGTTTGCAAACACTTCGGGGAGTCCGGTGGACAGCATGTCGTGCATCGCTCCCGATCCGGCGACCGGAACGCGTCCTTCCCACAGAGGGCGCAGGACCATGACGTTGAAGGTGCCTGCGGTCGCGACGGTGCCAGTGATGGACGAAATCGTCCGAACACCATTGTCGGATGCCTGAAGCGGCATCTGGAACATGCGCCCAACAGTCAGGGCCGCGCCCAGCGAGACTGCACCAGTGGTTCGCCCGGCGGTATTATCCTCGTTGGTATAATTGATCTGGACAGTGGGTGTGCCGGTGAATGCCGTGACAGCTTCGACCCAAATCTGGAGACCGCTGTAAGACGAATTCGCGATACGGCTTGCGAAGCTGGGCTGGCTAGCCAGCGTGACCGCGTCGTTGAAGGCATATGCGCCACCGAGCCAAATACGATCGTAGATGCCGATACGGCAGGGCACCGACGAATTGAAGCCCACGCGGCTGATATACCCCTTGGCACCCGAACCAAAAGCGTTGATGACGGGATAGCCATCAACGGCATCGGTGGGGACGACACCGGCCGTCGTGTTGCTACCGGCAAGCGTTCCTGCACCGGGATTGCCAGCCAGATCGAAAACGCTGAACGGCTGGAGTGCGACCGACGTCCGGGTCGCAGTCTTGGTAATACTGACGACCTGCTTGGCCGAAGCCATATAGTCGTCCATCGATTGAATTGGCATCAAATAACCTCTAAAAAAATAGTCCGTTTCCAACATAGCTGACTGAACGGCCAGTATCGGATTTTCCTCTTCGAACAGTTACAACGAAACCGTCGATGTCCTCGTTGTCACCTTCCCAACCCCATTCTACTGAAATGTTGCAACTGCCGTCAGTATTTAATGTATGATCGACATCTTCTTCAGGAGTAAAGGTCGGACTAATTATCGGATCGCCATTGCGGTCATTTCGGGTGTTGAAATTAACCGTCGCGGTGCTGATGTCTGCGGCAATCACGCCATTGATGTTCGCGGTGTAATTCGGCGTCAGGTTGCCGATGCCGCGCCACAGCGGCGTGGTGGTAGGCGAAACGATGATCCCGACCTCAAGACCGGTTTCAGACTTCCGTGCAGCGGCGAGACCAAAGCTGTAGGTGTCGGCCGGGTTCACGCCCTCGAAAATATGATACGACGATAGCGTCTTGTTCACCGTGAAGGAGTAAGACGCATCGTTGACCGTCGGGGCCAAACCGTCCTTGCGCCAGAATACGACCAGCCAGTCTGCCTCAATTGCGCCTTGTGTATATGCGGCCCATTCGAGACGAATATTCAGCGAACCGTTGGAGTTCGGCGTCACCGTGATCCCGGTAGGCTGCGGCGCGTTCGTCGGTGCGCCAGCCGTGCGATATTTGATCGTCCCGGAATAGGCTGCGTCGGCAGTCGTCCCGATATTGTTCAGGGTTTTGCCGGTTGTGCCGACATAGAGACCCGATGGCAGGCGGTTATCCGCCGTGTCGCCGCCGGTGACCATAAGCTGACCGGCCGTGATACGACCATCGACCTTGACCTCGCCGCCAACAATGCTCAGCGCCTTCTTCCATTCGCCACCGATCGAGTTGAGGATGTGGACCTCACTCGCGCCGAACGAGACGTTTGAAGTGGTGGTAGGGGCGACCGACCCAAAAACCAGATTGGCAGCAATGGCCCCCATTGTCCCCAGCGACATATCGAGCGAAAGCGTCAGCCCGGCGGGTTGGCCGATCGTGTTGCGGATTGCCACGCCATTCTTGGCATAGACAACCGTTGTCCCATTATAATGGATCGAGAATACGTCGACGGCCGTATATGAACCATAGGACCCGATCGTCACGCCGCTTTCGACAACGCGAACGGTTCCGGCGTCGCAGAAAATCCCGTAATTGATCTTGGAGTAATCGATTTCGGGCGTAGGAGTGGTGGACAGGCCTACCACGACCTTCCCTGCGAGATTGGAAGCCGAGAATGACGCATAGGCCACACCGGTATAAGTCTCCAGTGAGTAGGTCGACGCATCCCATGTAGCTTCAGCGCCGCCGGTCTTGGTGACTGTGCGGTTGTTGAAGGCCAGATTAGCCTCCCGCAACAATGTGAGCGGGGTAGAGGCGGGCGTAGTCGTTTCTGCGCGCGCCGAAATGAACGCATTCGCGCCCGATCCGGAATTAACGTCGGTGGTCCAGTAGGCAGCAGACTTACCCGCCATTGATGCCAACGCGCCCGCCTGCGTGTTTACGATCGCACGCAGTTCCTCAATATCGGTTCCGACATTCCCGGAAGTGATTTCCTGATTGGCAGCCGGGCGGATCGAGCATTTGAACCATGTGATCTCATTGGCGGTCGCAACGTCACCCAGAGCAGGATCATGCGTGATTGCAAACAGCTTGCCCTTGCTGACGCTGGGATCGGTAATCTGAACCAGTTTACGGAAACGATAGGTGGTATCGACCACGCCGTCGCCACGCGGCTCTTCGCCATTGTCAACGTCGATCGAGAATGTCATCGGGTAGTCCGTGATGGGATCGTTCTCAACCGTGATCGACCGGAACACGACACCCGCGCCACGCAGCGTGCCTGCAACGAGACGAACATCCGCCTCCAAAACATACCAAGCGTTGGGGATGATGGAGCCCGTCTTACCAGCCGAGACCATCTGGCTGACATTGTTGATCTCGCCAGCGTCGCCCACCATGGTGAGGCTGTTCCCAACGCCTATTTCGCCTTCCGTGCGGGAGATGGGGCTGGTGCCGACATAATCCCAACCGGTAGGCAGATACACGTCAGGCGCTGCCGGTGCTTCGGGGTCGACCGGCTCTTCCGGTTCCTGCTTGGTGAACTGCGTAAACACGGAGTTGCGCACCAGTGAGTTGAGACCCACACCAGCTTCAACAGTGGTCGAGGAACTGGCTTCGGCCGCGCTTGCGGCTGCGGCGTCTGCGGCCTGCTCAGCACGCGACATCTGCTGCTGCGTTGTGCTGGCATAGGTTTGCGCATTGCCTTCGGAAACCGATGCGGCAGTCGCAGATTGGCTGGATGCTTCAGAATATTGGCGAGCCTCGTCAGCATAGCTGAAAGCCAAGTCCTTGTTAGCGATCGAGGCTTGGGCTGCTTCACCTGCTGACGTCGCCGCTGCGGCTGCTGCACCGGATTCGAGGATCGCAATGCTCTGCGACGAATAGGCGTTGCTGGCAGAGCGAGACGCTTCCTCCCGATAGGTATCGGCTTCACTGGCAAAGGTCTTTGCCGCGTTACTGGCATCCTGCGACTGCTGCGAACTGGTTGCAGCGGACGTCGCCGATCGATTGGCCGACTCCGCATATTGACCAGCAGAGTCGCTGTAGACCTTTGCCGTCGACGAACTGACCGCCGCAGCTTCAGCCGAACCCTGCGCCGCCGCACTATCGGTGACGTCCTCGACCTTAAAGTATAGAATTTCGATAACGCCATTGCCAGTGTTGGCCACGCCTTCGTTGAAGTTGAAACGAATTTGGGCGGTCGCGGCAGTCCCGGTCAGAGCGAAATCGACGCTGAAAGTCTTCCAGCTATTGGTTGCATTCAGGACCGCTGTCTGAACCCCAAACTTATTGTCATAGAGGGTCAGTGCATTGGTGTTATCGGGATATGTCGTAATCGGCTTGAGCGTAACGCCCTGCATCGCAGGATAGGTGCCGTTGGAGAAATAACGAGCACGAACCGTTGCGCGGTATCGACGACCAGTCTGAAGCGGTAGCGTTGAGAATGGCGCAACCCAGTTTGGGCCGGTGTAGCCCGACACGCGCATCGTGCGCCCGGTCTGCAAGACGTCCTGATAGGTTGCCGTCCCCTTATACAGCGTCCAGAATTTGCCATCCTGCGTGAAACCAGAGGGGAACAGGGCCGCCGCTGTCGTCGATGCAACGACTTCCGATGCAATTGATGCAGCAGACGCGATCTTGGCATCAGAGGCGAATGTCTCAGCACTCTGGACAAAGCCACTCGCGGCCGTTGCGGACCGACCGGCCGCGTTGGCGCTTTCGGCTGCCGCACGCTGGCTTATCGCCGACTGGTTCGAGAAGCCTTCTGCGGTCGCGGATGATGCCGCTGCTTCAATGCGCGAGGTTTCGGCTTGACCGGCTGATGTGGCAGCAAGCGTGGAGGCTTCCTGTGCGACATTGGCGAACTCGCCCGCTTCGTTCTTTGATGCGGCAGCGTTGGTGGCGTTCTGGGCCGACGCAATGACAGATGCTTCGGCGTTCTTCTGTTCAGTGACGTCGATGACCCGGATCGTTCTGATCTGGATCGTGTGATTGCCTCTGGTGCCATTGTAGGAGACGACAGGGCGCGCGTAGACGCCACCGGAAAGCTGTTCGCTGGTCACGGTGCCGGTGAGGGTGACCCAACCGTCCTCGACCACCATAGGGGTCCGGCCATCGATGTTGACCGAGGACGTTTCCTTCAGATAGTCGACGGTCAGGCCAGAAACATAAAGTTGCGTCGTGCTATCGATGAGCGACGTAGTGGTGGCGCGCAGGACCGCTTCGATGCGATAAATGCGGTTTGGCTCGACGTTGAACACGCCAACCGGAGCAATCCGCCCAAAGGACTGGAGCGTCTGGAAAACCTTCCCGACCCCAGACACCGTGACATAGGTTCCAAGAGGAGGGTTGTTTGAGCGTGTTTCAGGAGTGCCTACGACATTGACGCCCCAAAAACGGCCATCAGCCGAAAAGTCGAAGGGCAGCATGGACGCGGCAACCAGCTTTGCCGTGACATTGGCTCGTTCTGCTGCCGATGCACTCTGCTCCGCCTCGGTCGCCTTTGTAGCCGAAGCCTGCGAGCGTTCGGTCGCAGCCTGTGCGGCTTGGGTCGCGCCCTCAAATGCGCTTTGAACCTGCGTGCCAATGGCGATCGCCGAAGCTGCGGCGGTCTCAGCATCACTTGCAAAGGTCGAAGCCGTCTGGGCAAACCCACTCGCCGCCTGTGATGACGTCAAGGCGTCATTGGCGCGACTGGCTGCCTGAACACGGGACTCTTCGGCTGCTTCAGCGCTCGTTCCTGCTTCGGATGCCTTGGTCGACGCCGTCTGCGCATGTCCAGATGCGGCGATGCTATGATTTTCGGACTCCAGCGCCTTGCTCTCAGCAGTGGCAGCAGATTCAATCGCCGACGTCGCAGAGGTCTCCGCACGATTAGCCTCGGAGGTGGACTTGAATGCCTGCGCGGCAGCCGAATTGCTGTAATTCTGGGAATCCTGCGCGGCGTTCGTTGCCACACCAGCCTGCTGGACCGCTGTATTCTTCGCGCCGGTGGCCGTGTTGGCACTTTCGGCCGCTTCCAAACGATATGAGCGCGCATCACCAGCCGCCGTGCTCGCGGTGACCGCTGACTCTTTGGACGCCTGTGCGTGCTGCTCAGCGGCCGTCTGAGAGGCAAAAGCCGCACTGGCTTCCCGAACTGCCGCAGCGGCATTGACTTCGGCCTTGTTGCTCTCCGTGACGTCCTCAAGACGATAGGTGAGGATTTCGATCTGCGCGTTGCCGAGCGTCGTGCTGTCGTTCCAGCAGAAGCGGATGTTGAACCGAGGGAATAAATTCTGGAATGCAGAGTCCGGGGTGAACTCGATGGCGTAATCACGCCAGCCATCCGCAGTATAGAACAGGCCGCCACTGGGGACGTTTTCGATTGCGGACAACATCGTCGTGCCAGCTTCCTCGAACGTCCCGTCCATTTTCTGGCCGAACGCGCGGAAGCGGATCATCTGCGATGCCTTGTCAACGGCATCATTCAAATATCGAACGCGAACGGTGGCGCGGTATCTGCGGCCTACCATCGTCGTTACGCTCTTGATCGGAGCCAACCATGCCGCGCCATTGTTCCAGCGCTGACGATATGTGCGGCCTACGTCATAGACATCCTGAAAACTTGCCCCTTGCGCGGCAGTCGTCATACCGGACCAAAAAAGCGCGTCCTGCGTAAAGTCAAACGGTCGGGTTTCCGAAACCGTCGTAAACGCCATGAGGTTCGATGCTTGCGCTGCCGTTGCATTGGACCCGGACTCATCGGCGTAGCTCTGAGACAGTTCAGCAGAACCCGATGCGGCCGTCGCCGAGTTGCCAGCCTTTTCCGATCGGTCTGCGGCCTCAAGCGCTGCGGCAACTGCTGCATCCTGCGCCAACATGGCAGCGCTTCGGGCTGCGACCGCTGTCGTGCGGTCCTGTTCGACCTGACCCTGAATTACGAAAATGCGGTTATAGGCGTCATCCGCTGCCATATTCGCCGCCTGCGCGGCGTCGCGGGCGGCGTTGGCCAGATCGCGGGCAAGCTGTGCGGCTTCGGCATAGGCCTTTGATGCGGCGGCAGCCGTTTCAGGGTCCGCCTCCATCTGCGTGATGAGGTTGCGAAGCTCGCCAATATTGCTGGTCAGCGTCCCAAGGGTGCCGATCACTTCAGCAGCAGTCTTGGTGCCGACGTTCAGAGTATTCTTCGCCGTGCTATTGGCGGTTACGTCGGCAAAATCCTGCGGGCGACCCGAGCCAGTGACGTCGGCCCATGATGCCGAACTCCCTGCTACGGCGATCGATTGCAGCAGTTCACCAACGGTCTTGCCACCAACCGAACCACCAATATCACCGTTGAACACCGCCTTTTCGGCAGGACGATAGGGGTTCTCCTTCGAGGCCAGACTCTTGACGGCTGTGCTGGTGATCAAACCATCTGGATCAATGTCAGGATCGACCCGGCGATAGGCCTGCACGTAGAAAGTGTAGAAGCGCTCTGGCGGCATACCGAGCAGCAGGAATGAGCGCGACGATGCCGGGACGCTCGCATAGGTCTCATTGCGCGCGTCCATTGCGAACGTGTAAGGCGTCGATCCAGATGACTGGTAGGTATAGATGGCGAAACCATCGATCTCATTCTCGTCGCCATACCAGTTCCACTCGACCTTGATATTGACCGAGCCATTTTGCGTGGTGGTATGCGTGATCGCCTTATTGTTCGGGGCAAACGATACCGGATCGATCGGCGTCTTGAGGCGATCGTTGCGAAGATTGAAGTTCGCCAGTGTCCCGGCAAGCTGGTCGATGGGAAGGCCGCCGATGGAGCCAAGGCTGATGAGCAGCTTATGCTGGCCGGGCACGGCCGAAACATAGATGCCGTTCGCGCCTTCGATTGCCAGCGCGCCATTTGCGGGAGGCAAGATCGGGCCATTGTTGACATCAATCTGGCTGAAGGACATCGCCAGCCCGTCCAGCTTGGCCTTGTCCTCCTTGCTCATGTAGCCGTTCTTCAGGTTCGTCGCGACCGTCGTGATCAGCGCATCCAGCTTGGCTTTGTCGCTACCGGAAATGAAACCGGCCGCGCCATTTGCTACTGCCAGAGCATGCAAATCACCGCCGGGAAGCTGCCCATGGGCTGCTGCGGTCATGTCGAAATTGAGACTGACCTCTTCGCCGGTTTTTTCGAAAAAGAGCGGCGCAACAGCGCGCATCTTGAGATCACTCTCAAGCTCTGTCGCTTCGGACACAACGATGCCGTGATCACTGCGGAAGACGGCGCGGCCGAAACCAAGACGAAGGGCATCCAGCTTGACCTTATCGGGCGCAGACATGAAGCCTGCGGTCGTCTGTGTGGCGACAGCATGCAGGTCCCCGCCGGGCATGTCGCCGTGATTAGCCTGCCAGCTATCGTCACCGGTCAGGGCGGCAATAATATCGGCGAGAGAAGGGCCACTGACGACACCCCAACTGGTGCCATTGTGAACCTGCATGATGCCGTTCTGATACCGGACCATACCGGCTTCGGCTGTGCCATCGGGGTTACCCGTCGGCAGCTTGAAGGCATTGTTGCGGAACTTTACGTCATACGCGATCGCGCCATATTCATCCTGAAGAGTTTCGATCGCAAAAATGCTGTCATCGGTGCTCTCGGCGAGTTGAAGTCGCTCAATCGCTTTCTTGATGATGGCAAAATTGTTACGAAAACCTTGCGACCCCTGATCGAGGCCGGGAATAGGATAATTCGCGCTATATGAAATGGCTGAGCCCTGATCGATACTCATATCGGCTTTTTGAAGTCATCCGCTAGTTTGATATACTTACCAATCTCCGTTGTTCTGTTGTCGAACTTGGTTTCGCCATCAATGTTGTCAGCATCGAACGTGGTTTCTGACATTTCGATACGAATTTCTGTTCCAGCGACGAAATTACTCGTCTTCTGGACTATCCCCTGATCGGGCTTGCGAACATATTGGGCCGGGGGCAATTCGACATTGTCGATGACCAACTTGGTCATCCCGGCGACGAACGGACCAAGCACAAGATTGGTGCCGATCGGCGCATTGTTCGCGCGCGGTTCCGATTGCGGCTGACCAACAACCAGCAGGTAGATCATCCGCGCGAAAGGCTCGGTTGGTATAGTCATCACACCATATTCGGCGTTGAGATCGACCCGAGACATATCGATGGCCGATAGGTCGCCATCCGGGACCGTGATCGAGGGTCCATCAACTACCTCAGTGATGGTCGTGAGGCGCAAGGCAAAAGCTTCGCTCACCAGACCGGTCCAGCGGGCCGTTGTGATGCTGTTCTGATTTGCCGCTACATAGAAGGGAATATAGCGCGGCTGGTCCACATCGAACCGCAGACGCGCAGCGCCGATCCGGCTCACCAGCACGCGATCGAAGGGGACGCTATATCCGTCACGGGGCAGAGTGGTATCTGCCGCGATCAAGTCCAGCATTCCCTTCCCGTTGCCGGGCTTGAGATAGGCTACTGCTACGGCCGTTATGAAGCCGAGGGGCGCGGTGTCCTGTATGGAGGACATCCAGAGCGGCATGATATCGTCATAACCATTCCCGTAATCGGCTATGAGGTCATACCGCATATTCCAGATCGACATCGGGTGAATCTGGAGGGCTTCTTTTGCATGCCGGTAATCGATCGTGAGACCATAGGGGCGATAGTCGGTCCCGAAGGGGTCTTCATCCATCGGATCGATGATCTGGCGATAGAGAACCTCATAGATCACCTCGCCTGCTTCATTGCGCGCATAGGCGATCTTGTGCGGCCCAAGGCGCGAGGCGATGTTGTTTCGATAATCGAGATTGGAGAGAGTTGCGTCAGGGAAAATACCGCGAGCAATATGGATGAATGGCTCATCGACGATACCGAAGAACGGATCATCGGCCCGGTAAATCCAGTCGGCCGGAATGAGAGCTTCATAGCCCTTCATCAGGTCACGCTTTGCGCGGCCTTGGAATTTGAGTTTGACCGTGGCGACGTTCACCACATTATAGAAATCGCGCACTTCAATGCTGAATGTGCGATCGGCAAAAATCGTCCCGCTCGAAGCACGAACCTTGAATTCATAGACCGTGTCGGCATCGACATAGGATACCTGCCCTTCGACATCACCTGTCTGCGAATTGAGCACCAACCCCGGCGGCAGGTCGCCTGTCCCCGGCAGGAGGGAGTAGATGACGTTCCCGCCATTGGGGTCTCGTGCCGCCACCGAGAGCGTGCAGACATCGGTTTCCATGAGGGAACCGAGCAGCCCTTCCGACGTGATCCACTGCATTTTTACAGGGCGCTTGAACGTCGACACCCGCGAGGTCATCACCTCGATCATGCAGGGGACGAAATTATTCGATCCCAATGCCGCGAGATTGAAGAAATATTTGCCCGGCGGCGTCGAAGGAAGGACCACGCCCTCGATACTGTTCCCCAATACCGCAAGTCCTTCAGGCAGCTTCCCATTAAAGTGGTTGGCCGCCGGAATGATGGTCGTGATGTTGTCGATCGAGATGCTGACCTCTTCCCCATCGGGGTGGGACACGTCGATCGTGAATGCAAAGGCGTCGCCGCGACGCACATCACCAAGAGGGTGATAGGCGGCCGTCGATGCAGTAGCATCGAGAACGGGGAGGGGAAGACCGGCGAGGTTCCATGATGCAACTTGCGGGATCGGGTAAACGATCAGGCTGAAGGTGCGATCCTTGACCAGTCGGCCGTTGGTTGCGCGGACCGTGAATGTGTAGTTTTCCCCGGCGGGGTCTTTGATCGAATTGGGGACGCCAGAAATTATCCCCAACGGCGTCATGGACACGCCTTTAGGAAGCTTACCACTGATCACTGAGTAGGTGATCGGAGTAGAAGCCCAAATTTCCAGAACAGTGTCTGTGGCGAGAGCGGTGAAGAACAGCACATTTGCGCCGCCGGAGAAGCCGCGATCATCACCATTGAAATGCACCTGCGTGACGCTTGAAGCATCAAGTCCAAGATCAAGCTGGGCCTGACCTGCCGGGACCATGACAGTTGCGAAGTTGGTCGCCGCGAGGGCGATGTTCACGGCATCGCCCTCAGTGGCATCATCGAGGATGGGATCGGTATCCCAGCGTGGACTGAACTTTATCATCTCGCCTCTATTTAGGCGGGCGAGATGATCTCAAATTCAGGCCGCAGCGACTTCCTTCAGCTTGGGGGTGATCGCCTTGATCGCCTTGTCGATCGTCATTTTGTCCGGAAGAACCGTCTTGGAGATGCTGACCTTGCCGATGGCGGGAAGAAGTCCATAGGCCGTCTGATAATCCTTCGACAGGACATCCATGACGGTCTGCTCCGTGACGGTGATCTTCTGATCACACGAGACGATGAAATCTTCCGGGAGGTCGACGCCTTCAAGGATGGCCTTCTCGATCAGATCGGCCAGTTTGAGGAGAATGCGCTCATTGTCCGCATATTCCCCGTTGATCGCAAAGCGCGGACCGGACGGAGCGGGAAGGGCGATCTTCGCGGCCGAGAGCTTCTTGATCTCCGGCGGCTTGAGGGCGACGTTGGATTTCTTGCGGTTGAAACTGATGACGCCGGAGGCCTCACCATCGACGGCATCGACGCTCCGAAGCTCATGCACGCCATCCTCGTGCATTTCGTCCCAGAAGGGCGCGAACAGCGCGGCTTCGATGTCGCTCACCGCTACTTCGCGAGCGGCTTCGATCTGCTTTTGCACAGCGTCGAGTTGGGCGATCAGTTCCAGACCGGACAGGTCAATCGATGGCCGTTTCCCGGCCGATGGGCGTTTTGCTGCCATTTCTCAAATCTCCTCTATGAGATAACTCGGTGGCATACTCCAATTTATGAAGTTATGAAAGAGTCAAAATGCACTCGATCGCTAAAAGTTTGCATAAATGGAGGTATCGGCATATAAGGCACACGCATACGCTCCCCTAACCACGGACAGGTGATGCCCCATTACGTTACGCTGAACAAAGCCACTCGCGAGAATTTACTCGATGGGCGAACACCCGCCTTCATGAAAGTGAAGGAAACCGAAGATGGTATTGAGCTAACACCGATGGAACATGGCAGCGCATCAGACGATGTCATCGCGCTAACTGGTAATAATCTGGTCGTGACGATCAGCGATACGGCGGCGGCTCTACTCAAAAGTGGTAGCGCGATCGCCGTGACGTTGAATGACTCAGACGCGCTCGTGCTGAAACCATCCGGGAGTGACATACCCGAAATTCGCCCCAATGCGTCAGTCTCGTTCAAAAAAGGACGGACCACAAAAAGCCCGGCGGTGGAAGCAAAAACACCAAAACCCAAAGCCAAAAAGCCAACCGACAAAGCTGCTCCGAGGAAGAGCCGAACGGTCAAATCCATCCCGCTGGTCAACATCGTGATACCCGATCTCATTCAGGATGAGGACAAGGGGTTGGCTCCCGCACCCAAGAGTGCAAAGAAGCCTAAAGCCGATAAGGTGGCAGCAGAGACAATCACACCTACCATTGCCGATCCGGAGCCTGCGCCGGTCGAAGTAGCGGAGACAGATACATCGCAGGGTGATGCGGGTCTTCCTCCGGCGCTGTCCTATCTGAGCGATGATGTTCGAGAAGAAATCGAGCATTTCGAATCCGAGCTTCAAGCGGCTGTCGCCGAAGGCATTGACGTCGCGGCCTCAGATATAGGCAGTATGGAGTTCAACCTGTCACGGCGGCGGCGAATGCTCCTCCAGTCGGAACGTAGGCATAGACTCCGATAATGGCCTAATGTCGGGTCAAGCTAAATATAAGCATGCTTGACCTGACACGATTTGAAGAATCCCCACATCTGTTGGACATCCTCCTGCAAATGGAAGATGTGCTGGATTCGCTCGACCTGTATGTTTTCAAAAACTGGTTCACCGGGGAAGTCGTGGATGGTCCCAAAGTCCATCGATACTGGCTGGCGATGACCCTTCGCTACCCTTTGAAGAAGATGCCCGATCCCAAAGGCGCTCGCCGCCTGCTGAAGCAGAATATTCTCGTCGAGTTCGAAAAGGTCACCGTGTCTGACGTGAGCACCACACCTGATGGTGAGGATCAGAAGCCCACTCACTGGGAAGTCACTATCACGATTCCGCGTCGCCTCGTGTCCGACATGAATGCGGCCGAACTGGATTTCTATGACGAAGATATCGACGTCGAGGACGTTCAGGATGCGCAGGATAGCGGCATGAACGATGAGACCGCATTCCAGACCGACGGCGGTGATCCAAATGCCGCTCCGACCGATCCAGCGGCTGCACCGCAGGGAGGCGATGATGCGATCAATTTCTAATCTGACCGAAGGCATGTGGGCGGGCGATCTCAACGATCTCATGCGATCGGTCGTGTCGATCGATGAATATGAGTCCAAGATCGATGATGACGCGATCGTGATCGGATATTATGTCCACGACATCGATGCCGCACAGGACCTCAATCGCTTCATCCAAAAATCGGCCTGTAAAATTCTGGATGCGGAAGTCAGCCCGGCACCGGACCAAAAAGGCTATTACGTGGTCTTTGTCGAGATCATGCGGAACGACGAGCTTCCCGAAACCGTGTTCGATCTGACTGAGGAAATTTCATTCCTTTCCAACATCGACGAATGGCGCATGAGCGTATTTGGAACCGATGGTATCCACCCTCTCACCGTCGACGCGCTGCGGGCGGCTCTGAAGAAATCGACCAAAGCCAATTCGGAGCGCGCGGCCGTCAACCGCAAGGCTCGGATGAAGAGCCTGCGCAAAGATATCGCGAAGCTGCGCGCACGAATTGATAGCGCTGCTACCATGTTGCGAAATTCAACTCTCTCCGATATAAAGGAAAATCGCGGTAACCTCGTTCTGCATGACGGGTTCTCGCTCATGGAATTTGAAGTTATCGGAGTTGGAGACGAAGATATCATTGCTGAACACAACCTTGATGAGGCTCCTATTTCGATGGAGCCAGATGATTTGAGGAAGTGCCGTAAGCTGGTTGTCGGTTTGGGTGAGGGATGGAATGTCGCAATTCTGGGCGAATGTACTGTCCTGTCGCATTGCAACGACGATCGCTTGATTTTGCTGAAAGAGATTTGATCGAAGGATGCCGGTCGCATGTATACAGTTGACGTTCCTTTCACTTGGGGGATGGTCCAAACCGCAATAAAAGACCCCACTGCGGAATTCCCTCTTCATACGCGCGAGACCGTCAAGCCCGAGGAGCATAGCAGCATCCTCGTCCTCAACACCGTCGAGGAAATGCGTTTTGTGCGGGACTGGCTGATCGAGCAAAGCATTCGGTTCCGCCTGTTTGGGCATGTGGTGCTGCATTCACAGTCGGAAAAAATGAAAAAGCGCTTCGAAAAATGCGTCGGTTTTCGCTTCCTGTTCGACAATGAAGCGGACCTGAAATTTTTCACCATGATCTGCCATAATGGCAGGCAGATCACGGTCGAATAACAGGCTTTTCCACCGTTTTTCATAAATACGGGACATACTGAGGTGTCTCGTGAACGTTAGCCAAATCATTACGCATATGATCCCTCAGTTGCTTGCGGGCGGCGGCCCGCAAGTGGTCATTTTGCTTCTCATGGGGATCGTCGCTTTCTTCTGGTTCGAGCGCAAAAGGCTGCTCGATGAGATCAAGCGCAAGGACGACAAAATCGAGAAGATCATAGACGACTACCAGAAGGGAAACACCACTTTAACGGACGCATTCACTCAGTTGAGAATTGTTCTTGCTGAGATCAGAGCCAAGTTGACGAGGTGATCCATGGGTTGGTCAATTAATCGCAAGCGCAAAAAAGCCGATCTCCGCGAAAAAGAACGAGTGATGGAAGAGCGGATGCTCACCAGTCAGAGCGTGCTGCTCGATGCCGTGCGCGAAGCCACTTCGGCGGCAGAGGATGTCACCTATCTGTTGCGATCAGAGTTGGACGACAGCCTGCGCCAGATCGAATTGACCGCCGGGATATTGAACGACGGCCTGCTGGTATGCACCGACGCGGGCACCGTGCTCTCCATGAACCCGGCAGCCGAGAAACTGTTTCTCCAGTCGGTCGGCCACAAGCCCGTGCAGATCAAAAAACTCCTGAGCGTCAACAATGGCGGCGGAGATTTCTGGGCGAGCCTTGCAGCCAATGATGTCCAGATCACTGGTCAGCGCGCTGACGGCCAGACCTTCCCGGCATCGGTGAATCTGGCGCGCCTTGATCGTTCAGACGCCACTATCACCTATTTGCTGATCATTCGCCCCCAACTCATGGGCGAGAGCAATGGTATCAGGAACCTGCTTCAGGCGGGCCTTGAAGGCGTCCTGATCGTAGCTCAGGACCACATCATTGCAGCCAACCCGGCATTGTCGGTGTTGCTTGGTTATGCACCTGACGAAATCGTATCCCTGCCTCTGGGGGCGGTGATCGATCATGGCGAACTAAGCCTTTTCCGGGCCAACAGCCGCGAATTCATCGACGCGCAGTTCGACACCACCCTGCTGTGCCGGGACAGCTCTACGGTAGGCGCACGCGTCACACTGACCCATCTGGACTGGGCTGGACAGAATGTCTGCGTCGTCACGATGGAGCATGGCAACCACGCGCTCGATACCAGATCGGTCGACGATATCATTCGATGCTTTGGTCAGGATTATTCGCTGCGGTCGGCGCGCGTTGGTCGGCCCCATATGCCACTGGTCTGCCACCTCGATCGCAATTTCAATGTCATCTACGCAAACTCGGCATTCTGCGCCGAATATGGCTACGACAAGGCGCAGGTGCCTACCATGGCTCTGCGCGATCTCATTCCGGCGGCTGAGTATGAACCTGCCGTTATGCATCTGAGAAGTCTGAAATTGGATGCACCCGAGCGGGCTCTGAGCATCCAATTTCAGCAAGGGAATAAAGTCGTGTATCAGGAATGGGTCGATAGCCTAGTCACCGATGCCGACGGAACCATTATTGAATATATCCGCACTGGGCGTGTCACCAAATCTCAGCGATAATCGGTGACAATCTCGCCATGTGACGGACTGCTGAAAAACTCCCGGACCATATGTTCGGCCTGCATATAGTAATTCACGCAGGAACGTTCGAACCGGGCAATAAAATTGCCGAAGTCGACCATAATATGTCGCCCGTCCGTCTCGACAACCTCACCTTCATGGTAGGTCTCAAGATCGGAGGAAAATTTCACGAAGTATGCGCCTCGCTCAACGGTACTACCATCCGCCAGTTTGATAATCATGCGACCTCACTCACGCATTCACTGCGTCATGGTGCATATTTTAGAAGGGGGCGGCGAGGGGGTCAACGTCTCTTTTCCCTCACCCGCATCTTGAGCAGAGGATCGTCCTCCCATGTCATGATTGCGAATTTCACTTCCGCAATCGCATCGGCGACGCTGAGATCAAACCATTCCCCCTTCAGGCGTCGATGGTTGACCTGCGAATGGACGAATTGCTCCAGAAATTTTGGAAAGCCGCTCGAAGTGCTTTCGGTATGATGAAGCCGCAGGACCTTGTCCTGCCCGGTCTGCAACTGCTTCAACCGGCGTTCCGGCTTGGTGCTGATACCGATCTTTACCGGACCTTCTTCATCATACCCAATAACGTAAATAAAAGTGTTTTCTGTTTTCACTTCAACAGTGTAGAAAACACTTCAAGCGACATTCCATATCTTAATCGAAAATTGACCGGCAGACCGCTTCGCATTTGTCAAGGTCCAACCAGTCATTAGTCCTTACCTTAGTTTCCATGTCGATCCAGTAATCGTGCCGACACTTAATCGCCTCTACCAGTTCACCAGCATTGTCCGGCCCCATCCCACCCGCGTAGCCAACCATGCGGCCATCTTCAGGATGAATGGGCCAAGATTTGGGGACTTCACCGGTTCCACCGGAGCGGTCATAGAGCCAGTCGATGCTGTCCTCCTCCGGGAAGCGCAGCGTTCGCCATTGCGCGATCGCGCGCAACCCAGCCTTATGCGACCATTCGGTGATACGGTCGACGTCAGGGATGGTGCAATTGATCTGCGCACGACGGAAACCCTTGAGGTCCAGCTTGACCGGAAGACTACCCTGCACACGCGCGGCATATCGTCCGCACAGATGAGCCGACAGAGACAAGCTATCGGCATATTCTCGCTTGAGGACATGCACGAGGTCCAAGTCTGGATATCGGGGGTCCCATCCCTGCCTCTTGGGTGAGAACAGGACGCCCCATTCCACTGGATAGGCTCGGCTGATCTCGACAACCCGGTCCATATCGGTCCGGGCGTCGAGGCCAGTGAAAGTGATGAACTTGGGCCTCATGCGCCTGCTACCCCATAGCGGTAGTCGGCCCAGCGGACGCCGCCAACCAGCGGCCGGGCATCCTCTACCGACGTTGCCGAGCCACAGGATTTTGCCAACACCTTGCGGATTTCAGCAGCAGTGTCACGGCCGTTGAAAGTCGCGAACAGCAGTCCCTTGTGGCTATGGTGGGCGAGCGACGCTTGCTCCACCTTGAGCGCAAACTGCTTCTTGCGCTCACGTTCATCGTCCATGGTCAGGCCGATGAGCAGGAGATCGTGCATCACCCGGATTTCCTTTGAAGTGCGAATAACCTCCTTTTCAAACGCTTCGACGAACGCCGACACGTTCGCCCGATCATCCGGCGTCATCAGTGCCATCTGGTCATCGAGAACGTCCGAAAGGATCAGCGCCCAGACGTTCTTCTCAAGCTCCAGAGCCTCCTTGGCGTTATGCTGGAGACAATATTCCTCCGCCTTCATCTTCACCATCAAACCGCTATCGAACTTGATCACATAGCCTTCCTGCCCCTTGAGCGCGCGCGTGTGGGCCATAAACTGGTCCACATCGAAAACGCAGGTCTTGGCAATACCCACGGTCGGGATGCCATAGAGCGAAGCAATTTCGCCCATTTGCTCGATCGTCGCATATTCACCGGTGTGATTGTCGCGGATCGCCAGAAGCACGAGGCGGTCGACCGGATAGTCGATCACGATCCGCTGCTGGCGCGAACACCATTCAAAGAGTGGGGTCTTGCCTGCGATGCAGCACATATCGGCAAGCTCATTGTAGACAGGGTTTGCTGCCACAAACTCCTCGACCGGCTTGGCGACATCAGTCGCGCCCATCTTGGTGTGCCATTCACGGCTCTTGCCATGGCCGACAGGCGCGATCATCGACCCGTCTAGCTTCTCCATGATGATGTGGGGCTGAGTCCAGTCGATGACATGCGACTGCGTCTCTGCGCGCTGGTTCACGTTGAAAAATTTATGAAATTTGCGTGCAGCAAGTACGCCGGACTTCGTGTGGAAAGTCAGCCCACGGCATTCACGCAGAATGCCGATCTCGCGGTCACGAACAGGATCACCGGTATATTCAGGGAACGTCCCATCGAAGCTGATAAGATAATTGAAGATCGTGTATTCGCCACGCTCCGCAATGATGAATGCCTCGCAATCGAGCGCAGCATTGTGCGCCTCTACAACCGACTTTACTTCTTCAAGTCCAATACCAACAGGGAACATATCAAATACCTTCTCTCAACTTGGGAGAAGGTATTTGTTCGCTTTATCGATTTTCCATATTATTCTTCACATGTCTCACGACGTGGCATGACACACAGATCAATATATGTCCCACCGGGGAGACTGATGACCCATGACCGGCGACCATGGGGCTTTTCATCATGAGCGCCGCCATGAACGGTTGCGAAACCATTGAACGCCCGCACGAGGTTGGCGATCGCCACCACTAGCACTTCATCCTCTTCCGCATCCTGCGTCCACGGGATGGCGATGAGATCAATGTCGCGGGCAAGCGAGCCATGAACGGCGATGGCATAGCCCAGACGGCGTCCCAGAGCCCGCAGGGGCGCAATCAGGACAGCATACTGCTCCAGTGCGGCTGCGGACGAGCTTATCGTGTGAGCGACCATTTCAGCGCCCGTGAGCGGCTGCTCGCGCTCCAGATCGGCGTGGCGGGCGTCAAGGGGTGGATTGAGCATAGAGAAAGGCCTCCGGGTCTCCCCGGAGGCCAGTTCCTCAGTCGACGATGCTGGCGCGGTCGGTGATGACCCGATCGATGCCGCCGAAGACCAGAGTTTCTTCGGCCGACATGAACGTGTCACGGTCCATGATCTGCTCGATCACTTCGAGCGGCTGACCGGTCCGATTGGCCACGATATTGTTGAGGTTCGCCTTCATCTTCAGGATTTCGCGGGCCTGAATTTCGATGTCGGATGCCATACCGCGCGCGCCGCCCGACGGCTGATGATACATCACGCGGGTATTGGGCAGCGCCATGCGCTTGCCGGGGGCACCGCAGGTGAGCAGCATTGCGCCCATCGAGCAGGCCTGACCGAGAGCGATCGTGCGCACGTCCGGCTTGATGAAGTTCATCGTGTCGATCATGGCGTAACCCGAGGTCACGACGCCACCGGGCGAGTTGATATACATGTAGATGTCGGCGTCAGCGTCCACGCTCTCCAGATAGAGCAACTGCGCCACAACCGTCTGGGACATATAGTCATCGACCGGGCCGTTAACGAACACGATGCGGTCCTTGAGCATGCGCGAATAGAGGTCATACGACCGCTCGCCGCGACCTTCCTGTTCGAGTACCATTGGAACAAATGCCATTAAAATCTTTTCCTAAAATTGGGTCATCAAATCGTCGGCTTTACCCGATGACCCATTCTAGGAGCGGCATTCCAGCCAATTCAATTTTATTCGTAATAGACTGTCCGCCCATATGGCGCGCGAATATTCCGTTGACGTTTGTTGTTGATCACGAAAATTGTCTCGGCGAAATTGGGATCGCCCCATTGCCCATCGGCGATCTCACCATCGGTGAACATGATCAGCTTCTCTACTGAAATCCGGTTCTTTCGAGCAAAATCGACAACGCAGGTTGGGTTGGTTCCGCCACCGCCTTTTATCCGTTTGCTATGAAAACTGGTCAGATCACTGATGTTGTCCGGAGTGAACACTTCATGATTGTGAACCTCCACATCAAATGACACGACATGGATTTCATAGTCAGGGAAACTGGTTGCCACGCCCTTGATTTCGGACAGGCTTTCCTGAACCATGCGCGCCGTAACCGATTGCGACATGTCATAGGCCAGCAGCACCTTGATCTTCTGTGCCTCGACCTGAGAAGGGATGATGGCACAGAAATGCTTACTGAACTTGCTACCGGGTTTCCAGTGACGGCGGTTGTGAAACCAACTGGCCCATGTGGAATCGCTGAGCACATCATATGAAAATTCATCCGGGCGCGGGCTGCGAAGAGTAGCGGAAATCAGCCTTCGCCAATCCATGATCGGTTTCACCAGCTTTTCCACAGTTCGCGCTACCCCGGCCGGGAAACTTCCCGGATCGTCGTGATATGCGCGGATAACCGCGTCTCTGATTGCATCAGCGCGCTTTTCAAATTGTTCAATGGACCGGGATGGTGGTCCGTCCATGTCATCGCCGCTTTCTACGCGGATTTCTCCGTCCCCGGCCCCGAAATCATCAGGAGACGCTCCATCATCGCTACCTGCGCCTTCGCCGTCCAGTTGCTGGTCACCCGGCGAATCTTCATCAGGCGATCCATCGGCACTATCATCGGGCGAGCCGTCGATCTCGACCGATTTGCTATCACCATCGGAGGTCGGCTCGATATGCATATCGAGCGCCGGTTTGACCGGGGCCTTGTTCCTGCGAAGATACACGTAGATTTCCTCGGCGGTCATGTCCGAGTGGAAACGCTTATCAACCAAACCACCATCAGGCAGAATGCCGATTTTCTCCTCTACCAGCAGTGCATTGGCGGCGTAGTCGATCGCCATCCACCAATAGTCCTTATCGCGGTTTCCGCGACGCATCAGATGGTTGAGGATCACATGCCAGATTTCGTGCGCGATCAGCGCTTTCAATCGCTCTCGGCCATTGTGCCGCGTAACGACGTTACCAGCATCGTGATAAAGCGATATGACATACTGGCGATTGAAATAGATGGCGAATGTGTCGGTGGCAGCCGTGTGGCACCAGTTTGATCTGTCCAGAACAATCAAGTCCAGAGAAAGCGCAAACTCCCCCAAAAGCGGATAGGCGTAAATCAACTGCATCCGGGCGTTGCTCAACTCCCGAACGACGATGTCCGAACTCTCCTCGGTTGCTTTTACACCTTGGCCCATCATGTCAGGTTCAGCGGATTATCTTCCATGTATTGCTTGAAATGCGGCATCTTGTTCGGAGCAAAAGGAAGGCGATATTTGCGGAATGACGTGCGAACAATGGACGCGACAATTTCGGCCTTGAAGTGCGCCTTGAAAAACAGGATGGCTCGATCGCTCTCCTCATACCAGAGAGCCATCAGGTTTTCATATTGGGGATCGGATGCATTGAGCTTGAGTGCGCGAATTTCATTCATCCGCTTCCGCATGATCCAAATGACATTGTTACTGATATATTTCTGATCAGCAACGCTCAGCTTTTCCTCAACGGTGGTGATGTTCCCTGACAGAATATCTACCGCCTTTGGAAGATGCTGTTTTGACGTCTTATGCGTGGCATAGATACGCGCGATTTGATCCCCGACCAAGCCAGCATATGTAGCCATGCGGATATGTTCGTCGAACATCTTCAGATCATCGAAGATAGCTTCCCACTTGCATAGCTTCGTCCACGAGCGCGGCGAAGCGAAGTTCATCGACGCCGATTCAGGATCGAAGACGAAGAGATATTTCCCCTCGGTCTCGCGATGAAAATCGACAACGAACGGATACAGGGACACGCCGCGCGCATAACTGTCCCAATCGGCCCAGCTAACTTCCAGTTCATAATGGGTGAAACGGTTGCGCAGAGGCATGACCATCGTGTAGTTGACGCCCTTGTCAAACTCGCGATTACCTGCTGCGCAGATTTTCACCCCAATCGGAACAACATAGGTGTCCATGCGCCGATCGAGCGTCAGGGAATATGCTGCGGCTTGAACCGCCGGATTGGCCGACGAAAGCTCATCAAGGCACATCAGCGCCCGAGCTTCACCAGTGATCTGATAGCGGACCGCACCAGCCATTGCACGACCGGTTTCGTCCTCCAGAACTACGACAAAGCTATCGGGTGTCTGGGAAATGATGCGCGCGGTAAGCTCCGGCTCCAGCGACGTGACCGTGATATCCGGCTTGGTCACATAATGAATGCCATTCTTACCCGTAGGGTTGAATGTACTGAAGTCGATATTGCGCGGCGCGGCGCGGATATCGATGATGTTATCGATCTTGATATCGCGCGGGAAAATCTCCGGGACCTGCCATTTGGCCAAAGTCTGGCCATGGTCTTCAACCGGATAGGGGACACCTGCGATCTGCGATGGATTTTTGGTCGCTAGGCGAATGTCGATATAGGCCACGCCAGCCGCAGTCGCCTGCTGCTCAAGCAGTTCGGACTTGCCGATACCGGGAGGACCCCAGAGATAAATGGATTCTTCCAGATACCACAGCGCGCGCGTGATGCTGGCGATCTGCGACGGCCGGATTTTCGTGATTAGGACGCTACCATCCTCGACCTTATCTTTTTGGGGCTGGGCCGCCATCCATCAAATTCCCGCGTTATCCAATCAGATTATAATAATGGTACCCGGTCGGCGCATCAAGCCGAATGGGTGATATCGCTACCGGACTGTGACATTAATGCAATATCGCCACCGGCGAGCGCAGCGTGGGTCGCAAACAGCCGATCGAAAACGACCAATTTGGGAGCTACGAGATCGAGCCAATACGGCATGCGGCACATCCTATCGAGAAGCATCAATTCCTTTGCGTTGATCTTATATCCCTTCCGGAAATCAATAGGATAGCTCTCAAAGCCCCTCTTCAAGATTTCCAAACCGAACGAAGTCAAACGCAATCCCCTTGCTGTTTCCGATACGCTCCCCCGATAGGAGTAAAAGACTCGACGGGCAAGCGTCTCGCAGTCAGCTTGAAGCAAAATTTCATCAGCGGGCTGATCACCCTGTGACATCAATTCTCTACAAAGCTGGATTAACGATTTCTGAATCTCATTCATCTTTCTCTTCCGTAACAGTAATTCCCTGCGTCAACATGACAACAGTGAATTTGTCCGTCTTGAACAATTTGTTAAGTCGTTCTGCGAGATTGAATGCATGACCCGAATTCGAAAAACTCACCTTCTTGTATTTCACGGAAGGAAGGTAAAGTGGCTTTAGTATCGAACGCAGATTGATCGGCTGACCGTCGTAAAATACGGCATAGATCGCATCCGCCTTCAGCACCTGCTCTGAATTATAGTTCCGGGGGTTCGTATAGGCACACAGCACCGTAGGCTTGGGTCGAGACATCTTTCACCGCAAAATCTTGTTCTGCGATATTTAGCCAGATAAAGTGCTGAGTTAATCGGTTTTGGAAGTTGGTTAGCGAAGTGGTTATAAAAAAGGAGGCGGGTTTCCCCGCCTCCAAGTTCACCACCCTGTTAGGCAACTGATCAGTCGTTTCGGCGCGACATAGCCTTGCGGTGACGGGCCACCGCTTCCGCTGCCTTGCGGCGACGAACAACCGACGGCTTCTCGTAATATTCACGACGCCGAACTTCCCGCAGGAGACCTTCCTGCTTCACCTTCCGCCCCAAAAGACGAATGGCACCTTCGATATTGCGATCCCGGACTTCAACAGCGAGACCGCTCTTTCCTGCAAATGGACCCTTAAAATGACGGTTCTTAGACAAAGAACTAACTCCAATTCCTATAATCAAATGATAGTTGAACGAATTATCGTTCCGCAATATTTACTTGGTTGACAGTTGCGATTTTATCGCTTCGATCATTTCTTCGAGGGTGTCGACCAAGTTTATTCCGTATCGCGCGCACACGACCTGCACATTACCGCGACGCCAAAAGCCTTCGGGACAGCAAACGACCATCCGATCAGCGTGGCTTTCCGCATGGAGACCAAGCTCCATTAACGTGATCGGAGCCTTACCCTTGGCGTCGAAATACATCGCGATGAAATCTGAGCTTTCCAGACCATCGAGTTCCCACTCGACCTGCCCACGGAATTCATCATTGGTGATATCCTGCTCCAGCGTCGCATCCCAATTGTCCCGGCGCGGGTTCAAAATGGCGACCTTCTCGGACGCCAGAGCATCCTCAACTGCCTTTTGCCAATCGACCGCGCTGCCCATATCGATGGACCCGGCGAGGAAAATGCGGGGCAGGGTAGTCACCACCTCATGAGGGGGCTTGAACACCGAAGCCCCCTCCATGATTTCGATCAGATCACGCATCCTCCGTGATGCCTTTCACCAGTTCAGGCACACCTTCGCCGGTAAAAACATCTGCACCGATGATGACCTTGGTGGTCCCTTCGGCAGCCAGATCAGGCAGGTCGAACTGGACCGCAGTCAGTTTGCCTTCCAGAACACCATGCAGGCCACGCGCGCCGGTCTTCCGCTTGATTGCAATGTTCGCGATCGCGCGCAGAGCTTCCTCGGCAAACTCGATCTCGACATCGTCAAGCTTGAACAACGCCTCATACTGCTTGACGATCGCGTTCTTCGGAACCGTCAGGACATGGAGCAGTTGCTCCTCATCCAGTTCGTCCAGTGCGGCGATGACCGGCAGGCGGCCCACCAACTCAGGGATGAGGCCGAACTTCACCAGATGATCCGGCGTCACATCGGCTTCCGAGAGCGCCTCACGTTTCGAAAGGTTGGCAGCAGTCTTGCCGAAACCGATCGCGCGCATGCCCTTGTTGCTATCCTCGGCAACGATCTTGTCGAGGCCGACAAATGCGCCACTGACGATGAAGAGAATGTTGCTGGTATCGACCTTGACGTCGGCACCGCTGTTCTTCTTGCCACCCAGCGGGGTGACCATCACCTCGGAACCTTCGAGCATCTTCAGCAGACACTGCTGAACGCCTTCGCCCGAGATGTCACGTTGCCCCGACGCCGACGATTTCGCGCGCAGTTTATCCACTTCATCAAGAAACACGATGCCGCGCTGCGTCTTCTCGACATTACCATCGGCAGCCGCGAGAAGGCGGGCGATCACGGTTTCCACATCTTCACCGACATAACCGGATTCGGTTAAAGTGGTGCAATCGGCCATAACGAAAGGAACGTCGAGATAGCGCGCCACGGTTTCAGCAAGAAGGGTTTTGCCCGAACCGGTAGGCCCCAACAGGACCATATTGGCCTTCTTGATCTTCACCCCCTCGACCACGGGGTTATTGATGCGCTTGTAGTGATTATAGACCGCGACCGATACGCTGACCTTGGCCTTGTCCTGACCAACAATATACTCGTCCAAATACGACTTGATCTTTTTGGGAGTAGGGAGGCTGGCTGGTTCTTCCGCCACCTCATCACCAGCCTCAAACGGAGTCTGGATCATGATATTGTTGCAGACATCGATACATTCGTTGCAGATGAAAACACTATCACCTGCGATCAACTTCCTGACGTCGTGCTGCGATTTACTACAGAACGAGCAATACAGGGTGTCTGCTTCTTTTTCGCTCATATTTGGGTATCCTTAGACAAGCCACATCAATATTTATGATATGACTTGTCTAAGCCCCGGCGTTAATTAAAAATCTGCACCAGCTTTTTCGGGTGCTTTGGTCGAAGCGCCGCCGCCATGGATACGAGCGTCCTCTTCAGCCGCTCGCGCCAGCTTGATCTCTGCTGCAATGTCCATGACTTCCTGCAAAAAGCCCTTGTCTTGCTCAAGCAGTTCAATGAGGCGCTCGCGATGGCTCATACCAACCCGTTCATCTTCCAGTTCACGAATGATATTACCAGCAGGAGCAGGCTCCACGGCAGGCTCAGCAACCGGCTCGTCCTTAGCGACGACGTCGGGTTCAACGGCCTCGACGGTTTCTTCTTCGGTGGCGACTACTTCCGCCTCGACCGGCTCAATGATTTCACCGGTTTCAACCGAGCGCGTGACAGGCTGGAAAATGGTGTCGATATAGGCCTTGATGTCCCCATCCTTGATCGCCTCAGCCGACGGGGCAGTCTCGACCAGTTCATAGTTGGTCACCGCATCAGGCGCAGCGTCGGCCTTGGATTCCTCTATTGTCACCTCTTCAACGGGCAGGGCCTCGGCTTCCTCTGGAGCGATCGGCTCGATTTCTGAAGTGATTTCATCCTCGACTGGCGGCAAATCAGCAACCGGTTCCGCATCGGCATCATCGTCAGATTTCCGGGTGGTCAACGAAATGATACCCGAGATCATCAGGGCGACAGCCAGCGGATCGAATACGAGCATAATCATCACGATCACGATACGCACGGCCGATTCCGGGTCCTTCATACCAAACAGATCAGCGACATATTTGATCGGACCAAGCTTGGCCTCGACTGCATTGCCCTTTTCCTTGATCGGCATGAGCTTCTCGTTGAGCGAATTCACTTCCGCGTTGCGAGCGTCCAGCGATGCCTGAAGCTTGTCCTTTTCCTTCTGAAGGCTGGCGCTGGCGCGAAGCCCGGCCGTGGCCTTGTCAGCAGAGAGGAAGCTTTCAATGTTGCGATCGATCTGCGCCAGACGGGTTTCCGTGCGCTTGATCTCCGCTTCCTTGGTCGCGATCTGGCGCTCCAGACCCTGTGCCTGCATCTCGACGCCTGCGAGCGGTGCCTGCTGTTCCAGATGTCCGGCTGACAGGTAGCCATAGATACCAAGACTCGTGATGAGCATCAGCACGACGGTCGCGACGGTCAGATATGCCTTGTGGATCATGGGGATGGTGCGCTTGGTCCAGTTCATCTTGAGCCACCCGGCCGTCACGACCTTGGCAAACTCCAGACAGGACATCATCACGCCAACGCCAATGGCATTGGCTGCGAAGAGCGCCATCATCCCGGAAACTGAGAAAAATCCTGCAATCAGAGTCAACACAACTGACGTCAGGAGAGCTAGATAGCCAAAAAACATTCTATCAAATCCGCATCTGTTCAATCAGTGGCGATATGGCACAACCGCTACCGCCACTGATAATATAAAAATCAACCGATGTCCAAAAATAGACCGCTGACTTTGTCTACGAGGCCATGCCAGAAACTGCGCAGACGTCCCATGATAGGACGGGCCTCCTTGATCCGCCCACGCTGCTTCAAGACAACACCCGAATTACGATCGAGAATAACATATGTGCCACCGGTGAGGCCAAAATATTCATCTACATGGGCGAGAACCGCATCGACGTCGAAGTCGCGGCAGCTATAGAGATCGAAGTTGAAGACGGGACGGGGCAGGTCGTGCCAGCAATGGAAGCTTGCGTGCGACGTCGAGAGGGCGACCAACCCGGTGACACCCTCATTCCCCAAATCCTCACAGTAGATCGCGCGGGAGTCCATCAGGATGGTCATGCCCACCTTGGCCACCAGTTCGCGCAACCACGCCTCAGCGATCCCCACTTCAATCGGCGGTCGGGAGACAAAAGCGTTGACCACGATGTGCTTGTGGTTGTGCGTCAATTCCTCGCCCATCAGACCTTTGTCACCGTGATGACCGCTTCAGCTTCAGCGATATCAGCCGCAAGAGCCCCGACAGTCATTTCAAAAATGCGGTTACCAAATCGCACGCGCTCGGTTTCATCACCCTTGGTAGTGGTCAGGGTGGGATCATAAACATCGCCACGGGTTACGTGCTCGCGGACCAGCGCACGCGCGATCGCACGCTCAATAGCAGCAGCGCCCTTGAGGAACGTTCCGGGGTTGGTTTCATCATCGGTGTGAAGGCTGGCTTCCCCATGCTCGACGACCAGCGTGAATGCGACCGAGGTCGGTGCGGTATCGGGATCGCCGCCGGGTGCGGTGATCGAAGAGGGCGTGATGTAAATATTGCCCAGCGTCTGCAACTTGCTGATGATCGCCTTCCAGCGAATGTTGGCACGCTCTTTGGTAGTGGACGTTTCCAAAGTCGACGGTGAACCTTCACCCTTCATGAAATAATCCTCGACGCGGAAAGGATCAACGAACCCATCTGCGGGTGCAGATTTCGTAATCGCCGTAATGGCAACGGTATAACTGGTGCTCGGCATGCCGGTTGTCTCCTGCGGAATTCTATTAGGTGTTATTTATGCGGTTTTATTGACTGCAAGGTCGAGCACTAACTAGCGTGAATAAATTAGGACTGATTTGAACTACTTGAGAATATTTGATGAGCGACGAATTGAATGACGAAATTGAAAGCCTGAATGATTTTCAGCACGCGCGTATTCGGACCGAAATGTATCTGTCTTCGCGTGACCCCCATACCCAAGTGGTTCTCGACTATGGTGATCTCAACAGCAGCACGGTTACGCTGACGGCCAAGGAAGTGACGTGGGTGCCTGCCGCCTTCACCGCTTTCCGAGAAGTCCTCGATAACGCCGTTGATGAAGTGGTGGCTCATGGTCACGGCGATCAGATCGATATTCGTTACGACGAAGCGACCAGCACGTTCTGGATCAACGACAACGGCCGGGGAATCCCGATCAACAAGGACGAGAAGACCGGAAAGCATAAGGCCACCATGGCGCTTTCCGAGACCAAGGCCGGGCGCAATTTTCGCAACCGTGGTGCCGCGCGCGGCATGAACGGCGTGGGCGCATCGATCGTAAACATGTGCTCGGAATATTTCCAACTCGATATCTATCGCGACGGCAAGCATTTCAGCCAGCGCTTCTCCGAAGGTGATGAAAATCTCACGATCGGTCGTCCTTCGATCCGGGCATCGAAGAAGCCCACCGGCACGCACATCGAGTTCAAGCTATCGCCGAAGGTCTTCCATGACATGACGCTACCCGAGAGCTTCGTCCATGCCCGCGTGTTCGAACTGGCGCTGTCCTACCCGACCCTTAAAGTGACGTTTCAGGGCAAGAAGGTGAACTCGCGCGGTGGTCCCGAAAAGGCCATCTTTGCCAAGCGCAAGCCGATCACGCTCCGGATCGAAGCACCGGGCTTCAAGTCCAATTTCTGGCTGGTGCCCAATTTCTTCGAGGATGGTAGCAACCAGTTCCACGGCACCGTCAACGCCATCCCGCTGTTCGATGGTGGCGTCCATATCGATACGTTCCGCAACAAGTTCTACGCCGGAATCCTCAAAGGTCTGGAGAAGGAGAGCAAGCGCCGCAAGCTCCAGCCGAACAATAGCGATCTCACCGATGGCATGCTGCTCTATGCCATCACGGAAATGGACGGCCCCAACTTCAACAGCCAGTCGAAGAGCCGTCTGATCAACGAGAATGTTCGCAAGATCGTGGCCGGTGCACTTGCTGATCCGGACTTCTTCAAGACGACGATCGCACGCAACAAAGAGTGGATCGAAGACGTCTACGCCCGCTGTGCGGCGCGAACGATGAAGGACGTCGCAAAGGACCTGAAGAACGCCGGGAAGGCGTCAAAGCGCCTCAAAATCGAGGAACTTCAGGATGCCACGGGCACCCATCGTCAGAAATGCACGCTCTTCCTCTGTGAGGGTAAGAGCGCCGTGTCCGGTATCACGGAAGCCCGCGACCCGGTCATCCATGGAGCCCTGCCTCTGCGTGGTAAAGTCCTCAATGCGTATGGCAAGCATCTGACCAAGGCGAAATATGCCCTCCATCTCAAGGAAGTGGCCGAAAATGCTGCTCTGTCGAAAATCGCCAGTTCGCTGGGGCTGATCGTCGGTCAGAAGGCAAATCGCCTGAACCTTCGCTATGGTCATGTCTATCTCGCAACCGACGCCGACCCTGATGGTGCCAACATCGCGGCCCTGCTGGTGAACTATTTCTACCAGATGTGGCCCGAACTGTTCGACCCCAAGGCCCCGTTCGTATCGATCTTCCAGACCCCCTTCATCATCGCGACGAAGGGCAAGCAGAAGAAATACTGGTTCTCCGATGATCATCAGAATTTCAACCCAGAAGAATATCGCGGTTGGGAAATCACTCGTGCCAAGGGTTTGGCTGCACTGAAGCGAGATGACTGGAAAGCTGCGCTGGCATCACCGCGCGTCATTCCGATCGTCGACCAAGGTGATCTTGGTGACTGTCTCGATCTTCTTTTCTCCCTTGACGCGGATTCGCGCAAAGTTTGGCTTGGTGAATAACAATGGAAATGAACCCTAGAGTAAAGTTTTTGGGCACGGTGAAGAAGTGGTCTTCATCGGTCGCCTATTTGATGGAATCGTCGCGCGACTATGCACTTTATGTGAACGACGTTCGCGCCATTCCGTTCGTCGGAGATGGTTTGAAGCATGTGCAGCGTGTCGCTCTGTGGCAGCTTCGCACCAAGGCCGAAAAGGTGAAAGTCGTGGGGCTTGTCGGCGAACTGATGAAAGAAGGTCTGTATGTCCACGGTGACGTCGCATGCGCCGACGCCATCAGCCTGCTGGCCGCGCCATATAAGAACAACGTGATGCTAATCACTGGTGACGGACAGTTTGGCTCTCGCGTCGATCCCGTGGATGGTATCGGCGCACCCCGCTATGTGTCGGTGAAGCGATCCAAGGCAGCCATGGCATTCCTCTACAACGATCTCGATATCGTCGAGACCGAGGACAATTATGACGGCTCGAACCAGCAGCCGGTGAATTTCCTGCCCCTGATCCCTACCGTGCTGCTCAACGGCATTGCGGGCGTCGGCGTGGGTTATTCTACTGACATCCTGCCGCGCCGCTACGGGGATATTGTCGATGCTGCGATTGCTGCGCTCAAGGGTCGCAAGCTGAAGCCGCTAGTTCCCCACTACGAGCGTTATGACGTGAAAATCGCCCCCACTGGTAAGCCCAACCAGTGGCAGATGTCCGGTGCTATCAAGATCATCGATACGAGCACCGCGCTGATCACGGAACTCCCGCCCGGTATGGACCTTGAACGGTTCCGCAAGACGCTGATCGAGATGGAAGACGCCGAAAAAATCAATCGGTTTACCGATCGGTCGACCGACGCCATCCAGATCGAAGTCAAGTTCAAGCGTGGCCTGATCTCGGAAATGAAGTGGACAGAGGATGATCTGCTCGCGATGTTCAAGCTCACCACCCGCACGACCGAGCGTATCGTGGTTCGCGACTGGTCGGGTAAGAACATCGTCCAGTATCCAGACGCGGAAACGCTGGTGGGTGATTTCGTAAAGTGGCGACTTGGCTTCTACACCAAGCGGTTTGAAAAGCTGCTCGCCGACAGCAACAACGAACTGGTCTATTGGAAGCTGCTCGAAGCTCTGTTCAAGGCTGGCTTCACTGCGAAACTGGGCAAATTCGCCGATCGCAAGGCGATGGAGGCCGACGTGGCGGCCGTCGCCAAGAAGGCCAAGATCGCCGCTCAGGACCATCATATCGATCGGGCCGTAAGCGTGGCGACCTATCGGTGGACAAAGGATTTCGAGGCCGAGGTCAAGACCAAGATTTCTGATCTGGATGCGGCGATCGCCGATTACAACGCGACGCTCAAAAGCCCGGACCGTCTTAAGGCGGTATATCTTGAGGAACTCGAAGCCCTCAAGAAACTGAAATTCTAGACATCGCATATGGGGAGGCCGTAAGGTCTCCCAATATTTGATTGGAGCCGATATGATACCACTGTCGATGATCCGCGATCAGTTCCGGAAGAACGCTGAAGATAAAGATAAAGCAGATGCCGCTGCTTGGCAAAAGCTTCAGGACACGCGCGATCAACAATATGAAGAGCGACGGCAACTGACTGCTGCCGATGTCGAGCAGCGATGCCTTTTGGTTCGCGCGTTGAGTGAGGCAGTCAAAGACATCGATCGCATGGCGATGCATGGAGAAACATTGCCGATCAATATTTGGCTACCCAAACCGAGAAAGAAATGGTTTCGTGCACGACCTAATCCATATGAGTTTGAGGGGTATTTGATATCCCACACGAAAAACCCGTTCTATTATGAATGGAAGTGGTTTATTGAACAATGCGCTGCTCGACGACTGAGTGCATACATTAAATGTCATAGCCGGAATCGACATTATTGCATTAATGTATTCGACCCGATTTGATGAGGTTAACCATGCACAATCATCGCGAAATTAAGCACTACGTCACTGGCGATAAGATTGTCGTGGTAGACGAATGGATGCAGTGGGATGAAAAACACGGAATCCGTGCTGGGGAAATCTACACTTGTCTCAACATTATGGTAGATGAAGGAATAGGCATCTTCACCGCAATCGATAATGGAACATGCGAGGAAAATGGCAAAATCGTCGACGGCTATCTATACGAACGATTTGATAAGGCTGACTAGATTTGAGCGGTGATACGATGACTGACATGATCAAATTGAGCGACCGCTTCTCGGAAAACGAAACATATCATGAGGCCAATGCTCGACACATTCTCAAACAGTCTCAGGACAGCGAGAAGGAAAAAGCCCTGAGAACGACGCGTTGGCAGGAGGGTGGCGTGATCATTCGGGTTTTTCTCGACCAGTTGAAGGACCACATCCACCGGCAGGCCGATATGGGTCTGGCGCTACCGAAATCCTATCCAATTCCCAAAAAGCTGATCTGGGCCATCTTCCCTTGGCTGAACCCATTCTGGTTCAAGGGAGAAAGGATATCGAGCTATGCGCATCCCCACTATGACATCTGGTTATGGTTCCAGCGATATTTCCTCGATCAGGGGATCATAGCCACGGTTGGCCGAAACAACCAGTTCATTCACTTTACGCTCAGCGGATATTGAAAAGGGGGCGGCAGCCCCCTTTTTCTTAGATGTAAGGGCGATACCTGACGTCCTCACCGTAGAAATCGAATTCGACCTTGGTATCGAGAGCGATGACCTCAACCGGATCGAACCCTGACACGCGGACCATTTCGTTTCTGAGGTAGGTGATCATGGCCGTATAGGCCGCAGCATCTACAACCTGACGATGAGCGAAATCGTCGAGTTCCCGGCCCGCATTGCGACAGAGCATGACCCATTGACCTTGATAACGAACGCCGAACATGATCTGCGATCGTCTCGCGTCCCAATATTGATAGTGGAACACCACGCATTCGACGTCCTGCGCGAAATCCCTATTATATTGGAATTGGCTAAGTTCCACTTCGGCGATGTCGGAGACATGGTTGTAATAACAACCGACGAGATATTCGATCCCGCGCTCAATGCGCATAGGCTCCTGCTCGAACAGTTCACGAATGGTCGTCATTCCGGTTCACCCACATAGGAAATCATGAGGTCGTAGTCGCCATCGGGATCGCTCCGGCGGGCCACACATCCATCATCCTTTGCACGCTCCTGTGCCCATTTCCATGCGCTAGTCTGATCATGAAAAAGGCGGTACGGCCGCGCGAGCGTAGCTTTGTCACCCGCGACGATCCAGTGATTTCCTACCTGTCGAACGCTGAAGAAAATGGTCTCCTCAGTTTTTCCTTCTATGCTCACATGCTGGGACACCGCCTTCACATATCGCTCGACAAACATATTACCGGCAGCGACCGGGTCTTCGTCATACCAGATGGCAGAGTCCCGCACCGTCGGTATCTGGCTCATCAGATACTGCCCCAGACGCTGCTGAAGCTCGGCACGAAGTCTGATCCACCTCGAATAATGATAATTGAACACCGCAGGTTCCATCACCTTGGCATCCTCATGTCCGAACATCGCGTCAGGGAAGCATTCAGCCGCCTTGTTAGACACACAGTCGAGGAAATAGTAGTGTTCGCGGGTAAGGGTGATCCCATGCTGAGCAGCGGCCGTGATCGCCCTGAGAATGCGACCCATCGCCAGTTCTCGCTTGAATGCATTGATCTCAGCCAGTGCCTTCTTCAATTCTTCAGTCAGTGCGTCGGGCATCATGCCACTTCCTTTTCCGTCACGCCTTCGGAGGCGATCATATTCTCGATAGTTTTGATCAGCCGTTGTGCCGGATCGGCGCAATCGCCCTGTGAATAATAGGGTTCCATCATGCCGCTGAGGTTTTCCAGTTCCTCGACGACGGCCATGAGGAACGCACCGGTGACGATATGCTTGCGGTGAGGGCGCTGTTGCAATTCATGCTTGGCAGCAAGCTCCCGTTGAAATTGCTCGCTACGCAACCGTTTTGCCGTCGACAGCACGAAGTCATAATGCTCCGGATGGACTTTGCGCATATGCTGACCGATCCCCGACGCCTCGTAGGGGATGCCATATTGTGAGAACACGCGCTTGTCGCATACGGGACAGGCAACTTTGCGCCCCTGTCCAATGATAGCCAGACACCGTTCTTCCGGGATCATTCCTGCATGTCCCTAAACGTGGTTTCGACAACCTTCGCATCGGGGACTTCGCCCGTCACACCGATGTAGATCGCGGCGAAGGCCGCACCGTTGCGGAACCACTCCAGACGCTCATCATCTGGCGTGGGATCGGTTTGCGGCGCGGCGCTCATTTCATGACCCTTCCGTAAAGCTGGAGTTGTGCATCTTCGGTGCTGTCAGCGTAGCCGAGAATGTAGTAGGCGACCGTGCCATCATAGAGGCGGACAATTTCCTGCTCAGTGCGATCGGCAATCGAGGTGTAGAAAGTTTCCCACCAACGTTCGATGTTGCGCAGGAGGACGAACTGATCATCGGGACGACGATCAAGGCGAAATGGGCGGACGACGCTCATGATCAGTCCTCGTCGATCGGGTATTCACCCGGCTTGTCAGGGTGGACACCAAGCTGGTCGGCGACGCGGAAAAACACTTCGCGGATCGCCTGCTTCTCGATTTCCAGCATGGTTAGCGAGATCGCGGTCTCGCGACTGAATTTGATATCATCGCGGGCATCCACCATATCGGTGGCCACGCCGATGATCGTGGAGAGACCATCATCGGCCTCGATCCGGTCATATTCGTGGAGGGCGGTTTCGCGGATGATGTTCGCGAAACGTGGCGACACTTCAATCGTCACCCGAATGGGGTCTTCCATAAATCACCTCAATCAAATCTCGGCGTCGGTTACCACCAATAATGACGCGTGACAATACCAGTGAGGGTCTCGCAATAATCATGCGCCTCATGACGATCACGAAAGTGCTCTTGCTCCCCGATCCGAGCGCCCTTCACGTCGTGGATCACCCATTCGACGAAAGGAGGACAGGCTAGGAACGGGTTGTCGATCTTGATCGGCGTCTCTCGGCGCTCAAGCACAAAAAGTGGAGGAGCATTGCTCCTCCACTCAGTGACGAGGTAGATGTCCTTGCCATCATACCCCACGGGTCGTTTCGAGATCAGTCCTCTCTGAAACAAGATGCGTCCCCGATGATCCGTATCGCAAGCCCCTCATCCACGGTGAGGAGGCAGGCGAAGCCCCACAGAATTCGACGTGCCTGTTGGGTATCATCAGCCTCGAACGCAGCCTTGAGATCATCAAGGGTCTGATCAAGAACGACGGACGCGCTCATTAGTTGGCGTTCGCCCACATGATGCCGTGATAGTTGTCCGACTGGACAGTCACCTGCTTGTCGCGACCCAGAATGTCCAGCGTCAGGCTGCGCATCAGGCTCTTGAGTTCCTGATCCTGTTCCGAGGTCAGGCGGACCTGCTTCAGGGGCTGACCCAGATCGACGGTCAGGACGGCCGACAGGAACTGCGGACCATTGACATGGAACGACGGCTTGACGCCGATGTTCAGGGTCGACAGGAAATTGGCCAGAGCCGTGGTATCAAATTCACGGCGGCGGCTGTTGTTGGAACGCTTCGAATTCTTGCTCATATTCGCTTCATCAAATAAAACCCGGAAGATCATCTGGGTGGTGCCGGGTTGGTTCACCGTTGCCCTGAAATCCTTCTAGGTATTCGATTTGATCGGCTGCAATATTTTTCGCAAACAAATCTCCACCCCACGATTTTCGTCATAAAGTCTCGTCACTTTAAGACGAAATGACATATGCGCATGGCTTTCGACGGCGACGATGAAGTGGTTTCATCAGGGCGCAGATATTTTTCCTACCACCATTTTTGATATTGACCGTCCCCGTGCACCTATCTAAGCAGGGCACCGAGACGCATCGGTGTGCTTCCTTCTATAACTTTTTGGCTAGTAAATAGCTGCCGGATTTGTCTCACATTTGATAAGCGGGGATTTGACATGGATATCGAGGCGATCAAACTCTATTCGAAGGTCTATGTCGACCCCGCTTCTCTCCCCCACGAAGAAATCACCGGTGGCGCGCCTGACAATAATGTCGGCCTACTCAACTGCGAAATCGCGACATTCGGTTACACGCTGGGATCGGACCTGATCGAAGCACTTCATGCTCTCGCTCCGGCACAGTTTTTCCACGTCCGTGATGCGCTCCACAAGGCGCTTTGCGACCTGAGCGGCGCGAACAAGACCTATATCCGGCTGTTCAAGGATTTCCCCTATGACGTCCCCGAACAACGCGCGCACTTCATGCAGCGCGTTATCGGCTTCCTTCAGAACTCATATGGGACGCGATCGACCAATGATCTCACGCATCTGTCATGTGGTCACTTCATCGACGGCCGTCTGTTCAATCTCGACCGCTTCGGCGCGTGCCCTATCTGCCAGCATCAGGTGGCTGAACTGGCGATGTCGGAAGACCTCGCTCCCAACAATGGCGTGTACACACCCCTGAAGGTTCTCGGCCATATGGACGGCGATCACGCGCGTGCCATGGGTAATGCCCTGCTGCGCCGTCAGTCGTCCCTGTCCACCGATGAGAAGGCGTTTCTGGCGCGCCAGACCGATCTGACTCTGCCGGACAATCTGTTCAAGGAAACCCTCCCGTTCGCCTATCGGCTGTTCGGAACGAAGGTCAGCGAGCAGCTTTCCGGTGCAACCGATCTGCTGCGCATCGCGACGTTCCTCAGCGATGAGGCGGGCGACCTGTCCCTCAAGGACAATGTGCGCTTCAAGCTGAAGAAGGCCGATGCTCGCAATCTGCTTTCGATGCTCGACCAGATGCACAATCTGGAAGAGGATATGATGCGTCATCGCGAACGCTGGCTGCGTCTGGGCGAGAAACTCAAGCCCGCAAAGCATGCTGCGCGCTATCCGCGTGCAGCAGAAGCGTTCGACCGGCTGCGAAACGCGCCTGAGACGATCATCACGTTCAATCGTTCGATGGAAAAGGGTCTACGCGCCAAGCAGGTCGATCGCGACTTCATCGATATGATGAAAATGCGGCCGGGCGAATTTGCCCGCAAGCTGGACTTCATGCTGCGAAGCGCGACCGACGATACCACGCCTCGTATTCTCAATGCGCTGGGTGATGTTCGCACCAAGCTGACCGAGAGCATGCTCTATGACCTGCGCAAATATCTGCATGCGCGCGACATACTGCCCCAGCGCATCTATTTCCCCAAGGGATCGGTGAACAAGGTTCAGGTCGTCGACGATCATCGAAGCCCGATTGATCCCGAAATTCTGCTCCGTGCTGCGGCCATGATCGAAGACGAAATCATGTCCCGCGCAGAGGCACGAGAGCCGATGGGTAAGGTCTATATCGATCCCTTGCTGGAAGGCATCGTTGCGCCGTTCAACCGACGCGGCGACAGTTCGACGACCGTCGCCATGCCCAAGGGCAGCGCTGTGCCTTTCGACGGCGATTTCATTCGTCTGTTCGTCTACTGGGTCGGTCATATTGACGTCGATCTGTCGATCGTGCTGCTCAACAAGGATTTCGAGCAGAAGGGGCATATCGCCTTCACCAATCTGCATGGCTGGGGCTGCGTCCATTCCGGCGACATCACCAGCGCACCCAATGGCGCTTCGGAATTCATCGACTTCCCGATCGACAGTCTGATCGAAAAGGGCGTTCGCTATGTCACCTCGTCGCTGATCTCCTTCCGTGGGGAGCAGTTCAAGGATTTCGAATGCTTCGCCGGTTTCATGGAGCGGGACAGCGTCGGCAGCAAGGCGGTCTATGACCCCAAGACCGTGACGATGAAGTTCGACGTCAATTCGCCGAACACCGCCCATATGCCGCTCATCTTCGATCTGGAGGAGCGCAAGGTGGTGTTCGTCGATATGACCGGTGGCAATAGCCGGTTCGCGGCCGTGCGCAGCCAAGAAAACAAGACGGCCGCGTTGACGCAGGCCATGCTTTCTCTGAGCCAGCGCAAGACCACCTTGTTCGACATCGTTTTCCTGAACGCGATGGCGCGCGGCACGATCGTCGACACGCCTGATGAGGCAGATATCTGCTTCGGCATCGACGACATGGAAGCTATCGCTAACTTCGAAATCTGAGGAGGCTCGCATGGGCTTGGAATGGGATCGTAAGCTGGTTGCGGCGCATCGTGACGGCTATAGCGTTCGCGCGACTGCCGAAAAGCTGTTTGCCAGCGGCGATAAAAGCATGATGCATCAGATCAACCTCCATCACATCGATGGGAGCGTTGAAGTGCTGTGGTTCAACGACGATGCGGTCAGCTATGGTGGCGATTGGAGACTGCGGAACCGGATCGCCCATCACAACACCGTCGATCGAGCTAACGCCGTCTCCGTCGTCGAACGGCTTCCCAATGGGTTTCAGCCGCTGAAATTCCGGTGGGAAGAAGGGCCGACGAACAATCGCCATCCCACATGGAAGCTCACCGTGGCCGACGGCGAGTTCAATGCCACCGTCTGCAATTCATGGGACTCCGCGTGCTGGAATGTCCTGATCAATCAGGTCGGCTACAGCGATTTCCAGAGCGAGCAGGAGGCCAAGACCTTTGTCGAGCATAAGATCACCCAGATGGTGATCGACAAGGTCAATGAAGCGAACCGTGTGCTTTCCCTGTTCTGCGAACCCGGCAATCTGCGCGATGCGATCGCCGATCATCTCGGCAGAGAGGTCGTCAGTGCCTATGACTGCACTCGCGTCTGGGAAGCATGGTCAGTCGGCACCATGACGCAAGGCGATTTCGCTCCTCTGGAGTATCGCATCGACGAGATCGTCGACGGGTTGATGTCCGTGATTTCGTCCCATGGCAGCCGCGCAACCGATGAGGCGATCGACCGGGCCGCCATGCTGATCTGGGCGGAAACCAGAGGAGTTCGCCGCGACATCGAGGCACGATGGTCTAACATCCGTGATGATGCCGTCGTCGAGCCATTTATCAACGCTGCACGAGCAGTGTTCGCCCAACCGGCGGCATAAGGAACCAAGCATGACCGAAATTTCTCAGGAAACGATGGACCTCGCGCGCGATCTCTATTCGATGTGGAGTGGATGGCATCCCACCATGCACGTCAATCGTATGGCGGGGTGGCATGAACTCGACGCCGATACGGTCACCCAGTGGGTGAAGGTCGCGGAAGTGATCTACCGCCCCGAAGAACCGACAGCGCCTCAGATGGACGTCGATGTTCTGATCGATCGACTGCGCGGCATCGGCTATACGGGACCGCGTCATGGCCTGTCGCTCGCCATCGGCAATCTCATGCTTGAGGGCGCACAGGCGCTCAAACGGCAGAAGGCAGTGGTGGTCTCAACCAGCGCCGAATTGGTCCAAGATTTCGTGTCATTCCTCTATGCGGCAACCCCCATCTTGGAAGAGGCGGCACGAGCCGCCGACCAGCGCTGGGAGGACGAGCGAAACGAACGCGCATACCCCGCTGCCTTGCTCAACGAAGTCAATGCGGTGAAGGATGTGCGGGATCGAGCAGCAAAGCTTTTGGCCAAGTTCGATATCTGAACAAACACTAAATAGATGATCCGGGGCTGTTGAAGTCCCGGATTATCACTTCATAGAGCTATTTGAACGGTTCACCGCCTAAAAGGAACAGTTCGACCGCGAAATATTGCAGCGCAATGACGCGGATACGTAAATACTTGTTCAACAATTCATGAGGCTTATTTTGTTAAAACGCCTACTAATCGTGGGCGCGCTTTTCGTTACTACAACACCAGCGTGTGCACATGATGCCGTAGTGTCTAATTTGATAGCTACCTATTCTACCCCGGAAATGAAGGCTCTGTCGGAGTCGCAACAAAGAGAAATCGCCTGCACAGCATTAGCAGTCTACCACGAATCCAAGGGACAGCCTGAACGCGGCCAGAGCGCGGTGGCACATGTGATCCAGAACCGGGTTGCAAATCCCAAATTCCCGAACACCGCTTGCGGGGTCGTCTTCCAGCGTTGGAGGGGCCGAGCGCAGTTCGTGTTCATCAACTATGGCCCACAGCGCCTCATGCCACGTATTTCTTCGGCATGGAAAACGGCAGTGCGGGTTTCGATCGCAGCCCTTCATGGGAACAGCGGCGACCCGACAAATGGCGCGAAGTTTTTTCGTAATGTGCGGGTAGGCGGCCGATCAGGAATGACGATCGGCGCACACATCTTCACCAAGTAGAGAGAAGGTCGCGAAAGCGGCCTTTTCTTTTATCCCAAGATGATCGCAATTTGGCTTGCCTAAATACCATCACTATGATTATATCGCTGCGCTATGCACACTGATGAACATTCCTCCGAGAGCGGAGAAGAAGACAGTAGTAGCACCTTTGGGTGCATTTCCAACATCGACGACCGTGAGGTGCGATCATGAACATGTTTCTGATCGTAACGAGCGTATTCGTGCCGACTGTTTTGGGCCTAACCTCTTACATGGACTATGTTGCACACGGTGCGTGGTTCTGGGATCGCCCGGACCCCACTGACGTGACGAATGATCCCACGGTGACGCCAACGCTCCAATAAAAGAAGGCCCCGGTCGATGATCGGGGCCTTTTCATTCTCTGAATAAATATTACATGCGGACATTCATCGACATCGTGGCAGAAGAAATTCAGGCTCCAATGGTATTCCACTCCACTGAATTTGGCCCTGAGATCATCGCTGATGGTGAAATTTTGGCTAACTCCACCATCGACCTGTCGAACCTCAATGGCAAGGCAACCGATGTTCGTTTTGATGACACCCACCATGAGGCCAAGGGTGTTTGTGTCACGCGATCCTTCTATTTCGCCCGTCAGTTTTCCGATGTCATTTTTGGGATTGACCTGCGCAAACTGAAAAGCCGTTTCCGGGTTGTGCAGCGGGCCGAGACAGGTGCCTACGATCTTGCGGACGATCACGGCGATTTTCGGATCGAAGCAGAGGAATTCGTGATCTGTCCCGGCATTGACACCGATCGATATGTGACCTCGATCTGGATGTCAGAGGAGCGGCGTGGCGATGAAGAATTTGCTGCGATTGTCGCCGATCCCCGTTTCGCTGGATACTTTAGGCAGCCCTAACAACGATTATAAACGTCATTTGCCGTAGAGCGCCAGCACTGGAGTGACTGCGATGAATGCCGCATGGCAGCCGTCTACGCGTCCCCAGTCCTCATTGTAGACCCGCCAGCCTTTCTCAGTCGATCCATCGAAATATTCGTCCTCCTCTTCGTAAGGGGCCTCCTTGAGCCAACTGATGACCCACTGCGCTGCCGCAGTGGCGTCCATTTTGAAAGGGAAGGGGTGGAAATCGGTCTTATCGGTGGGGGCATAGGAGAAGAACACCATGCGGAGTGGTCGTTCGCGGTCGCCACGGACAGATATGTCAGGGGAGGGGCCTGCGGGGCGCAAGGCATAGCCCACAGCCGTCTTTTGCCATACGCGGCTCCGGTGTTCCTGAAACGCCATTTTCAGTGCGGGGAGAATGTCACCATCGCTGGTGATGTCGATCTTGAAGTTATCCATCGCGAATTTTTCTCTGTAAAATGATCAACACTTTATAGTGAGGTCTCAACCATGGAGGCAAAAAGAAAAGGCCACCCGTTGCCGGATGACCTTTCCTATGGAATAGAATATATGTTAATCAGAATACCAACAGCGCAGCCTCGATTCAACGCTGCTGATGTGATCATTATATTGAAGTAGATGCAGTTCGCGCAATATTAAAAAACGAATATTTTGCATTCGTTACTTCGCGCCTATAAATAAAGCGTCATGCGCAAACTAACCGATCAGGAAGAGCAATTGTGGACCGAGGTCACGCAAACCGTGCGTCGCCTCGACGATCCCACACCAATGCCATTTTCCCGGTCGCCACAGCGCGAAACCGCTCCAGAGCCATCATGGGTGCTCGATCTTCACAACATGACGCTGGAGGACGCCTACAGGGCCTCTCTCGGCTTCATTGCTGATGCGGGTGTCTGTGGGGTAAAATCAGTCGTCATCATCACGGGCCTTTCCGGGAGGATCAGGACAGAATTTCCGATTTGGATGGAGCGCGCATCACTTCGTCATGTTGAAGTGCTAAATGGTGGCGGCGCATTCAGGTGCCATATAAGCCGCAACCAGCGCGTTTCCTGACATTTTGGCATAGGCGCAACCTAAATATTGTGGACGGGCCTGTAGAAGGCGTAGAACGTCCATATCGCCGGAACACCCGCCTTAGAACAGCGGCCGGATGACGAGGCAGTCAAACACTCTAGGGCGCGATGATCCATCGCGATAATGGGACCCGCCCCAAAGCTGCGAGCCAGCACGTTGTAAGCGCCCTTTGGGGGCTCCGTGAAAGCAGACATCGGCCATGAGTGGGTCGACCGGTTTCGGGTTCTCTGCCGGTATAAAATGAGGAGGCGACCAGAACGATGATGGCGACAGCATTTCGACCATCAGCGGACACACGTTCCTCGATAGCGATGTGTCTGTGATTACCCCAAGGGTATAACCGTTAGGCAAGTGATGCCGGACCGAGGTTCGCTCGGATTGTATCTTTCCGGACAGGAAAGTTGCGTCCCAACCGTCTCAGTAGAGTTTTTGCGCATCACAGCCGAGATTGGGCTGCTACAAGCTGGTACCGGGTAACCGCCAGCCTCCAATAAAATGGATACGTTGCTTATCGAGTGACTGGACGACTCAGGGACGTCAGGAACATTATCTCCCCCTATGTGGATGAATTACCTTCTTGGAGTTCAACCATATAGGGGGAGATATGTGACATTCCGATCTAGGGACAATGCATATAATTGAACCATTCAATTGATATGAAGATCGAGAACGTAAGCGCTTGCGCTGTAGTGATGATCGAATATCAGGGCATCAGTGAAGCGTAGCGAAACTGATCCCTTAGTGATTTCATGACATCTTATGGTGCGATCAGTGCTGAGCCGAAGCCGGGCCTTGCTGCCCTCGTCGCCCACTCCAATTGCGGTAGACGGACTGATCGCACCAATCTATTTACCCTGCGATAAATAGGCCTATGCGTGAGTTCATAGATATCGTGGAAAGCTTCGGCACCGTTCTCAATTTCGACCCACAGGTTGACTCGACCCTGTTTGATCTGGACGTCAAGGCGGCCAATGGAACGATAACCCCGAAAGAGGTCAAGGATTTCGGTGCGTTTCTCCGATCGAATAAGACCAACTTCATTCGGATGTATCACGGCACCTCCAGCAAACATGATGTCACAGGGAAGGGCCTTCTGCCTACATCGGCTACACGCGCTAAAAGCCTGCAAAGTGCTCACGGTTTCGTATATCTGGCTTATGATCCCAACTCGGCCGTGTCATTCGCGCGCATGGCATATTCTGGTCAGCCCGGTCATATCATTGTCTATGCGGTGGACGTGTTGGTCAGCAGACTGCTCCCTGATAAGGACCAATTGTTCAACAAGCGAATGTGGGGCGGGGCGAAAGACCTCGGTGACTCTCTCGCAGAGTCAATGATCTACGGGCGAGGTGCCCGCGTGCGGGGGAAGATCGACCCCATGCAGTTACATATTTGGGGTGAATTCGATAAGCATGGTCACCCGATCGATGGTGCAGATATGAAGAAGGGGTCATAAGACCCCCTCAACATTTCAACGCCAATAAATACAGACGCTATCGCCAAGAACACTCACAGAGGCGGTAGGTTTGGCTCCGGTAGACGGGATTGGCGCATGAGGATGTAACTCAGCAATAAGCCGATACCGGTGAGGATCAGACCAATAATCTGTGGTGTATTCATGCCACTTTCTCCAGCATGCGGCCGATCTTCCGCAAGTCCTCGACTCCAATTCCGAGCGCGGAATAGCGCCAGCCCGTCCCCTGACCTTCGTTCTTGATCGCACGATAGAATTCGTGCGGAACGGGGAGGTGCTCGGATTGATCCAGACGGTCGACCAGATCATTGATCCGAGCCCTCATCGAAGTGATTTCATCCCGGCTGATTACGGGAACGTCGAGAGAAAATTTCCCCTCATAGATCAGTTGGTCAACCCGCGTTTTCTGACGCAGGATATAGCTCGCCATCACACCGATGATATGATTGATGCAATGTTCGTCATCGGGTTGGCTTTGCCATTGGCCGCCATAACATGGCGCGCCATCCTTGTAGAGGCGATAGCCTCGGGGCGGCTTGTGCTTCGGATAGGGTTCGGCTTCCACCTTCACCTCGTGACGAAGCGGCGGCAGTTCTGGAAGCTGACCACCCGCCGTCATGTCATAATAGTAGCGTGGCTCCCACGCTTTGATGAAGCCCTCCGATGGCTCTACCTCGATGAGATAGAAGGGCCAGCCGGAAGCACTGTTGTGGCCATAGGGTTCGGGGGCAATCAGCATCGGAAATCCTCATGGATCGGTTCGACCGAATAGGCTTCGAATTCATCATCGAATTCGAACTCGTTTATAATCATGCTTTCGTGATAATTTGGCGGGTAGCCTTCCTCGACGGAATGCGTGGTGTCGAAACGCCTGATAGCTTCTGCTCGGTCGACATTAACATAGCAGCGAAAACTGCTGGGAAAGCCGATCGCCACAATTTTGTTCATCAAATGGCTCCTTTCAAATCGGAACCACATAAACAGGTCGCGGTAGATAATTCCAGAAACTTCCGCTTTTTGAAAGTTTCTGGAATTTTCCTCTACTTCATCATCGTTTCCAGTGCGTCGGCCGCGTCATGGAGAAGCAGGACATCGGGATCGTCCATGAACTCCTCCGGGGTGCTCGATCCATATGGGCCGCAATGACTGCTATCGACATTCTCCCTCTCCGAAAGCTCGGCCGGGAGAGCATTGGCGCGATCGCGCAGCCGCTGGATCAGACCAGTGACGTCAGAGGGACGAAGGCTCATGCCGCAATCCTGTCATGCTGGTCGAATGATTTCCGCAGAGCCTTCGCATAGAAGGCGTGCATCTCGTCGAATTCCTCTTCGTATACGCCATCGCGAAAGTCAGGTTTGAACGAGAGATCGAAATCGACCTTGGCGTGGATTTTCAGACGCTTGCGAACAGCATCGGCATCGAATGCGCCCATGGAATCGTAATAGACGCCATCGACCTCGACCACCGAGTGATACCATTCGGGGCGACCCTTGTGGAAGCAGAAGGCTGCGGCGACCATCGAGCAAGCAACATCGCGCTCGCTCAGAACGTCGAAAAGGGCGGCGGCAAACACGGAACAGGTGTCCTCCTGCGCATCTTTGCGCAGGCGACCGAGCTTTGCGTCATCGATGATCTGTGCGACGTTCATGCTCACCACTCCCCCAGCATATCGATTGCAGTCGTGAACGACGTGCCGTTGACGGCCTCGAACATCAGGCGCGCTGCCATTTGCAGCACTCTGATGCGCGTTTCCAGTTCACCGATACGGGCAACGATTTCGCTGCGGCGCTGGTCGGTAACCTCGAACGTGGATTCGGCAGCCAGCATGGTGCATTCGTCGGTCATGTAGGACAGCGCGAGCATATAGGAGCGCATCATGCGGCTGTCGTCGATGCGATCGATCACCGCATCGCTCTTGCTGATATCGAACACGCGAATGTCCGACCGCTTGACGATATCATTCACCGAACAGAGCTTGGGTTCGCACTCAGTTTCAGCGACATTCCAGACCTGAAAGATCACACCTTCGAGCGTGACACGATCAACTTTCAGGTGAACGTTCTTGAGTGCGGTCTGGGTAGTCATCTCGATCTCCATCTGTTGAAGTAGATATGCCGACCAAGAACTCTCACGTCAAGAACTTTATACTACTTTTTATGAAATGCCCCGCGTCAGTCGAGATCGCTTGCTTCCCACAGGCATGTGTCGCACTCCAGTGGCGCATCCTCTCCCGCCGGGACTTTCTTTTCGCGCAGCTTCCCTTGGCATTCCTCAGTTTCGCTGCCCTCGACATAAAGGGGGCAGGGCTCTCCGATTTCGAAGTCCTCAACGTAACGGGTCATTTCATGTCACTCCGGGTGATCGTCAGGCGACCATTTCCAACGCCACGCCGTTCTCCGTCAATATTTCGTCAGCGTAGCGGGCGATGATGAGGCGCTCGATTTCCGCCAGTTCATCCGCGCGCCGCCTTTCGGCAAGCTTAAACGCCTTGGTTTCGATCGCCTGCCGGGTCAGTGAGGCGGGAACGGTCGTCTTGATCCGTTCCTTCTCAGGGCCGATCCCACCATAGCAGGTGTCACGCATGCCATAGGTGACGAATTCGATTTCCGTCGGCGAATGGATGATCACATCATAGGCGAACCAACTTTCGCTTTTGGGGAGCGCGCGCATCACATGACGGAAACGATGGTCGCTGTGCGTGTGATGCGGATGTTCGACCGCCTTGATGGTGAAGGGAAACATCGGACTGGCCTTTACTGTTCGGAAGAAATGATTTCGCAGCGTTCCAGACGAACGCCCCTGCCTGCACCGAGGCCGTCATCGAAGTCGACGTCGACCAGACCGTTGGGGCAAATGTTGACGATCGTCCCGACGCGCTTGTTTTCGCCTTGGAACCCACATGCCACGCTGACGCGGGTGGTGGGAACAAGGCCCATGGAGACAGTCCGTGCGACCATGGATCGAGAAATGGCATCGGCGAAATTAGACATGGTGGTCTCCACTTGTTGAAGTGGATATGCCCCATTCGACGAACGCGGTCAATGTAAAATACCACCTTTTATGATTTAGTAGGAGAGTAGATCGTTGTCCCCAAATTCTCTATTGAACACCGACTTTACCTGATCCGCCCCAAATGCACCGTAGGTCAAATGACCATCTTCGTGCATGCGGATGCCGTCGAAGCCTGCGCGATGGAACAGGCTCATGAAGGCCCAGTGTCCGTCAGTGCCGAACATGTCGCGGCCGTTGAGCCAGAAATCATATGCGGAATAGTGCGGCCCACTTTCCTCCTGATATCGCCCAGCCTGAAGGGAGTCGAAAGCCGCCTCATACTCCTCATCGGGGAGCGTGTTTGCCGCCTGCGATCGAATGATGTCGATCATTTGTCGGATCGTAACCGCATTAGGGAGCCCATCGGCATCGAGCGGGTGGACGATCCGCATAAAGATGGGGAGGACATTGGCGCTACCATTGTGCCATTCTTGGCGCATTTCAGCGTAGGTCGACGCCAACTCTGGATGCACGCTCCCCCAGATGAATTTGCTCGAATGGAATAGCTGAATATTCTCACCGGTGCCGTGGTAGAGGACCAATGGGGCACCATGTTCATCGACCACTTTGCTGTCGCCGAACCAGCGGACAAAGGCTGGATTGTCACGGGGGTCGGTGGCTTCGGTGATGATGTCGATGAAGTTTCTCATCGGATACTTATGCGCGCGCACCCGAAGGGAGTCGAACCCTTGACTAGATGGTTAAAGCATCCTGTTCTACCGTTGAACTACGGGAGCATGCGCCGTGTCTGGTTACGTGATCCCGACATAACCGTCAAATATAATTTCGCGATGGTCTGATAAATATACAATGACCGAAGCACCGACCTTTCGCGCACTTATCGACCTTGTAGAAGGCCAAATGCTCAACGAGCTTTTTAAAAGCGGCTATCCAATCCAGTGGGACAAATCTTTCGGTCACCCCGATACAGCGCGATTTAAGACCGATAATGGTCACAACTATGAAATCGTATTCGGAACCCAAGATGAAAAATCCTATTCGGTGTATTTCCGGAACGAGGGCAACATTACCGTCACTGGCACTGGCTTGGCAGGTCAGGTCTTTGCCACGGTGCTTGACGCCATTCGCCAGTTTATCTCGACCGTAAAACCCGCTCAAATAAAATTCACCGCCATGGAAGCGTCACGCGCAAAACTTTACAAGGCTATGATAAAAAAACTCATTTCGGAGTTTCCTGACTATCAGCTAACGGGCCAAAGTCAGGACGATGGGACCAATTTCGTGATCTCGAAAAAAGGATTTTTCAAGAGACTTCTGAACCGCTGACCCGCACTGGTGGGCATTGACCGATAAATAGTCGATGCAAGATCATCGCAAGCCTCCGAAGCCCGCTCATTACTTCAATGCCCAGCCCGGTCAGTGCAAATTCTGCGGTGAGATGGTCCTGAAGAAAGATGGTTCCGTGAATAAGCGGGCAAACTGGCACAACCCCATCTGTGTGAATGAATATAAGGTCATCTATTGGCCAGCCGCTACGCGCAAAGCCGTGTGGAAGCGCGACAAGGGTATCTGTTCGAAGTGTGGAAAGAACTGCGGCCGGAAAGATTGGGACGTCGAACACACGCGCCCACTCTATGAGGCCAATGGTGACATCGAATATTGGAAACTCTCCAATACGACCACATTTTGTAAAGACTGCCATCGAGAGAAATCCGCTCGCGAAGCTGGTGAGCGTGCTGCGAAAAGAAGGGCTGCGAAGAAAATTGACTGACGCGATTTCGCTTCTCTAACGCTGGGTCTCTGATTTGACAGCCCAATTTGAGGAGCAAGATTGTGACGAAGCAAACCGACCGGGTAAAGTGGTGCGCATCGATGGAGCGCGGCCTGACCGTTCTGTGGAACGAGGGCTATAAGCCCGAGGACATCGGCATCGCGCTCGGTATGGGCCACATGGCTGTTCGCACCAAGGCGCATCTGATGGGCCTGCCGGGTCAGCGCGCGCTCAAGGCGAAGACTGCCTAATGAGCCAGTGGATCGAATGGGCGGGCGGCAGCAGCGCACCCGTCGCTGACACCAAGGTCGTCACTGTCCGGTATCGCAATGGAATGGAAGACACGTCCCAAGCTGGTGCCTTCCGTTGGTTCAACACGGATCAATGGGAACATATGGACCACGAGGATATGAACGCCGACGATTATGGCCTCGACGTAGATTATGACATCGTCGCCTACGCGGTGCCGGTGAGTGAGTCATTCCGCGTTCTGAACGATGCGTTGGTCGAACTGGAGCATATCGGATCGAAGCACTTCCTTGTCGCTTCGCAGTCGCTGTGTCTCGCATCGAGCACCAAGGACCTGAAGCTCAGCATCCTTGCTGATGAAGTGGCAGCCAAGATCAAGGCTGTGATGGTTGCGATCGGTAATCTTGAGGAAAAGCCATGAATCCCAAGGCAAACTGGTATGTTCGCGCGGCTGCAATGCTGGCGAAGCAGTGGCAGGATGGGGCTACCATCGAGGGTGTGTCCGTCGTGGACACCATCCTACCGCTGATGGACCGCATTCTGTGTGACAACGGTCACGAGAAGAACCACCCACTGCGTGCTGCCGCCTATCTGCATTCGGTTTGCCATGGTGTGTCGATCGAAGAGGAAAATCGCCGGATGGAAATCATTCGCGCTGATTTCCCTAAGGCGACCCATGACATCATCGCGGCATTCAACAGCCGGGAAAAATATCTGAGCGATCGCGAGGCCGAGATCACGCAGCGGGTCGTCGGTATCCACCTTGGCCCGGAAGTGAAAGTCGCTCGTGACATCGTTCGCGTGATGATCACACAGCGGCGGGCACCCGAAGGCATGCTGGGGCTTGCGCGCCTGCATGACGCATATTCGGCCACCATGCAGCGTTTGGTGAGCGAGAAGATGTGGCTGTGCCTTGAACAGGCCTTCCCCGAAGGTTCAATCACCAAGCGTCAGCCGATGATGCTCCAGTTGGGTTTTTGTTGATGTCTGTGCTGGAGAGCCTGCAAGAATGCTGGACTGAAATCGGCGCGGCCAAGGTCGCTGTCGAGGATGGTGCATATGGTGATTACTCTGGAGCGATTGACGCTGCGGTAGATCACTACGAAGTGGCTTTTGATATTTTCGTCCGCATCTATGGGACGCCTAACATGATGGATACGATGCGCCACCTCCTCGATCCGTTTCTGTATAGTGCGTTTTGTGCGTTCTGCATGGCTGGCGTAGCTGCCGATTTGTCGGAGGAAGCGAACGCATCGGGGGAAAAGACCGATCAGGCGAATGCAATGAACCTGTTGCATCATGCATTCTCTCAATTGGATGACACCCTTATGAGGTTGATCGGTGCCCAAGCCTGATCGCCCGCTCAAGTGGGGTGAAACTGCATTCGATTTCATGGATCGAGAAGAGCTTCTGCTCTTCTCGAAGCGGGCATTCTCAGCCCTCCAGAGCGCACAATCGGTGATCCGCCTGTCAACGCTTCGTGATCCCACTTCGCCGTTCTGGACTGCTCCGGGTGGCACGGGGCGTTTGGCGTTGGCGAAGGTCAACATGACCATTGAAGCGATTGTTCCGGGAGATGAATATGACCTCGCGAATGAAATGTTCCGGTCGTATTTCCGTTACGCCGATCAGGTGCTGTTCCCCGATCTCGCAGATTCCCCGCATCACATCTGGTGGATAAACAGTGACGGGGTGATGATAGGCGGTCCGCCCTCGCCGGGGTTGATGGATGGATGTGGGTGGAAGGATGATTTCCGCATCATGACGGCCGAAGACCTCGACCCTTCTCACCACGAAGAATGAAGAAAGGCCCCGGTCATCACCGGGGCCTTTCACTTCATGCGTTGCAGGGCAGATAGTCCTGAAGGAAATTGCAGATGTTCCAGTGGGCGTGGCTGTCTTCCGACATGCGATAGTGGAACGGGTAGATGGCTTCGGCAGGCTTGAATGTCAGGGTGCTGGGATCGGGCAAGTCGCGCACCCACTGCTTGACGTCGCCCCACGGGTCTTCCTTCGACAACGCTTCGAGATCGCACATGGCCTCGGCCGCGAATTCATTTCCCCGCTTCCAAAGACGAAAGCCACCAAGGGGATGATCTTTCTGTGCGACGAGTTCGATCTGGTCAGTCATCATGCGTCTCCAATCTAGGTGTTTGTGATGCCCTTGATTGTTCACCGATCCAGCGCCCTGTCAACGCTCCGTAAAAATAATTCTAAGCCATTACCACAATTAAGGCTGGACTTAATGCCGATCTAAGATCGGCACTTCAAAATAAGATTTGTTTTAATTTTGACACCCGCTGATCGTCCTCGCTAAACAGTGCATCTCAGTTAGAAACTGATTTGATAAAAACAGTATTTCATTGTTTGCATGAGGAATTTGATGAAGAATTTTGCAATCGCAGCCGTCGCTGCGCTGACCGCTCTGGTCGCCACCCCGGCAATGGCCGAAGATTTCACCGGTCCGCGCGTCGCCGCTGTTGCTGCCTATGACATCGTCGAAGGCAACGAGGGTCTGGCCTATGGTGTGAACGCCGGTTACGACATCGGCGTCGGCAACTATGTCGTCGGCCTGACCGGCGAGTTCACCTCGTCGACCACCGATGATGGTCTGGTCAACACCGGTCGTGATCTGTCGGCTGCTGTCCGCGTCGGCCGCAAGGTCACCGACAACGCCCTGCTGTTCGTCAGCGCTGGTTACACCAACGCTCGCTTCAAGGCTCTGGGTGATAAGGTCGACCTCGACGGCGTTCGCGTCGGCGCTGGTCTGGAACTGGCCCTGCCGGGTCCGTTCTACGCCACTGGCGAATATCGCTACTCCAACTATGAAGCGGGCGTTGAAGCGCATCGCGTTCAGGCTGGTCTGGGCGTCCGGTTCTGATCCGGTAGGGTCATTGCCTTTCTGAATGTGGATGAAGAAGGGAGTAGGGCCACGGCTCTGCTCCCTTTTTTATTGGGGTGCATGATGTTTAACAATTTGATCGAAAAGGCAATCACGCGGTTCATTCGTTGGGCGCGCGAACGAGGTGACGCACAGAACGTATATTCATTTGAGGGTGTTTACCAGTTCACGCGCTATGCGTTTTTCCGCCCCGATGAATGGCAGGATTCCCGGTGGGATCGCGAAGTCCATACGAAGCGACCGGAAGCGCTACCGTGGTGGTGCCCGTTCAACGCCTTTGTTCATTGCTGGAATCCCAAAGGGATGCCACAGGAGATGTTCCATGATCATCCCCGATGGTCGATCACCCTATGCCTGCGCGGGCGGCTAACCGAGATCACCCCATGGTCGCGCAGGGAGCTTCGCCGTGGGAGCATCGTCTTCCGATCGCACAAAGCCATTCATGCGTTTGAAGTTCCCGGATATGAAAGGGTTCCCACTTGGACGCTGTTCATCGTTGGGCGGCGGAAGCACGCGCAGAACACCTACCGGGTGACGCCACGTTAAATAGGGGATGCGCATTCACGAAATCATGCAGGAAGCTGCGGCCAAGGACGTCCTTGATGACATCGATGTATCAAAGGCTGCCATCCTATTCGTAAACCATGTCTACAGCAGCAACACGATCAGGTTCACGCAAGGCGGACTGAATTGCCCATATGTCTATCTGGGTGATTTGGGAGTGCCTGATCGCCTCGTGGGCGTGTATGTCATGATGGTGAAGAACTACGAGCATGCCGGTTCGATGGAACCACCCCAAAACGCGGGTGGCGGCTACAAAATATATCTACCGGTCACTGGATATGAAAAACATGACCTCGTGAGAAGCACCAACAACACCAAAATGATTGAAGTCCTGAAGCACGAGCTACATCATGTTCTCGATTATAAGCGGTTGCACAATCGCAATACGAAGAAGAATGATTACGATCCCGGCGAAGAGATGACGCCGGAATGGCGGTCGACCTATTACAACACGCCAACCGAATATAATTCCTATTTCTTCGGTCTTGCCTCTCCGTGGCTGAACCGCATTCGGGATATGCGCGATGATCCGGAAATGTTGGAACTCTATGATCCATTGAGCCGAGATTTCGTCACCGCGATGCGCGATCTTGTGAAGAAAGCCAGTCGTGGCGATCGGGCGGCCTATGAACATCTCAATCCTGAGATGAGACGTCACTTCATCAAACGCCTCTACGCTCTGTTCCAGCAATACTGGGGTGAGCATGACGGGATAGAAGGGGCGGCCGACCAGACCGCCCCCTGATAGTCAGGCCGCAACCGCCACACGCTCACCGATGCGTGCATTGCCATCGACGTCGATCTCCAGACGACAGTGGCGCAGCCTGATCATCCCCAATGTGGACCCTTCGGTGAGTTCCCGGCTGGACCATCCCACCGTGCAATCGACGTGGTGGACATAATAGGTCCGGCCCTTGGCTTTGATGACCCAACGCGGGATGGTGTCGGGATATTGCGTGTGCATTTTGTTGAAGTGGACGTCCACCGTAGCGCATCCATCCAGCATCAGCGGATATTGCGCAAAATGCTCAGCGAGACCGGCCCGGCGGGCGGCATCGCGCGCAGCCACATAGAGACGCTGAGCTTCGATCTTGGCTTCGGCACGATCGCGGAGCAGGTCGCGCGCTCGTTCCTTCATCCCGCCTGTCCAGCGCTTCTCCGCCCGTGCCTTCCGGATGACGATGGAAAGCGCCGCATAGGACGCCTTCCACTCTGCTACCCAAGCCATATATTCGGCCTTGTTGCTGAACTCGTCCATCACGCGGCCTCCTGCTCACGGTTGGCTGCGACCTGTTCGCGCATGCGTTCGGTCATTTCCGTCCGACGTTTCATCAACTGCCGGGCGTCGTTCCGCAGCATAGAGCGCTTCCACTGTGCGTTGCTGCGTTCACTTTCACCGGCTGCGGTCCGCATGGTGGAGCGCTGATCTCGAATCTGAGCGGTCAGCAGCGCATACTGGGTGCGCCATTCAGCGCGGGCGGCGAGGTAGGTTTCACGGCTATCAAAATCAAACATATCAAATACTCCTATTTCGAATTGAGAAGGGCGGTTTCCGCCAGTTCTTTGGTAGTGGGGCAGGTGGTTTCGGCGACGATCGCCTTGAGCACCGTTTTGAATTCATCGGCCCTGAGCCAGATGCGCATTCCGGCATCACGGCTTTCGGAGAGCATGCGCTCCAAGGTCGATATTCGCTGTTCAGTAATCATTGGGTGTTCCTCGAATTTTGCGTTTGGTGGGGGAGGGGTGCCGTCACGGAGGCCGGGCTCGACGTGTCGGGGACGCAAAAAAGCCGCCCATGAGCAAATGCCATAGACGGTTGAGGGCCATCACTGGGATGGCGTGACGCGAGGACGCAATCGTCCCTACGTTATAGGTGTCGGAGTGATGGTGCAGTTAGTGGAAAACGAAAGGCACGTCTGAAAATCCTAGACCAAGTTGTTGTCACAGATATTTAGTAACTGCGATCGCGTAGTTCAATATCTTTTCGAAAAATTAATGCGAGACTCTATCGGCGAGATTATCTGGTCGACCCTCTGCCTTTTTCCACTCTTCATAACCTTCTCTCGTATCGATGATCTTCGACACGAGGGGGGCGGACACACGGACGACCCGCGCGACATTGGCCATAGACCGTTCGGTCCCGATGTATAGAGACCAAATCTCTCTCACCAGTTCTTCGCGGGTATCGTATTTGCCAGTTGCGCGCGGGCGTCCCATTTCCGATCCTCAGTTGAGCGTCTGACGGCTCACATACTCGCTTTTGATTTCCGATGCACCCCGGCCTGTGAATTCGGCCCAGCACTCGAACAGCCACTTGCGCTCACGCGGACCAAGCTGGAGGTCTGACGGCATGAGATCAGTGCTGCTGAGCATGGCGGATGTGGTGAAGGCGGGGCCGTCGTAGAAGAGCATCGCGCTCTCCGGCGTTCGTCCGCCGATGAAGATGAAGGATTCGCCGCTGACGCTCTTGTGTTCGTCATAGTAGGAGAACGGTGTTGCGTCACGCGTGGCGGGGATTTGCTCCATACGCATATCAAATACCTCTCAATCAAATTTATCTATCGAATAACCATGGGTTACGGGATTGGTTTCCACCTCGTCAAGAGTATAAATATCGCATGAGAAACTTCATCGATATCGTCGAGGCCAGCCTTCCTCTCTACAAGGGCCAGATGGATGGAATTCGCGGTAGTTACGGTGCTTTCATCGTGACGATGGACCCGATGGATTTCCTCAAATTGACCACCCATGACGAGGCGGAACTCAAGCGCATCATGGACAAGCCGTTTCCGATGGATAACGATGAATATGCGGAAAAAGGCTATGAGACGGGGACACCCGGAAAGTTCCAGATGCCCTTCCTTAACGTGGAGTTTCCAAGCGGCCGTGTTACCGGTCATGAGGGCCGCCATCGCGCTGCTATGATTTATCGTCAGGGTGGGAAGTCACTTCCCGTGACGATCTACCCCAAGAGCGACACACAGGTGGTCGCGGTCCTGACCTATTACGATTGGGGTGATGATGACGATGATTACCGCCCCGACATCATCAAGAAGGTCGAGTTCCCGTCGTCGGAAGAAGCCTATGCCTATATCGACGAATTGGCAGCAGCATCAAAGAAAGCCAAAGATGCCGGTGATTATGATGATCCTGTTGCGAGCTTTGCGCGCGGCAAGGTGGAATATAGCGGGGGTGACAAGCTCAAGGGCGCGCCCGATCGCACGACCGATCCGTGGGAACCGGCGCGGTGGACGAAGGACGATTTCCCTGCACAACTTGTTGGTCAGTTCAATCCCTCCTATACCGTGGACCGTTCTCTGATCAAAATTGGGTTGGTGAAGGGATACCGTCACTTCAAGGATTGACAGCCTCATAAAAAGTAGTATGGTCAACTCCAACAGATGGAGTTCGGATATGTCGACCATGCGCGAGATCAAGATGAATGGTGAGCGTATCACCACACTGATGCCGGAAGATGATATGCTGGCTATGGTCCAGAACGTCACGCGCGAATTCGCCGACGAATGGCAGGTCGTCGAGGTGATCGACCTCGACAGTGGTAAGATCATTTTCACCGAAACCAATCCTGACATCTGAGGAAGATCACATGGCACGCGAACGCACTCTCGGAACCCTTGCTCACGGCGACATCGAGGTCGTCGAGACCGACAGCGGCAACATCATCCTGCGCGGTCCGCACGGCGACGCCATCATGCTGACGCGCAACGACGTGGACGATCTCGTCCTGATGACGGAGGATTGATGATGCAGATCGAAGTCGGCAAGACCTATCAGGGGTCATCGGGTAAGAAGCGTCGGGTGCTTAGCCATGGCGCATCGATCGACTATGTCGTATGGGGCGACCCGAAATATTCTCTGCCGCTGGGCGGCTTTCATGGCCCGATCCGTTGCACCAAGACCAAGTCATTCGAGAAATGGGCAGTGGCTGAGGTTGTTTAATATTGCGGTCGATCATCGCTAACAATTACGGATGGCTCTGACTTAGGTTGGAGCCATTTTGTGTTGGATTTTGGTTTTGCTGCTGCCGTTCATAGCGGCCTCCAGATTTTCGAGAATATGAGTCGCCGCACGGGACGTTCCACCGATCTGGTGCGTCATGCCCGTAAGGGTGATGCGATCGTGGTCAAATGCTCAAAGGACAAAGCTCACGTCCAGCACCTGCTTTACGAGCAGAAGAAACATCAAGATGTGGCGGTCTGGATTATGAACCCTGAGCGCCAACTCATCGGCCAGCGCGGGACCATCCCCACAGGTGTCGTTCATTTCGACCACCGGTTCATAGAGGCGTTCTGGATTTCGCGCATGGCAAAGGCCGAAAGCGAACTCAAGTGTGCGCATGAAGCCATGTCGAAGCTTTATTTACGTGACGCCGATAGAGATCGTCTCGTTGGCCATTTTGGTGTTGACCTCGACTAACCAATCTCATAAAAGGTGGTAACGAAGGAGATTACTCATGACGCGTTTCGTCGACGACACCCCTGATACCGAGCCCCAGTATGAGACCCATCCCTCCTATGGAATGATCTCGGTCAATCGTCGCCAGAGCAGCGGAACGCGCCTGTTCGGCGTCGACTATCCGCAGGGTCACCTTGTCGCCATCACGATCAAGGGCGGTCGGATCAAGCGCGAAGGCGGCAGCGAATGGTTCTACGGTGACAACGAGATCATCGAGATCGAAATGTCCGAAGTGCAGTATGCCCGGATGATTTCCGCACCCAATACAGGCGGCGTCGCCTGCACGCTGCGTCACGGTTTCACTGATGGGTTCAAGCGTTTCGAGAACCCTCCCGAACATATGGTCGATGAACAGGCCATCCGCGACGATATCAAATCGCTGGCCAACAAAGCGTCGGGGAACTTCGACCATGTCGCGGAGATGCTTCGCGGTTTCATTAAGGACAAGCCGCCTTCGAAGGCACAGTTGCGCGAAATGCTCGGCTGGATCGAGCAGGGGCAGCAGGGGTTGAACTCCGATCTCCCCTATGCCGTGCAACAGGCTGATGAGAAGGTGACCAAGGTCGTCAATGCGGCAAAGACTGAGATCGACGCGCATCTCCAGTATACGTTGGCCGAAATGGGTCGCGAAAGCGTTCGTGAACGCATCGCATCGGGTGAAAGCATTCCGCTTCGTCTCGGCTTCGGTGGCAACAGCGAGGAAGCAGGAGAATGAACGCGTCTCTGACGCCTCGCTGGCCGCGCCGCTGCATGCTCGGTTGGTCGGAATATTGGGGCGATCATGACGGCGTCCGCGCTTTCCATTTCCTCTGGATCAGGTGCTGGCGCTCGACATTTGTTCATTCGACGGCGTGGTTGGACTGAACGCTCTGGACTTCTCGTGACAATCGATTAGGCACGGGTCCGATTTGATAGAAGGGAATTTGATAATGGATCGTCGTGGTTTCCTCGCGGCTTCGGCCGCCACCGTGGTTGCCGCCATCGCGCCGGGTACGCTTCATGCGTTCGAAGTGCCGTCGAACATCGTCTGGGGCGCAGGGACGCTGGAGAACCGTTTCGCGCCGCTCGTAGCCGACTGGTGCAAGAAGCAGATCGAAGGCGGCATCCTCTACACGCGCGGGGACGAAATCGGTTTTGGCTACACCGTGAAGCTGGAAAACCCCACCTTCGTGATCAAAATGGGTAAGCCGCTGCACAACTGGATTGTCGGCGGTTATGCAAATCAGGAAGACGGTCCGCAGATCGATGTCTACGAACATGGGGTTCATATCGTCTCCACGTCTATCGGTGTGTCGGACGGGTACGAGGAATATTTCAAATCCGGAGCAATCGACAATCCGGGCGATTTCGTGCGCGCTCCATCACTTACCTATGATGAGCAGAAGCTCCTCAAGGATCGGCTTCCGAAGGAGCACTTCGGCATGGACATGAGGTGGCTGGAACGCACGATCGCGCGTGAAAAGGCTGCGGCATGACGTTCGGCGGCCCCGATCCTGCTCTCGATCGTCAACGCCGGAAGATGGCGCTGAACGGCGACTATCCCCGTGAGGCGGCCGTAACATCACGGCTGTTTGATCCTGCTGACATCGAGGGGATCACGGAAACGGGCCGCCGCCTCACCGAGACGATGAACGATGTCATTGCAGCAGCGAGTGATGATGTCGACAGCGTGGTCGATCCAGCCGAAACCAAGACGTGGACGACTTTTATTCCCGGTGCCTATGGTGGCTATTATGCTGGTGCTGCCGTTGGTTGGGGCAGGCATGGGGCCGCGAGCTATAGCCCCGACATTGCCGCCGCAAAACTGATGACGAAGGCCGCCGCCATCGAGTTCCGGAAAGTCTGGGGCGGAAAGGTCGTCAGGATCGTAGACGGGAAGGTCGTGAAATGAGCGCAGAGACGATCATTGCTTCGTATGAGGTGAGCGAATGGAGCCAGCGCGCACCAATGCGCGAACTTGCATCGGGCGAGGCTGAACGTCTCTTCCGGGAAACAGGGGTCCCACACAAATACCGTTGGGACAAAGAGACCCAAAGCTATCTGGTCATCAAACCTGCCTTTGCGCCGCCCACGCGACCTTGGGATATGGACGAGAACCGCCCTGACCGCCTGCCAGTGATAGGCAATCCGGAGGCACGCTATGTGGCCCCTGAAGACCTGCTGGTTGCAGCGGCTTCGCTCTCAATCACCCATTGGGTCACTGCGCGCCAGTCGGTCCGTAATGGTAATGCTTTCCGTAAGGATTTACAGATCGCATTGGATGCCCAGTATGGACCGGGATATTTCTGGGCCTTCAATCATGGTGACCGGGTTTCGGTCCAGTGTCGACATCCCTACTATGATGATAGCGCCGACCCGTATCTGCTTGGCATTTCCTGCGAGGGTGCTTGTGGTCACCCCAAATGCCCGAAGTGCGAAGGAAAGACGTCATGACGCAAGACCAAACAATCTATGAAATAGTTGTCCGTCTGGAAACCAAGGACTGCCTACCACCGGATAAAAACGGTGTGGAAAGCTGCCCGCGCCTTCGCAACCCGGATGGCCCGGCGGCTATCATGGTTCTTCGCGAGCTTCGGGCAGAAATTTTGGCGCTGCGCGAGGCGCTCCATGACGCGATCAATCGCCCCATGGGCGTGGTCCCGTTTACGGCCGATCGGTTCTACGATCCCAAGCGCGCAGCGGTCCGTTCGGAGGATACGCCGGTGGATGTGGTCTACCGGAAATATTTCGAGAGCGCCAACCCTCGCACCGATCCTGAGTTGCGATCGAGCTATCTCTATGATCATTACCAACGAGGGCAGGCCGGTATCATGAAGCCTGACCGAGGGGCGCGATATGCGCTGGCAGCATGGCGTGCCGGTCGCGACCGCAAGAAAGCGGACGGCTGATGCGGCGGTATGACATATGGTCGAGCTATCCCTACAACCGCTATGGGAATGCGATCGTTCTAACGCGTTTTCCCAGTTCGGAATGGATGGATCAGAACCTCGTTGCGTCTCTGGAGAAGTGGGACAACAATGATGGTATGGGGGAGCCTGTTTTCGTCTGCCACATGATCGGATTCCAAAGCTGGAAGACCGAGGACGGCTTGGTCATGATCAGTTTCCATGACCCGGAAAACCGCCTCCGCGTGCTCAAGCTGGCCCCGGAGTTGGTCGTCGAGGCCGATCCGTTTGGACCCGACGTTTGTCCGCGCTGTGATGGTCGCGCACTGACGTTTATGGAATGGGTTCGCGGCTTCACATGGAAGTGGTTTGGGTCTACCACTTCATCAAACTAAAGCAGAGGTCACCATGTCAGCCGCCACATTGAAACTGGGCACCGATACCGGCATGGATGCTGCGACTATCAAATATTTCGATTTTCTTCGAGATAGCTGCGGTTATGTGATGGTCGTTCCTGCTGGTCCCGGTCGTTGGGCCGGGGTCATGCGGTTGATCGCACACTGGACCATGCACGAGGGTCGGATCGGTGACATGCGTGGCCACGATCGTCGCTTTTGCTATCAGACGTTTGATCTGGCGCTAGAGGCTATGGCGGAGTGGGCCGCGCGCGAATTCGATGGCGAGCCGACTTTCTGGCACAAAGACCCCTACACCAACCGCAGTCGCATCAATGGCGACCCTGAGCTTGAATATGAGCACGGGAATTATGCCGATGAACTGCGCGCTCGCGCCAAAATGAACCAGCGTCCGTGATCCCGATCGGGAACATTTAGGCCCGAATATCCCATTTGATAACGGAATGTTCCCGATCGGGAACATCGATTTGAGAGACATATGAGAAACATCGTTATCCTGACCGGCGCAGGCATATCCGCCGAAAGCGGTATCCCGACATTCCGTGACGCCAATGGCCTGTGGGAAGGCCATGACATCGACGAGGTCTGCACCCTCGATGCCTACGCGCGCAACCCCACGATCGTCCACCAGTTCTATGATGCTCGCAGGCTTGCGCTTGCGGCCGTGGAGCCGAATGCAGCGCATTACGCTCTTGCGATGCTGGAGCGAGAGTGGGAGGGCAATTTCGTCATCGTGACGCAGAACGTCGATGATCTGCATGAGCGCGCTGGCAGCCAGAACGTCATCCACATGCACGGAGCGCTGCGCTCGGCTATCTGTGGAGGGTGCGTCGAGAGCGTGTTCTGGGATGATGTCCTGCCAGTGGGTGCGGAATGCACTTCCTGCGGAGAGCCGTCTATGCGCCCCAACGTGGTGTTTTTTCAGGAAATACCGTATCATCAGGCGAAGATTGCGGCAGCGATCGCCGATGCTGATATTTTCGTCTCCATCGGGACATCCGGGGTGGTCTATCCAGCCGCCGGATATGTCCAGAGTGCCCGCTCGCAGGGCGCACGCACGATCGAGGTGAACCTAGCGCCGACCGGAAATTCCCATTTTGGCGAAGTGATCTCAGGCCCGGCATCATCAGGCGTTCAAGAACTGATCGATATCCTATAGAAAGGGGCGCTAATGCGCCCCTTTCTTTTACCAATCTGGTTTCCTCGGTCTGGAGTCCAGAGAATATCTGTATCCCATCTTTTGGCCATCTTTGCGCGAACGAAACATGAAATGTTTCCGTACATAGAAATGAGTAGTCCACCCATTCACCTCATCAACCAGCGCTTCGTTGTCCGACTGGATTGCCTTTGCGCACGCCTTCCACTCATCTCGATACGCGATCAGAAAGTAGAAATTCTGGCACGTAGCGAGGAAGACAATGAACCAAAACAGCGCACCCACAGTCGCCGCCGCGACATACCATGGGTAGCTCAAGAGCATGATCACAATGATCACGCCAAAGATGCTCAGGAAAGTGCGCTGAAGATCGTTCATCGCGATTAGTCCGCAGAACCGGTGAGGCTCACGGTTGTTGCCAGCAGATTACCGTTGAGGTCGTAACCAATGGTGGTGATGATGTCCGAGCGCGGATTCACCAACACGGGCGTTTTGTTCAGGGCGAAAACGTCGATCTCCACTCCATTGTCGTCTGCACGTCCCTGATAGAACATTTCTTCATGCTCTTTCATGTAGGCGATGATGTTGGGGCCGACGACGTGGAGGATATGATGCTCAAGGGGGGCTGCCACCGTATAGATTGCTGCCATCAACCCGTCAGGCGCATCAACGTGGCACTCCCCGGTATTGACGACATTGATATGTTCGGAAAGATCAATCAGGTTCATAATAGGTTCCACATTTAGTTACGTTATTTTACCTCCGCGTCCTGCGAGTTATCAAATTAAATATCGACGCGCGCAATCGGTCGTTGAAAAAGTTATATTTTGGATCGCAACTAAATACGTGCATGCGATATAGTGACATTGTCGAAAGCATCATCGATTTTGAGGCGTTCAGAAAACGCGACATCAATCATGAGTTCTTCAGAAGTGCCATGATGGGTAAAGACAACCCCGAACTGATGCGAATTTTTGGCGATATAGCGGAAGATGCGAAATCAAACGCTCACCGCTCTTTGTTGAACCAATTTCAGGTCGATATCAACGGATATGGTCACCCATTTTTAGATGCGTATGGGGTGCGTGCCGATTATCGTGGAACAGACTGGTATGCCGAAATCCCGACCGAATATGGCGTGCCGAGAATCTGGCCGCACAGCCGTCCACGTTATAATGGACCGCAGTTTTTGCATAAAGTGTCGATCAGCTATAAGGAAACAGCCAATTCAAGCCGAGGTCCAGCCAGTATCTGGTATTTCGAGACACCAAGCGGATGGAAGCCATCCGTCGCCGATGTCCTCTATAGGCATAAAGTCGACGGCGACCTTGAACAGTTCGTTCGGGACATCAAGAACAAACTCGCAGATGCTGGTGAGAAATTGGTGCGCGACCGCCGATCATCCATGCACGTCGTTCGGGAAGATTAGCCGTGAGACCGGTATGGTTTCATAAGAGATGTATTGTTTTAATATATTGAAGTTCCGAAATCCACTCAGCTAAATAATTCCAGCACATGGAATTGGTCCATGCGCGTGGCAGGCAGAAGCCCTTGCACGTAGGCAAGGCAGTAAGACCTGCGTGGAGAAAGGAATGACTAAACGCTCGAAGGGGCGCGCCACGGCTATTGTCGCGGAAGCTCCTACTTTTATTGAACTTATTCTTGATGAAACAGGTTCGATGGGATCGTATCGAAATCAGGCCATCGGTGGCTTCAATGATTTCCTCAAGGAACAACAGGCTCAGCCCGGCGAATGCGCCCTCACGCTGACCAAGTTCCACACCGGACGAACCCGCACCCCATATGTCGATCTGGACATCCAGATTGTCCCCAAGCTCAATACCAAGACTTACGCACCCGGTGGTGGCACCAACCTCTATGACACGATCGCCTCGCGGATCGCGCAGTTGGACGAACGGCTCGCCGCGATAGATGGTCCTGCGAATGTCGTTGTGATCGTCATGACGGACGGTCAGGACACCAGCAGCGTCCTCAACGCAGGTCATATTGCGGAATTGATCGCACAACGAATGCAGCGCGGATGGACGTTTGTCTATCTGGGTGCGTTTCATGGTGCCGAACAGGCTGGCCTCAACATGGGCTTCCCCAAGGGAAACATCCGATCATTTGCCGCCGCTGTCATGGAAGAAACCATGCACCAGACAGCCATGGCCACCACAGCATATCGAGCCGCGCGCGCATCGGGCGAAATCGCCACCGGCACGACCTCGACGACGTATTTCACGGAGTAATTTGAGATGAAGAACCAGAATATCGAAATGAATGTCCTGATCAAGGGCAAGAAGGCAGCGACTGAATATCGTTCGCCGCGCAACAACAAGCTCTACATCGAAGGCCGTGACGGGTCCGAGTTTGAGATTGAAGTTCGCAACAACAATCCATTCCGCATCGAAGCGGTGATTGCCGTCGACGGTATCTCGATCACCGATGGCGAGGAAGCCGGTCTGGAGAGCCGTGGTTTCGTCGTGGAGGCCAATGACGCCATCGTCATTCCGGGTTGGAAGCTCGATGGCGCATCGGCCGCCAAGTTCCAGTTCTCTGGTCACAAGGGCGGCTCCTATGCCGAAGCCGTCACCGGTAGCCCGGCGAACAAAGGTGTGATCGGCATCATGGCCTTCGAGGATGCTTCGGCGCGCTTCGTCACCCTGAACCAGAACCCTTCATACACCAAACTGGCAGGCACCACACCGCTGGGTAACTGGCGTTTGTTCAATGGGCCTCTCTGCGGTTCGGCTGGCCTGATTGTCGACGGCGCAGTCACGGCCGATAAGATTTCGGCCGGTTCAATTACGTCGACACAACTCAGCGCGAGCAGCGCTGCGCAAACCGCTACTAACGCTGCCACTTGGACGTCGGTTGCCATGTGTTCTGCAAACTCGGCGTCGACGCATGCAACCATGGCCAGTTCGAGCGCTACCACGTCGGCCGCTAACTCGATGGCTGCCATGGAGGACTATTTCTTCTCAGTGTCGGATCAGGAACGTGGCAGTAATGTCAACTCCCTCTCGGAGGTCAAGCAGACGCTGGGGACCGCTTTTGGTGACGAGACCGAGTTCAAGACCACCGAGGTCAAGTTCGAGCGCGGTGACATGATCTGGATGGGTATGGTCTATTATGACGACAAGCGGGGCTTGGAAAAGCGCGGAATCCAGATCGTCAAGCCTTCGCGCCGCCGGGTCGACGAGGAGCCGCAGGCTTTCCCCGCGATGCAGTCCAAGGGTTGCACTCCGCCGCCGGGCTGGGAGCCCAACAAGCGGACCCGCAGGATGAAGTGATAGGGAAGGGGCGGGAAACCGCCCCTTTTCCGATAAATATCCCATGCGCATTTTCGACCTTTTTGAAGCCGTTCCGCTCAGCCTCTATCGTCCGTTGCATGGTCAGGCCGACCCTCATCTCTATGACGCGATTTTCGACCGGTTCTCAGCCTACCAGCGCGGAAACGACCAGCGCATTTACTTTCCCTTGAAAGCACCCGCCACACCCATTGATACGGATATGGATACGGCCGAATTGGTTCTTGATAACATCAACGCGTTCTCTCGCGGCGGCGTGCATGGTTTCGAGTATATCTATGACGTGAAATTTGAACCCTTGTTCAACGAAGTTACTCCCATCGGAGCCAAGACCCATCCGGAGATTGCGGCAAATTATCTCAGAGGAATTGTGGTACTGGATGGTCGCGAAATTCGGATAGGAAAGGTCCTGAATCGGATGGAAAAGCGCTATCGGGAGATGGCCCAGATGACAGCGACCAAACCCGGTAGAGAGAATATTGGACCGGAGATGTTAGCCGATTTCCTGAAGGTCAAGCGCGCTTACGAAACCGACCGTGCGCGTGATCTTGGGGGTTTGTCAAAAGGTCGCTATGAAGTGGTGATCAGCCGCCACCCCTATGATATGGCTGGGATCAGCACCGGGCGTGGATGGACAAGCTGCGTCAATCTGATGGATGGTCGAGAACGCAAATATGTCCTGTCACACATCAAGAATGGTAGCCTTGTTGCATATCTTATTCACACTGGTGACAATGACATCAAGCGCCCGGTTTCCCGCACCGTCATCGAGCGTTTTGAGAACGAAAATGACTTCATCCTCATGGCGAGCAACGATGTCTATGGCGCGGGTGGCGAGTCTTTCAAGGCCATGGTCAACCGTTGGTGCAAGCTGATCAATCGCGGTAAGGATGACGGTCTCTACTGCAACAGTGATGAGAACCAATACACGGGAACCGTGACCAAAAGTGGCCACGGTCTGGAATGGGATCATCGTCGCCGAGGCACTAGATAGTCGCGGGGCGAACCTGATCGGCGCGGAAGATGTTGTAGCTGTCCGCGTTGCCCTCTACGGTGTTGCGATAGACCATACCGTCATAGCCTTTCGCGGTCAGTAGCTGAAACAGTGCCCGACGGATTTTGATCGCGGCTGCGAACGGTTCCGACTTGATCTCGCCCTTTTCCTCGTCCGACACCTGCTCCCAACGATAAAGCTGCCCATCGATCGTGGTAAGGTAAGGTCGCTCCATCTGGACGACCTGTTTGCGTTCGCTTCCGAGATCGACGTGGATCGAGAAATAATTGCCGAACAGGTTGTTGGCTTCAGTTAGGGTTTCGGCCAACGAGCAAATCTTGCTGATGTCACCGGCCTGCACCTCATAGCGCCGCCCGCCGATATGGCTGGTGATCGATCCAGAGACGACGCGTTCCCCATTGTGGAACAGAATATCGATCTCATCATCGGTGATGCATTGGCATTCAGAATGACTGTTTTCCGACATGCCGTATTTATCGGCTTAACGCTGCTTAACTGCCTTAACGGGCGCTCGAATAATATTGCAGCGGGTGCAGCCTAATCGATATGCTCGATCCATAAGATAAATGGAGAGGGCAAAATGCCTGACACTGCTTTCATTCTCATGCCAGTGCTGATGACGGGGCTTATCCTTCTCGCGCTCGGTATGATTGCATCACTTTCGGATTGATTTGGATTTATAATGGCTAATAACCCTGACGTGAAGGCTGAAACATATCTTCAGTGCTTCGAGAAGCGCCTGAGCCTTCTCAACGATGATCTGAGCGCATCTTTGCTGCGTATCGCGAATTATCTCGATGATGCTTTCGATCGGGTGCATCCGATCAGCGACGAAGAAGCCGAGGGCGACGTGATGGCCGTGAGCATTGGTGGTCATCTATCCCGTGTCCAACATCAGATTGATCGCCTTTCCACTTTGCTTGGTCATCTGTCACGAGAAGTTTCGCTCGTTGAAAGCATCTGATCAGGTCGAAACCAAGTTCACAAATGAGCTTGGGAATGAGATCAAAATGAGCGTCGACCTGATGCATGGCCTTACAACGGATTTCGTGAGCGTTCATGCATCAGGTCCGTCGAGCGAGGTTGACCACATTTGGACGCGAATGGAAGCCGAAAGGCTGCGCGATATGCTGATAGAATTGCTTGGGAAGTGAATATGCGTCACTTCATCGCTACGGCTACGATCGAAGACCTGCGCACGCGCGGCCGTCGTCGGGTCATCGATGGGTTGATCGGCTCCTACACTGACATTGAGCAGCACAGGCTTCCCCGCACCGGCGACATCACCCTCGATATCCGCAAGGAGAGGGGGAAGGTCCAACCGACCTTCGCTCATCGAAGGCGTCCTGATGAAATCGGTTACATTCTGTCGACCACCGTAGATGGTGTCAGGCTGGATCATCGCATCACCTACCGGGACTTTAAGCACTATCGGTCTCTTTGTGATCGCACCCCTATCTTCATACGGCGGTGGTCTGGATTGGCCGATGGCGTGACCGTCGACGAGTTCATCAACCTGCGGTTCGATGGCTTGGTGCTGGCAAGGGTATCCCACAGCGCCATCAAACCAGACTGGGTCGGCGCAGAAGTGACCGAAGACTATGAATATGACAGGATGAAATTCCATGCATGAAATCGAACGACGCTTCCTCGTCAACATGAGCATAGCTGACATTCGCAAAACCAATCACGATCAGCGGCGGCTGCATATGCGTCCGCTCGATATTGAGCAGCGATATCTGTCCGACACCGGCAACGCGGCCATTCGAGTGCGCAAGACCGTATTGGACGGACGAGTGGCAGACCCAACCTACCATCTGACGATGAAGTGGAAGAAAACTGCCCGATCAGCCATCGAGATGGAGCATCCGATAGACGGTGCGGCATATGGCAAGTATGAGACCCTGACTGGTCCAATCGCGTTGTCCAAGCGCCGCTGGCGCAGTTTCTTCGGCACATTCGAAGTCGATCAGTTCCTCAACCCTGAATTGCGCGGGTTGGTGATCGCAGAGATTGAACTTCAGCGCGAAGACGAAGAGTTTGAGCGACCGGCTTGGCTTGGTGAAGAAGTAACCGGACGATTTGAATATTCCAATCTGGCTCTCTGGCAGTATATAACTGGGCAGGCCCCATTGGGGTTCGATTTTAGACAGAACGATTTGATGTTGGTGACATGAATATCGATATTACGATTGATTGGCAGATGGTGCTTGCCGTGATGATGGTGACCTTCGGGCTGAAGGCGGCATATGATCTCTGGCGAGGGGCAAACACTTCGAAAGAACAGCGTCTGGCTGACCTTTACGCGCAGCGAGACGAGGTCAACGAGAAGATCATGGCGGCGTTGGGTTCGTCAACCAAATGCCCCGGATGCAATCTCTGGGAGCACGAAAGCCGCTATCAGACGATCTGGAAGGAAGAACCCACCGGCACCGTCTACCGCACCTGTGGTGGCTGCGGTAATGTCAGCGAGTGGGTCGATGGTCCCGGCCTGATGCTTCTGGTGAAGCCGGGCACGGCTGAACTGGCGAAGGCCTGACCATGGAAACCTTCCGTTGCTGGACGTCCGGATATCACTCGAAATATGGGGCGGATTTTCGAGCAGTGAACGCGACGGAAGCTATCCGCCTCTATGCCGATTGGTATCGCGGATACCATCTCGGTGACGCCTATGACTCGATGGACGTCGAGTGCCGATCGAGTTCCGGGCTCCACATCCGCTGCACCGTTGATGTCGAGTTCGTCCCATCCTTCTATATCCACCCAGCAGAGATCGTCAGAGGCGAGGAATGATCGATCGCACATATCATTGCTGGGTTCTCGATGAGATGACCGAAGACGATGCCCGTGAGATCAGCAGCCACGATGCCGAAAGTGCCGCCGCAAAATATGCCGAATGGTATTATGAGCGCAATGCCGGTGACATGGGTGAATATTTCGACGTGGTGGTTAAGCGCGATCGCGAGGTATTATCGTTCCCAATTTCAGTCGGCTATCGACGCTATTACGTCGTAGGCGCGCCGATTTCATTTGATAGTTAGGATTTGAACATGGACTGCCGTTACAATCTCACCATGATGGTATCACCGGATGATGCCTTCGGGTTCGACAGCGAATATGCTCTGTATCGACTGCTCAATTCGTCGACCGAAGCGCGTATCTTCCTCAACCTGAGCGGTAAGGCTACCGGCAACGATGGGTATTGGCGGGAGTTCGAGCATGATATGCGGATGTTCTCCAAGACCATGCCGGAAGTGACCTTCTTCTTCGAGGTCGAGACCTATTACGAGACGCGCGATGAGCAGCGCTATTGGTTCCGCAATGGCAAAATGCTGATGCTGGAGCCGATCATGGCGTGGCCGGAATTTCGCGAAGAGGATATGCACTGATGCCAATTCCCATTCCACTTTTCGATAGCCAAGATGAACAGGACGACTGGTTCTGGGAATTATCCGAATTGAGTGATTTCTTGCGCACCCATGGCCTCAAGATTGTCGTGTTCAAGAAGGGAGAAGGTGAGTGCTTCGACGTAGTCGATCAGAACGCTCCGGACGACCGTGGTCGCTGCTCTGACCCTGATCCTATTGTCATTTTGCGCACGAGGCATCACTGATGACGCCGCCACTCGCTATCTGGAAGCGCATCGTCATCGCGGGACAACTCCTCACTTTCCCGATCTGGTATCTGCCATTCTGCTTTTACGTCGGTTTTCGTGAGACGGTAGGCGAGATCAAATCCATGTTTCGGGATGGATTTCGCGCGATCAGGGGCGAGCCGTTGTGATGCGATAATGCAACTCTTGTTCGTTATAGTTTAGCGCATTCGCGCAGATAGGAAATTTGAATGGCGAAGAAGCCAAAAACACTCACAGAAAAAGATTTCTCTCGTGACACCCTGCGTGCGTTTCGTCGGAACGCACCGAAGGAAAAGCAAATGAGAGCCGATGTGCCATCCTATTACTTCATCATCGAATTTCGAGCCGATGATGTGGTGTGCCAGCCAGTTGGTGACACGCGATACAATTACTATATCCCGATCGCAGAATTCGATCCGAATGATTTCATCACTCCGGATGGTTTCTCGCCGGAAGATGCGCGCCTGCGGCCGAAAAAATATCCGGAACATTGGCTTCCGCCAAAGCCCCTCTGTCTGACGGCCGCCGATATGGTATCGAGATTGACGCCTCAGAGCGAACAGTGATGAATAACTCGCGATCAATCAGGATCGCCGAACGTGATGCCCGGCCGCTTAAGCAGCGCGTCGGGCCAACGCCGGTGGTGATCAAAGCAGGGAATAACCTCATCCCTCTGGAACGCATCACTCGTGTCGATATGTCCCGGATCGAACAGCAGATCGCAGTCGTTCATGTCGATGATGCGACCTTCACCGCGCATGGTTTCGACGCTATCGAGATCATCATGCTGCTCAAACCATCGGCGCTGGAGGGCCTGCGTGGGATAAAGTGGCGGTCCGGGGCTTGGGCCTTCCATAATTGCATCGGCCACCCGGTGACACAGGTATTGGCATGGCTGGGCTACAAGCGCGCTGCCGTGCGCTTCCATGATTGGACGACACCCAGTCCGCGAGATATCATAACCCGATCATAAATATCGGATGCGCGAATGGATTAGATTGTTCGAAGATGATGGTTTTGCCGAACTGGTAAAGGGCATGAAAGCGCACGACGCGCCCTATGCTGACGTCGGTTATGGATACACCATTGATGGCGATGCTTTTGAGATCACCGATGCGCATGTCGCCGATATGCGACGAAATATAGAGGAAATTTTAGAACAGAGCCCAACGATTTATCGCTATGTTCTGCTGCGCCCGGCCGATCTCGATCGCTATCTTTCTGGATCGCTCGGTGTATACTGGTGCTACGATTGGGAAATAGATGTTGCCGCGTTGACTGGATGGGATAGTTCCCCCGACGATGCAGAGCTTTATCGTCTAACGGCTCAGATCACTATTGGCGACGTCGAGATGTCTCGGACTGTTTTTCAGAATTTGGCCGCCCCATGGGAAAACGAGATCACACTCAAATCCGGTGCGGGAATCAAACTCATCGGTGTCGACCTTCTACCCAATTCGGACCCCGTCGCGCGCCCAGTGAAACAACCGTTTCCGCGTCAGCAATACAGGGCTTAGCATGACCGATGCCTATATGGGGACCGTAGGGCGACACAAGAGGGCTGAAACGCCGCCCGAAGCAGGTGAGGGGTGGGATCGCGTAGTGTGTGCGGTGGCGGCCCTATAAGGGGCCATTCATAGGCGTCGCGCGTTCCGTGCTTGTGAAGCTCCAGATGCAACATCGACATCGGCCGCCCTTTGTCCTTCTTCAGGACAGGCACGACGCTTCCGACGATGTAATCCTGCCTCACGGCATCACCGACCACCAGATGGGTCTTGATTTCCCCATAGAGGATGACGCCACTCTCGCCCTCTATCATGACGGCCTGCGTGTCATTCCACCATGGAGAGGGAGGGGTCGCGTGCTCGCCGGTGAAATCAAGGACCGCGACCACGCAGCCGTCCTCGACTGCAAACACGTCAGCGCCATCCTCGCAATAGAGGTCGACACCTTCGTGGACATGGTTTTTGCGAACGAAACCGAATGCGCCGGGGTGATTGCCGCAAGGGATGCCGGTTTGACCGCGTCGCATATCCTGCCAGCTATCTCCATTATCGGTCGGAATCAGGTACGCGGCCAACGGCGAAGTCCACCTACCCACGACGAGGTCCAAAGCACTCGAAGTAAAGCATGATCGGCCACGTTAGTCCTACGAATAACAGGAGACCGAAAGGCGTAGCAATGAGTGGCGCAATCCAACGCACATCTTCGCCCTCGCGGATCGCTTCCTGTTCCATTTTCTTGCAGAGTTTGGTCATATCCCTCGATCGCATGACGACGTGCCGGGTGTAGACATATGTTGTGAAAATGACACCGCCGATGAGATAAAACCACAGCCCGCGAATGATGAAGTCGATCACGCCGTTCCCCCGAACCGTTCAGTGGGGGCGCTTTCCAGCGGGCACCACGCCACAGGTTGCAGATCGTTCGGACCATCATCGTCGCAATGCCGCCAGCAGCTATGCTCCGGGGACCACCAGCCCACAGTGACGAGGAAACGGGGCTCCTCGCCGCCATCGCCATTCACGTTCACGCCGAGATCGATCAGCAACTGGACCATCGGACCGTGCAGATATGGCGCAAAATCATATGCGGGATTGGTATAGGTGGGCGTTACCGGCGCATCGGCGATCGGATACCAGCGGGCAGGAATTTCGTCCTCGCCCTTATTCCAGCGCATGCGCAAATCGCGCTCCCATTTGAGGTTCAGCTTGGCGAACCAGAGTTGCCGCTCCATGTGCTCGACGCGATTAAGCAGCAGATCGATCATGATCTCATCGTTGAAGCCCACCGTTTCGAGGCTTTTGATGTCGCTGCTGCGATGGGCTCCCAACGCGGATGAGATGATCTGCGCATAGGCACGCTCCGCATCCTTCGACGCGAAATTCCCGTTGACGTAAAGGCGGGCATCGCTGTCGCCTTCTTCGTCCTGAATGAAGACGCGGCCGTCCTCGGTAACGCCAGTGGTGAACATCACTTGTCCTCGAATGTGAATGCCCATGCGGGGATGGGCGCGATTTCGGTGTTGAACAGCACGGCCAGCGGCCAAGCAGGCCAGATCACACCATAGTAGGTCGCACCCTTGTAATTGATCGCGGGCATTGCGCGCGCCATACCAAGGCCGAACACCAGTGCGGTTGCCAAATAGAGGGTGGCAAAACCCAGCATGAAGTTACGCATTCTTTTCTCCCCTCAGATGCATGGCCAGTGCGGCTAAATAGGTTCCGACCTGCTGACCCACTCTCCCCTGCACACCCGCTTGCTCGGCACGAACATCGAGGAGATTAGCAATGTCATTGCGCACTTGTTGCGCTATTTCAGGCATGACGGCGTCATAGATGCGCCCCGCGCATGCCATCCCTTGGTCATACGGCGTGAGATAACAGTCTTCATTCGGCATTGGCGCGGACATTACGCCGAGAATGTTCCGCAACGCTTTTTGACGATTTCCCATCGCGCGAAGCTCATCCCGCATTTGACCGATGGTTTTGCTGTCGTCGGAGTTGGCGAGAAGTGTCATCGCCTCCAGCGGCATGTCCGTTCCGAACATGTCGATCATTTCTTCTTGCGTGATTTTCTTATCGGTCGTCATTACCGAGGTAGCTCCACAAAGGGGTGACGCAGACCGTGCCACGGACGCGCTTTCCGTCGATATCGTTTGCGCTGTAGGCGTAGGGGAAATCTGGTTTGGCACAGCCGGATAGCAGATTGATCCGGAAACCTTCGATTTTGATGTCCCTATAACCGTAGCGTTCAAGGGTGGCGGCAGCTTTTCGTTCAAAACCGCCGCTCAGTCCCCATGCTGCAATCGAACCCGATACGGCAATCGAGATCGCCATCGGCATCCAGAAATATTTTCGCGCGCGCCTCATCAGATGCGGGCCTCGAAATATGCGATGATCTCATCGGCGTCGCCGATATCGCCTTCGGGTGCCTCATAGTCAGGCCGAGCATAAAGCCACTGCCTCAGCTTGCGCAGTTCTCCCGCAGCATAGCTGGGAGGGCTCTCCATCTCCACCTCCGGTGGATTGATATGGCGATCAAGCGCCATCACGCCTTCGCCGAGAAAATGATCGCGCTCATCATGCTCGAAAATGCCATCGCCACGCGGATATGCGGTATAGACGGTAATTTCGTCGCCGGGTTCAGCGCCTATGGGCGTGTCGACAGTGAACGCACCATGCCTCAGCCGAAAATAGCCGACGTATTTGTCGTTGCCATCTTCGTCCTTGATAAAGGCATCATATGCCTCGGGACATCCGCCACACGTTTCATTTAGGCGATACTTACCGATCCACATCATCACTACCTTTCGCAGACGGATTACCACCATTTATGAAGTCAGTCAAACAAATGACGTTATCACGCGGGGTACCCGGCTGTGCCGTATCATAGGGGATGCGTTCTTCGCGGCCGTCCTTCCAGCGATCGATGCGCAAGCAGTCGGGGTCGCTGAAGTCGATCGTCGCATCACAATCGGGGCAAAACCACGTCATGATATCCATGGGTGCCTTACCGGCGCGGAGATGGTCGCACGCCATCAAGGGGTGTCCTTCAGTTCGCCAGACCATGGCGCGGGTTTGGGCTCATGATTGGCGATCAATCTCCCGCTCTTGTCGTATCGCGCAGCTACGCCATAACCGGCGCGATAGAGCGTGTCAGCCTCGTGCCACGAAATGATGTTACCATCGCCGTCGACATTAGCCGAAGCACCAGCAGGCTTGCCCGGCTCATACCAGCCGGTGTCGCGCTCTCGCGGCGTATAGTCGCTGTAGCCGTCATGAGCACCGATTTCCGATACCCCGCAGCGCTGGCAATGGTAGGGGCCGCACTGCTGATAGCCCACTCCGATATCGACAAAGTCGGCGAAACACTTCGCCCCGCAATAGGGGCAGTTTTCCTTCGGCTCCAGATCGCCGTAACCATAGCCACTGCTCAAGGCCCAATATCCTTCATCAAATAATTCCCCACCCATAATGGCTGGGTGGGGTTCTGATCAATTTTAAAGAGCGAGGATGGTCGACCGCCGCGCGCGGGCAATTGCTTCAGCCGCACGCTTTCCGCCGAAATCACCCGCTAGGGCGGCGGGATCATAGACGCCCCACGCATCCGAACCGGAAGTGAAATCGGTGCCCTCGATCATATTGACGCGATCGAGACGCAGGAACTTCAACCTGATGAAATTCCGCACATCGTCGGCCGTCGGCTCGACTTCGTCGTCGAACCGGTGCTCAAAAAGATAGTGCATCTTTTCTTCGGACGACAGATCGTCGAAATTCTCCACCTTGGCCTTGCGCGCGTTGATCCACTCATCGGGAAGCTGGCACAGCACGTCATAGACACGGTGTTCGGTCCGAACGCCCTCTGGGCTGATCAGATGCACTTCATTGATGGCGATCCGCGACCAGTGCCACGTCCCGCGTTCGAGATCGACCGACGAAAAGCCATCAGGGGCCACAGACGGCGTGAACTGCACTCCTTCGGGGAAGCCTCCCATGTCGGTGTAGCCGATGAGCTTCCGATTGATGAAATCGGCGATCGTCGCGGGCGTGATCGGGATGACCGACTGTTTCCACTTCCGACGTTCGATGTCATGATGGGTCGTGCCGTGGAAGCGGGCCAGCGAAATGACCATTTTCTGACCATCGGGGCGATGCAGGATCACATTGGAGGAGTTGGTCCGCCACCACCAATTCTGACCATGAAGCACGAGTTTGCGGCAACCATGACGGCCGCGCTCTTCATGCTTTTTCTGGATACGCGGATCATCACCGCGAACGCGCTGCTTCTTGTCGCCCATCATCAAATCTCGCTAGTAAAATCAAATTCGAAACAACCATAGGGTGAAACCCGCCATCTGTCACGCTGTTCGTGCGTCATGCTGGCGACTTCAGCCAGAATTTCACCATGACACTGAAGGGGGTGGCAATGGCACCACAATGTGCGCCCACGCAGTTCGTCAATCCGCGCCAGAATGTGATCGGCAGTCTTGAGCCAAAGCTCATACTGACCAAGGATAAACTCCCGATCTTCTTCCCGACGCAGCTTGAACGGATTGCCCCAGAAGGTGTCGCCCCACCGGGGATTGCGCCCGATGTAGGTACCATTTTCCGGGATGGCGCACCCATGACGGACTTTGCGGATGATGCTCACCGGCGCTTCCTGAACCTATCCCTGAATGATGCAGAGATGAAATTCATAGCACCGGAAAACCAGTCGATATCGGTGTTCTCATCACCGCTCTCACGCAACGCGGTGCGGATACGCTCCTTGGCAGCAGCATTGGCCGCTCCCTCTAGGGTGAACCATCGCCGCCCGGCCGCCCGATAAACCGTAGCAGTCTCGATCGTGATACCGGGATCGGTGACGTCGATATATTCAGCAGCCCATTCGCGGCCTTGAATAGCCTGATGCTTCATTCCTCCCTCCATGATGCCCGCCGTTCGTCCAGCGCGCGCTCTCGTTCGATCAGCAATTCTGCCCTTTCGTCCGAATGCTGGATATCGAACAGATCGGCCGCACGATTGAGGAAGACGTTCCGCTCCCGATTGATGTCACGCAACCGGGCATCAATTACGGCAATTCGTTCATCGAAGCCCAAAATAACCTCCATCAAATGAAACTATAAATGGCAATCATGAAGTCACTTCTAATATCATGCCATATGGATTACTCATATATTTCGGCAGATGCCGAGACCGATGGAATTAAAGCATCAGTCATCTGGATGTTAGGTATAGAAAATTTACTGACGGGGGAATATAAATCTTACGTCGGAGCGGACGAAATAGCCGAAGCGTGTTATTACATGTCCACCGATAGCAAGATGATAGTCGGGCATAATTTTCTTGGGTATGACGCGAAAGTCATCAAGGAACGAGCGGGCGTGGAACTGGATCGCAGTCGTATAGTGGACACTTGCATCGCATCCAGAAAGTTGGCCAAGGAACTTCCGAATCACAAACTTGAAACGTGGGGTGATTATTTTGGCTTACCCAAACTAAAGTCGCCTATATTTGAGCATTACACCCCGGAGATGGTCCCATATTGTCACCGTGACGTCAATATAACCACCCTTACGTTTAATGAACTGCTTGCACGAGCGATCGAACGGGATGCGCTTGAGAGTTTGTCTGACAACGTTGACCTCTTGCTCGATTATGTAAACGCAAAATATTATGTGAATTGATAAATTTGATGGCTGAAGTAATTTGCAAAATCTGTTATGTGGTATTTGAAGCGACGCATTTTGCTGCCGCATACTGCTCTGACGTTTGTCGTGCACGAGTGGCAGCCAACCGCTCATTGAAAGCATATCATGATCGGAAGCAGGGAGTGGAGAACCCAAACACCCGGTTCCGCGCGTGCTTAGAATGTGGATCGGAGTTCAACGAACGTAGGGGTTCTAAGTTTTGTTCTCAAAAATGCTATCTTCGTTGCTATCATCAGTCAAACAAGGAAGTTAAGCCTGATAGAAACTGCGATCAATGTGGCGAACTGCTTGATCCCACGCGCAAGCGGTTTTGTAACAGCGCCTGTAGTAATCGACATTTTCGGCGGAACAATGCAGTCGCGTTGCGAGAACGAAAACGATCTACGATCGAACGCGATATGCTCCAAAGAACCAAAGCTCGCGCTAAGGCGAAGGGAATCCCATTCAATCTAACGATCGACGATATCATACTCCCTGAAGTCTGCCCTATATTGGGAATCACTCTTGAACCCAATATTGCTATTGGTTCAAAAGGACCGCAAAACTCGTCACCGTCGATAGACAAAATTTTACCGGAGCTAGGTTATGTCAAAGGCAATGTGCGCGTCATATCGTACCGCGCTAATTTGCTGAAAAGCAACGCTACTCTTGATGAAATGGAGAAAGTCGTAGCGGACTTACGAAAAATATCAGGAGTTTCTGATCACCCCACCGATATGCTGTCGCTATCGCTGGCAACTTCCTCGCCAGCGAACGATACCGCTACCCGGACGCGCAGGAACACCCGATCACCCTCATAGTCGGATGACGTCTCCACTGAGACCGAGATTTCACTCTTGAGCAGCGCGAGGATTTCCTCGCGGGACATACCCTCGCTCATTGGGTCATCTCCTCTTCAAAAATGTTGTCGAAGTTGGCCGCGTCTGTCCGGATGATACCCGTTCCGCCATTTTTCTTAACGGCGTCGGGGAGATTGGCCAGAAGCCAAACGTCGATCAGGTCATGATTTACGACCGGGGAAGACGCATAGTAGAAAAGGATCATGCGGTCATTCACCTTCGCCTTGCTGACGCAGATCGTAATCTGTTCGCCTCCGAACGTGCCCACGGCGGGATAATAGCCGAAACCGGCTTCGACCCACGAACGTCCCATGAAATTGCTGTGAAGCTCGTTGAGCGCCTGACGTTCATAGGCGGTTGCCTCGACCACGCATTGAACGTCGTGGAAATATTCAGCCACTTCAACGGTGACGGGATACAGGTGGTAGTTCGGCACGGTGATTTCCTCAGAAAGAATCGATATGGCGCTGGCCGTCGTCCGTGATGGCGAAGCCTTTTTCGGTGCGTTCGAGCCAACCGGCCTCGACCATTTCCTCCGCGACCGACACGGAGGTAGAGGGAATTTCCTCGCCAGCGCGAACGTGATCGAAAACAGCGTAGGTCTTCATTTTCGTCGTCAGCAGCATTTGCAGCCATTGGCGTGCCGAAACTTCATCAAGGCTTGGCATAGCGCTTCCTACAGATCGATCTCGGCGAGGATATTGCTCCGGGTCGGCGAATGTCCACCAAAACCATAGATGAGCGTCGCGACCCAGATGCCCCGCAGTTGGGTGATCTTTATCTCGAACTGATATCCCGGCGTGTTCTCGCCATTGCGGAGCCAGCGCTGGGCGGCTTCAACGCGCTGATGCGGGACCGTGATGTCGTCGAGTTCCGCGCGCAGGTCGCGGATCACCTTGATGTTCGGGACCATCAGAACATGTCCGCGTAGGTCTGGCCGCGACCATAGAGGTCACGCATGTCGCGCGTAATATCGCGGAACCAGCAGTAGCCGAGATTGTCGAACCGCTTGCCCGACTTCACGTCTTCGACCCAGCTATTGCAGCGGATATTGGTTCGACGCGAGCCATTGCCATCACGATACACGTCGTTCGTGCGGATGAACATGAAGCGGGCGACGTGCTCACCATCGACGTAGACATCATGCTCGTTCATGTGCATGAGGCCACCGACGGGCTTGATCGTGATCTTGGTCGCGGTCGTCATCATATGTCTCCATCTAATGACGCCACCATACTACTTTTTATGATGCGGTCAAGCGATCAGTGAATATAATTTTGCCACTGGTGGTCGACATAGAAGGCCAAATTGCTCAAACCTCAGGTTAGTGAGAGTGTCGAGGACCCGCGCAAGCAACACCGAAATGGGGACGATCGAGTTCGGCATTCATTCCGGGATAGATCATGGGAAATAATCTGCACAAGTGAAACCGAATTTGTAAATTCGCGTCATCAACTTTGATATGCCCTCCAATGTGTCATAATGGAGGTTTTCATATTTCTTGCCAGTTTTGAGGTCAATCACCCAACAATCGGTGGTTACCTCGTCTCGCCCTTCCACAAGATCGATGAAATTCCTACCTGAAATAAACATGAAGACCGCAACGCGTTGGCCATCGGCGTAAACCTCATATTGCGGCTGCAAGATGTCTTGCGGAACCATGGGGTGTATGGATACCTGATGATCGGTCATAATCGAAATCCCTATAAAGTCGGACGTTCAATACCACCTTTTAAGATGCTATCAACCCATCAGTGGACATAATTTTGCCACTGGTGATCGACAAACATTTCCGCCTGTCCATCCAACTGTCTGATGTCGGAAACCTCGAAAATCGCAGGGTCTCCGTCCCACATCACGTCGATGACCCTCTGGACATCTTCCTCGATCATCCATTGCTGAGGGTTGTATCCCTCATCCTCCAATCGGATCGACAGATGGTGGACGATGCGGCCAGCAAAATACTCGGCGGCAGCTTTCCATTTATATTCCTTGGGGAACGGGATGATCTCACACATACGCCGATATTTATCGGAAATTGAGAGGCATAACCGAGATTTGCAACTGTCTAGCCTGCGTGACGATTTCGGTCGTGTCGCGAGCCATTGCCATTTCGAATGTCGACCAACATTATAAGGAGGCAACCCAATAGGAGACCCATAATGGCGACGCGAGCACAGAAGCATGAAGAGATGAGACGGATCATGGCCGGAACCGGCGAACCAGCCAGCCTAACCGAACATTCACCCGAAAACCCCATGGACGAAGGCATGCTCCGCTATCTCGCTCACAGGACGGGAAATCTGGTCGAGGACATGCATGAGAAGACTTTCCACACTGAGAAAGTCTATGGCGAATATGGGACGTCAGAAGAGAATGAAGTGATTGCTCTCACGGTCGTCGACGACGAAACTGGTGAGCGCAAGACGGTAGACGTTCCGACCGAGCATGATTTCAACTGATAATGGGTGAGGGCGGAACCTCGGCTCCGCCCTCTATCCGGGATCGGGATAATACCCTCGCTGCCAAGGTGAGGAGCCCGTTACCTGCCGCCCGACCGGCATGTCCGTTGGGCAAGGCCACTTCCCCTGCATCTGAGACAGGGAGCCTTCTATGGCCACCCGGCTGGCTTATGTTAATTGGCGCTGTCGTCTCTATGGACCGGGTTCTTTATCCTTGCGCTTTGATCCGGCGCATCCGCCGACCCTGCATACACTCCCCAGTTACTTCGCCTGCCGGACCATACCATCCTGTTCGTCAGCGACCGGTCTTTCACGTAGAGCCATGTGGGGATGATGGCGAAGCCGCGCATGCGTTCTCAATATCTTTTGCGTAGCCAATGCTAATAAAAAGTGGTATCAAGCATCACGTTCTATCGAGGTGATCATGGCGTTCCCAGCAGACTATCTTGCGGCGGTTGAGAAGCTGGCCACTGGCTTCTCCGAATATAACGCGCTCACTGGCGGCCATGCCATTCTGGTAGGCGGCGCAGCAGTTGCCCTGCACACAAAGGGTAGTTTCCAGTCGAATGATTTTGATGTCGTGGCGGCCGACGACGCATTCTCCGCCGCAATGGAGGAGGCGGGCTTTGTTCGAGACCTAAGCAGCGGGCACGGCCTTGGTGGATGGTATCACCCAGACACGCCCAACTATGGCGTTGAACAGGTTTCTGGCGGCTACTTTGAAGGAAGAGCCGATAGGGATCGGTGTATCCGCCTCACCGTTCGGGAAGGGGAGATTGTCATACCTCCAATCGAGGACATGATTGCCGACCGCCTTGGTCAACATGAAGTATCCAAGGGTGATCTGGCGATGCTCCGGCAAGCCCAATTCCTTTATGGAATTTCAACCGGTTTGGATCATAAATACCTCACACGGCGCATTGAGGAAGAGGGTGGAAATCCCGCGCTTTTGGAGCTATATGATCCACATGGTCACGATGAGCCTTGATCTGTTTCTCGCCGATGTTGACCGCCGGAAGGCGGTCGCTGGTATCGATGAAGAAACCTTTGGTGTCGACGCCCTCCGCAACAATGGAGCGCGCCGCACACCGGAGAAGCGCGCCATGCTGGCGGCGATCGCTGAACGGACGGCAAGCGCTTTCTTGAAGTGATCTAATCGTTGTTTTGGAGCGGAAGCGGCATGGTCGGCGTCCGCATAGCCAGTTCGAAGTAGGCATCGCGGAAATGATCGCGCTCATGCCTCAGCACGCTGATCTCGCGATCTTCATCGTAAATGAATGTGAGAAGGGCGTTGGCAGTTTCATGGGCGATACGATAGATCGCCTCCCGATCGTCAGCTTCTGTGGCCTTCTCCGATATCGTGTATGCTATGTGGTCTATGATGGCGCGAAAGCGAACGTCACGCTGGAGATATGATGGTGGTATCATCTAACCAACGTAGGCTATTCGAATTTCTGGTCGCAATATTTTCTCATACCCCTTCCGGGGTATTACATTAGTCACAAATCGTTGATATGACGTGTTTGCGACCCGAAGGTTTGTCTTTTAGGCGAAACTTCACCCTGACCCGGCACCTCTTGGTGTCGGGTCTTTTTATGTGGTCAGGACTTGGTGTCTGGTCAACCGTCGCTGAGAACCTCGCGCGGAACCTGTTGACGAAAATGGGTCCCGACTACACAGACCCACTACATGCTCTCATGCCGAGGTTCGTGGCTTTCATGTCGTGTTTCATACACTCCACCAAGCGTTCTGTGTAGTCGGGGTGACGGGTTTGCTTCTGTTTCCAAGGGAAACCCGGCGAAAGTCTCAGGGATAAATCACCGCTTACGCGGCGACGGCAACCATGTCAGTGTTGTCATTGACATTTAAGAGTTTAGCTGCGGGCATAGCCCCGGCGCTTCTTCCGATCATCTCGCTCAGCCTTTAGTGTTCCCAATCGATCCCTTTCGCCCCCATCAACTGCTACGAGAATAAACACTACTCGGCAGTGTAGCCACGATATCGTAGCAGATGGTGGAGGCGGGGGCATCCGAGAGCCCCGTCTTGAAAACTTATTCCGCCTTGGTCAACAATGACTGGACTTATTTACGTCATTGAAGGTGGTAATGCAACTATTATCTACTATCAACGAAAGAAGTGCTCGAAGGCTGTCGTCGGACCTCTGCCATTTTGCCCAGTTTAATGCACACGACAGGAATTGGACATTACCTTGGATATACCCGAGAGTGGAATCGATACGATCCAGCGAGGCCATTACATTATGGTCGGTTGTGAGGACCGCGTGCTCCAGAGGAATATTGGAAACGGCGCATCGCCCATTCTGCCTCAGCCATAAATCCTGCAAATATTGGATAGTCAGGTCGCAGGACCATTTCTTGCGCTGTTGTGCTCGTCGAATGTATGGCTGGAATATTGCATCTTCGCCATAATATCGACGGTTGGCTTCCGCTGCCTTGGAAGCCATTTTACTCATGTGCTCTGGTGAACTGACCGTATCCGGAAGATTGTGCTTTGTTTTGATACTCGCACATTTCATTCCGCAAAACATCTCAGTTTTACCGAGCCGTTTCCGACGGTTGAGTTCTTTGTTCGCTTTTTTGAAAAGGGTGCCGCAATTATGGCACTGGACGTCAGTAAATCTGCTCATCCATTATTTAGCAAAATGGTGGAGATGGGCCTTGTAAAACCAAATCCACCAACGCGACCCTACCGGCTCAAAACAGGCTTCCTCATATCCCCCATGTAGAGCGCTGACCCAAATTCCGCTTTGGTGTTGACCGAACGGCCAACCACTTATACCTCTAGGTAGAGGTATGAGGATGACATCAATGATCGATACGGATTGGGTTGATTGGTCGAGTATTGCCTTTCTCGATACGCTGAAAGTCGGCGATTCCGTGACGCGCATGAGCCGGAGCAATGAGTTCTCTGAGTGGTCACGAGAGGCGGCCACGGTTACAAAAGTGTCAGACAGATATGTCTACCTTGAATATGTAAACGGCCGCGACAACTGGAATCGAAAAACAGGGTTTCTGGGCGCATTTGTCGGCAATATCGCCCGCCACTTCAAGTTAGAGAAATTAGGGGATTAAAGGGTCGATCACTACCCAAACCGAACCTCTCAACATCACATTGTCATTCGAGATATCCAGTTCGAAACCAAGCGATGCGACAGCTTTCAGAACGCTTGCGAGTTTCGGTTCGTCGCGTTTGAAATTTTGCGCCGAATTGGCGTGTTCCACCGGCATAGGCACTCGACACAAACCCTGACTGGAACAGCCGGGTCGCCTTGGTGTTTGTCCGCCTGCTCTCCGCATTCGGTCCGATAGCTAGTCGGCAAATGTTTCTCAGAGCAGGCAACTGACATTTTCTACCACCGTTGATGAAATGATCTCAACAACTATTTTTGAAGTGACACGAAGTGAGGAACACTTCGGCCCATAAATAGCTTCTGGTCCGGCCGGAGTTGTGTTATAGCGGCCATTCACTGGAGGACATGAATTGCCCAATCGATACTTTTACAGTGTCAGCCCGGATGAGGAATTCAGTCATGTGATCCGCTGTGAATCGGATCGGGATTACAGCCACGAACGCGGAATAGAGTGGCTTCAGGAAATTCAGGAAGTGATTTCGCTTCTCGGTCTGGTGAAAGATCGAGATTATCAGCAATGGTCGATGACCTTGCTTGCGTTCCCAACGCACGATGCCGCTGAGATATTCTACACCTGCGTGGTCTCTGACATGGGCGCGGTTCATCGGGAACACAAAGCTCTCATGTGACGTTTTGGCTCTCCGTATTGCTCCTATTCATAAAGTGGAGTATATGGAGTTGATTTACCAATAGCGTCATTTGAGGAACCAATATGATCAGCGGAATTGAGCCCCATCTTCGTACCCCGCAGGATGTCGGTGAGCGCTGGCTCAGTTCTGAAGAGGAGGAAATCCTCGCTCTTCTCGATCAGTGGTATCTCTCTCCTGAGGCTCAGGCCATCATTCAGATGGCCATCAAGATCGAGGACACAATCGCCGCACTATCGTCGAGTGACGATAAAGTGGCGCAACTGGTCCGTGGAACGTCGATCGAGTTCCTGAATGGCATCAAGGGTGATTTAGAGGATTTCCGTCAGTCCGCTGAACGGGAGATCGACTTTGAGGTCTTCCCGGCGCTGACGGAATTGTTGACGGTTGACCGGGCGATAGAACTGTCCCGACCAACCGTCCGCTAGTTGCCCCAGATGGGAACGATATCCTTGGTGTTGCGGATGTCGTAATATTCGCCATCATCGCCGCACACAATATAGCCGCATGCTCCGCTCGGTCTGGGGATCACCAAGTCGATGACCCCTTCGACTGCATAGCCTATCCAGCGATCGCGATCGCGTTTCACCAACACCCTAATACCTTTAGGGTGGGGCGCACGCACGCGGCCGGAGCCAACGTTTACTAGACGGTGTTCTCTGGATGCCATGATTCGATGCTACGTAAATTTACGCAGCGTAAAAATCAACCCTGAGGCAAATATCTAGGGAAGGAAACGCAGATCAGTCGTAGGACCGAGGACCATCGACCAAGACGATGTCGACGCTCGCATCGGATTCCTCACGCAATATCTTGGCGCGCCAGTCGATCGCATCCTGAAGAGCCGCGCCCATGCGCCGAAGCTCACGGTCATACGCTGCCATCGCGTCCGTTTTCGGCCCATGCGCAGTGGAAATCATGTCTTGCATCGAGAGTTTCATTCCCCCGGTTCCAGTGAACTCACTGGTCCGATCCCACTGCACGCCGTCCTTTTTGACGAGAAAATGCATGGCGCTCATGTTGCGGCTTCTTTCAATTCGTTCTTCTTGGCGTCGATGGCGCGGAATATACCACGCATTTCGGTTGGGCCGAATACAGCCAATTCGAAACGGCATTCTCGGCGGACAGCATTAAGCTGTTCACGGTCGGGTGCCCCATCGATGCTGATTTTTAATGCCTGAATGCGTCGCGACATTTCGTCACCGAAGCGATCAGCCATGCGTTTTCGGTAGGGGTCAGCTTTGAGCAGCAAGTCATCCTGCATCCCATAGGCGGACCTGAAATCCAGAAGGGCTGTGCGCGCCTCGTCATATGTGCCATTTTCAGACACATCATTCAGCCGGGCTAGCCAGTCTTGGAATTTCCTTCGATATTCCCGTCTCGACCTCTGCATCTCGTAATACAGGCTGAGTTCGCGGTTGACGCTCTCAACGACGTCTGCGGCCCGTCTCTGGGCATAGAGAAGCCGTTCGAGTTTGGCCTCGTCCTCTGCTACCGCCGCGTCATCATCCAGTTCGGGTTCCGTTCCCTGCTGGTTGCGGTCTTTGTGCAAAGGTCCGTATGGAACGATAATCGCTTCCATACGCGCCTCTCGGCGGTTCACCATGGCGATTTCCACGGTCTGGTCACCATCGGGATCGCGCTCGAATTTGAGGTCCACGATCTCCTGAACGATCTCGCGGGTCTCTTCGATGTGCTCTCTCTCGACTTTGGCCCAGCCGCCGTCGCCTTCGACGAATTCATCGAAGAATTTCGACAACCGGTCGAGCAGCAATTCCTGTCGTTGCTTCCGAGCTTCGGTATCCGGCCAAACCTCAGAAGTGCGATCTTGATAACTCATCGATCTATACTCCGTCTGGTGACTACATACCCCAGAATAGTGCCCCCTTGTCAAATTGCAGTTCTTCGCAAGCGCAAATCCACGGAAAACCGGGACTTTCAATGTTGAAGTGAACACTTCAACACCGAAATTGTGCGCCACTTTAACTTTTGCGATGGCGCAGAAGTGATTTCAGGGAGGGTGGCAGCGCCCCGACGGCCGGACGGTATTTGACCGAAAAACCGATTCAAAGCACTGTCCGACGCCAATCACGGTAAGATGCGAAACTTCCACGCAAATGCGGGACGCTGCCGCGTGCGCCCATGAAACACGGCGAAGTGATTCGCAAGCGCGATCTTATTCGTTATAGGGGGCGGTTCATTCTGACAGGGACAATTCGACCGGACAATGGATTACCACAATCAGGCATACGAACTCCTGCTCCAATATCGCGAAACCCCGCGCTTTGACGCCATGGTGAAGCGGGTCGGGGATGCGCTTCACGCGGCGGCCAATCCCGTGTGGAAACCACTCGCTGACGCCAAGCATGACACCACCCCCATCTTGGTGTGGAAGGAGGGGATGGTCCCTCAGCCGATGTTCTGGGACGCCGTATGGAAGCCGGTCGGCCGGGCTTATGCTCCGACCCCGGATGAGGACGAAAACGGCTGGTATTGGATCGATTTGCCCGTCCCGCGCCCGGCCTGATCTTTCCATACATTGTTGATGAAAAAGGCCGGAAATCCGGCCTTTTTTGTGCCTGTATGGGGCGTATGAAGGCGTATGGAGATTGGCATACGCCCATTGGGAGGAAAAATTTCTGTCAGGGGATTGACCCGAGCAATTTTATCGAAATGGGTCTGTTGCCATTCGGGAGGTCAAATCCTATAACCTTCATACGGCTGGCATACGGTTGACCTCTATTCAGGGTAATCGCAGGTAACAGTCGGTAACGGTAAACGGCGTAAAATCTGGAGTTTTTGGGTCTTTGGTAATACCCGGTAACATCAGGAAATCCACGAAATCAGACTACGAATCTGAGGGTCGGACGTTCGAATCGTTCCGGGTGCACCATTTTTTCACAGGAATAAAATGGGCCGGAACTGGGCGCTTAGCCCAGCGCCAAGGCGACGATCGCGTCGATGTCCAGATGCTCTTCCAGCCGGGCGGCGATCGCATCCAGCGCCATGTCGACCGACTTATCATAATCCGCCACGCCGCCATCGATGCCCAGCCGGGCAAGCAGGGCCGCGCGCAGCGGGCTGCTGGCGAGCAGGCCATGGACATAGGTGCCCATCACCCGGCCGTCGGCGCTGATCGCGCCATCTGCATCGCCGCCAAGGTGTGCGAAGGGCCGCTCACTGTCGGGGCCGGTCGTTTCACCGATATGCATCTCATAGCCGCCAAAGGCCGCGCCCAGCGCCACGCCATCGACCCGTTCCAGCCGCTTGCCGGCCGACAGTCGCGTTTCGACGTCGAGCAGCCCCAGGCCGTCGACCGTGCCCGCCGGTCCCTCGATGCCATCAGGATCGGCGATATGGCGCCCCAGCATCTGATATCCGCCGCAAATGCCCAGAATCGCGCCGCCGCGGCGATGATGCGCCAATATGTCGATGTCCCACCCCTGCGCGCGCATGGCCGCCATGTCGGCGATCGTCGCCTTGGAGCCGGGCAGGACGATCAGCGCGGCCTCGGCCGGTATCGGCTGACCGGGCGGCACCATGCGCAATTCCACGCCGGGATCGAGCTTGAACGGGTCGAGATCGTCGAAATTGGAGATGCGCGGCAGAATGGGGCAGGCGATGATGGTGCGCGCGGTTCTGGGCTGTGCTGTCCGCTCCAGCACCACCGCATCCTCGCTGGGCAGACGGGCGGTCGCCTCCAGCCAGGGGACGACGCCAAAGCCGCGCCACCCCGACAGCGCTTCGATCTGGCGATAGCCATCCTCGAACAGCGCGGGGTCGCCGCGGAACTTGTTGATCAGGAAGCCGCGGATCATCGCGGCATCGTCCGGGTCGATGACGGCCCTGGTGCCGACGATCGCCGCGATTACGCCGCCCCGGTCGATATCGCCGACCAGCAGCACCGGTACATCGGCGGCGCGGGCAAAGCCCATGTTCGCAATGTCGCCGGCGCGCAGGTTGATCTCGGCCGGTGATCCGGCGCCTTCGACGACGACGATGTCGCATTGCGCCTTCAGCCGCTCATAGCTTTCCAGCACGGCGCCCAGCAACTGCCCGCGTGCACTGCGGAAATTGCCGCTGCCCAATGTGCCGCGCACCTGGCCATGGACGATCAACTGGGACGTCCGGTCGGCCTGGGGCTTCATCAGTACCGGGTTCATGTCCGTATGCGCCTCGACCCCGCAAGCGATCGCCTGCAGCGCCTGTGCGCGGCCGATCTCGCCGCCGTCCACGGTGACGGCGGCATTGTTCGACATATTCTGTGGCTTGAATGGCCGGACGCGATAACCCCGGCGGAGCAGGGCGCGGCATAGCCCCGCCACCAGCACCGATTTGCCGACGTCCGATCCGGTTCCCTGCAGCATGATTGCGCCCATGGCCTGTTCCTGCAAGCCGGCGGCAATGATGGCAAGCGCTTAGCGCATCAGGCGACCAAGGTGGGCATCCCGCACCGCATCTGGTGGACCTTGACCGTCGCGGTGCCCAACTTCACGCCAAGGATGGCGGTGAGGTTGCTCAGCAAGCCGTCGAGAGTCGGCGCCGTTTCACCCAGAAGGCTCATGACGGGCGACAGCAGCGGGCTAAGCGGCAGTTGCAGGCCGGCGAGCGTCACCGTGACCTTGGTCTGGTTGGCCAGGCTGGAGGCGACGCCTTGGGTCAGATCCTGGGTGCTGACCGTCTTGCTCTGCTGCCCGGAAATGTCGCTGGGCGTGAACAGCACATTCTGCTGGGTCACGCCGCCCAGTGCGATATTGGCATAGGCATGGACCTGGGTCAGCGATCCGAGGACCGACGCCAGAGTCGCGGTACGCGGATTGGCGGGCGTCGAGAAATTGGTGAGCGCGGCTTCATCGACGTCACCGATCACCGCCGTCCCGATCGACGGCTTGACCGCCAGCGTCACGCCATTGTTGATGGCACCCTGATCGCAGACGATATTCGACAATTGCGCTTCGGCCGATGCCAGTTCGACATAGAGCGGGATTCGGATCGTCGCGATCCCGGTCAGCAGGGTGGCGACCCGGCTTTCCAGGAAGATACGGGTCTGCGCCGTGCGCAAAATGAAATTCTTGTCGTTGGTGATGCTGATCAGGGGTGTGCTGGCCTGGCCGGTGCCGGTGACGAGCTTCAGCCGCGTGGTGGTCAGGCCCGGAACGTTCAGGGTCAGGTCCAGTGGCACCGCGATCGAGGATGGCGGGCTCAGCACCATGCGCAGCATCGAGAAGGAGTCTAGCAGCAGGCTGGGCTGGCCGGTCGAACTGCCGGTCCCCTTCATCGGCCCCAGGTCGATGACATCGCTGAGGCGGACGCTCTTGCCCGGCAGCTTGCCGCCGATATTGCGGAGCAGGGCAGCCGTGCCGCTATTGTCCGCAGTGTCGGCAATAGCGCCGATGACGTCGGACAGCGGAATATTGGCGCCGAACAACTCGCCATAGGCGGCATCATTGCGGCCGGTGCGGACCTTGAGCGCATCGGCGAAATGGAGCAGGTCGACGTTCAGGTTGGCCAGCCCCTGATAGTCCATGACCGACAGATTAAGTTCCGTCCCGGCCAGGGCGGACAGGAGCATGTTGGGAAGGCCGCCGCTGAGCGAGGCAAGGCCGGTGCCGATGGAGAAGGCTGCCGCGTCGGAGCGTGCGGCGGTGGCATGGGCGCGCACATCGACGCCATCCTTGCCGACCAGCAAGCGGCCGAAGAACAGGGGGGTACGGCGCTGGACCTGGACCTGGATCGCGCTGGCGCGCGGGTCGCCCGATACGAAGCGATTGCCGACCGCAACTGCGCTATTCTGGTCATAATAGCCGGTCTGGACCGCCACCAGGGACACGCCGGGCACGCCGCTCTTGGTCAGTAAGGCTTCGGCGGCCGATCGCCCGCCACTGCTGGCCGCCAGCGCAGCCGCATCGGCCACGCCCTGCAACTGGCGCTTGGCGAGATAGACCGATCCCAGGTCGACGGCGACCGTGGCGGCGCCGGCGAGCATGAATAGCGATCCCGCCAGCAGGACACTGATGCCGCCGCGCTTGTCGACGAGCAGGTTGCGCAAGCGCTTGTCCGGCTGGTTCATGATGCGATCCGCACGACGGCGCTCCGCTGGATCTGGGCAGCGGGCATCGGGAAGATGGCGGCGGAAAAGAAGGGCGCGTTGCTGAGATTATAGGTCAGGGTGACGGTATAATAGCCGCTATTGGAATTGGCGGCGACGCCGATTGTCTGCGCGCCCGGCAGCGGAAAGGATGGGCGGCTGGCATTGACGCTTTCGTCGACCAGCGCCCGGCGTTCGGTCGCGGTCATGCCGGCCACGGCCGCGCGTGCCGCGTCATTGGCTGCCTGCTGCAGGCTATGGGCGGTCATCAACCAGCCGCCATAGAGCAGGATGCCGAGCAACAGGACGATCATCAGGGGGAGGGCGAAGGCGGCTTCGACAAGCACGCTGCCACGCTCATGACGGGACATGGCCTGGCCCAGTCGGGCGAGGCGAAGCACCGCATGGAGAGGAGGGTTCCGCATGTCACTCCAATAAAGGCGCAACATTCAAAAAGCGGTATGCGAAATTCGCGCACATTTTGTGCGAATTGTGTAAATCCGAAGCCGCGTGTTCGGGGCTTTTCGGACATTTTGGGGTGATACTGAACGGTCGACACGGACAAATCCGCTATGACCGCTGGATTTTACATCATTGGGGTCCGGCTTGGTCGTTTTCGCTCAAGCAGGGCGGGGTCATTACTAGCACGACACCCTCCGTTCCGTAGGTGCCGCGCAGTTGAACGAGGGCGCCCTCCATGGGAAGCAAGGCGCCGCCATTGGTGAGCAGATGGGCCTGGACCCGGCGGTCGCCCTCGCCGCGCAATACCGCTTCCAGCTCCTGACGGAAATGCGGCCGCTGTGGCAGGGCGATGAGGTCGGTCATATAGGCGTTGATCAGGCGGGCTTCGGGGAGCCCGACCAGGGTGCAGATGGTGGCATCGACATATTCGATGAAACCCCGGTTGGAGAGACGGGCATAACCGACGCCGCCATGGATGCCCATCGCCTTGAGAATGGCCGATTTGACGTCGGCCAGCCGATGGCGCTGCACGTCGGACGTGATGTCGCGCAGCAACAGGCCGATCCCGTCTGCGAAGGGAAAGGTTTCGACGTGGAGCCAGCTATCGTCGCGGAAGGGGGAGGGAATATCCGCAGCGCTGATTTCGCCGGACACCTGGCTATGCCGGGCATGCGCCTCGGTCAGCGTGCCGACCAGTTCGGGCAGCGCATCCCACAGCATCTGCCCTTCAAGCCGACGGTCCCAACGCCGTGCCATGGCCAGTGCGACCGGATTGATCAGGTCGATGCGAAAATCGGCGCGGCACAGGATCAGGCCTTGGGCCATGCGCACGGCCAGTTCGCGCAATCGATCCGGATTCTGGTCGAACTCGTCCTGGCTGGCGAGCGCCTTGAACCGGTCCAGCCCCATGAAGACATGGGTTTCGCGGCCATGATGGGTTATCAGCAGGGGGTGTCGCGCGCCGATCTCACGCCAATGGGCGAAGTTGCGGACCAGTTCCGCAGCGGTGACACTCCTGTCGCTTATGTCGTCCGGCATGGTTGACCCTCTCCCAAATCTGGGTGCAGGCACAAAGACCCTCACCAACGGGTGGCGGCTACGTAATATCCCTTATGTGCGGCGAACTGGTGTTGCTTTGCGAGCAATGGTGTTCAGACAGTATCAAGAGCCGTAACTGCGCTGGAGTTCCAGGGCATCGAGCATTTTTCCGCCCGCCATGAAGACGGCACCGGAGCAGGCGAGGGCGAGCAACTGGCCGCCGACGCCGGGATATTGATGCATATAGACGACGCCGCGCTCGCTGGCGCCCAGCGCGAGCGCGTAGATCACGAGGAAAGCCTCGAACTTGGTCTTGATCGTGAAGAGGCGTTTGATCCGTTCCATCAGACTCATCCGAGGCTCTCGTCCATCTTCTAAGGCATTAAGTCGCCCGAAAGTTGCAAATGGTCAACAAGGCTTAACCATGATTGTTCGATCCGGGCAATAAGGCGCGTGTCGGACAGGTCGTCGGGCGCAATGGTTTCGGGCCAATAGTCCGAAACGATGCGGGCGATTTCATCCAGGCGCGGCTCATCGACCAGGAAACGCGGGTCGATATCCTTTGGATCCGCGACCACGCGCAGGCGCAGGCAGGCGGGACCGCCACCATTGGCCATGGACTGACGGACATCGACGGGAATGAGGCGACGGATCGGGCCATTGCCGGCAACCATCTGTTCCAGCCAGGACCATACGGCCGGGACCGCCTGCGCCTCGCTTGGCAGGATCAACGCCATGGTGCCGTCAGGAAGCGTGACGAGCTGCGCGTTGAACAAATAGCTCTTGATCGCATCGGCCAGGCTGACGGCGCTGGCGGGCACTTCGACGATCTCCACCGACGGCAACAGCGTGCGCAGCGAGGCGTAGAAGGCCTGCTTGTCGGCGAAAGCCTGTTCATGGGTGAAGAGAACGCGCTCATTGGCGACGGCGATGACGTCATTGTGGAAGGCGCCGGCAGCGATCGCCTCCTGCGACTGCTGCACGAACAGGGTGCGGGCCGGATCGAGGCCGTGAATACGGGCGACGGCCTTGCTGGCCTCGACATGCTGGCGGGCGGGGAAGGGGCCACCCGACTGGCCATAGACGAAAACCTCGACGCCCGGTGCGCCATGGCTGTCGCACAGGCGCATATGATTGGCCGCGCCTTCGTCGCCAAAGGGCGCGGGGATGGGCCCATGCACGGCAAAGGCGCGGGTGTCGGAAAAGGCGAGGCGCAGTTGCGCCAGGGTCTGGGGCCATTCATGGCTGCGATGCGCCATGGTGACGAGATTGGCGACGGTCAGGTGGGTGCGTCCGTCGGCTGTGTCGGCGGCCGGCGAGACGGTCGCGGCGTTGGCGGCCCACATCGACGAGGCCGACATGGCGGCGGCGCGGATATGCGGATCGGCATTGCTGATGTCGGTACCCAAGGTCGCGAGCCAGGTGCCGTCAGGACGCCATTGCGGCAGGAAAATACCCTGGGCAAGGCCGAGGCGCAGATTGCCGCGCATCTTTTCTATCCCCTGCAGGGCTGCGGCGCGGGGGTGCGACACCGCGCCGGCATTGCGGGATGAGGCCAGATTGCCAAGGCTGAGGCCGGCATAATTATGGCTTGGCCCTACCAGCCCGTCGAAATTGATCTCGCGCACGCTCATGCTCGCCCCGCCATGGTGAATGCCTGTCCGACGTCCAGTTGCAGCAGCGCGGCGCTGGCCGCGTCGAGCGAGATGCTGCCATCCTCGCCCTCCTGCACATAGCCATAGGTGCAGCGATAATCGGCGAGCAGGCCGGTCGACACCAGCATCTTGTCGCCGCCCTTGTCATGGGTCGCCGCCAGCGTCACGTCGCGTGCCTGGGCCACGGTGCGGAGTTGGTCGATCTGACCCACCATGGTCGGGCCGCCGTCGAAAATGTCGACATAGCCGGCGTTCGTGAAGCCCTCGGTCTCCAGCATCCGCATAGCCGCGCGACCATTGGGATGGGGCAGGCCGATGACGGCGCGGGCGCTGTCGGTCAGCATTGCGGTGTAGATCGGCGTCTTGGGCATCAGGTCGGCGATGAACTGGTTGCCGTTGACGGCGTTGAACTCGTCGGCCTCCTGGAAATTCATGCCGAAGAAGCGGCCGGCAAGGCCGTCCCAGAAGGGCGAGCCGCCCGCTTCGTCGATCACGCCGCGCAATTCGGCAATCACCCGGTCGCCGAAGCGATCGCGATGGTTGCGGATATAGAGATAGCGGCTGCGCGCGAGCAGCAGGCCAAGCCCCTCTGCCCGTTCGCGCGGGTGGAGGAAGAGGCCGCCAACCTCGGTCGATCCTTCCAGATCGGTCGTGAGCGAGAGCATTTGTGCGCGGAAGGTGCGGGCCAGTTCGCGGCTGTGCTGGGTCAGCACGCCCAGACGATAGGAATAGAAGGGCCAGCTCTGTCCCACCGTGCTGAAGATCTGACAGGTGCCGCGCACCTGGCCGGTCTGCGCATTGACCAGCACCAGGACGATCAGATCATCCTTGATCCCGCCATCCTGCCGGCTGAGCGCCTGTTCGGTGCGCTCCAGCTTGGCGGTCAGCGCGGCGCGATCGGGCGGCAGGTTGGTGAAGCCACCACCGGTCAGCTTCGCCATTTCATACAGGGTCTGCAGGTCGTCCGCTCGCGCGGTGCGCATGTAGAAACTCAAAAGGCGGTCCTCTCTCTCAATATTGTCCTTGGGCGATCCGCAGCAGCGCCAGCGCGGACAGTTGCGCGCGCTCGGCCAGGCTGTCGCTGATCAGAAATTCGGCGTCGCTGTGGATGCTGCCGCCGCGCACGCCCATGGTGTCGACCACCGGGACGCCGCAGGCCGCGATATTGTTGCCGTCGCACACGCCGCCGGTGTCGCGCCAGCCAATGTCGAGGCCGAGGTCCGCGCCGCAACGTCGGACCAGGCCGAACAGGCGCTCGGCCTTGGCATCCATGGGCTTGGGCGGGCGACCGAAGCCACCATGGAGATGCAGGCTGACGCCATGGTCGCGGGCGACATCGGCCATGGCCCGATCCAGCAGGGCGCGGGCCGCGATTTCATCGTCCGGCGTGCGCGGGCGGAAATTGACTCGCAGCACGGCATGGTCGGGCACGACATTATTGGGACTGCCGCCGTCGATCTTGGCGGGATTGCAGGAAAAGCCGCTGCCGCTGCCGGCCTTCAGGCGCAGCGCGAGATCGGCGGCCGCGAGCAGCGCGTTGCGGCCATCGTCGGGATTGCGGCCGGCATGGGCGCTGAGGCCGGTGACGATGATCGAGAAATTGCCGCTGCCTGCGCGCGCGCCGGCCAGCGTGCCATCGGGCAGGGCTGGTTCATAGGTGAAGGCGGCGCGCTTGCCGGCTGCGGCTTGGCGGAGCAGCGCGGCGGAAGAGGGGCTGCCGACTTCTTCGTCGCTGTTGATCACCACCTGATAGCCAAGCGTCCGGGTCGCCTCGCTATGCTCGATTGCCGTCAGGGCGGCGAGCATGACGGCGATGCCGCCCTTCATGTCGGCGACGCCGGGGCCGTTGAGAATGCCGGGTTCCAGCCAGCGAAGCGTCTGAAACGGGTGGTCGACGGGAAATACCGTGTCCATATGCCCTGTCAGCAGCAACTGGACCGGCGCATCGGGGCGGACGGTCAGGCGAAGATGCTGGCCATGGCGGATCACCGATATGCGGCCGTCGGGCGCCACGGTTTCGACCGGATCGGGTTCGATCAGGTCGATCGCGCCCGGCAGCACCGAAAAGGCATCGGCGAGCGTGGTGGCCATGGCAGCGAGCCCGGTCAGGTTGCGCGATCCGCTGTTGATGCTGGCCCATGCCTCGACCTGTGCCAGCATCGGCGCGGCGGCGGCCTGTTCCAGCAGGGCGGTTTCAGGGGCTGTTACGGGCGGGTGGGTGCCGTTCATCCCGGAGGTCTATCAGAGCGCGGGCGCCTGCTCCACCCCGATCAGAAATCGTAGCTGAGGGTCAGGCGGCTGAGCGTGTCGAAGTCGCGCGCGGACAGCAGGGTCTCCGACTCATACTGCACCGTATAGGACAGGCCAGCGGACAGGCGGGTGCTCACCTTGGTTTGCAACTGTGTCAGAGAATTGACGGAAAATACGTCAGTTTCTGCGTAACCTGCAGCGGTCTGCTTGAAGGTGACATTGGGCGCCAGACGCCAGGCCAGGTCCATAGATGCACGCGCGCCGAGCTTGGTTTCGCGCGGCCCGATCACATATTTGGCATGACGGACGGACGGGCCCAAGTCTAGCGACAGGTCGATCGGCTTGCTGACGATCACCTTGTAACCGATACCGGCCGAGGCGGTGTAGCGCTCGTCATAGCCGATCGAGGGATCGCGTTCGAACTGGGTCAGGCCATAGGCGAAACCGCGCGGGTCGAACTGATAGCGCGGTTCATAGCTGGCGGTGTAGCGTTCGCGCGAGGTGACGCCATTGGCACGGCGATAATCGACCGTGGCGCTGAGCTTATGGCTCCATTCCAGCCCTTCGCGCTTGACCTGCGCCGCGGCGCTGATGCCGATTTCGCTGGTCGAACCGGTCGAGCGGAAGCCGCCGGCTTCCAGCTTGCCGGTCCATAATTCGGTGAAGCGCGCCTCGCGAATCACCGTGTCATGGGTCGCCTTGGTCCGTTCCTTCCAGCTGTTGACCATCTGCTGGATCTGGTCAGCCGATTGCGGATTGGTCTGCTTGGCGATCTTGGCGACGGTCGCAATTTCGGTCTCATTGCCATTGGCAATCGCCGCCTCCAGCATCTCGCGGACGGACGGCGGCAGCAGCGCAGGCGCGTTGGCCCAGGCCTGGGTGGCAAAGAGAAAGGGCAGGATAGCCAGACAGTGACGCATGCCGCTGTCATAGCGAACCGAACGGGGATTTTAAGCCCCCATCAGATCAAGTCGTGGAATTCCTGCAATATGTCCCGGTAAAGCTTGCGCTTGAACGGCACGATCAGTTCCGGCAGCGTTTCGGGCGCAGCCCATTTCCATTCCCGGAATTCGGGATGCTTGGTCTGGATATCGATATGGCTGTCCTTGCCCAGGAAGCGGGCGAGGAACCAGATCTGGCGCTGGCCGCGATATTTGCCGCCCCACAGCTTGCCGATCAGTTCAGGCGGCAGATCATAGAAATGCTCGTCGCGGCTCTTGGCGATGATTTCGACATGTTCGGGCGTGATCCCGGTCTCTTCGCCCAGTTCGCGCAGCGCTGCCGTCTTGGCGTCTTCGCCTTCGTCGATCCCGCCCTGTGGCATCTGCCAGGCTTCCACGACATTATCGAGGCGCTGACCGACGAAGACCTTGCCCGCCATGTTGACCAGCATGATCCCGACGCACGGCCGGTAATTCAGTTCTGCATTATCTGGCATCGACGCCATGTTTTCCCCTGCATCGCTGCAGCCATGGCCGGTTGGCGGCGCATGGCTAGTGTATTGGGTTTCAGAATAGGCGGCGGTGATGCGCGCGTCCATTGGCCGAATCGACATTCATCGGATTTGCAGGTCATCTCCCGGAAGGGCGCGGAAAATTCATTTGGAACCGGGGGGCTAGGCAAGCATTGGGCGGTCATGCCATCCCCCACCATCATCTGGTTCCGCCAGGATCTGCGCCTCTCGGATCAGGCGGCGCTCGCCGCCGCCGCGCAGGCCGGCCCGGTCATTCCACTTTATATCCTTGATGATGAAAGCCCGCGCCAATGGGCGATGGGTGGTGCGTCGCGCTGGTGGCTGCATCACAGCCTTGCCAGCCTGGACGAGCGACTGAGGGGTAAGGGATCGCGATTGATCCTGCGGCGCGGACGCTGCGCCGATGTGCTGGCGCAGGTGGCCAAGGAAAGCGGCGCGAAGATCGTGCATGCGATCCGCCATCATGAGCCCTGGTGGCGTAACGCCGAGAAGGCGGTGGCGAGGCAGATTGAGCTGCGACTTCATGACGGCGGACTGCTATTGCCGGTGGAGGCGGTGCGGACGGGCGGCGGGACGCCCTATCGCATCTACACGCCCTTTTCCCGTGCGGTGATGCTGCACATGCCGCCCGCGCCACCACAGCCCGCGCCGCAGCAGATCGAGGCGCCATCGCACTGGCCGGTCAGCGACAGGCTGGAAGGCTGGAACTTGTTGCCGCGCGACCCGGACTGGGCGAGCGGCTTCCCTGCCGACTGGTCGCCGGGCGAAGAGGGGGCAAAGCGCTATCTCGACAGTTTTCTGGGCGAGGTGGGCGACTATGCGGTCGCGCGCGATCTGCCGTCGCAGGAAGGAACGTCCCGCCTGTCCCCGCATCTCCATTTCGGGGAGATTTCGCCGGCCAAGGTCTGGCATCGGGTGGCGCAGGCGCCGGGGGACGTGACCGTCTATCTCAAGGAACTGATCTGGCGCGACTATGCCCATAATCAGATCTGGGCCCTGCCGACCTATGGATCGGAAAATGCCCAGCCGGCATTCGACGCCATGCGCTGGCGCGATCTGCGCGAGGCGCGGGGCGACTGGACGGCGTGGAAACGGGGGCAAACCGGCTATCCGATCGTCGATGCCGGCATGCGCCAGCTCTGGCAGACCGGCTGGATGCACAATCGGGTGCGAATGATCGCGGCCAGTTTCCTCATCAAGCATCTGCTGATCGACTGGCGCCATGGCGCGCGCTGGTTCTGGGACACGCTGGTCGACGCGGATTACGCCAATAACAGCGTCAACTGGCAGTGGGTGGCGGGCAGCGGCGTCGATGCCAATCTCTTCACCCGGATCATGGCGCCGCTGACCCAGTCGGATAAATTCGATGCTGCCGATTATATCCGCCAATGGGTGCCGGAATTGGCGCATCTCGACGATTGCGTCATCCATGATCCGGATTTTCATGGGGTTAGGCCATCATCCTATCCCGAAAAGCGGATCGGCCATCGCGAGGGGCGTGAGCGTGCGCTGACGGCCTATCGCCAGATGAAGGGGTGATTGCAGCGACGCGCGGCATGGGGCAGAAAGAGGCCCGATGAATGCAGTCGACCCCCGTCGCGGCAAGGCCGCATTGTCGATCCGGCGCCCGCCGGCAGAGCGGACGCCGGGATGGCGGGCGCGCCTGCTCGCGCCACTTTTCCATCGCATGCTCGATCGCATCGACCAGGGACTGGAGCAGGGCTCGCTGGATGCGACTTTGCCGGACGGCACGCGCCGGCTATTGGGCGGGCGAGGGCCGGGGTTCGACTGTGTCGTGGACCTGGTCGACTGGCGCGCCTTGGTGCGACTGGCGATGGGTGGCTCGGCGGGCTGGTATCGCGCCTGGGCGGCGGGCGAGTGGCGCAGTGCCGATCCGGTGCCGCTCTTCGCGCTGTTCATGGCCAACGCCGTATCGCTGGGGCGCGTTGCTCGGCCCCATGGACCGGCCCGTTGGGCAGGACGATTGTTGCACTGGGCGCGGCGGAACAACCGTAACGGCTCGCGCCGAAACATCGCCTTCCATTATGATCTGGGCAATGATTTCTACAGCCTATGGCTGGACAGGAATATGCATTATTCCAGTGCCTTGTTCATCAACCCTGAGGATCGGATCGAAAGCTTGGAGCGGGCGCAGCAGCGCAAGGTGGACGCCCTGCTGGAACGGCTGGACCTGCGTGACGGGCAGGCGCTGCTGGAAATCGGATGCGGCTGGGGCGGCCTCGCGGAACAGGCGATGGAACGCTGCGCCATCCGATATGACGGGCTGACCCTATCGGTGGAGCAGGCTGATTATGCGCGCGACCGGCTGGGGTCCGGCGCGCAGATCCACCTGACCGATTATCGCGACGCACAGGGGCAATATGACGCCATCGCCAGCGTGGAGATGGTGGAGGCGGTGGGCCAGCATTATTGGCCCGACTATCTGGATGCGGTCGCACGCCTGCTGAAACCCGGCGGGCGCGCCGCGATCCAATATATTTTGATCGACGATGCGATCTTCGATCATTATGCGCGCGGCGCCGACTTCATCCAGACCTACATCTTCCCCGGCGGCATGCTGATATCCGAAAGTCGCTTTCGAACGTTGGCGCAGGAACGCGGGCTGGAATGGCGCGACGTGCGCCACTTTGGCGACCATTATGCCGAAACGCTGCGCCGCTGGCGCGAGCGGTTCGATCGGGCGATCGACGAAGGGCGATTGCCGGCCAGTTTCGACCAGCATTTCGTCGGCTTGTGGCGCTATTATCTGATGTATTGCGAAGGTGGTTTCCGGGGCGGCACCATTGATGTCGCCCAGGTCACGCTGATGAAGTCGGCCGCTTAACCCACGACGCGCAGGCGATGGCCGTTCGGGGCATCGCTCAGCACCAGATCATGGATGGCCCTGGCGACCGTTTCCGGTCCCTTGAGCGTTGCGGGGTCTTCGCCGGGGAAGGCGCGGGCGCGCATCGCGGTGCGGGTGGCGCCGGGATCGACGATATGGGTGCGGATGGCGGAGATGTTCTTCATCTCCTCGCCATAGGCGCCGACCAGCGTTTCGAGTGCGGCCTTGGACGCGCCATAGGCGCCCCAATAGGCGCGCGGGGTGGCGCCGACCGAGGATGTCAGGGCAATTACCCGCGCGTCGGCGCTGGCCCGCAGCATCGGGTCGAAGGCTGCGATCAGCGCCTGGGGCGCAGCGATGTTGAGCATCAGCAGCCGGGCAAATTCCTTGGCATCGATCGCCGGAACCGATGCCAGCGACCCGAGCGTCGCCGCGTTGAGGACGAGGATGTCGAGTGCCTTCCAGCGGCCAGAAATGGCCTGGGCCAGGCGGCCGATACTTTCGCCGTCGATCAGGTCGAGCGGCGCGATGGTGGCGCTGCCGCCGGCCTGGTGAATGCGATCTTCCACCTCTTCCAGCCCGCCGCTGGTGCGCGCGGTCAGGATCACATGGGCGCCGGCTGCGGCCAGTGCCTCCGCCGTCGCGGCGCCGATGCCCCGGCTGGCGCCGGTGACGAGCGCAAGTTTTCCGAACAGCGGCAAGGTATCAGACATCGGCTCTCCGTTCGCCCCGACCGATGCCGGGTGTCGTCGTGGGAAAAGGAAAGGGCGGGGTCGTGCGACCCCGCCCGGTCGGGCCTTGCCCGTGGGTCAGGAGACCCGTTCTGCCAGCAGCTCGAACTGGTTTTCGACCACGGCTTCATCCTGGTCGGTGAGCTTGGTCGGATAGTCGCCAGTGAAACAGGCGTCGCAATATTGCGGACGGATGTCGGCGCGCTTCGCCTCGCCCAGCGCCTTGTACAGGCCGTCAATCGAGATGAAGGCCAGGCTGTCGGCGTGGATGAAGTCCTGCATGCCGCCAATGTCCAGCTTGTGCGCCAGCAGCTTGGTGCGCTCGGGCGTGTCGACGCCATAGAAGCAGCTATGCTTGGTCGGCGGCGAGGCGATGCGCATATGCACTTCGGCGGCGCCCGCTTCGCGCATCATCTGCACGATCTTCAGCGAGGTGGTGCCGCGCACGATCGAGTCGTCGATCAGCACGATGCGCTTGCCCTGGATGAGGGCACGGTTGGCATTATGCTTCAGCTTGACGCCCAGGTGGCGGACCTTGTCGCCCGGCTGGATGAAGGTGCGGCCGATATAGTGCGACCGGATGATGCCCAGTTCGAACGGGATGCCCGATTCCTGCGCATAGCCGATGGCGGCCGGCACACCGCTGTCGGGCACCGGGATGACATAGTCGGCCTCGACCGGATTTTCGATCGCCAGCTGCGCGCCGATCGCCTTGCGGACCGAATAGACGCTGGAATTGTCGATGATCGAATCGGGGCGGCTGAAATAGACATGCTCGAAGATGCAGGGGCGCGGATGCACTTCGCCGAACGGGCGGATCGAGCGCATTTCGCCATCCTTGGTGACGATGACGAGTTCGCCCGGATCGATCGAGCGGACATAGTCGGCGCCGACCACGTCGAGCGCGACGGTTTCCGAAGCGAAGATGGTCGAATCACCCAGCTTGCCCATCACCAGCGGGCGGATGCCCAGCGGATCGCGGCAGGCGATCATGCCCTCGGGGGTCATGACGATCAGCGAATAGGCGCCTTCGATCTGCTTGAGCGCATCGATGAACTTGTCGAGCAGGGTGCGATAATTGGACGTCGCGACCAGATGGATGATGACTTCGGTGTCCGAGGTCGACTGGAAAATGGAGCCGCGGCGGATCAGTTCGCGGCGGACCTTCATCGCGTTGGAGATATTGCCGTTATGGGCAACCGCGAAACCGCCGGAATTGAGTTCGGCATAGAGCGGCTGGACATTGCGCAGCGAGGTTTCGCCGGTGGTCGAGTAACGGACATGGCCGCAGGCCGTGTCGCCAGGGAGGCCCCGAATCACCTCGTCGCGGTCGAAATTGCCGGCGACATGCCCCATGGCGCGATGGGTATGGAAATCATGCCCGTCCCAGCTGGTGATGCCTGCCGCTTCCTGGCCGCGATGCTGCAGGGCGTGAAGGCCGAGCGCTACCATCGCGGACGCGGTTTCTGCGCCGGATACGCCAAAAATGCCGCATTCTTCGCGCAACTTGTCGTCGTCGAAAGGATTCGTCGTAATCATGGGTGTGAGCGGGTCCATTGCCGTTCCTGACCACCCCTCTGGGGCGACCTTTCGCGCGCATATAGTCCTTCCCGGTCGATTTGTCGCCTGCCTGTAACAAAAAAGCGTGGCCAATCGTGGCAACGCTGCGTTTTGCTGGCTTTTCCATGGGCTAAACGGCCACTGGCGTTGGCGTTCGGGTGTCGCTAAGAAACCTGTACTCATGCACCGTTTTGCCAATCCCGCCCGCTTCCTGAAGATCGCCCGTCCGATGACGGGCTGGCTGTTCTGGCCCGGCCTCGTGCTGCTGCTGGCCGGCTGCGCTTCGGGTCTGTTCCTGACGCCGGCGGATTATCTGCAGGGCGATACGGTGCGCATACTCTATATACATGTGCCGGCCGCGTGGCTCGGCATGGCGGGCTGGACCGGCATCGCCGTGTCCGGGCTGATGCAACTGGTGTGGCGCCATCCGCTGGCTTCCGTGGCCGGACGCGCGATTGCGGCGCCGGGTGCGTTGTTCACCGCCATCTGCCTGATGACCGGTTCGATCTGGGGGCGGCCGACCTGGGGCACCTGGTGGGAATGGGACGGGCGCATGACATCGATGCTGGTGCTGCTCTTCCTTTATCTGGGCTATATCGCCCTGGCCAATGCATCGGCGCGGCAGGGGCAGGGCGGTGTCAGCCCGGTGACCGCCATCTTCGGCCTGGTCGGCGCGATCAACATCCCGATCATCAATCGGTCGGTGGTCTGGTGGAACAGCCTGCACCAAGGGCCGAGCATCACGATGCGCGGATCGAGCATCGACGGATCGATGCTCTGGCCGCTCGGCCTGACGCTGTTCGGCTTCACCTTGTTGTTCGCCGCGATCGTGCTGATGCGGATGCGGGCAATATTGGCACAAAATAAGGTCGAGGCGCGGATGCAGCGCCTGACGAGAGGGTAGAGATGAACCAATGGGCTTTCGTGATCGCCGCCTATGCCGTGACGGCCGTAGGCACGGCGATCGTCACCATCGCCAGCTGGCGCGCGATGCGATCGGCGGAACGTCAGGCCGAACGACTGTCTGACCGGACATGAAGGCCAAGCATCAACGGCTTATCCTGGCGCTCGCAGCGCTGGTGGCGATCATCGGTGCCGGGTTGCTCGCCGTATCGGCGCTGAAGGACGAAGCGGCCTATTTCTACGCGCCCAACGACGTGAAGACCAAGGGTGTGGAGCCCGGCAAGGCGATCCGTCTGGGCGGCATGGTGGTGAAGGGCAGCCTCGAGCGTGCGGCCGATGGCGTGACGATCAATTTCGACGTGACCGACGGCAAGGCAACCGTGCCGGCAACCTTCAGCGGCATCGCGCCTGACCTGTTCAAGGAAGGCAGCGGCGTGGTCGCGGAGGGCGCTTTTGATCGGCAGGGGCGGTTCGTCGCCACCAATTTGCTGGCCAAGCATGACGAGCGCTACATGCCGCGCGAACTGGACGGCATGACCTATAATGAAACCACGCATGAGATGAAGGCCGCGCCATGATTGCCGAAGCCGGTCTCGCCGCCCTGTGGTTTGCCGCGGTCCTCGCGCTGCTCCAGCTGTTTCTGGTCGGCATGGGGCTGGCGGGCGGCAAGGGCGAGGTGCTGGGCGCCGTCCGACCTGTCGCTGTTTTGCAAGGCGTGCTGACGGCAGCCGCCTTTGTCGCGCTGATCAGCCTGTTCCTGCGGTCCGACATGTCGGTGCTGCTGGTGGCGACCAACAGCCATTCGGCCAAGCCATGGCTCTACAAGTTCGCCGGAACCTGGGGCAATCATGAAGGGTCGATGCTGCTCTGGGTCACGGTAATGGGCGTCGCTGGAGCCGCAGTGGCCCTGTTCGAGCGCGCGTTGAAGCGCGACGCGCATATGGCGACGCTGGGGGCGCAGGCGGCGATCAGCCTCGGTTTCTATGCCTTCTTGCTCTTCTCCTCCAATCCCTTCGCTCGCATTTCCCCGGCACCGGCGGACGGGCAGGGGCTCAACCCGCTGCTGCAGGATCCCGGCCTCGCCTTCCATCCGCCGACGCTCTATCTCGGCTATGTTGGCCTGTCGGTCGCCTTTTCCTTCGCAGTCGGCGCCTTGCTGACGCGGCAGGTAGATGCCGCGTTCGCCCGCGCCATGCGGCCCTGGGTGCTGGCCGCCTGGGTGATGCTGACGCTTGGCATCACCGCGGGCAGCTATTGGGCCTATTATGAGCTGGGCTGGGGCGGCTGGTGGTTCTGGGATCCGGTCGAAAATGCGTCGCTTATGCCCTGGTTGGCGGCAACCGCGCTGCTGCATAGCGTGACCGTGCTGGCGACCCGCGACGCGCTGCGCGCCTGGACGGTGATGCTGGCCGTCGTCGCCTTCTCCATGTCGATGGTCGGCACCTTCCTGGTCCGGTCGGGCATATTGACCAGCGTCCATGCCTTCGCCGTCGATCCGGAGCGGGGTAGCTTCATCCTGGCCTTGCTGGCGCTCTATATCGGCGGCGCTTTGGCTCTGTTCGGCTGGCGGATCGGCACGGTGCGCGAGGGCGCGCCGTTCGAACTGGTAAGCCGCGAAACCTTCCTGGTGGTCAACAACCTGTTGCTTTCGGTGATCCTCGGGCTGGTGCTGATCGGCACGCTTTACCCGCTGATGACCGAAGCATTCGGACACAAGGTGTCGGTCGGCGCGCCCTATTTCGATCGCATTGCCGGGCCGATCGCGCTCGCCCTGCTGATCGTCATGGCGGCGGGGCCGCTTACCCGCTGGCGCCGGGATCAGGTGCGCGCCGTGGCCGGGCGCATGCTTGTTCCGACTGCGGTCGCACTGGCGGCCGTGGTGCTGGTTGGTGCGCTCGCCTGGGGCCGGATCGGGCTGTTGCCCTATTGCGGGCTGGTGGTGGCGCTGGCCGTCGGCGTGGGATCGCTGGCACCGCTGTGGAAGCGCAACCTGCGCCGCACGCCGCTCTTCACCTATGGTATGGTGATCGCCCATCTGGGCTGTGCCGTCAGCCTGGCGGGCATGGCCTGCGATTCGGCGTTCACGGTCGAGAAGCTGGTGGCAGTCCGACCGGGCGACAGCATCGAGACGGCTGGCTGGACGCTGCGCTTCCAGCGCATCCTGCCGCTTGCTGGCGACAATTGGACGGCGTTGCAGGCGGACGTCATTGCGGAGGGCAGCGGCCGCGCGGTCGTGATCCATCCGCAGTCACGCTTCTTCGCCTCGCCGCCGACGACCACGACCGAGGCGGCCCTGCTGACCCGGTGGAATGGCCAGCTCTATGTCGTGCTGGGGCAGGAAGCCGATGCCGGCCGCTGGCAGATGCGGATCTGGTGGAAGCCGTTCGTGACGCTGATCTGGCTGGGCGGCATCATGATCGCGCTGGGCGGCCTGCTGGCGCTGGTCGGGCGGGAACGGCGCGGCTGGCTAATGAAATGGCGGGCGCGGAAGGCAATGGCATGAGGAAGCTGCTGATCTGGCTACCGCTTGTCCTGTTCCTCGGCTTCTTCGCGCTGTTCGCAAGCGGCCTGTTCAAGCCGGATGACCGCGTCATCACCTCCAAGCTGATTGGCCAGGCTTTGCCGGCCTTCACCCTGCCGGCTGCTGCCAGCGATCGTCCCGCGCTCGCCAGCACGCAATTGGCGGATGGCAAGCCGCGCCTGCTCAACATCTTTGCCAGTTGGTGCATTCCCTGCGCGGCGGAGGCGCCGCAACTGATGGCGCTCAAGCAGGCTGGGGTGGCGATAGACGCGATCGCGATCCGCGATGCCCGGCCCGATGTCGACGCCTTCCTGGCGCGCAACGGCAATCCCTATAGCCGGATTGGCCTGGATGCGCGCAGTGGCGTGCAGATCGCGCTGGGCTCGTCAGGCGTGCCGGAAACCTTCGTGATCGATGGCAGGGGCAGGATCGCCTATCAGCATATTGGTGACATCCGCGCCGATGACGTGCCGATGTTGCTGCAACGGCTGAAGGACGCACAATGATGAGGGGGCTGCTTTCTCTTCTCCTGTTGATGCTGGCAGCGCCGGTTCAGGCGCAGACCGCCCTGCCGCCCGCGCCCTATGCCGACCGGCAGCTTGATGACCCGGCGCTGGAGCGCAAGGCGAAGGCGCTGATGGAAACCATCCGCTGCCTGACCTGCCAGAGCCAGTCGATCGCCGATTCGAACGCCAGCATGGCTGGCGACATGCGCTCCGAGATACGCGAGCGGATCCGGTCGGGGGAGGAGCCTGAGCATATCAGGCGCTGGCTGATCGAGCGCTATGGCGACTGGGTCAGCTATGAGCCGACGGCCGCGCCGATCCTCTGGCCGTTATGGGCGGCGCCGATAATCCTGCTGTCATTGGGGCTGTTGTTGATGCGCGGACGGATCAAGCGGAGGCCGCGGGCATGACGGGCTGGATCATTGCTTTCGGCCTCGCCATCATGGCCATGGCGGTGCTCTGCTTCATCGGGCGTATCCCGCGCGTGACGCGGGAGATCGTTGCGGCGACTTTGTTGGTCGGCCTCGCGGGCTATGCCTGGCAGGGGCATCCCGGCCTTGCCGGCGCACCGCGACAGGTCGCGGCCGAGAAGGAAGCGCAGTTCGACGAGAAGCTGGCGGAGCGACGCCGCAGCCTGGCGGAGCGCTATGGCCCGGCCGGCCAATGGTTGATCATGTCGGATTCCTACGGGCGGCGCGGCCTGACCAAGGAGGCCGCCAATGTCCTGCTGTCCGGCCTCAAGCAGACGCCGGAAGACGCCAATCTGTGGCTGGGCATGGGGAATGCGCTGGTCGCGCATGCCGATGGCGTGGTCGCGCCGGCGGCGGACTATGCCTATCGCCAGGCGCTGCGGCTGGACCCGGAAGGACCGGCGCCGCGCTATTTCTATGGCCTTGCTTTGGCCCAGGCGGGGCAATTGGACGCCGCGCGCAAACAATGGTTGCCGCTGGCGCAATCGGCGGCCGAAGGCAGCAAGATCAAAGCGGAACTGCAGGCCAATATCGCGCGTATCGATGCCATGCTGGCGATGGATGCGGCTTCGCGATGATCCGCATCGGGGCGATCATTGCGTGAACCCTGTGCCCATGGTAGGGGCCGGCGGTTTGCTGGGCTCCGTCCTTGGAATGAGAATTGCCCTGGCAAGGGTTGCGACATGATATTGATGATCGAGCATTTCCTTCATGGCTGATGACAGCGCGGTCGCCGTCCCCGAAGACGGCGAGCAGGAAGGGCATGGCCATGCCCGCCAGAAAGCCACGGCCAAGCTGGTCGTCGGCGCGATCGGCATCGTCTTCGGCGATATCGGCACCAGCCCGCTCTACGCCTTCCGCGAAACCTTTGCGGGCCACCATCATCTCGACCTCGATCCCGACCATATATTGGGCGTCATCAGCCTGATGTTCTGGTCGATGATGCTGGTCGTGACGCTTAAATATGTCAGCATCATCATGCGCGCCGACAATAAGGGCGAAGGCGGCAGCCTGGCCCTGCTGGCGCTGATCAACGGGCAGACCAAGACGCAGCGCTGGTCGCGCGGCATCGTGCTGCTGGGCGTGTTCGCCACCGCCCTCTTCTACGGCGATTCGATGATCACGCCGGCGGTTTCCGTGCTGTCGGCGGTGGAAGGTCTGGCGGTCTATAACGCCAACCTCGCGCCGGCGATCCTGCCGGTTGCGGTGCTGATCCTGCTCGGCCTGTTCTGGATCCAGGGTCTGGGGACCAACAAAGTCGCGACCCTGTTCGGCCCGATCATGCTGATCTATTTCGTGACGATCGCGTCGCTCGGCGTGCTCAGCATCGTCAAGACGCCGGGCATTCTCTACGCCTTCAATCCCTATTGGGCGGTGATGTTCTTTGCCACCGATCCGCTGCCCGCCTTCCTGGCGCTGGGCTCGGTCGTGCTGGCGGTGACGGGCGCCGAAGCGCTCTATGCCGATATGGGCCATTTCGGCCGCAGCCCGATCCGCGTGTCCTGGCTGATCTTCGTGCTGCCGGCGCTGATGCTCAACTATATGGGGCAGGGCGCGCTGCTCTTCCGGGAGGGCGCCGCGGCGCTGCACAGCCCCTTCTACAATCTCGCGCCGCAATGGATGCAGTTGCCGCTGATCGGCCTTGCCACGCTGGCGGCGATCATCGCCTCGCAGGCGGTGATATCCGGCGCTTTCTCGGTCACGCAGCAGGCGATCCAACTCGGCTTCATGCCGCGTTTGCGGATCGAGCATACCAGCGCCTCGACGGCCGGCCAGATCTACATTCCCCTGATCAACTGGGGCCTGATGGTGATGGTCATCCTGCTGGTGCTGGTGTTCAAGACCTCGTCCAACCTGACCGCAGCCTATGGCATTGCCGTCACCGGTGCGATGTTCATCGACAATGTGCTGCTGACCGTGGTGCTCTATCGGCTGTGGCACTGGAAATGGTATTATGCCGCGCCGCTGCTTGCCGTCTTCTACCTGGTCGATGGCGCCTATCTGGCGGCCAATCTGACCAAGGTGCCCGACGGCGGCTGGTTCCCGTTGCTGATCGGCTTCGTCGTCTTCACCTTGCTGACCACCTGGTCGCGCGGGCGCCGGCTGGTGCAGGAACGGCTGCGTGAGGCAGCGATGCCGATCCCGGTATTCGTGGCTTCGGCCGCCAACAGCGCCGTGCGCGTGCCGGGCACCGCTGTCTTCATGACCTCGACACCTGATGGCGTGCCGCATGCGCTGCTGCATAATCTCAAGCACAACAAGGTGCTGCATGAGCGGGTGATCCTGCTGACCGTCAAGATCAAGGATGTGCCGGTGGTCGAGGATGACGGCCGGTGCAAGCTGGAGGATCTGGGGCGCGGCTTCTTCCGGCTGGTGCTGCAATATGGCTTCATGCAGGAGCCGGATGTTCCGGCCGCGCTCAAGAATGTGACCGGCTGCGGCCAGGCGTTCAAGATGATGGACACCAGCTTCTTCCTGGCACGCCAGACGCTGCTGCCTTCGGCCAATCCCGGTATGCCGCTGTGGCGCGAGAAGATCTTCGCCTGGATGCTCCGCAACGCGGAAAGCGCGATGGAGTTCTTCCGCCTGCCGACCAACCGCGTGGTCGAACTGGGCAGCCAGGTCGAGATTTGATCGACCTCTAGAAGAGCCGCATCTGCGCGCCCTCGGGCGGTCGGAACAGGTCGGTGCGGACGCTGATCCGCGCCTGCCCCAGATTGGCCTTGCGTCGTGCCTTGATGAAGCGGGTGCGGGTCAGGTCGGCCCAGACGCCCTGACCGCGCATCCGGCTACCGAAATCGGGATCATTGTCGCGGCCGCCGCGAATGTCGCGGATCATCGCCATCACCTTGGCGGCCCGATCGGGATAATGGGTTTCCAGCCAGGCGCGGAACAGTGACGCGACCTCATGCGGCAGGCGGACGAGGATGTAGTTGACGTCCTGCGCGCCGGCCATGGCAAGCCGCGCCACCACCTGTTCGATCTCATGATCGTTGATCGCCGGGATGATCGGGGACATGTTGGCCGATACCGGCACGCCGGCTTCGGCCAGGCGAGCAATCGCGGCGATCCGTCGTTCGGGATGGGGCGCGCGCGGCTCCAGCGTGCGCGCGACCTTGGGATCGAGCGAGGTTACCGAAATCATCACCGCGACCAGATTGTCGCGCGCCAGATCGGCCAGCAGGTCGATGTCGCGCAGGATGCGGTCGGACTTGGTGGTGATGAACGCCGGATGGCGGCATTCCACCATCACCTCCAGCAATTGGCGGGTGATCCCCCAATCCTTCTCGATCGGCTGATAGGGATCGGTATTCGTGCCCATGGCGATCGGCGAGACGCTATAGTTCCGGTGCGACAATTCCTTGCGCAGCAATGTCGCTGCATCCGGCTTGGCGAACAGCCGCGTCTCGAAATCCAGGCCTGGCGACAGGTCATGATAGGCATGGGTCGGCCGGGCAAAGCAATAGATGCAGCCATGCTCGCAGCCGGCATAGGCGTTGATCGACTGGGAGAAGGCGATGTCGGGCGACGCGTTGCGCGAGATGATCGTGCGCGGCGTAATCAGCGACACGCTAGTGCGCAGTTTCTGGGCCGGTCCGTCGATCGCCTCCACCGCGTCGAGCCAGTCGCCGTCCGCCTCGCGCGCGGCCAGGTTGAACCGGCTGCTGGCCTGGTTGTGCGTTGCGCCGCGTCCGGTGATGTTTGCCATTTTGAAATAAGAACATATCAGGAACTTATTGACAAGGTCGCTTCCGACGCGTCATGGCTGTCCCCTTGAAAGCAGGGGGAAATATCATGCGTGCCTGGTGGCTTGTTCCGGCTCTGATGATGATGGCAGGCGCGGCCGATGCCGCGACGCCGACGACGGATTGTGCCGCAAATATGGTCTGCGCCAGCCGGCCCCAGTCGGTGGTCGAAGCGTTGCAGGCGGCAGGTTACAAGGCGGCGCTGACGAAGAGCAAGTCGACCGGCAATCCGATGATCGAGAGCGCTGCTAGCGGCTATAATTTCACCATCTATTTCTATGGCTGCGAAGAGATGAAGGACTGCAACTCGTTGCAGTTCGGTATCAATTTCGCGGATGATGGCGGCAACACGGTCGAACTGGCGAACAAGTGGAACCAGTCCAAGCGCTTCATCCAGATGTCGCTGGCCGACGACAAGACGCTGGACGTGTCCTATGACGTCAGCACGATCGGCGGTCTCAACCAGGAGAATTTCGCCGACGTGGTCGACTGGTGGTCAGTGATGCTCGGCGAACTCAGCAAATTCTTCAAGGAGAACCCGGCGCCCACGCTCAAGAAGTGAGAGCGTTTAGCGCTCGATAAGACGCGGCATCAGCTCGACGAAATTGCAGGGGCGAAACCGGCTGTCGAGTTGGCTGGCGAGAATGCCGTCCCATGCATCCCGCACGGCGCCGGTCGAGCCGGGCAGCGCGAAGATATAGGTGCCGCGCGCGACGCAGGCGGTGGCGCGAGACTGGATGGTCGAGGTGCCGATCGACTGATAGCTGAGCCACCGAAACAGTTCGCCGAAACCGGGAATTTCCTTGTCCTGCACCTGGGCCAGTGCCTCGGGCGTGACGTCGCGGCCGGTGACGCCGGTACCGCCAGTGGTCAGGATCACATCGACTTGTGGATCGTCGATCCAGGCGTGAAGGCGTGCGATGATGGCACTGCGATCATCGGTGACGATCAGTCGGTCGGCCAGGATATGGCCCGCGCCGGTCAGGCGATCGACCAGCGTGTCGCCGGACCGGTCATCGGCCAAGGTGCGGGTGTCGGAAACGGTCAGGACGGCGATGCGGACGGGCAGGAAGGTCCGGCCCTCATCGATCGGCATCAGTCCGATCCGCCGGCGATCATCGCCCGGCCATCGGCCTTGCTGAGGCGCACCAGCTTGACGCCCTTGGCATTGGGGAAGGTTGGCCACATGCCCTGCGCCATACCGGTCAGGCAATCCGCCTCGCCCTTTGCCTGGATCTGGTACATCCAATAGTTGCGCATGACGATGTTCACATAGGCGCGGGTTTCATAATAGGGCAGGGACTCGATGAACAGCAGCGGATCGCCCTTGTCCTTCACCTCGCTGTTCCAGCGTTCGACCGGCAGCGGGCCGGCATTATAGGCGGCCATCACCTTGGGCAGCAGGCCGCCGGTCGCGCTCATGTCGCGCAGCGATTCCAGATAGCGCTGGCCATATTCCATGTTGGTGGACGGCACGAACAATTGCGATGCGTTCGACAGGCCGACATCGCCGGCGGTTCCGGGGCGCACCTGCATCAGGCCGCGGGCGCCGGCGCTGGAGACGACGTCCGAACGGAAGCCGGATTCCTGCAGCGTATGGGCGTAGATCAGCGACGGGTCGACGCGCCAGCCGCCGTCCGGTCGCCAGGCCGGCGCCGGGAAGCGGGCGAAACTGTCGGGTTGCTTGCCGGCCGGGCCATTATGGGCGAGCCAGAGCTGAGTTGCGGGCAGGTTGAGCGCGCTGGCGAGCCGCAGCAGCGCATCATATTGGGCGGTGCCGCCCAGCTTCGCCTGATAGCGCAAAATCTCGTCGGCGCGGCCATTCTCGCCAATATCGGCCAGCGCGATCGCGCTGCGGACATTGGGGCTGTCCTTGAGCTGGCGCCAGTCATTGTCGCTGAAACGCGCGTTCATGGTCGCGCCGCCCAGCGGCATGCCCAGGCTTTCGCGGGCGAGCAGGCCATAGAAGGTCTCGTCGGACCGGGCCGCGAGCTTCAGCATATTCTCGACCTTCTCGGCCTCGCCGCAGACCATATAGGCGCGCGATGCCCAATAGGCGCCGGCTGCCCGCATGTCCGCGTCGCCCGCCAGCGCGGCGACATTGGCGAAGGCTGGAGCGGCAGCGCGGCAGTCACTCTGGCGCCAGGCGGCAAGGCCCGTCGTCCAGTGGGCCTGCACGGTCCAGTCCCCACCGGTACGGGTTTCGAGCGCGCGAGCGGCCATGCGGCGCGCGTTGAGATCGTCGCTTTCGATATAATAGGCCCAGGCAACACGCTGGCGCACCTCGGTCAGGCCTTCGGGCGTCAGCCCCGCTTCGCCGGCGGCAAGCAGCCCTTCCGCGCCGGCCGGATCGTCATTCTTGATGAAGGTCAGGATCTGGGCCGACAGGCTCTGGGCCAGCACGTCCGTCTTGCTGCCGCTGACATATTGGCGGCGGGGTGCCGAGCCGAGCCATACCAGCTTCTGGACCTGCGGCAGATCGGGCAGGATGGTCGCGCCGCGCTTCTGCGCCAAACGGGAAAGCTGGTCGGCCTTGGGCAGCCAGGCTGCCTTGTTGACGAGGTCGAGCAGATCGAACAGCTCGACGCGCGGCGATCCCTTGGCAAGATAAAGTTCCGACAGGGCGAGCGGGCGGACCGCATCCTGCGGGTCAAGTGCCAGGATCATCGCCTTGGCATCCGACCATTTCTGGTCGCGCAGGGCAGCGAAGATGGCGTTGTAGCGCGCCTTGTCGCCATCGGATAGCTGCAGCGGCGTTCCGGCGGTGGAACTGGTCGGCAAGGTGGGGAGGGTTTCGGCCGCCTTGGCGCCGGCCGGGATCGCCAGCGCCGCGCTCATGCTGAGCAGGGCAAGGCTGGAAATGCGGGTTGCAACGCGAATCACGGGCGATCTTCCTCAATCAGGCTTTGCAGGGCGCGCCAGCATTCCGCCTTGGCCGCGGGCTGGCTGAGCAGCAGGCGCGGATGGAATGTGGCAATGGCGGGCACAGTGCCGCCATCATGGTTAAAGGGGCGTAAACCGGCGGGCCGGTCGGCGCCATCGGTCGGAAGCAGCGCACGGGCCGTCCGATCGCCCAGCAGGAGCAGGCGGCGCGGCGCAGCGAGATGGACATGGAGCCTGATGCGATCGGCGACATGGGCCAGATCGCTGGCCTCCACCATGCCGCCGGCGGGGCGGACGGTGAACAGCGAGGCCAGGCAGATATCGTCACGGCGCAGGCCAATGGCCCGCATCATGGCATCGAACAGAGCGCCCGCGCGATCGGCGAACAAATGGCCCGCGCCGGCATCTGCCATGTCAGGCATGTCGGTGATGACCATCAGCGATGCTTCGGCCGGGCCGGTCGGCAGGATCGGGGTGCCGGGCCATTTGCGTTCGGGCTGGGCCGAATCACTGGCAAGCCATTCGAGATAGGCGTCGAGCGTCTTGGGTTTTTCGGGCGGCGGCGGAGCAAAGGCCTTCGCAGCCTGCTCGGCCAGCTGGGCGCGCGTCGGCTGCGGCCGCAACCAGTTGACTGGTGCTTCCGCTACGGCGCCGTCCACCCCCGCCAGCGACCACCACGCCAGATAGGCGTCAGGCGCTGCGGCTCCAAAGTCCCGCTCTAATCCCCGCATCACGATGCCCTTGGGCCAGAGGTTGACGCGAGGGTCAAGAATCTTCATCGCGTGGAATGTCAAAACGTTGGAGTAATAAGGCGACCGGATGGCCGGACATGTGCTGGCGGGCGCCTTTATGGAGGGATTATGAGCGAACGGGATTCGATGCCCTATGACATCGTCATCGTCGGTGGGGGACCGGCTGGCCTGTCTGCAGCGATCCGGCTGAAGCAATTGGCCAATGCCGCCGGGCAGGAACTGGCCGTCTGCGTGCTGGAAAAGGGGTCGGAAATCGGCGCCCATATCCTGTCGGGCGCGGTGGTCGATCCCAGGGCGCTGGATGAACTGATCCCCGACTGGAAGGAGCAGGGCTGCCCGATGGCCGACGTTCCGGTGACCGACAATCAGCACTGGATGCTGACCAAGGCCGGCAAGATGGCGATACCGCACATCATGACGCCGGGCTGGATGCACAATAAGGGCACCTATACCGGATCGCTGGGCAATTTGTGCCGGTGGCTTGCGGAGCAGGCCGAAGGTCTTGGCGTCGAAATCTTCCCCGGCTTCGCCGCTGCCGAAATCCTCTACAATGAGGATGGCAGCGTGAAGGGCGTCGCGACCGGCGACATGGGCATTGCCCGTGATGGCGAGCGCAAGGCGGACTATCAGCCGGGCCTGGAACTGCACGCCAAATATACTTTCTTTGCGGAGGGCGCGCGCGGCCACCTGACCAAGATCCTCAAGCGCCAGTTCGACCTGGAGGCCGATTGCGAGCCGCAGGTCTATGGTCTGGGGATGAAGGAATTGTGGGACATCGATCCCGCCAAGCATCAGCCGGGCCTTGTCATCCATACGCAGGGATGGCCGCTAACTGACGCATATGGCGGCGGTTTTCTATACCATCAGGCCAATGGCCAGGTTGCGCTCGGCTTCGTCGTGGGCCTGGGCTATCGCAACCCGCATCTCTATCCGTTCGAGGAATTCCAGCGCTGGAAGCAGCATCCGGAAATCCGCAAGTTCCTGGAGGGCGGTCGCCGCGTTTCCTATGGCGCGCGCGCGATCAACGAGGGCGGCTGGCAGTCGATCCCCAAGCTGGTCTTCCCCGGCGGTGCTCTGATCGGTTGCTCGGCCGGATTCGTCAATGTGCCGCGCATCAAGGGCAGCCATACCGCCATGAAGTCGGGCATGCTGGCGGCCGAGGCCGCGTTCGAGGCGATCCAGGGCGAGCGGGCGCGCGACGTGCTGCACGATTATGAGGATCGCCTGCGTTCCAGCTGGATCGCGGACGAACTGAAGCTGGTGAAGAATGCCGAGCCGCTGCTGGCCAAGTTCGGCAACACCATCGGCACGCTGCTGGCGGGCATCGACATGTGGATGCGCACGCTCAAGATCGGCCTGCCTTTCACCATGAAGCACAAGCCCGATTGCGAGAAATTGTGGCGCAAGGACCAGTGCGAGAAGATCGCCTATCCCAAGCCCGATGGCGTTATCAGCTTCGACCGTCTGTCCTCGGTTTTCCTGTCGAACACCAATCATGAGGAGGACCAGCCGGTCCATCTGCAGTTGAAGGATCCGTCGGTCCCGATTTCCTACAATCTGCCCCTTTATGACGAGCCGGCTCAGCGTTATTGTCCTGCCGGTGTCTATGAGGTGGTCGGTCTGGATGAAGGGGAGCCTCGCTTCCAGATCAACGCGCAGAATTGCGTCCACTGCAAGACATGCGACATCAAGGACCCGACCCAGAATATCAACTGGGTCGTGCCCGAGGGCGGTGGAGGACCGAATTATCCGAACATGTAAGGGCCTGATTCCAGGACTGTTGCTGATGCTGCCGGCTGCGGCCGGCGCATCGGTTGATCCCGATATGGCCTTGCATGCCTATGCCCGCGCGCGCCTTGCCGATGGCGAAGGTGCACTGGGCGTTGCGGTCGACAGCTATCGTGTCGCCCTCGCCGGCGATCCGACCAGCCTTGCCATTGCCCGCCGTTCCTATGTCCAGGCATTGGAAAGCGGCGACATGCCGCTGGCGCTGCAATCGGCCGCGTTGCTGGACGAGGGCGGCATGCTGCCGCGCGACGGCACCTTGCTGCGGATTTGCGACGCATTGGGGCGCAAGGATTGGGCGGCGGCGCAGACCTTCACCGACCGACTGGTGGAGGAGGGCAATTTCTCCTTCCTCGCCCCGATCGTGCAGAGCTGGATATCGCTGGGCCAGCGCCGCTATGTGGCGCCCGTCATCGACGGCAAGGACAAGTTCGGGGCGCTGGGCGCCCGCTATCTTGACGAACATCTGGCGTTGCAGGCCATGGCGCGGGGCGACAAGGAAGAGGCGATTGGCGCGATGCGCCGTGCCTTGGCCTTACGCGTGACGGATGACGAAGCGCTGCGCCTGACCTTCGCCGCGCAACTGGCCGGGCGCCGGGCGAAGGCGGATGCCCTGGCCTTGCTGCCCGCCGATGAGGCGAGCTTCGCCAAGGCCCGTGCGGACGTTGGCCGCGGCAAGGTGCCGGGAGCGATTGCCGCGCCCTTCACGCCCAGGCAGGGCTTTGCCCAATTGTTGGCCCGCCTCGCGGTCGACATCGCGTCCGATGAAACAGGCACGGCGCTGGGTATTCGCCTGGCGCGGATCGCGACCTTTGCCGATCCGGCCGCTGCCGAGCCGCATCTGGTGGCGGCGAAACTGCTGGTGGCGGGTGATCTCGCCAATTATGCGGCGGCGGAAGCGCGCAAGCTGCCAGTCACTGGCTGGTATGGCGCGCTCGCCCAGGCGGAACTGGTCGAGGCACTGGCGGCCTCGGGGGATCGCGATGGCGCGATTGCACTGGCACAAAGCCTGGCTTCGGCTCCCAATGCCGAGCCGGAACGTCTTGTAAGACTTGGACGATTGTTGGCGGATTCGGGAGATTTTGACGGCGCTGCGTCGGCTTTCCATCGTGCGCAGGCAGGCTATTCGGCTGACAGCCTGCCTTGGGCATTGCTGCTGTTTGAAGGTAGCGCGCTGGAGCAGGGTAAACGGTGGGGCGAAGCCCGCGCGGTGCTGGAAAAGGCGGCCATCATGGCCCCGAATGAACCGGTCATCCTCAATTATCTCGGCTATGCCCAGATCGAACGGCGGCAGAATGTCGATGCTGCACTGGATTTGCTGAAAAAGGCGAGTGCGCTCAAGCCGCAGGATGCGTCGATCACGGACTCGCTCGGCTGGGCCAAGTTCGTGACCGGGGACGTCAAGGGCGCAGTCCCGGTGCTGGAACGCGCCGCAGCCGGGGCGCCCGGCGATGCCACGATCAACGAACATCTGGGCGACGCACTGTGGACCGCTGGCCGTCGCTACGAAGCCCGCTACGCCTGGCGCGCAGCGGCGGTCTTCGCGGAGGGGGATGTCGCCAATCGGCTTGACGCCAAGGCCCGCGAAGGGTTGAAACCCGAATATGCAGCGCCCTGAGATTGCATCGAAATCCTGTGAATATATCTGAACAACTAACTGAAACTGCATATGCAAAGGTCAATCTGGCCTTGCATGTGCGCGAGCGCCGCGCGGATGGCTATCATGCGCTGGAAAGCCTGTTCGTCTTTGCCGAGGATGGGGATATTCTCCATGCCCGGCAGCGCGACGACGGCGTCATCACGCTCGCCGTGGAAGGCCCTTGTGGTGCCGGCCTGAGCGGCGACGATGACAATCTGGTGATGCGCGCGGCGAGAAGTCTTCAGGCGACCACCGGTATAACGGCCGGCGCCGATATTCGGCTCGACAAGCGACTGCCGGTTGCGTCGGGCATCGGTGGCGGCTCGGCGGATGCGGCTGCGACGCTGCGCCTGCTGATGCGTCTCTGGAATATCACCTTGGAAGACGTTGTATCACAACAATTATCCCTGTTGCTCGGTTCGGACGTGCCGGCCTGCTTAGCCAGTACGACGCAACTGGTGCGCGGCCGTGGCGAGCTGCTGGAGGCGCAGGCGCTGGACGACCTGTCGGGCCGGCCGATGCTGCTGGTCAATCCGCGGGTTGGCGTGTCGACGGCATCGGTCTTTGCCGGCTGGGACAGGATCGATCGCGGCCCGCTCGACGCGCTGGATATTGACGGGCTTGCGCGTTCCGGCCGCAATGATCTGGAGGCGCCGGCCCGGCTGTTGGCGCCGGTGATCGGTGATGTGCTGGAGGCGTTGCAGGCGCAAAGGCCCCGGCTGGTGCGTATGTCCGGATCGGGCGCGACCTGTTTTGCGCTGTTCGATGACGGGCAGGCCATGGTGCAGGCCGCGACGGCCCTCCGCCGCGATCGTCCGGATTGGTGGGTGATGGAAACGAGGATCAGGACATCATGAGCGAAGCCTTCATCACCGTGCGCGAGGGCGATCTCGACCTGCTGATCATCGTCGATCATGCCTCGGCCCATGTCCCCGACGATATCGACCTGGGCATCGATCCGGCGCTGCTTCGCGAACATATCGCGATCGATATCGGCGTGGCGGAGGTCAGCCAGTTGCTCGCGGCGCAACTGAACTGCTCGGCGATCCTGGCCGGCATCTCCCGCCTGGTCATCGACCTCAATCGCGAAGAGGATGCGCCCGGCCTGCTGCCGGTGATGAGTGACGGCCATGCCATTCCGGGCAACCGCGACGCCGATCTGGCCGAACGGATGCGCCGCTTCCATCATCCCTATCATCAGCAGGTGGCGGCCATGCTCGACGGCATGACGTCACCCTTCATCCTGTCCGTACATAGCTTCACGCCGCGCCTGACGAGCGATCCGGCGCAGCAGCGGCCTTGGGATATCGGCATTCTCTATAATCAGGATGATCGGGCGGCGCGGATCGCCATTCCGATGCTGGAGGCGGCGGGGCTGAATGTCGGTGACCAACTGCCCTATTCGGGGCAATTGCTCAACGCGACCATGAACCGCCATGCGGAAGCCAATGGCATTCCCTATCTGGGGATCGAGATGCGGCAGGATCTGGTTGACGATGCTGCGGGGCAGCGCCGCTTTGCCGATCTGCTCGGACCGATCGTGCTGGAGTGCCGTAACCGACTGAGTTGATGGTCGGGCCTGGCGCGCCGGGTTATAGGGATGTCGAAAGGGGATATTCTGATGGGGCTGCGATTGTCTGGCGCATTATTGCTGGCGGGGCTGGCCTTGGCGGGATGTGACGGCAAGGGCGGCGGGAGCGGGGCGATCGCCGCTGACGACAGCCTGATCGACTGCGCGATCGGCAAGGGCGATTGGTCGCGGGCGTGCGGCGTCGAACGCGACGGCGACATGCTGACCCTGCGTCATCCCGACGGCGGGTTTCGGCGGCTAAGGATCGTGCGGGACGGGCGTGGCCTGGTTTCGGCCGATGGCGCCGAGGACGCAAAGCTCACCATCATCGACAAGGGGGTGGTCGAAGTAACGATCGGTGAGGACCACTATCGGCTGCCCGCTACCGTCGCAGCCAAGCCGAATTGATGGCGCCCGACCCGATATTGACGGCAGCAGCCATGCGTGCGGCCGAGCAGGCGGCGTTTGATGCTGGCGTCGATCCCTATGAACTGATGGAACGAGCCGGTGCGGCGGCGGCGCAGATCATCTGGCGTGCCGGGCATCGACGGGACGCGCTGATCCTCTGTGGTCCTGGCAATAATGGCGGTGATGGCTTTGTTATTGCGCATATATTGCGCGAACTGGGTGTGCCGGTGCGGGTTGCCTCCCTGGGTGACAGTCGCACTGCATCCGCCCTGCGGGCCAGGGCATTGTGGGACGGCCCGGTAGAGTCGCTGGCCGATGCAGCGCCGGCGGCACAACTGGTCGACGCGCTGTTCGGCACGGGGCTGACGCGTGGCCTGGATGCGGCGGTAGCGGAACGCTTGGGCGCATTGGTGGCGCATGCCAATCACAGCTATGCGATAGACCTGCCGAGCGGCGTGGGGACGGATGACGGCCAGCTATTGTCGGCAGTGCCGAAGTTCGACGTGACGATCGCATTGGGCGCGTTCAAGCCCGCGCATCTGTTGCAGCCGGCGGCCAGCCTCATGGGGAAGCTGGTGAGGGCGGACATCGGCCTGACCATGCCGCAGGACATGCATGTGCTTGCACCGCCGCGGCTTCGCGCGCCTGTTGCCGCTGCGCATAAATATAGCCGAGGTCTGGTCGGCGTTGTCGGCGGTATTATGCCGGGTGCGGCGGCGCTGGCGGCAGCCGCAGCGGCCCATTCCGGTGCAGGCATGGTGAGGCGCTATGACGCTTCGCCTCGTGAGGCCGGGCCACATGCCATCGTTCATCAGCAGATTGAGGATGAAACTGTCCTCAGCGATGCTCTTTCCGACGCTCGGCTGGCGTCCGTGCTGGTCGGTCCGGGATTGGGCCGGGAGGATGGGGCACAGGTGCGGCTTGATGCAGCGCTGGCATGCGGACGGCCGCTGGTGCTGGACGCCGACGCGCTCACCTTGCTCGCAGGAAGGGCGGCTACCCATGTCCCGACCGGATCGATCCTGACCCCGCATGAGGGCGAGTTCGTCCGGCTTTTCGGCGATCTGCCGGGCAGCAAGATCGATCGGGCCCTGGCCGGCGCGCGCATGGCGAGGTCGGTCATGGTCTACAAGGGTGCGGACAGCGTGATCACCGCGCCGGATGGCCGGGTAGCCGTGGCGCGGAGTGCTTCGACCTGGTTGTCGACCGCCGGAACGGGCGATGTGCTGGCTGGCCTTGCCGCCGGGCGACTGGCCGTGACCGGCGATCCATTTCGCGCAGCGTGCGAGGCGGTGTGGTTGCATGGGGAGGCTGCGCGCCGGGCTGGCCCGGCTTTTGTCGCGGATGATTTGCTTGCCGCGCTTCCAGCCGCTATCGGCTCGCGGCTGTGACCCAAGATAATGATCTCATCCTCCGCATCGCCGCCAAGGGCGATGGCGTCACCGCCGATGGGCGGCATTTCGCACTGGTAGCACCGGGCGACCGGATCGCTGCCGACGGCAGCATCATCGCCGGCCCGCACCATGTCGACGCGCCCTGCATCCATTTTCCCGGATGCGGTGGCTGCGAACTGCAGCAGATCGACGAGCCGAGCCTGGCTGATTTCGTCAGTGCCCGCGTGACCGGCGCGCTGGCCGGGCAGGGCGTGGTGCCGCAGACGGTGCTGCCGGCCCATGTCTCGCCGCCGCGCACGCGTCGCCGTGCCTCGCTGCGTGCCGCGCGGCAGGGCAAGCGGATCACCATCGGCTTTGCCGAGCAGGGCAGCCATGTTCTGGTCGACCTGACGATGTGCGAGATACTGGATCCGCGCCTGCTTGCACTGATCGCGCCGCTGCGGACGATGCTGTTGACCTGCCTACCCGACAAGCGCGCCGCGCATGTGCGCATGTCGCTGACCGACCAGGGCGTCGACATGCTGCTGGAAGGCGTGAAGGTCGAGGGGCTGGCGGCGGACGAGGCCATCGGCGATTTCGCGCGCGCGCACGCTCTGGCACGGCTGACGATCGATCAGGGTGATGGCCCGGAAACCCGTTGGGAGCCGGAACCGGTGACCGTTAGCTTTGGTGGCGTGGCGGTGGGCTTCCCGCCCTATTCCTTCCTGCAGGCGACGCCCGATGGCGAGGCGGTGCTGGTCAAGGCAGTGCAGGATGTGTTGCCCGCGACCGGCGCTGTCGCCGACCTGTTCTGCGGCCTTGGCACCTTTGCACTGGCGATCGGCGCCAATCGGCCGGTCTATGCGGCGGAGGGTGCGCGCGATCTGGTGCTGTCGCTCAAGCTCGCCGGCCATCGCGCGCAGCGGCGCATGGTGGCGGATCATCGCGACCTTTTCCGCCGGCCATTGACGCCCGAAGAGCTGAACCGCTTCGCCGCCGTGGTGATCGATCCGCCGCGGGCGGGCGCGCGCGAACAGGCGATGCAACTGGCGCAGTCGACCGTGCCGCTGATCGCCTATGTCTCGTGCAATCCGGGCAGCTTCGCCCGCGATGCCGCGCATCTGGTGGCGGGTGGCTATGTGCTCGACAGCGTCATGCCGGTCGGCCAGTTCCGCTGGTCGACCCATGTCGAGCTGGTCGGGATTTTCCGGCGCCCCTGAGCGATTTTCTGCGAAGTTCACACCGTCGTGGAGGGGCACAAATGCCCCAAAGAAAATCCCTCGCTGCGAGGGGGCGGCAGCGAGGGATATAGTCTTTCGTTCGATCCTCGGCCTATGCGGGCCGTTGGACGGGCATCCTCTCCTAAAGGGGAGCGGTACCCGTCTTAACCGAGCTTGATGACAGTTGCGCGACGACGGGCCGGCAGCGTTTCGGCATAGAGGCTAGCCATCGGCTCGTCCGACACTTCGATCGTCGATTCCGACGTAAAGCCGTTGAAGCCGGTGCGCATTGCCGCGCCATAGGCGCCAAGCATGCCGATCTCGATATAGTCGCCGACCTTCACATCCGCCGGGAGCATGAACGGGCCGACCATATGGTCCATGTCGTCGCAGGTCGGGCCGTAGAAGGAGAAGCCTTCCAGTTCTTCCTCGCTCTCATCCTCGCGCAGCAGGGCGACGGGGAAGCGCCAGCCGATATGCGCGGCATCGAACAGCGCGCCATAGGCGCCGTCGTTGATGTAGAGTTCCTGACCGCGGCGGCGTTCGACGCGCACGATGATCGAGCTATATTCCGCCGACAGCGCGCGGCCGGGTTCGCACCACAGTTCCGACGAGTAGCTCACCGGCAGGCTTTCAAAGCCGCGATGAATGGCTTCGAAATAATTTTCGAGCGCGACCGGCTCCATGCCCGGATAGATGGACGGGAAGCCGCCGCCGACATCGATGATGTCGACCGTGACGGCCGCGTCGACGATCGCGGCGCGCACGCGCTCTATCGCATCGCTATAGGCCTGGGGGCTCATCGCCTGGCTGCCGACATGGAAGCAGATGCCCAGCGCATCGGCGGCCTGACGGGTTGCCATCAGCAGCTCGCGGGTCTCGCCCAGCTCCGCGCCGAACTTCGACGCCAGGCTGAGTTCCGAATGTTCGGACGAAACGCGCAGGCGCACGCACAGCTCCAGATCGGTCGCATCACCGGTGGCGCGCATGATCTTTTCCAACTCGTCGATCGTGTCGAGCGAGAAGGTGCGCACGCCATGGACATGGTACGCTTCCGCGATCGCTTCCTCGGCCTTGACCGGGTGCATGAAGCAGAGCTTGGCCTTGCCTTCGAGCGTTTCGGCAACGAGACGCACTTCGGCAATCGAGGCCACGTCGAAATGCGTGATGCCCGAATCGAAAAGCGTACGGATCAGATCAGGAGACGGATTCGCCTTGACTGCATAGAGCGAGCGACCCGGAAACTTCTCAGTGAAGAAACGGGCGGCCCGAGCTGCGGCTTCGGGACGGATCAGCGTTACCGGTGCTGCCGGTGTGAGGGCGGTCGCTACCCCCAGCGCGCTATGATGCTTGTGCAACTCAAGGGACCTCCAGTGTAGTTCAGGGCGAAAAAGCTGCCTTGCGGTGGAAGTCCCATGGGGCAGCGAGCGGCCGATATATGCGGTGGGGTCCCCCCTGTAAAGCGCATATGAAAATTTTGTTGCGTGGTCCGCTATGAAACGTGCGTCATGCTGGATGGGTCGTTGAAAAGACAAGATATTTCGGCCGGACGAAAGATAGTTTCCACGGAATTAACGTGGAAATTCACACGCCCGGCCGGGCAAAATCAGGAATGGAATCAGGACAGGCGGCTCTTGAAATCCGCATAGGAAAAGCTGCGGATTTCCCGGAGTTCATTGCTCTCGGAATTCCACAGCCAGATGGCAGGCAGCGGCACACCGTTGAAGGTGTTGGTCTTCACCATCGAATAATGGGCCTGGTCCAGGAAGGCGATGCGCGCACCCGGTTCTGCGCCGCCGGGCACCCGATAATCGCCGATGATATCGCCCGCCAGGCAGGATGGACCGCCCAGGCGCGTGACCGGGCCTTCGTCCTGCTCATGCAGCATGGCGGGGCGATAGGGTGCCTCGATCACGTCGGGCATGTGGCAGGTGGCGCTGATGTCGGTGATCGCGACGGGCATGCCATTGTCGATCACGTCCAGGATCTCGCCGACCAGGATGCCGGCATCGAGCGCCATCGCCTCGCCCGGCTCGATATAGAGTTCAAGGCCCGTCTGCGCCTTGATCGCCTGAAGGAAGGCGATGAGGTCGTCGATCTGGTAGTCGGCGCGGGTGACATGGTGGCCACCGCCGAAGTTCAGCCATTTGAGGCCGGCCACATGGGGCATGACGAACGGCTCGATCGCCGCCCAGGTGCGCTGGAGCGGCAGGAAATCCTGTTCGCACAGATTATGGACGTGGAGGCCGTCCACCCCGTCCAGATGCTCTGCGCGCAACTGATTGACCGGGAAGCCCAGGCGGCTGTGCGGCTGCGAGGGGTCATATTTGGGCACCTCGCCCTCCGGGTGGAGGGGGTTGATGCGCAGACCGATGTCGAAGATGCGGCCTCCCGCGCGGGCGGCGTCAATCACCGGCTTCATCCGGGCGAACTGGCCGGGGCTGTTGAAGATCACATGGTCGGAAATCTTGAGGATTTCGGCGAGATCGTCGGGCTTGTAGGCAGCGCAATAGGTTGCGACCTCGCCCTGATATTCCTCGCGGCCAAGGCGAGCCTCATAGATGCCCGAGGCGCAGACGCCGTCGAGATATTCGCCCAGCACGCCGCCCAGCGACCACATGGAGAAGGCCTTGAGCGCGCCCAGCACCTTGATGCCGGCGCGGTCACCGATATCGCGCAGCACCGACAGGTTGCGCCGCACAGCAGCCTCATCGACGACGAAGGCGGGCGAGGGGACGCGGTACAGGTCGAAATGGGCGAAAGCGGCGGGATCGCCGGCCTTGGTTTCCATGAAATATTACTCCTGATCCGCCAGCGGGCGGACATCGTTGATCAGGGCCTTGAGGACCAGGCCGGGTTCCTCGACCATCGGCATATGGGCCGAATGCTCGAACCAGATGGTCTTCTTGGCGGGGGCTTTCAACCGGTCCATCCACTGCGCGGCGAGCGGCGAAGGCACGGTATAGTCGATGCGGCCGAGCAGCATGATGACCGGTAGCTTCATCTCGTGGACCTTGGCGAAGCTGACATCGGCAACCCGCGGCCACAGGGTCGTGGTCGAAAATTCGCTGCCTGCGCCCCAGGCCTTGCGGTCTTCGGGCGTATAGTCGGGCGACAGGCGCGGCGTCTGGAAATATAGCGTCGGGTCGGGCCGGTCGGCCATCAGCGAGCCATAGGGAATGGCGTAGCGGCGCCAGCCATCCGCCTTGTCGATCGTGAACGGCCCGCTGTCGGGATAGGGGGCGAGCGCCTCTATCGCCTTCACGGCATCGGTGTTGCCGGCCTTCCTTGCCTGCGCGATGGTCCAGTCCATGCCCATGCGTTCGCCGGCGCGGAAGTCGATCGCCTGGCCCATGCCGATATAGGCATAGAGCAGGTCGGGCCGCTTGATCGCGACCGATAGGCCCACCGCCGAGCCCCAGCTATGGCCGAGCAGGAAGACCTTGCGCTTGCCATAGCGGGCCTTGAGATAGTCGATCAGTTCGATCGCATCGTCACGATAGCGATCCAGCGTCATGGTCGGCGCGATCGCCTTGGGATCGTTCAGCGCATAGCTTTTGCCCGCGCCGCGCTGATCCCACTGGACGACCGTGAAGAAATCCTCCCATGGCCGCTGGAACGACCAGGCGAAAGGCATTTCCACCGCGCCGGGGCCGCCATGGACGTAGAGGAGGATCGGGTTGGCCCGATCGGCGCCGCGCACATTGATCGCCTGCCGCGCGCCACCCAAGGTCACGACGAGACTTTCCTGCACGCCGTTCGGCGTCACAATGCGGTTGACGTCGGCGACGATGGCCTTGGCCGGGGCATAGGGATCGGGGGGCTGCTGCGCCGATGCCGCAGGAACCAATAGAGAAAGGGCCAGAACGGCCCACATGGGGTTTCGCATTCCAGCCCACTCCGTCATCCCCGCGCAGGCGGGGATCCATCTCCCACCCCATCTCCAGACGCCAAGTCCGGAGATGGGTTCCCGCTTTCGCGGGAATGACCAGGTTTCTGCTACAACCGAAGCTTAGAAGGCCAGCGGCGCGTCCAGTTCCTTCACCTGCCAGGGCAGGCCATGCTTGTTCAGCATGTCCATGAAGGGATCGGGATCGAACTGCTCGATGTTGAACACGCCTTCGCCCTTCCAGGCGCCGGTCAGCATCATGGCGGCGCCGATCATCGCGGGCACGCCGGTGGTGTAGCTGACCGCCTGGTTGCCGGTTTCGGCATAGGCGTCCTCATGGTCGCAGACCTGATAGATATAGACGGTCTTTTCCTGACCATCCTTCTGGCCGGTCGCGATGTCGCCGATATTGGTCTTGCCCTTGGTGGTCGAACCCAGGCTCGACGGTTCGGGCAGAACGGCCTTCAGGAACTGCAGCGGAATGATTTCCTGGCCATTATAGATGACCGGATCGATCCGGGTCATGCCGACATTCTGCAGCACTTCGAGATGCTTGAGATAAGCGTCGCCGAAGGTCATCCAGAAGCGGATGCGCTTGATTTCGGGATAGTGGGTGGCGAGGCTTTCCAGTTCCTCATGATACATGAGGTACATGTTCTTTTCGCCGACCTGGTCGAAGTCGAACACCTGCTTGTGGCTCAATGCCGGACCTTCGACCCATTCGCCGTTCAGCCAGTGGCGCGACGGGGCGGTCACTTCGCGGATGTTGATTTCCGGATTGAAGTTGGTGGCGAAATGCTGGCCATGATCGCCGCCATTGCAGTCGAGAATGTCGAGCGTGTCGATCGTGTCGAGCAGATGCTTCTTGATGTAGCTGGCGAAGACGCTGGTGACGCCGGGGTCGAAGCCCGAACCCAGCAGCGCCATGATGCCGGCTTCCTTGAAGCGTTCCTGATAGGCCCACTGCCAGCTATATTCGAACTTGGCGGTGTCGCGCGGTTCGTAATTGGCGGTGTCGAGATAGTCGGTCTTGGTCGCGAGGCACGCGTCCATGATCGCCAGATCCTGATAGGGCAGCGCCAGGTTCACGACCAGCTTGGGCTGGACCTTCTGGATCAGGGCGATGGTCTCTTCGACATTGTCGGCATCCACCTGGGCCACGTCGATATCGATGCCGACCAGCTTCTTGACCGATTCGGCGACCTTCTCGCAACTGACGATGCGGCGGCTGGCCAGCGTGATGTGGCTGAAAATATCAGGGTTCATCGCCATCTTGTGGACCGCGACAGACCCGACGCCGCCTGCGCCGATGACCAGAACCTTGCTCAATTCAACTGCTCCATAACTGTGGTCGCGCCGGACGCGCGAAAGCGCCCATATAGGGGCGTCGCGTGACAGAGCAAAGTCAGAGTTAGAAGCGCGCTCCGTCAACCTTCTGGATGGTCAGTGTTCCAATATCGATCGCAGGCACGCAGCGCAGGTTGATCGCGCGCATTTCACCCTGGGGCGACTTGCCGAGCGCAAAGGCTTCCGTCCCGCAGGTCTTGCAGAATTGATGCGTGATGGCGTGCTTGTAGAAGAGATAGTCGGTCAGTTGCTCTGCGCCGCTGTCGAGGTGGAACTGATCGACGGGAACGAAGGTCAGGACGAAGCCCTTGCGGCTGCAATGGGAACAGTTGCAGCTCATCGCTTCGCTGGGCGGATCGGCATCAACCGTGAAGGTGACGGCGCCGCAATGGCAGCTTCCGCTGTAGGTCATCCTCGTTCTCCTTTTGATCCTTATGGATCAACTCACCAGCCGCTTCAATCCCTCGACCGTATCTGCCTCCGCTGCTGGCTTGTCCTTGCGGATGCGGGCGATGCGGGGGAAGCGCATGGCGAGGCCGGACTTGTGGCGCCTGCTGTCATGGATGGAGTCGAACGCGACCTCCAGCACCAGTGTCTTTTCGACTTCGCGGACCGGGCCGAAGCGGTTCACTGTATTCCCCCGGACAAAGCGGTCGAGCCATTTCAGTTCCTCGTCGGTGAACCCGCTATAGGCCTTGCCGACCGGCAGCAATTCGCCCTCCGCGGTCCAGCAGCCGAATGTGTAATCCGAATAGAAGGAGGAGCGTTTGCCATGGCCGCGCTGGGCATACATCATGACGCAGTCGGCGGTCAGCGGATCGCGCTTCCATTTGTACCAGAGCGCAGCCTTGCGCCCGGCGACATAGGGGCTGTCGCGGCGCTTGAGCATGACGCCCTCGATCGCGGCATCGCGGGCGCCGGCGCGGATGTCGGCCAGCGCTTCGAAATCGGGCGCGTCGATCACGGCAGACAGGTCGAAACGGTCGGGCGATAGCTGCGCCATATAGGCTTCGAGGCGCGCGCGGCGGTCGGTCCAGGGCAGGGCGCGCAGATCGTCGTCGCCTTCGATCAGCAGATCATAGAGGCGGACGAAGGCGGGATAGTCGGCCATCATCTTCGCGCTCACCGCCTTGCGGCCGAGACGCTGTTGGAGGGCGTTGAAGCTCGCTGCCTCGCCGCCCTGAAACTCCCCCTTCACCAGCAATTCGCCGTCCAGCACGGCATGGCCGGTGAAGGCCTGCGCGATTTCGGGGAAGCTGCCCGTGATGTCGTCGCCCGCGCGGCTGTAAAGGCGCGTTTCGCGGCCAGTGCCGACGGTCTGGATACGGATGCCGTCCCATTTCCATTCGGCCGCATAATCGGCGAGGTCGACGCTATCGGCTTCCAGCGGATGGGCGAGCATGAAGGGACGGAAATAGGGCGTGCCCTCTGGGTCGGGGCGGGCGCTGCGGCCTTCGGCCCAGTCGAACAGGGCGGTGTAGGGCGAGGCGAGGGCGTGCCACACCTGTTCGACATCGTCGACGTCGAGCCCGAAAGCCTGGGCGAAGCCGGTCTTGGCGAGACGGGCGGAGATGCCGACGCGGAGGCCCCCGGTGGCGAGTTTCAGCAGGGCGAAGCGGCCCGATGCGTCGAGATGGTCCATCATCTGCGCCAGCGCATCCGGTGCGGCGGCGCGGCTGATATTGTGCAGCCGGTCGATGACGCCCGACAGGCTGAGCGAGCCGTCGTCCAGTTCGGCCGGTTCATTGCCAGGGCGGGGCCAGAGCAGGGCAACGGTCTCGGCCAGGTCGCCGACATAGTCGCGGCTCATCTCGAAGAGGACGGGATCGGTGCGGGCGCGGATCATCTCGCCGATGGCCGATGCCTTCACCGCCTTGAGGTCGAGATTGCCGGTCAGCGCGGCCAGCGCCCAACCTCGGTCGGGATCGGGGGCTTCGCGCATATAGGCGGCGATCAGCGCCAGCTTGCCGTTGCGCGAGCGGGTATAGACGAGACCGTCGAGCAATTGGGAAAATTGCCTCATGGATCAATCCCAATGACCGTTCGGGCTGAGCGAAGTCGAAGCCCAGCACAGAGCGAAGCGAAGTGGCTTCGACTTCGCTCAGCCAGGCCCTTCGACAGGCTCAGGGCGAACGGGTTAGACAGCATCACCCTTCCTCCTCATCCTCGCGGCCCACCAGCGCAAGCGCGCGGGCGCGAAATTGGTGGGTCATGCACCAGTGGAGCAGGGCTTCCTCGCGGCCGTGGGTGATCCAGGTTTCGCTGGGCGCGACTTCGCGGATGGTGTCGGTCAGTTCGTCCCAGTCGGCATGGTCGGAAATGACCAAAGGCAGTTCGACGTTACGCTGCCGGGCGCGCTGGCGCACCCGCATCCAGCCTGACGCCATGGCGGCAATCGGGTCGGGCAGGCGGCGGCTCCAGCGATCGTTGAGCGCGGAGGGCGGCGCCAGCACGATGGCGCCGCGCATATCCTTGGCCGGCACGCCAGTCGCGCCGCGCAACTTCCCCATGTCGACGCCGAAATCCTGGTAGAGAGCGCACATGCGTTCGAGCGCGCCATGGATATAGATGGGGTCATGATGGCCGCGCGCCCGCAACTCGCAGATCACCCGCTGTGCCTTGCCGAGCGCATAGGCGCCGACCAGCACGCAGCGATCGGGATTGGCGTGAAGCGCATGGAGCAGCCGGTCCATTTCGCTGCCGGTGTCGGGGTGGCGGAAGACCGGCAAGCCAAAGGTCGCCTCGGTCACGAAGATGTCGCAAGGGACCGGTTCGAACGGCAGACAGGTGGGGTCGGGGCGGCGCTTGTAGTCGCCGGTCACTACCACGCGCTCGCCGGCATGATCCAGGATGATCTGCGCCGATCCCAGCACATGGCCGGCGGGGACATAGCGGATGGTGACGCCGCCCAGCCTGATCTCCTCGCCATAACCGACCGCCGTGCCGCTGGCCGTGCCATAGCGCAACGCCATGATCGCCAGCGTTTCCCGCGTGGCCCAGACATGGCCATGGCCGCCGCGGGCATGGTCGGCATGGCCATGGGTGACGAGCGCCCGTTCCTGGGGTTGCGACGGATCGATCCACGCATCGGCGGGGCGGACATAGATGCCGGTGGGGTGGGGTTCGATCCAGTGCGCCATCAGATGCAGAAGATGGGAAGGGCGGTCCCGGTTCCGCAAGGGCCGTCATCGTCGCGTCATCGGGCGGTCATGCGCACGACATGCGCTTGCCCTATCGGCCGACCGAACGACCCGGCAGCGAGGAGTGCGCCCATGGCCGCATCGGCCCACAAGAAAGTCACCAATGCGGTGCATCGTCACCGCCATCTGTCGAAGCAGGGGCTGCTGGAACGCGCCTTCACCTTCGCCTTCCGTGGCCTGGTCTATGCCCAGATCTGGGAAGACCCGGCGGTCGACATGGAAGCGCTGGCGATCACGCCCGACAGCCATGTGGTGACGATCGCGTCGGGCGGCTGCAATGTCCTGTCCTATCTCACCGCCGATCCGGCGAAGATCACGGCCGTCGACCTCAACACCGCCCATATCGCGCTCAACCGGCTGAAGTTGATGGCGGCGCAGACGCTGCCCGATCATGCCGCCTTCCACCGCTTCTTCGCGCGGGCGGACGACAAGGCGAATATCGCTGCCTATCGCGAGATCGTGGCGCCGCATCTGGATGAGGCGACCCGTCGTTATTGGGAGGGGCGCGACATGACCGGTCGCCGCCGCATCGGTGGCTTTGCGCGGGGCATCTACAGGCATGGCCTGCTTGGCCGCTTCATCGGCGCAGCCCATCTGCTCGCCCGGCTGCATGGCGTGAACCCCAAGCGGATGCTGGACGCGCAGAGCCGCGAGGAGCAACTGGCGATCTTCGAGCGCGAGCTGGCGCCGATCTTCGACAAGGGCTTCGTCCGCTGGCTGACCAGCCAGCCGGCCTCGCTGTTCGGCCTCGGCATCCCGCCCGCGCAGTTCGAGGCGCTGGCGGGCGACGACCGGATGGACAATGTGCTGAAGGCGCGGCTCAAGAAACTGGCCTGCGACTTCGATCTTCAGGACAATTATTTCGCCGTGCAGGCTTTCGGCCGTGGCTATGCAGGCGGCGAAGGGCCGCTGCCGCCCTATCTGCAGGCGGCCAATCATCGCGCGGTGCGCGACAGGGCAGAGCGGGTCGATGTCCGGCATATCAACTTCACCGACTTCCTGGCCAGTCAGCCGGCGGCATCGTGCGACCGCTATATCCTGCTCGATGCGCAGGACTGGATGGATGACGAGCAGTTGAACGCGCTCTGGGCGCAGATCACGCGGACGGCCAAGCCCGGCGCCCGCGTGCTGTTCCGCACCGCCGGCGAACCGAGCATCCTGCCCGGCCGGGTCGCCGACGATGTGCTGGCCCATTGGGACTATCGCGCCGAAGCCTCGCGCGACTATACCGCGCGCGACCGCTCGGCCATCTATGGCGGCGTGCATCTCTATGTGCTGAAGGGCACCGACGCATGAGTGGCCATGGGCAGTTGATGGACGGGGTCTATCGCTACCAGCGGCACATTTATGACCTGACCCGCAAATATTATCTGCTGGGCCGCGACGGACTGATCGCCGATCTTGATCCGCCCGCCGGCGGTGCTGTGCTGGAGATTGGCTGCGGCACCGGCCGCAACCTGATTGCGGTGGGCAAGGCCTGGCCCAAGGCGCGGCTCTATGGCGTCGATATCAGCGATGCGATGCTGGATACGGCGCGCGTCTCGGTCGCCAGGGCGGGCATGGCGGATCGGGTGACGCTGGCGCAGGGCGATGCCTGCGGGTTCGATCCGCAGGCGCTGTTCGGCCGGGCGAGCTTCGAGCGCGTGTTCATCAGCTATGCGCTGTCGATGATCCCCGAATGGGAAATGGCGCTGGTCCAGGCGGCGCGCTGCGTGGCACCCGGCGGTAAGCTGGAGATCGTCGATTTCGGCCAGCAGGATGAACTGCCAGCGCTCTGGAAACGGGCGCTGTTCGGCTGGCTGGAGCGGTTCCACGTCTCGCCCCGGCGCGAACTCAACGGCGCGATCAACCGACTGGCTCAGGATATGGGCGGCTTTCCCCATGTCCGGATGCTCTATCGCGGCTATGCGGTCAGGGGTGGGCTGATCCGGGTGTGATGTTGGATTTGTAGGAAAGGGCGCGCTTAACTTCGCACATTTCCTGCACATTGTGACATTTGATATCCAATGTAGGAAATCTTGTTGCGGACGGGGGCAGGGCGGATGGCTCCGACCCGGTTCATCATAGCGGCTTTTGCGCGGATAGGACAGGGCGGCGCTGCGATCGGCCGCCCCGTTCCTGTCCGGTCAGGCTGCCTGGCGTTCCAGCAGTTCCAGTTCCAGCCGGTCCCAGATTTCGACCAGTGCCGACACCAGGTCGCGCATCATCTCTTCATTATGGGCCGGGCCCGGCGTGAAGCGCAGACGTTCGGTGCCGCGCGGCACGGTGGGATAGTTGATCGGCTGCACATAGGCGCCATATTCGGCGAGAAGGATGTCGCTGATCCGCTTGGCCTTGACCGGATCGCCCACCATCAGCGGCACGATATGGGTGACCGAGTTCATCACCGGCAGGCCGGCGTCGCGCATCAGCTGCTTGAGCTTGGCGGCGGAGGCCTGCTGGCCTTCGCGCTCGGCGCTGGAGCCCTTCAGGTGTCGCACGCTCGCCAGCACGCCGGCGACCAGCACGGGCGAGAGCGAGGTGGTGAAGATGAAGCCGGGCGCATAGCTGCGGATCACGTCGACGATCATCTGGTCGGCGGCGATATAGCCGCCCATCACGCCGAACGCCTTGCCCAGCGTGCCTTCGATGATGGTCAGGCGATGGGCGACATCGTCGCGCTCCGAAATGCCGCCACCACGTGCGCCATACATGCCTACGGCATGGACTTCGTCGAGATAGGTGAGCGCGTTGAACTCGTCGGCCAGGTCGCAGATTTCCGCGATCGGCGCGACGTCGCCGTCCATCGAATAGACGCTTTCGAAGGCGATCAGCTTGGGCGCCTCGGGATCCTCGGCGGCGAGAAGTTCCCGCAGATGATCGAGATCATTGTGACGGAAGACGCGCTTTTCGCAGCCCGAATTGCGGATGCCCGCGATCATCGAGGCGTGGTTCAGCTCGTCCGAAAAGATGATGCAGCCCGGCAGGATCTTGGCGAGGGTCGAGAGCGTCGCTTCGTTCGAGACATAGCCCGAGGTGAAGAGCAGAGCCGCCTCCTTGCCATGCAGATCGGCGAGTTCCGCCTCCAGATCGACATGATAATGGGTGTTTCCGCCGATATTGCGGGTGCCGCCCGATCCGGCGCCGACATCATGGAGCGCTTCCTCCATGGCGGCGACCACCTTGGGATGCTGGCCCATGGCGAGATAGTCGTTCGAGCACCAGACGGTGATCGGCTTCGGGCCGTTATGGCCGTGGAAGCAGCGGGCGTTGGGGAACGCGCCCTTGTTGCGCAGGATGTCGATGAACACGCGGTAGCGGCCCTCGCTGTGGAGCCGGTCGATCGCCTGCGAAAAGATATGCTTGTAATTCACTACGCCGTTCTTCCCGTTGCTCGCGCGCCGGTTCTTCTATGGTCGCGCCATCCTCTGCCTGAGGAGTGCATTTACCTGCGCGCGCCTGCCATTGCCAGCGATAACCGCTCGCAACGATACGCAGATTCCCTATCAGTGTGATCGAAACGCTTTGCCATTGGACAAATGGCCTACCCCTGGGGTCAGAGCGCGTCGATGCGATCGAGGCCATAGCCGGCAAGCGCGTCACGCAGCGCCTCGACCTGGTCATCGACGCGGGTGAAGACGGCGATGCCGGGCGAGGGCGTGTCCGGCCAGGGTTGGCCATCGGTCAGGAAGGCGATGCGCCGGGCGATCCCTTCGCCGCCATGGACGAAGCCCATCGGATGCGGCGCGGCGGCGGCAAGCTCCTGTTCCACCAATGGAAAATGGGTGCAGGCGAGGACGACCATGTCCATCCGGTCGCCGCCCGGCTGGTCGAGAAGCCCCGCCAGAGCGTCGCGGGCGATGGCGGGATCGAGCGTTTCGCCGCGCAGCTTCGCCTCGGCCAGTTGCACCAGCGCGGCGCTGCCATGGCGCAGCACGGTGCAGTCGGCGCCATGTTCGGCGGCAAGCCGGTCGACATAGGGCTGGCGCACGGTGGCATTGGTGCCCAGAACGCCGAACACCCGGCTTTTGGACAATAGTGCCGCCGGCTTGATCGCCGGGACGGTGCCGACCACCGGAATGTCGAGCGCGGCGCGGACATGCGGCAGGGCGATGGTCGAGGCGGTGTTGCAGGCGATGACGGCAAGGCGCGGGCGATAGCGCTCCACCAGCCGACCGAGCAGGGCGGGCACGCGCGCCGCGATCTCCGCCTCGCTCTTGGTGCCGTAAGGGAAGCCGGCGCTGTCGGCCGCATAGACGACCGGGGCGTTCGGCAAGGCGGCGCGGGCCGGGGCGAGGATGGACAGCCCCCCCACGCCGGAATCGAAGAAAAGGATGGGAGCGTCTGGTGCGACCGTCATGCGCGCCTGTGTCGCGACATGGGGCGTGAGTGTCAACGTCCGGTGCTTGCAAAGCGGGCCGGTCGCTGCCACCTCGCGGGCCGATCGAAGGAGAACAGGATGACCCAGCCCAGCATGAAGCAGAAGATGATCGCGGGTGAGCCCTATCATGCGAGCGACCCGGAAATCATCGCGGACCAGCTGGCCGCAGCGGCGTGGATGCAGCGTTTCAACGCGACCCTGCCGCCCGAGCGCGAGGCGTTGCTGCGCGAGCGGCTGGGCGCGCTGGGGGCGGGATCGACAATCCGGCCGCCCTTCCACTGCGACTATGGTTTCAACATCTTCCTGGGCGCGGGCGTGTTCCTGAACTTCAACTGCGTCATCCTGGACGTGGTGCCGGTGACGATCGGCGACGGCACGCAGATCGGCACCGGGGTGCAGATATTGACCGCCGATCATCCGCGCGATCCGGCCGAGCGCGCCACCGGCATCGAATGGGGCGTGCCGATCAATATCGGCCGCAATGTGTGGATCGGCGGCGGCGCGATCATCCTGCCCGGCGTCACGATCGGCGACGATGCGCTGATCGGTGCGGGCAGCGTGGTGACGCGCAACGTGCCGGCCGGTGCAACCGTGGTCGGCAATCCCGCGCGGGTGCGGTAAACCGATACTGCCCATTGCCCCGCGCGCCTGTCACGCTATGGTCGCGCGCAACAATCAGAACAGGCCGGCCGATTGCATCGGCTGTCCTGTTCTGGTCTTTTGATGCACCGCGTTTTCGGAGCCAGCAGTTGTTCCACGTGCTTTGAAAACGCTTTATCGGCGAATTTCATGACACCTCCCTGGCTGCTTCCCGCTTTTGTCCTGGTGCTGGGCTATCTGCTCGGCTCGATCCCCTTTGGCCTGCTGCTGACGCGCTTCACCGGCGCTGGCGACCTGCGCCAGATCGGGTCGGGCAATATCGGCGCGACCAATGTGCTGCGCACCGGGCGCAAGGGGCTGGCGGCGGCGACCCTGCTGCTCGACCTGCTCAAGGGGGCGGCGGCGGTGCTGATCGGCGCGGCGCTGGTGGATGGTGGCGGGCCGATGGTGGGTGCCATGGCCTTTATCGGCCATTGCTACCCGGTCTGGCTGCGCTTTGCCGGTGGCAAGGGCGTGGCGACGATGATGGGCGTGGTGACGGCGATGTACTGGCCGGCCGGCATCGTCTTTGCGGTCGTGTGGCTGGGCGCGCTGTTCGGCACCAAATGGTCGTCGGTTGGCGGTATGTCGGCGGCGGTCAGCGCGCCGATCGCCATGTTCGCCTTTGGCCGGATCGATCTGGTGCCGGTCAGCCTGGCGCTCGCGCTGATCGTGCTGTGGCGGCACCGCGCCAATATCGCCCGGCTGATGAAGGGCGAGGAGCCCAAGGTCGGTAGTTCCAAGCAGAAAGCCGCCACCGAGTGAGCGGGCAGGAGCGGTTCGACCGTCTCCGCCTGATCCGATCCCCGCGGATCGGCCCCGTCAGCTACCGCCAGTTGCTCGCACGCTTCGGCAGCGCGGCCGAGGCGCTGCGCGCCATTCCCATGCTCGCCGCGCGCGGCGGGGGCGAGGCGCGGGTGGCCGATGCCGCCGCGATCGAGCGGGAGATTGCCGCCACCCGCACGATCGGCGCCCGCTATCTGCTGATGGGCGATGCCGACTATCCCGCGCTGCTGGCCGAGATGGAGGGCGCGCCGCCGGCGTTGATCGTGCGCGGTGATGCCGCCATCGCGGCGCGGCCCTGCATCGCCATGGTCGGCGCGCGTAACGCCTCGGCGGCGGCCTGCCGCTTTGCCCGGATATTGGCGCAGCAACTGGGCGATCGCGGCGCGGTGGTCGTGTCCGGCCTGGCCCGCGGTATCGATACCGAAGCGCATCGCGGGTCGATCGACAGCGGCACGATCGGCGTGATCGCGAGCGGCATCGACATCGGCTTCCCGCCCGAAAATGCCGCCTTGCAGGAAGATGTGGCGAAACGTGGCCTGCTGGTGACCGAGCATCCGCCCGGCACCCAGCCGCTCGCCCGGCATTTTCCGGCGCGAAACCGGATCATCGCCGGCCTCGCGCTGGGCACGGTGGTGGTGGAGGCGGCGCCCAAGTCCGGGTCGCTGATCACCGCAAGGCTCGCGACCGAGGCGGGGCGCGAGGTGATGGCGGTGCCCGGATCGCCGCTCGACCCGCGCGCGCAGGGCTGCAACCTGCTGATCCGCGAGGGCGCGACATTGGTGCAGAATGCCGACGACATTTTGGAGGCGGTCGGCGGGCTTGATCCCCGCATGGTGCGGCAGGGCAGTTTCGACTTTATCGGCCAGCCGGTGTCGAGCGATGTCGCCGATGCCGATCGCGTGGCAGTGATCGCGCTGCTGGGGCCGGTCGCGGTGGCGGTGGACGAGATCATCCGCCTGTCCGGCCTGTCGCCCGCTATCGTGCAGACGGTGCTGCTGGAACTGGAGCTGGCGGGCGGGCTGGAACGGCAGGCGGGTGGCCGGGTCAGCCTGATATGAGGGGGCGGCGCGCGCGATGATCCGGTTCGATCGGCCGATGCAGGGCTTCGCCATCGCCCTGGCCTTTCTGGCAGGCTATGTCGATGCGCTCGGCTTCCTGACGACATCGGGTTTCTTCGTCTCGTTCATGAGCGGCAATTCGACGCGGCTGGCCGTCGGCATTGCGAGCGACAGAAGTGATGCGACGGCGGCGGCAATCCTGATCCTGTGCTTTGTCTCGGGTGTTGGCGGTGGCGCGATCGTCGGCGCGATTGCGGGGCGGTGGCAAAGCAGCGCCATATTGATCCTCGTCGCGATGCTGCTGGCTGTGGCGGCGCTCATGGTAGGGCAGTCGGCACTTGGGGCTGCAGGCCTGCTGGCGCTGGCGATGGGCGCAGAAAATACCGTGTTAGAGCGCGAAGGGGAAGCGCCGCTCGGGCTGACCTATATGACCGGCAGTCTGGTGCGCATCGGCTTTGGCCTGGCCGGACTAGTCACGGGGCGGCGCTATCCCGGCTGGGGCAGCTATGCGCTGCTCTGGCTGGGGCTCGTCGTGGGCGCGGTGACCGGCGCATGGCTGTTTCCGATGCTCCAGCAGGATGCGATATGGCTGGGGAGCGGGGCGGCGCTGGCCATGGCCTTGCTGGTCGCGGTCATGAGACGAGATGCGCAGGGCGCTTGACGCCCTCCACCACTACCCTACAGACTCGCGCGTATACGTGAGAGACTTCCAAACCGGGGCCTGAATGCAACTTGTCATTGTCGAATCGCCGGCCAAGGCGAAGACCATCGAGAAATATCTGGGCGGGGATTTCCATGTCCTGGCCAGCTACGGCCATATCCGCGACCTGCCGCCCAAGGACGGGTCGGTCGATCCCGACAATGGCTTTGCCATGTCCTGGGAAAATTATGGCGACAAGGGCAAGCAGCTCAAGGCCATCGCCGATGAGGCGAAGAAGGCCACGCGACTGATCCTGGCGACTGACCCTGATCGCGAAGGGGAAGCGATCAGCTGGCATGTGCAGGAAGTGCTGCGCGCTAAGAAGGCGCTGCCGCAGACGGTCGACCGGGTGACGTTCAACGCCATCACCAAGGCGGCGGTACTGGACGCGATGGCCAAGCCGCGCGCGCTGGACGAGGATCTGATCGACGCCTATCGGGCGCGCCGTGCGCTCGACTATCTGGTGGGCTTCACCCTGTCGCCGGTGCTGTGGCGCAAGCTGCCCGGCGCCAAGTCGGCCGGCCGCGTCCAGTCGGTCGCGCTGCGCCTGGTGGTGGAGCGCGAGCGCGAGATCGAAAGCTTCGTGCCGCAAGAATATTGGTCGATCTCGGCCGAGATGGAGCAGGGCGGGCAGGGCTTCACCGCGCGCCTGGTCCGCTGGAAGGGCGAGAAGATCGACCGCCTGACCATCGGCAAGGAAGGCGATGCCATGGCCGCCAAGGCGGACGTGGAGGCCGGCCGCTTCACCGTCGACAAGGTCGAGACCAAGCCGCTCACCCGCAATCCCCCACCGCCCTTCACCACCTCGACCCTGCAGCAGGAAGCCGCGCGCAAGCTCGGCTTTTCGGCCAGCCACACGATGCGGATCGCGCAGCAGCTCTACGAGGATGGTGCGATCACCTATATGCGTACCGACGGCGTGCAGATGGACGGCAGTGCCATCTCGGCCGCGCGCAAGGCGATCGCGGAACGCTATGACGGCGGCTATCTGCCCGAAAAGCCGCGCCAATATCAGACCAAGGCGAAGAATGCGCAGGAAGCGCACGAAGCCATTCGTCCGACCGAATTCCATCGTGACAAGGTGGGCGGCGGCGATCATGCGCGGCTCTATGACCTGATCTTCAAGCGCGCGCTGGCGAGCCAGATGGCGTCGGCCCGGCTGGAGCGCACCACCATCGACATGGTCGACGGCAGCGGCAGCCATACGCTGCGCGCCACCGGCCAGGTGGTGATCTTCCCCGGCTTCCTCGCCCTTTACGAAGAAGGTCGCGACGATGCCGAGGATGACGACAGCAAGCTGCTGCCGCGCCTGAGCGAAGGCGACGCGCCGGCCAAGAAGAAGGTGAGCGCCGAACAGCATTTCACTCAGCCGCCGCCGCGCTATTCCGAAGCCTCGCTGGTCAAGAAGCTGGAAGAGCTGGGCATCGGTCGCCCGTCGACCTATGCCTCGACCCTGCAGGTTCTGAAGGACCGCGACTATGTGCGCGTCGAGAAGAACCGCTTCTTCGCCGAGGAAAGCGGGCGTCTCGTCACGGCCTTCCTGGAGCGCTTCTTCGAACGCTATGTCTCCTATGATTTCACCGCGGGTCTTGAGGACGAGCTGGACGAAATTTCCGGCGGTCGTGCCCAGTGGCAGGAAGTGCTCGAGGCCTTCTGGAAGGACTTCAAGCCCAAGACCGCCGAGATCATGGAGCAGAAGCCGTCGGACATCACGGCCGAGCTGGACAAGTTCCTGGAGCCGATGCTGTTCCCGCCCAAGGCGGACGGCAGCAATCCGCGCGCCTGCCCGCTCTGCGCCGATGGCCAATTGTCGCTGCGTGGCGGCCGCTTTGGCGCGTTCATCGCCTGCTCCAACTATCCCGAGTGCAAATATACCCGCAAGTTTGGCCAGCCCGGCGGCAGCGATGGCGCCGATACCGGTCCCGAAATCCTGGGTCAGCATCCCGAGACCGGGCAGGACATCGTCAAGAAGTCCGGCCGTTTCGGCCCCTATATCGAGATGGGAGAGGGCAAGGAAGCCAAGCGTGGGTCGATCCCCAAGGATCTGCCTGGTGGTGAGATGACGCTCGACTGGGCGATCAAGCTGCTGAGCCTGCCGCGCGAAGTCGGCCTGCACCCGGAAACCGGGCTGCCGATCGTTGCCAATATCGGCCGTTTCGGTCCCTATCTGCTGCATGACGGCAAATATGGCCGCCTGTCCTCGACCGCCGAGATTTTCGAAGTCGGCATGAACATGGCCGTCGCCAAGCTCGCCGATGCGGCGAACAAGGGCGGGCGTGGCGGTTCGTCGCGCGAGCCCTTGAAGGTGCTGGGCAAGCATCCGCGCACCGAGGCGGAGATCAAGCTGATGGCGGGCCGCTATGGCCCCTATGTCACCGACGGCACGACCAACGCGACCCTGCCCAAGACGATCGAGCAGGATGCGCTGACGCTGGAGGAAGCGGCCCAGCTGATCGACGCGCGCGCAGCGGCGGCCCCGGCCAAGAAGGGCAAGAAGGCGCCGGCGAAGAAGGCCGCTGCCAAAAAACCGGCGGCAAAGAAGGAAGCGGGTGAGAAGAAGCCCGCCGCCAAGAAGGCTCCGGCCAAGAAAAAGGCGGCGGCGGAATAGGGATCATTATCGAAGGGGTGATGTCAGGGCAGCGCAATGCCCCGACATCACCCCATTCTTGACCTCATTTCGAATCCGAAATATTCTAGAAATCGGGTCGCACTATCAGGGGGTGGTGCATGATGGTTTCCAGAATTCATTTGGCTGCGGTGCTTTTACCGCTCTCTTCACTTCTTTCGGGGTGTATCAGCGCGGGATCCGCGCGCGTTGAGCCGGTGACCATGGCGGTCTATCCCGATGGCCAGCGCTGCGGGCAGGTGCGAAAGCCGCAGGATGTGCGGCTTACTGATCGCCAGCCTGATGATTTCCGGCCGGGCGCAATCGACCTGTCCTGCTTTCGTTTCCCGGAAGACGAAAATGTCGATGCAGAGCAGCCTGCGGCCAACAAGAAGCAAAATGCAAGGCTGACGGCTTATGCCCGTGCGGCCGGCAATAGTGCCGACCGCAATCGTCTGGCCGCAATCCTGCTTAAGCAGGCCGACGATGTCTGTACCTCGGAAAAGGCGCTGCTGCTCAAGCGTCAGGCTGAAGTGAATGGCTGGCTCAGCATCGCGACCACTGGCCTGTCTACCGTATCGACGATCGTTACCGGGGAACTGGCGAAATCGATCCTGTCAGGCGGGGCGGCCATTACCAGTGGCAGTCGCGATCATGTGAATACCCATGTTTATCGCAACCAGATCATCCAGACGATCACCAAGGCCATCGATACGGAACGAAGCCGTATTTTTGATGTGATGAAGCCGAACCTCGCTTTGGATAGCGGCAAATATAATGTCGATGCGATGATCCGCGATGTGAACGCCTATCATCAGGCCTGCTCTTTCGGCACCGGGCTCCAGATCGTAATGGACGCGGTGGAGAAACGCGAAGCGTTCGAGAAGATGGACAAGATCCAGAAGATCGATGATCAGATCCGCACATTGCGGGACTCCAGGGATCGGCAATTGGCGACGGCTGCAACCGATACGGCGCTGGAACTGCTGGAGAAGGAGCGTGTGCGACTGGCAACAGGCATAACAGTCGATGCTCCCGATGCTAACTGAGACCCATGGCGATGCGGCCGCGACCGCCTATAGAGTCGGTTATGAAAGCCCGTCCCAGTTCAGCCGCGAATATGCGCGGATGTTCGGCAATCCGCCGTTGCGCGACGCGGCGCTGCTGCGCGGATCGGAACCGGCCATCGCCTAGCCCCAAATGTACGCGGCGGCGATCAGGGCGCTGGCGGCCAGGATGGCGGCGGCGATCCATTTCGCGCCATTGTCGGGCGACGGTGGCGTGGCAGGTGTTGCATCTGCCTCCAGCCGGCGGGTCAGCGCGCGCAGCAGGCGCGGGGCGTCGTCGGCGATGCGCGAGAGTTCGAGCAGCAGGGCGACGGTCTTTTCGGGCGCATGGGCGGCGTTGACCTGGTTCATCACCAGCCGGCCGCGCGCCTTTTGCAGCGCCTGTGACAGGTCGAAGCCGGGCTGGATCGCGCCCAGCACCCCGTCCATCGTGATCAGCGCCTTGAAGATGAGGGCGAGGTCGGGCGGCAGCACCAGCCCCTCCTTGCGTAGCAGCGGAAAGAAGTCGGCGACCATGCGCGTCAGCACCAGCGGGCCGCTGCCATGGCGCGCGACCAGTTGTTCAGCGGCATCCAGCACCCGGCCGGGATCGGGCGCGCTGGCCTTTGACCAGACCATCAGCGTGTCGGCCAGGGTGCGCGCGTCGCCGGAGCGCAGCGAGAGGATGAAGGACAGGAATTCCTGCCGCCGCCGCGCGCTGACATGGCCGATCAGGCCGAGGTCGAGCAAGGCAAGCCGGTCGCCGGGCAGGCAGAGAAGGTTGCCGGGATGGGGATCGCCATGGAAGCGGCCGTGGACCAGCACCATGTCGAGCACCAGCGCCGCGCCAAGGTCGGCGATCGCGGCCGGATCGATGCCGGCGGCGCGCAAGGCGTCGCCGTCGCGTGGTGGCACCCCGTCGATATAATTCATCACCAGCACGGTTTCCGCGCAATAGGTCCAGTGGATCGCCGGGATGAGCACGGCCGGATTGTCGGCCAGGTCTTCGCGCAGCCGGTCGGCATTGCGGCCTTCCTGGGTGAAATCCAGTTCCTCCAGCACGGTGTCGAGCAATTGCTGCACCAGCGCCTGCGGCTGGAAACGGCGCGCCTCGCGGCTGCTCGCTTCGACGATGCCCGCCAGATGGGTGATGAGGCGGAGGTCCGCCTCCATCGCCTTGCGGATGCCGGGGCGACGGATCTTGACCACCACCTCCTGCCCGTCGGTCAGGGTCGCGCGATGGACCTGCGCCATGGAGGCGGCGGCGAGCGGGGCGGTATCGAAGCGGGCGAAGGCGGTTTCGACCGGTTCGCCAAGCACCGCTTCGAGGCGCGGGCGAAGCTGGTCGAAGGGCAGGGTGGGCGCGTCGCTATGCAGCTTGCCGAATTCGGCGATCCACGCCTCGGGCAGCAGATCCTGCCGCGTGGCGAGGATCTGGCCGAGCTTCACATAGGTCGGGCCGAGCGCTTCCATCGCCTGCCGGGTGCGGCGGGGCAGGTCGGGCGGATCGGCGGCGGCATTGTCATCGCCTTTCGCCAGCCCCAGCCGGGCAAGCAGCATGTCGAGGCCGAAGCGGGTCGCGACGCTGGTAATCTCGGCCAGTCGTGCGCGATCCCGCGTGGCCACCATGATGGTCTTGAGCATGATGGCTCAACGACCGGGGCGGCGATTATGTTTCGCTTGTGCAGCGAAGTGGATCAGTCGACCCAGTCGAGGCCGATGTCGCGATAGATGAAGCGGTCTTCTTCCCAATCTTCCTTCACCTTGACGTGGAGGTAGAGATGGACCTTGACGCCCAGGAGGTTGGCCAGCTCGGCACGCGCCTTGGACCCGATTTCCTTGAGGCGCTGGCCACCCTTGCCCAGCACGATCGCGCGCTGGCTGGAGCGGCCGACCAGGATCTGCTGGTGAATTTCGACCGAACCGTCGTCGCGCTCCTTATACTGCTCGGTATCGACCGCGGCGGCATAGGGCAGTTCGGCGTGGAGCTGGTGATAAAGCTGCTCGCGGGTGATTTCGGCCGCGAGCATGCGGTCGGTCGCGTCCGACACCTGATCCTCGGGGAAATGCCAGGGGCCTTCGGGCATGGCGTTGGCAAAGGCGGTCTTGAGTTCGGGCAGGCCGTCGCCGGTCGCGGCGGAAACGAAGAAGGTCTCTTCGAATTCCAGCTCCTCATAGAGGCGCTGGGTATGGACCAGCAGCTTCTCCTTGACCGCGATGTCGACCTTGTTGAGCACCAGCCATTTGCGTTCCGGGCGGGCTTTCAGCGCAGCGATGATCGGCTCCATCTTGGCGCCAAGGCCAGCCTTGCCATCGACCAGCAGGACGATCAGGTCGGCGCCCTGCGCGCCGCCCCAGGCGGCCTGCACCATCGCGCGATCGAGGCGGCGACGCGGCGCGAAAATGCCGGGCGTGTCGACCAGCACCATCTGCGCGTCGCCCTCGATCGCGACGCCCATGACGCGGGTGCGCGTGGTCTGCGCCTTGGGGCTGGTGATCGCCACCTTCTGCCCGACAAGCGCATTGACCAGCGTCGACTTGCCGGCATTGGGGGCGCCGACGATGGCGATGACGCCACAGCGCTGATTTTCAAACTCGATGGTCAATCACATGCTCCGTTCGCTCCACGCCAATGCGCGGAGACGTCTTCCTAAACCAAAATGAATGTTGGGGACAGGCTTAGCCCGCCAATTGCTCCAGCAGGGCTTTCGCGGCAGCGGTTTCGGCTTCCTGCTTGGAGCCGCCGGTGGCGCTCGCCTCGCCCGCGCCCTTGATCGAGACGGTGACGGTGAAGCGCAGCGCATGGTGCGGCCCCGACCGGTCCGTCATCACATATTCGGGCGGCTTGCGCTTGTTCGACGCGGCCCATTCCTGCAGCGCCGACTTGGGGTGACGCGGCGCGGCGGTCTGGGTATCGACCCGGTCGCCCCACAGGCGGCGGACCAATGTGCGCGCCTCATCCAGCCCGGCCTCCAGATAGAGGGCACCGATCAGCGCCTCCATCACGTCGCCCAGCACATTGTCGCTGTCGGCGGCGCCATCGTCGCGCGCCTGCTTGCCCAGCACCAGATGGGGCGGCACGCCGGCAGCGCGGGCCACCTGCGCGCAGGTTTCGCCCGAGACCAGCGCGTTGAACCTGCGCGACAGCTTGCCTTCCGGTTCGGCCGGGAAGCGGGCGTAGAGCCATTCGGCGATCAGCAGCCCCAGGATGCGGTCGCCTAGAAATTCCAGCCGCTCGTAATTTTCCGCCTTGGCGCTGCCATGGGTCAGCGCCTGTTCGAAGGCGGCGGGGTTGATCGGCGCGCGGCCGATCAGCGCGATCAGCCAGGCTGCGGTATCAGGCCTGTGCGAAGCCACCATCAAAAGCCTTCCCCGATCCGGCTCCAGCGTGCGGCGGTGAACCAGGTCCAGGGCAGCAGCCAGTTGGCGCTGCCATCGGTCGAGAAGACGGAAACCAGCGCCTTGCCGACCAGATTTTCCTCGGGGACGAGGCCGATGCCGCCGCCTTCGACCGCCGGGAAGCGGCTGTCGGCGCTGCGATCGCGATTGTCGCCCATCATGAAGAGATGGCCTTGCGGCACCAGCACGGTGTCACGGTCGTCGGCCGCGCCATCTGGCACCAGGTCGAGGACATTGTAGCTCTTGCCGCCCGGCAGCGTCTCACGGAACTGGGGATAGCGGCACTGCTTGCCACCGCCCGGCGCGGCCTGTTCGAATTCGGGGCGATAGCAGGGGGAGGGACTGCCTTCCTTCTGCGCTGCATCTTCCATGTTCGGCGTCACCGGAATGACGAGGTCGGCGACCTTCTGCTTCGGGATTGCCTGGCCGTTCAGATAGACGGTGCCGCCGCGGACCGAGATCATGTCGCCCGGCAGGCCGATCACCCGCTTGATATAGTCGTTCTTCTGGCTCGGCGGCGCCTTGAACACCACCACGTCGCCGCGCTGCGGCGTCGAGGCGAAGATGCGGCCGGGGATCAGCGGCACTGAGAAGGGCAGCGAATAGCGCGAATAGCCATAGGGCCATTTGGCGACCAGCAGATAGTCGCCGATCAGCAGGCGCGGCTGCATCGATTCCGAGGGGATGTTGAAGGGGGAGACGATGAAGCTGCGCAGGACGAAGACGAACACCGCCAGCTTGGCGAGGAACCAGATGAAGTCCCGCGTTTCCGATTTTGCGCTCATGTCTGCCTAATGTTCCTTCAAGATCGTGCCGCGCTGCGACGTGTCACTGCGGCCTGTCGCGGCTTTTGCGGGGTCGCCCGCGCCGCGTCAAGCGCGTGGACGATGCAATGCGTGCCGCTTTTGGATAAGGAGAGGAAGAATCGACCGGTGCAGCGTCGATATCGACCAACGACCAAGAGGATCTCCCGCATGTCCAGTCCCGCACTGGCGGCCCTTGCCGCCCTGCCTCAAGCTGAACTCAAGACCATCTTCGAGAGTGATCCCGACCGCCTGTCCAAGCTGGTGCTGAGCCATGGGCCGCTGCGCTTCGACTGGTCCAAGACGCATCTGACCGACGATCTGGTCGACGGCTTCCTGAAGCTGGCGCAGGAACAGGATTTCACCGGCCGGCGCGAGGCGCTGTTCGCCGGCGAGGCGGTGAACAATACCGAAGGCCGCGCGGCAGAGCACACGGCCCAGCGCGGCGTCGGCAATGCCGACAGCGTGGCGCTGGCCAAGGCGCTGCACAATCGCACCCGCGCGCTGATCGACGCGATCGAGGCAGAGGCGCTCGGCCCGATCCGGCATATCCTGCATATCGGCATCGGCGGGTCGGCGCTTGGGCCCGACCTGATCGTCGATGCGCTGGGCGGCGACGGCATGCGTTACGATGTCGCGATCGTCTCCAATGTCGACGGCACGGCGCTCGAAAAGGCGATGGATGCGTTCGATCCCGACGCCACGCTGATCGCGATCGCGTCCAAGACCTTCACCACCAGCGAAACCATGCTGAACGCGGCGAGCGCAATCAACTGGATGGTCGAGGCGGGCGTCGAGGATCCCTATGGCAAGGTGATCGCGCTAACCGCCGCGCCGGAAAAGGCAATGGAATGGGGCGTCGACGAGACCCGCATCCTGCCCTTCCCCGAAAGCGTGGGCGGCCGCTATTCGCTCTGGTCGTCGATCGGCTTCCCCGCCGCGCTGGCGCTGGGCTGGGACGCCTTCGAGAGCCTGCTGGAAGGTGCGGCGGCGATGGACCGCCATTTCCAGCTGACCGATCCGCGCGAGAATATCCCGCTGATCGCCGCCTTCGTCGATCAATATTATGCCCGCGTGCTGGGTTGCGAGACCCGCGCCCTGTTCGCCTATGACGAGCGGCTGGCGCTGCTGCCCTCCTACCTCCAGCAGCTGGAGATGGAGAGCAACGGCAAGTCGGTGAAGCTGGATGGCTCGCCGGTCGATGGGCCGACCGCGCCGATCACCTGGGGCGGCGTCGGCACCGATGCGCAGCATGCGGTGTTCCAGTTGCTGCACCAGGGCACGATCCTGACTCCGGTCGAGTTCATCGCCTCGATCGAGCCGGGCAATGCGCTCGACCCGGCGCATCATCGCGCGCTGCTGGTCAACTGCTTCGCCCAGGGGGCGGCATTGATGCGCGGCAAGGACAATGAAGACCCGGCCCGTGCCTATGCCGGCAACCGCCCGTCGACCACCATCCTGATGGATGATGTGAACCCGGAGGCGCTGGGCGCGCTGATCGCCTTCTACGAGCATCGCACCTTCGCCAATGCCGTGCTGATGGGGATCAACCCCTATGACCAGTTCGGCGTGGAACTGGGCAAGGAGATCGCCAAATCGATCGAGGCCAATGGCCCGACCGGCTTCGACCCCTCGACCATGGCGCTGATCGAGATCGCGCTGGGCGAATAATCCTCCCCGGCACGGGGAGGGGGACCGGCCGCAGGCCGGTGGAGGGGGCTATCCTTCTCCGCCGGGCTGGCGGCGCACCCCCTCCACCATGCTGCGCATGGTCCGCCTCCCCGCATGCGGGGAGGAAATTCCCATTTGTAACTGCGCCGTCCAGCCGCCATATCCGCCGCCAAGATAGTGCGCCGAGCGGAGACTGGCATGAGCGATTATGATTTCGACCTTTTCGTCATCGGCGCAGGATCGGGCGGGGTGCGCGCGTCGCGCGTCGCCGCCGCGCATGGCGCAAAGGTCGCGGTGGCCGAGGAATTTCGCGTCGGCGGCACCTGCGTCATTCGCGGCTGCGTGCCCAAGAAATTGCTCATCTATGGCGCGCATTTCGCCGAGGATCTGAAGGACGCGCGCCGCTTCGGCTGGAACGTGCCGGACTGCGGCTTTGAATGGGCGACGCTGCGCGACAATGTGCTGGCCGATGTCGACCGGCTCGAAGGGCTCTACACCAACACCCTCAACAGCCATAAGGTCGAGCTGATCGCCGAACGGGTGACGGTGACCGGGCCGCACAGCGTGAAGCTCGCCAGCGGAGGCGAGGTGACGGCCAAGGTCATCCTGGTCGCGACCGGCGCCTGGCCGCTGATCCCTGAGGTGGAGGGCGCCGAACATGGCATCACCTCCAACGAGGTGTTCCATCTGGACGAATGTCCCAAGCGCATCGTCATCGTCGGCGGCGGCTATATTGCCAATGAATTTGCCGGCATCTTCCACCAGTTCGGCAGCCATGTGACGATGGTCAACCGCGGTGGCACGCTGCTGCGCGGCTATGACGAGCAGATCCGCGACCGCCTGCTCCAGATTTCGACGATGAAGGGAATTAATTTCCGCTTCAACGCGCAGATGGAGAAGATCGAGAAGAAGGAGGATGGCACCTTGTGCGTCCACTTCAAGAATGGCGATCCAGTCGCGGCCGATATCGTGCTGTTCGCCACTGGCCGCCGTCCGCACACCGATGGTCTGGGGCTGGAGAATGCCGGCGTCGAGATTGACGATAAGGGCGCGATCAAGGTCGACGAATATAGCCGCACCAGTTGCGAGAGCATTTATGCGGTGGGCGACGTCACCGACCGGCTGCAACTGACCCCGGTGGCGATCCGCGAGGGCCATGCCTTTGCCGACACCGTGTTCGGCAACAATCCGCGCACCGTCGACTATAGCTGCGTGCCGTCGGCCGTGTTCAGCCATCCGCCGCTGGCTGGCGTCGGCCTGACCGAAGCGCAGGCCAAGAATAAATATGGCACCGTGAAGGTCTACACCTCCGACTTCCGGCCGATGAAGAATGTGCTGGCCGGGCGCGACGAGCGGGCGCTCTACAAGATGGTCGTCGACGCGACCACCAACAAGGTGGTGGGCCTGCACATGATCGGCCCGGATGCGCCGGAAATCCTGCAGGCAGCTGCCGTCGCGGTGAAGGCGGGCCTCACCAAGCAGGATTTCGACGATACCGTGGCGCTGCACCCCAGCATGGCCGAAGAGCTGGTGCTGCTGAAGTAAAGGCGGAGAACCAAAAACCCGTTAGCTTCGAGCGTGTCGAGAAGCGCAGAGCGCTGCGCTTGCCGTTTCTCGACTTCGCTCGAAACGAACGGGCTTAGTTGTTGGCTACAAAGGTAATCACCAGCGCGTCGCGCCAGGCAGGCTGGGCGGGATCGACGGCGTGGATTTCGGTTACGCCGTGGAAGATGCGATGATCGTCGATCAGCATCGCGTCGCCCGGCTGGGCCAGGGTGAATTCGCCCATCGGCGTGCCATCGGCGGCGCCGATGCGGGTGACTCCCTCGCGCACGTTGCGGCGCTCGACCAGCATCACGAAGACCCGATCGACGCCGTCGCGGTGCATGCCCTCGGGCGTGGGGCGGCCAAGCTCCCCCGGCTTCGCCTCAATGCGGAATTGGTGCATCTCGACATGCCAGTCGCCCGATGATGCCGGATCGAAATGGCCAGCGCAAAAGGCTAGCAGCGCCTGCGTCACCGGCAGCGCGATCGTCGCGTCCTCGACCGGATCGAACCAGCGCTGCACGTCGCCGTTCAGCGGATTATAGTCGCGGCTCTGATAATGGGGCTGGTGCGGCTGGCGGCTGAACTGTCCAGCGGCGCAGCGAAAGGTGGCGTGGCGGCGGCGGCGATAGCGGCCGCCATCGGCCATGAAGAGGTCGGGGCCAAGATCGTCCCAGCTGCGGGCAAAGGGCGCCCATTCGGCCGCGCCGATTTCCAGCTGGCGCAGCAGGCCGGCGCCGGCCAGGCGGGCATAGCCATCCTGTTCCAGCGCCTGGTCGATGGTGGGCAGGCAGTCCGTATCGCTCATTTCCATCCTCATAGGCAGAGGAGGAAACGAGCGACAGGGCCAGTTGCCACAAGCAGGATGCTAACTCCCGTTCGCTTCGAGCGAAGTCGAGAAGCAGCAAGCGCCGTGCTTCCGTTTCTCGACAAGCTCGAAACGAACGGACGTGGAGTTTCTTAGTAGATCGTCGGCACCATGCCGCCTTCGACCTTGACCGCGGCGCCGTTGGTGGCGGCGGCCAGCGGGCTGGCGAGATAGGCGGTCATCGCGCCGACTTCATCGGCCTCGATCAGCCGCTTGATCAGCGAAAGCGGGCGCAGCTTGGTGAAGAATTCGGCCTCGCGCTCGGCTTCGGACGCGTCCTTATTCTCGACCACGGAGCGGATGAACTCGACAATGCCTTCCGAGCGGGTCGGGCCGGGCAGCACCGAATTGACGGTGACGGCGGTGCCGCGCGTATGTTCGGCCAGGCCCCGCGAGATGGCGAGCTGGGCCGACTTGGTCATGCCATAATGGATCATCTCGGCGGGCGGCAGCAGGCCGCTTTCGCTGGCGATGAACAGGATGCGACCCCAGTTCTTTTCAAGCATCTTCGGGAAATAATGGCGGGCAAGACGGGCGCCGCTCACCACATTGACCTCGAACAGATGATGCCAGTCCGCGTCCGTAATGTCGGTGAAGTCCTTGGCCTCATAGATGCCGAGATTATTGACGAGGATGTCGATGTCCGGGACGGCGGCGATCAGCGCGTCGGCGCCCGCTGCGGTGGCGGGATCGGCCAGCACCGGGCGGATGGCGCCGGCCTGCGAAAGCTCGGCGGCGGCAGCGTCCAGCTTGGCCTGGTTGCGGCCGGTGATGACGACCTCGACCCCTTCCTCAGCCAGGCGCTTGGCGATGGCGAAGCCGATGCCGGCGGTCGATCCGGTGACGAGGGCGGTCTTGCCCGAAAGCTGAAGATCCATGGTGCATTCCTCTGAAAAGTGACAGCGACGTTGACACCAAGATAGACTGTTTATCATTGGTGATTAGATTGCACTTTGGCATTTCAGAAGTGATTTGAAATCATGGATAATAGGTTCGGCGACATCGAAACCTTCCTGATGGTGGCGGGTGAAGGCAGTCTGGCGGCCGCCGCCAAGGCGCTGCGCCTGACGCCATCGGCGGTCAGCCGGTCGATCGCGCGGCTAGAACAGCGGCTGGGCGTCACCCTGCTGCGGCGGACTACCCGCGCGCTGGCGCTGACGCCGGAAGGTGTCGCCTATCGCGACCGTATGGCGGTGCTGCTGGGCGACATGATGGCGCTGGAAGCGGGGCTGGGAGAGGATCGCACGGCGCCGCGCGGGCTGTTGCGGATCAACGCCTCGCCCTCCTTCGGCATCGAATGCCTGATCCCGATCCTGCCCGGCTTTCGAGCACTATATCCGGCGGTGACGGTGGACCTGACCCTGTCCGACACGATCGTCGATCTGGTCGAGGAGCGGGCCGATATCGCCATCCGCATCGGCCCGCTGCGCGACACAAGCCTGCGGGCGAAGAAGCTGGGCCATAGCGCGATGGTGCTGGTGGCGAGCCCCGCCTATCTTGCCCGGCGCGGCACGCCGCAAACGCCGGACGATCTGGACGATCATGACTGCCTGCGTTTCAGCTTCCGCCGCTCGATCGACGGCTGGCCGTTCCGCATCGGCGGAAAGCTGGTGCAGCGACCCGTACAGGGCAGTTTCTACGGCAATTCAGGCGAAGTGGTGCGCCAGATGGCGGTCGCCGGCGGCGGCATCGCCCGGCACGGCCATTTCCATGTCGCCAGCGACATCAGGGCGGGGCGATTGGTCGAAGTGCTGGCCGACTATAATCCCGGCGATGGCGAGGACATCCACGCGCTCTACGCGGCAGAAGATCGCACGGCGGCGCGGGTGCGCGCTTTTCTCGACTATCTGGACGGGGCGATGCCCGTGGTGGGCTGAAGGGGCGCCTGCCGGTGCCGGCGCCCCTTCGTCCGGTCAGAAGGCCACGACCATCGACCCGCTGATCGCGCGGGGCGAGCCGAGATAGGCGGTGGTGGCGGTGCTGGTGAGGCCGGTGCCCGAATAGCCGATATAGACCTTGTCGAACAGGTTGGTGACGTTGAGCTGGAAGAAGGTCTTCTTGAGGCCCCATTGCTCCAGCGAGAAGCGGGCGTCGAGGTCGACCAGCGTGTAACCGGGCAGCTTCACCGTGTTGATGTCGTTGACATAGCGTTCGCCGGTCCGCTTGATCTGGAGGCCGAGATCGACCGGGCCGAGCGTGCCCTGGATGCGGCTGCCCAGCGTGTAGACCGGCACGCCGGCCTCGCGCTTGCCGGCGGTTGCGGCATAGGTGCTGGCGCCGGTCTGGACATCGTCCTTGATCTCCGACTTGAGGTAGGAGCCGAAGACGTAGAGCATCAGATCCTTGACCGGACGCACCGCGACGCTGCCGTCGACGCCATATTTGTCGACGCGGCCGAGGTTGCGGGTCACGCTGCAATCGCAATCGGCGTCATAGGCGGTCGCCAGGCGGTTGTTGTAGCGGGTGTACCAGCCCGAGAGCTGCGCCTGAACGATGCCGGACTGATAGCGCAGGCCAAGGTCGAACGCGTCGGAGGTTTCCGGCTTGGGATTGCCCGAGCTGGAGCCTTCGTCGAAATAGAGCGCGCCATAGAGCGCGTCGGTGCCGGGTACGGACAGGTTCTTGGCATAGCTGGTGAAGACGCTGGCCTTGCTGGTGAACTTGTAGGTGACGCCAAGGTTGGGCAGCAGCTTGTTATAGTCGAACTTGCGCGACTGCGGCGCGGCATAGGCGCTGTTGGCGTCGAGCTGGGCATCGATGCCGGCCTGGGTCGCCGGGCAGTTGACGTTGCCCGATGCGTCGGTGGTGACGCAATATTGATTGAGGTCGCGGCTGAAGAAGGGCATGCGCGCGCCCAGCAGCAGGATGACCTGATCGTCGAGATAGGAACCGCGATATTCGCCCGAAATCTGGTTCAGCGTGGCATAGGATAGCCGGTTGCGCTTCTGCACGACATTGCCGTCGGCATCGACGATCGGATTGTTGATCGGGAAGACATCGACCGGATCGCCATTGGCCTCCAGATAGCCGGCCTCGCCGGTCTGGCGATGGCGGGCACGGTCATAGGTGTAGGACAGGCGCAGGCGGTTGTCGGGGTCGATATCGTAGGACAGGTTGGCGATCACGCCATAGCGCTTGGTCACGGTCTGGCTGGGCGAGAGCACGCGGACGAAATCCTGCGTGTCGCCATCGCCGTTCAGGTCCACGCCGCCGACATAATAATATTGGGTCGAGCTGCTGGTGGCGGTGTTGCGGCTGTCCTTTAGATAATAGCCGCCCGTATTACCGTCGGCGCTGGCCCCTTCATAGGCATAGGATGTGCCGCCGCCATTGGCCTTGGTATATTGGAAGCTGGGATCAACCGTCAGCGTGAGGCCGTTCGCCAGGGTGAAGCGCGAGTTGAGCCGGACATTGCCGGTGTTGGACGGGTTGTAGCGCCGCTCGAACGCCGATCCGCAGCTATTGGCATAGTCGGTGACGCCGGTCTGTGGCGTGTCGACGGTGCAGGTCGCGGTGTCGTAGAAGCGGCCGTCGGTCGTGCCGGGGAAGGTCGCGGTGGTATAGGTCGAACCGTTGAAGGTGTTGCGGTTCTGGTTGTAATGGCCGGCCAGCGCGATGAAGTCGCCATTGCTGCCGATCGGCTGGTAGATCTTGCCATTATATTGCTGTTTATCAACGCCGCCATAATTGGTGTAGGTCGACTTGTTGGTCGCGCGCGAGGCGGAGAACCAGGCCTTGGTGCCGAACGGCGTGAAGACGCCGGTCTGGAACATGCCGAAGATGCGGTGATAGGCGCGATCATCGTCATTGCCGCGGGCGACGATATTGCCATAGCTGGCGCTGATCATCGCGCCCATCTCGTCCGATGGCATCAGCGAGCGGATGTTGATCGTGCCGCCGGCGGCCGAAGCGGTCGGGCTGTCGACGTCGGTGGAGCCCAGGCTGACGGTCGCCGCCTCGATGATTTCCGGATCGAGCTGCTGATTGGTGTAGAGGGCGTAATTGCCCGAGTCATTGAGCGGAATGCCGTCGATCGTCTGCGACACGCGGTCGGAACTGAAGCCCCGCACGGTGAAGCTGCCGCCCAGCGATCCCCAGGGATCCTGGTTGGAGAAGCTGACGCCGGGCACCAGGTTCAGCGTTTCGTTGATCGCCTGGCCGGGGCGCTGGCGGGCGATGATCTCCTGGTCGAGCGTGACCTTGGCCTTGGGCGTTTCGGGAATCTTGACGCCGCCGACGCTCTGGTCGCCCTGCGCGCCGGTGACGATGATGCTGTCCTCGAAATCCTGCGAGCCGGTCGATTGCGCAAGCACGATCGCCGGCGCAGCCGCCACGACCAGCGCGGCGCTGCACATCAATAGCTGTTTCATTGACCCGAAATCCCTTTTTACCATGTGCGACAAGGGTGCCGATTATCTGTTCTGGCACCGAGCTGTCCTTGACAGTCCCGCCCTGCAACTGGGATTTTGCTATGACAATTTTGTTAAAAGTGACACGACATATAAATGAATTATATTTCAATATGCTGCATGATATTCATGCTTGGAGTTGAATATTGAAATGTAAAAGTATCGGCGAATTTTATTTCGTATTTTCGTGCCATTATTACTTTGCGTCAGCCGATCCAGTAGGGGACGATCTGGCGATTGTCGGGGTCGACATGGATCGGGCGGTCGGCGGGCGGGAAGGCGCGCTGGTCACAGCTCTGGCGCGAGCAGAGGCGGCAGGTGATGCCGATCGGCGTCGCGGCGCCTTCCTCCTGCAGATGCAGGCCGTCGGCATAGACGAAATTGGCCGCATGGGCGACCTCGCAGCCCAGCACTACGGCGAAACGGCGCGGGGTGCGCTTGTAGCTGCCGGACGGCTTCACCAGCCCCTTGGCCATCGAGACATAGCGCACGCCGTCGGGGGTCTCGCCAAGCTGCACATTGATGCGATCGGGCACGGCCACCGCCTCATGCACGTTCCACAGCGGGCAGGCGCCACCAAAGCGGGCGAATTGCAGGCGAGTGGCGCTGTGGCGCTTGGTGATGTTGCCGGCCATGTCGACGCGGCAGAAGAAGAAGGGGATGCCGCGCAGGCCCGGCCGCTGCAGCGTGGACAGGCGGTGGCACGCCTGTTCGAAGCTGACGCCGAAGGTGCGGGCCAGCCGGTCGATATCATGGCGCATCGTCCGCGCCGCCTCGCGGAAGGGGGCGTAGGGCATCAGCAGCGCGCCGGCGGCATAATTGCCAAGGCCGATCGCGAGCAGCCGGTCGGCGCCGGTGACCGGCAGGCCGGCCTTGCGCACGACATCGGCGATCACTGCCTGTCCCTCCAGCATCATCAACTGGTGCGCCAGCATGAACTTGCGGCTTTCGGTCGGCAGGGCGGCATTGATGAACAATTGCCGGTCGGCGGCGCGATAGGCGCGCAGCGCGCTGTCGGGCGTCTCTGCGATCAGCGTCTCGATGCCGTGGCGGCGGGCGAGCGCCTCGACCAGCATCCCTTCGTCCAGCACCTGGCCCTGGGCAAAGCTTTCGGCCATCTCCTCGGCCAGGCAGTCGAGGCTATGGACATAATTGCCGGCCTCATGAAACCAGTCGCGCGCCGCTTCCCAGGGCAGACGGGCCTGCACCTCATGATCGTTGGCGATCGCCTCCTCGATCATGTTGATCCGCTCATTGGCGCGCATATGGGCGTTGTAGAGATCGACATAGCGCGCCGCGAATTCGGGGAATTGCAGGTGCAGCTTCTCGATCCGTTCCGGCTCCAGCGCCGGGCCGGGCAGTTCGGGATGGGACAGGGCAAAGGCGAAGGCGCCCAGCAATTGCTCGTCCTCGCGGCTGTCGAAACTGGCCCAGTCGGTGGGAAAGGCATTGGCGAGCGCGGCCTTGACCTTGGCGGTCAGCGGGCGATCGTCATTTTCCATTTGGCTGAGATAGGATACGGATATGCCCAGTGCCTGCGCCATGGTCGCCTGGTCCATGCGATGGTCCAGGCGCAGCTGGCGCAGGCGTGGACCTGCGAATATACGATTGCCGCGTGCCATAATCCTTACCCTAATTTGCGAAGTCGCGATTTGCAAATTAGCAAATTTACATTTGCGAACTTTACTTGCGGCTGGGTAGGGGAAGGGCAAGGCGGCGTCGGCCAAGCTATTGACGCCACGAATTTGGAGAGAAGCCTTTCATGTCGAAGCTCGCCATCATCGAACAGCTGGAAGCCAAGCGCGAGGGCGCCCGCATGGGCGGCGGCCAGCGCCGCATCGACGCGCAGCATGGCAAGGGCAAGCTGACCGCGCGGGAGCGGATCGAAGTGCTGCTGGACGAGGACAGCTTTGAAGAGCTGGACATGTATGTCGAGCATAACTGCATCGATTTCGGCATGGACGAGCAGCATATTCCCGGCGACGGCGTCGTCACCGGATCGGGCACGATCAACGGCCGGCTCGTCTATGTCTTCAGCCAGGACTTCACCGTCTATGGCGGTGCGGTGTCGGAACGGCACGCGATGAAGATCTGCAAGATCATGGATATCGCGATGAAGGTCGGGGCGCCGGTGATCGGCCTCAACGACAGCGGCGGTGCGCGCATCCAGGAGGGTGTCGCCTCGCTCGCCGGCTATGCCGAGATTTTCCAGCGCAATGTGCTGGCGTCGGGCGTGGTGCCTCAGATCAGCGTCATCATGGGGCCGTGCGCGGGCGGCGCGGTCTATTCGCCGGCGATGACCGACTTCATCTTCATGGTGAAGGACAGCAGCTTCATGTTCGTAACCGGGCCGGACGTGGTCAAGACCGTTACCAACGAGGTGGTGACCCAGGAGGAACTGGGCGGCGCGATCACCCACACGACCAAGTCGGGCGTGGCGGACGTGGCGTTCGAAAATGACATCGAGGCGCTGCTGGCGGTGCGCGATTTCGTCGACTTCCTGCCCGCGTCCAACAAGGAGCCGGTGCCCGAGCGGCCGAGCGCGGACCCGTGGGACCGGCTGGAGGACAGTCTTGACACGCTGATCCCGGCCAATGCCAACCAGCCCTATGACATGCACGAGCTGATCCGCAAGGTGGTGGACGAGGGCGACTTCTTCGAGGTGCAGCCGGCCCATGCGGGCAATATCCTGTGCGGTTTCGGCCGGATCGAGGGCAAGACGGTGGGCATCATCGCCAATCAGCCGATGGTGCTGGCCGGCGTGCTCGACATCAACTCGTCCAAGAAGGCCGGCCGCTTCGTGCGCTTCTGCGATGCGTTCGAGATCCCGATCGTCACCTTCGTCGACGTGCCGGGCTTCCTGCCGGGCACCGCGCAGGAACATTCGGGCATCATCAAGCATGGTGCCAAGCTGCTCTTCGCCTATGCCGAGGCGACCGTGCCGAAGATCACCGTCATCACCCGCAAGGCCTATGGCGGCGCCTATGACGTGATGAGTTCCAAGCATCTGCGCGGCGATCTGAACTATGCCTGGCCGACCGCCGAGATCGCGGTGATGGGCGCCAAGGGCGCCGTCGAGATCATCTTCCGCGGCAAGACGCCCGAAGAGATTGCCGAGAAGACCAAGGAATATGAAGACCGCTTCGCCAACCCCTTCGTGGCGGCGAGCAAGGGCTTCATCGATGAGGTGATCCAGCCCCACTCGACCCGCAAGCGGATCGCGCTGGGCCTGCGCAAGCTGCGCAACAAGGCGCTGGAGAACCCCTGGAAGAAGCATGATAATATTCCGCTCTAAATAACGACGTCATCCCCGCGAAAGCGGGGATCCATCCCCCACATCGCTTCTTGGGGATGGGTCGGGAGATGGATTCCCGCTTTCGCGGGAATGACGACATTGGGAATGATGTGATGAAACTCGGCCGTCTCAACCATATCGGCATCGCGACGCCTTCGCTGGAGGCTTCGCTCGCCTATTATCGCGACATCATGGGCGCGACGCTGACGCATGAACCGTTCGACCTGCCCGCGCAGGGGGTGAAGGTGTGCTTTGTCGACACGCCGGGTGAAGGCGGCACGGCGGGGACGCAGATCGAACTGATCGAGCCGCTGGGCGAGAATAGTCCGATCCACGGCTTCATCGCCAAGAACCCGGCCGGCGGGCAGCATCATATGTGCTATGAAGTGCCGGACATCCACGAGGCCAAGGCCTGGTTCGAGGGGCTGGGCAAGAAGGTGCTGGGCGAGCCGCGCATCGGCGCTCATGGCACGCCGATCTTCTTCGTCCATCCCAAGGACATGAATGGCGTGCTGACCGAGATCATGGAGACGCCGAAGGACGGCGCGCATTGAATTACGTCATGCCGGACTTGATCCGGCATCCCGCTTCTTTTCAGCAAGCGGGATGAAGATAGCGGGACCCCGGCTCAAGGCCGGGGTGACGAATGGGTAGGATAGGACACGCATGACCGAGAAGCCGACATTGGACCAGTGGGCCGCCGCTGCCGCCAAGGAAGTGAAGGGCAAGGATCTGAACTGGGATACCCCCGAGGGTATCGTGGTGAAGCCGCTCTACACCGCCGAGGATGTGACCGTCGATCCGGGCCTGCCGGGCTTCGCTCCCTTCACGCGCGGCGTGCGCGCGTCCATGTATGCGGGTCGGCCCTGGACCATCCGCCAATATGCGGGCTTCTCGACCGCCGAGGAATCCAATGCCTTCTATCGCCGCAACCTGGCCGCTGGGCAGAAGGGCCTGTCCGTCGCATTCGACCTCGCCACCCATCGCGGCTATGACAGCGACCATCCCCGCGTCGTCGGCGATGTCGGCAAGGCGGGCGTGGCGATCGACACGATCGAGGACATGAAGATCCTGTTCGACGGTATTCCGCTCGACAAGATGAGCGTGTCGATGACCATGAACGGCGCGGTGATCCCGATCCTCGCCTTCTTCATCGTCGCGGGCGAGGAGCAGGGGGTCGAGCGCAAGCTGCTCGACGGGACCATCCAGAACGACATCCTCAAGGAGTTCATGGTCCGCAACACCTATATCTACCCGCCCGAACCCTCGATGCGGATCATCAGCGATATTTTCGGCTATACGTCGCGCGAGATGCCCAAGTTCAACAGCATCTCCATTTCCGGCTATCATATGCAGGAAGCCGGCGCGACGCAGGTGCAGGAACTGGCCTTCACCATCGCCGACGGCGCGGAATATGTGCGCTATGGCGTGGCGAGCGGCCTCGACATCGACAAGTTTGCCGGGCGTCTCAGCTTCTTCTTTGCCATCGGCATGAACTTCTTCATGGAAATCGCCAAGCTGCGCGCCGCCCGCGTGCTGTGGCATCGCGTCATGACCAAGCTGGGCGCGCAGGATGAGCGCAGCAAGATGCTGCGCACCCATTGCCAGACATCGGGCGTCTCGCTGACTGAGCAGGATCCCTATAACAACGTCATGCGCACCACGATCGAGGCGATGGCGGCGATGCTGGGCGGCACCCAGTCGCTCCACACCAATGCGCTCGACGAAGCGATCGCGCTCCCCACCGACTTCTCGGCCCGCATCGCGCGCAACACGCAGATCGTCATCCAGGAAGAGACCGGCATGTGCAATGTCGTCGATCCGCTGGGCGGCAGCTACTATATCGAGGCGCTGACCCAGCAGCTGGTCGATGCCGCGCAGGAGATTATCGACCGCGTGGAAGCCGAAGGCGGCATGGCCAAGGCTGTGGGCGCGGGCTGGCCCAAGGCGATGATCGAGACTGCGGCGGCCGCCCGTCAGGCGCGCGTCGACCGGGGCGAGGATGTCATCGTCGGCGTCAACAAATATCGCCTCGCGAACGAAGATCTGCTCGAAACCCTCGAAGTCGACAACACCAAGGTCCGCGAGGCGCAGATCGCCCGCATCAACCGGGTGAAGGCGGAGCGCGACGAGGATGCCTGTCAGGCTGCGCTCCAGTCGCTGCGCGATGCCGCCGCCGCGCCGCAGTCGATCGAGACCAATCTTCTCGCCCACGCCGTCGAGTGCGCGCGTGCGCGCGCCACGCTGGGCGAAATCTCGGCCGCCATGGAAGACAGCTTCAACCGCTATGGCACCCAGCCGACGCCGGTGAAGGGCGTCTATGGCGCGCCCTACAAGGATGACAGCCGCTGGAAACAGGTTCTCGACGGGGTGCAGGCCGTCGAACGGCGCCTCGGCCGCAAGCCCAAACTCCTCGTCGCCAAGATGGGGCAGGATGGGCACGACCGGGGCGCCAACATCATCGCGTCGGCCTTTGGCGACATGGGCTTCGATGTCGTGTCCGGGCCGCTGTTCCAGACGCCGGAGGAAACGGTGGTGCTGGCGCTCGACAGTGGTGTCGATGTGGTCGGCGCCTCTTCGCTGGCCGCCGGGCACAAGACGCTGATCCCGGAACTGATCAACCGGCTGCGCGACCATGGTCGTAGCGACATCAAGGTGATCGCCGGCGGGGTCATCCCGCCACAGGATTATGACTATCTTCGTGACGCAGGGGTTCAGGGCATTTATGGGCCGGGTTCCAATGTCGTGGAGTGCGCCGCCGATGTGCTGCGCCTGCTCGGCCACAACATGCCCCCGGCGGGGCTAGAGGAAGCTGCGTAAATGAATACCCCCTGCACCCTGACCGCCCGCAACGACTGGACGCGCGAGGAAATCGCCGCGCTGTTCGACCTGCCCTTTGGCGACCTGATGTTCGAAGCGCAGTCGATCCACCGCGCCAATTTCCCGCGCAACGAGGTGCAGCTGTCCACCCTGTTGTCGATCAAGACCGGCGGCTGCCCGGAGGATTGCGGCTACTGCAACCAGTCGGCCTCGGCGGAAAGCGGGCTGAAGGCCGAGAAATTGATGAGCGTGCAGGCGGTGATGCAGGCGGCGGCGCAGGCGAAGGATGCAGGCTCCTCGCGCTTCTGCATGGGCGCGGCCTGGCGCAACCCCAAGGACCGCGACATGCCCGCCATCGTCGAGATGGTGAAGGGCGTGCGCCAGATGGGCATGGAAACCTGCATGACGCTGGGGATGCTGAGCGAAAGCCAGGCCGATATGCTCGCGGAAGCGGGCCTCGATTATTACAACCATAATATCGACACCTCGCCCGAACATTATGAGAAGGTCATCACCACCCGGACCTTCGATGATCGTCTGGTGACGCTGGAAAATGTCCGCAATTCGGGCATCAACGTTTGCTCGGGCGGCATCGTCGGCATGGGCGAGGCGCGCGAGGATCGCGTCGGCTTCCTGCACGCGCTGGCCGTGCTGCCCGTCCATCCGCAGAGCGTGCCGATCAACGCGCTGGTCCCGGTCAAGGGCACGGTGCTGGGCAATATGCTGGCCGACACGCCGCTCGCCAAGATTGACGAGATCGAGTTCGTCCGCACCGTCGCGGTCGCGCGGATCGTGATGCCGGAATCCATGGTGCGCCTGTCCGCGGGCCGCGAGAGCATGTCGGACAGCTGCCAGGCACTCTGCTTCATGGCGGGCGCGAACAGCATCTTCACCGGCGACAAGCTGCTGACCACGGCGAACGCCGGCGACAATGCCGACGCGGCTCTGTTCGCCAAGCTCGGCGTCGTGCCGATGCAGGCCGAAGTGAAAGTTGAGCTGGAGGCGGCTGAGTGACGCTGCTCCTCCCCACACGTCATGCTGAACTTGTTTCAGCATCCATTGTGCCTTCGGGCACGATGGTGCGTGGGGACGAATGGCCCCTGAAGCGAGTTCAGGGTGACGGTCAGGTTTTTGGGTTGGCAGAGTGAGCGCCGGCAAGCTCTATTTGTTGATCTGGTTGACGATCCAGTGGCTGGCCATGGGGCCACTGGGCGCTGCCCTTTCCTATTTTCTGTTCTTCTCGGATGCGCACGGACTGCCCGGTGACAACTTTGCTTTGAGCATCGCTATCTTCGGGTTGTCCACTGTCGGTTACGTCATCGCGTTGCGCATCCTCCTATCTGGGCGAGGAAATTCCTGAATGATAAAGAAAATCCTGATCGCGAACCGTGGCGAAATTGCGTGCCGTGTCATGCGCACGGCCAAGAAGATGGGCATCAAGACCGTCGCGGTCTATTCCGATGCCGACGCTCGCGCGCCGCATGTGCTGATGGCTGATGAAGCCGTCCATATCGGCCCGCCGCCCGCCGCCCAATCCTATCTGCTGGCCGACAAGATCATCGAAGCGTGCAAGGCGACCGGTGCCGACGCGGTCCACCCCGGCTATGGCTTCCTCTCCGAGCGCGAGAGCTTCCGCAAGGCGCTGGACGCGGAGGGCATCATCTTCGTCGGCCCGCCCGCCAACGCCATCGCCGCCATGGGCGACAAGATCGAATCCAAGAAGCTGGCGATGGAAGCGGGCGTCAATGTCGTCCCCGGTTTTGTCGGCGTGATCGACGACACCGAACATGCGGTGAAGATCTCCAACGAGATCGGCTATCCGGTGATGATGAAGGCCTCGGCCGGCGGCGGTGGCAAGGGGATGCGCCTTGCCTATAGCGAACAGGATGTCCGCGAAGGCTTTGAAGCGACCAAGCGCGAAGGCCTCAACAGCTTCGGCGACGACCGCGTCTTCATCGAGAAGTTCATCGAAAGCCCGCGCCATATCGAAATTCAGATACTGGGCGACCAGCATGGCAATATCGTCTACCTCAACGAGCGCGAATGTTCGATCCAGCGCCGCCACCAGAAGGTGGTCGAGGAAGCACCGTCGCCCTTCGTCAGCCCCGAAATGCGCAAGAAGATGGGCGAGCAGTGCGTCGCCCTGGCCCGTGCGGTCGGCTATTTCAGCGCCGGCACGGTCGAACTGATCGTCAGCGGCGAGGACAAGACCGGCGACGGCTTCTACTTCCTGGAAATGAACACCCGCCTTCAGGTGGAGCATCCCGTCACCGAGGAAATCACCGGCGTCGACCTGGTCGAACAGATGATCCGCGTCGCCAATGGCGAGAAATTGTCCTTCGGTCAGGCGGACGTCAAGATCAACGGTTGGTCGATCGAGAACCGCGTCTATGCGGAGGACCCTTATCGCGGATTCCTGCCGTCGACCGGTCGTCTGATCCGCTATAATCCGCCCGAAACCGGCACGGATGAGAGCGGCGCGCTGATCCGCGTGGATGACGGCGTGCAGGAAGGCGGCGAGGTGTCGATCTTCTACGACCCGATGATCGCCAAGCTGATCACCTGGGCGCCCACGCGTCTGGAAGCCATCGACAAGCAGATCGAGGCGCTCGACAAGTTCGAGATCGAAGGGCCGGGCCATAATATCGATTTCGTGTCCGCGCTGATGCAGCATGAGCGGTTCCGCTCGGGCAATATCACGACCGGCTTCATCGCCGAGGAATATCCCGAGGGCTTCACTGGTGCCCCGGCGTCGGAAGAACTGCTCAAGCGCCTGTCCGCCATCGGCGCCTTCGCCGCCATGGCGCAGGCCGACCGTGCGCGGCGGATCGACGGGCAGCTTGGCAAGCGCCTTAGCCCCCCAACCGGCTGGCAGGTGAAGATCGGGGACGCTGTCCATGACGTCGTGATCGACGGCGACGAAGTGACGGTCGATGGCGAGAGCATCGACATGGCGCTGGAATATACGCCCGGCGATCGGCTGATCGAAGCGGAATTCGGCGAGGAGCAACTCGCGGTGCGGATCGCGCCGATGCGGTCAGGCTTCGTGCTGACGGTCCATGGGGCCAGCCACAAGCTGCGCATATTGCCCGCCCATGCCGCGCCCTATGCCGCGCACATGATCGAGAAGATCCCGCCCGATCTGTCCAAATATCTGATCTGCCCGATGCCCGGCCTGCTGGTCGCGCTCAACGTCAAGCAGGGCGACAAGGTCGAGATCGGCCAGCCGCTCGCCGTGATCGAGGCGATGAAGATGGAAAATATCCTGCGCGCCGGCAAGGCAGGCACGGTCAAGAGCGTGTCGGCGGCACAGGGCGAGAGCTTGCCGGTCGACGCGGTGATCCTGGAACTGGAATAAGCATTCCTCCCCGAAACGGGGAGGGGGACCACGAAGTGGTGGAGGGGGGATGCTTCTGGACGCGGCCTCGCATTTGGGGCACGCCCCCTCCGTCGGCTTCGCCGCCACCTCCCCGCAGGCGGGGAGGAGATGGAGTTCCTGCATGCATCTGACCCACGACCCCAGCGCCCCCGCCGCCGACCCGATCGCCTTCGACGATTTCCTGAAGGTGGACATCCGCGTCGGCACGATCGTCTCGGCCGAGCCCTATCCCGAGGCGCGCAAGCCCGCCTACAAGCTGCTGATCGATTTCGGCCCGGCGATCGGCCACAAGAAATCGAGCGCCCAGATCACCGAAAACCACGCACTGGAAGACCTGCCCGGTCGTCAGGTCGCCGCCGTAGTCAATTTCCCGCCGCGCCAGATCGGCAAGTTCATGTCGGAGGTGCTGACCCTGGGCTTCGCCGACGCGGCCGGCGCCGTCATGCTGTTCGCGCCCGACAAACCCGTGCCCAATGGTTCGCGGCTGTTTTAGGCTATAGCGCGCCCTTCCGCGCCCACGCACGCACCACCCGTTCCACGCCATCGATCACCCGCGCCATGCGGTCATAGTCCAGCCGGTTGGGTGTATCGGCTTCGCTATGATAATAGCGATAGCGGAACGGGGCCGTGTCAGTGATCATCAGGGCGGGTATCCCGACCTGCGCGAACGCCCAATGGTCCGACCAGTCGATCCCCTGCACGAAGCCGGGGGCGCTGCCGCCGACGCTGGGAAAGGCTGCCTCGCGCCGGAATGCAGCAACCGTGGCACGAATGAACGGGCGCGAGGATGTCATGCCGACGAAGGCGATGAAATTGCCGGTGCCGGGATAGAGGGCTGATAACGGAAAGGGGTAATGCTGGCTTCCCTTTGCATCGCTGTAGAAGCCGATCGTCTCCAGCGAAATCATGCCGAGCGTGCGCTCCTGACCGGCCGCCAGCGCCTTGGCATAGGCAAGGCTGCCCATATGCGCAGTCTGGAAATAGGGCGGCTCTTCATTGGCGAAGAAGGCGAAGCGTAGCCGCAATCGGCTCCGTCCGCGCAGATCGGACAGGGCGCGGGCAAGTTCCAAGGTTGCCGCCGTGCCTGATCCATTGTCATTGGCACCCGGCGTCGTGCCATAGCTGTCATAATGCGCGCCGATCACCAGCGTCGGCGCATCAGCATCGGTGGGTTCGAGCATGGCTTCGATATTGAAGACGCCGGGGACGCCCTGGATTGGCTGGCGGTGTGGGGCATAGCCGGCCTGTCGCAATTTCATTTCGACATAATGTGCGACATGATCCATTTCGCGCAAATGGGCGTGATTGTGCGGCCTTCGCGCGATGAGCGCGACATCGGTCTTCAGCCGCCCGCTGAGCGCTCGCTGCTCCGCTGTAAGGCGTGGCAGCGGCCCTTGGTGGGACCGACCGGGCACGGCGGTCATCCAAAACAGGATCGCTACGGGCGTGGCGATGATCAGCAGAATGGTCGCGATCAGGGTCGCTTTCGTCAGCATGCCAGATGCGTCTGCGCCTTCGCTGACCATTCTGCCTCCCCCAAGCCTGGCCGCGCGTGGCTGCGTCCGCAATTGCTGCACCTGTCCTACACAGGCCTCGCCATGCTAGACCAGCATGATCTTATCGACATGGTGATTGGAAATTTCCTTTCCCGTTGGCGCATGAAGATGTCAAAATATACGGGAAATATGCGAAGTTAAGGGGGCGGGATGACGCAGACGGTCGGGGGCGACTATGTGATGGATGCGAAGCGGGACCGGTTGGTCATCACCGCTTCGGCGCTCGGCACGGTGTTCGAATGGTATGATTTCTACATCTATGGCGTGCTGGCACCGATCATCGGCCGCACCTTCTTTCCGACCGACAATCCGACCGTCGAACTGCTCTACTCGCTCGCCGGCTTCGCGATCGGCTTCGGCTTCCGACCGCTGGGTGCGATGCTGTTCGGCTATCTGGGCGATCGGCTGGGGCGCAAATATACGTTCCTTGCCACCATCGTTCTGATGGGGTTGGCGACGGCGGGTGTCGGGTTGACCCCGTCGGCGGCCAGCATCGGCGTCGCCGCGCCGGTCATCCTGATCCTGCTCCGCATCGCGCAGGGGCTGGCGCTGGGCGGCGAATATGGCGGGGCGGCCATCTATGTCGCCGAACATGCCCCGGCCGGGAAGCGCGGCTTCTACACCAGTTTCATCCAGGCCGGCGTGATTGGCGGCTTCATCCTGTCGCTGATCGTCGTGGTCGGCACCCAGTGGATCGTCGGCATGGAAGTGTGGGACGCTTGGGGCTGGCGCATTCCCTTCATCTTCTCGCTGGCGCTGCTCGCCATTTCGTTGTGGATGCGGCTGATGCTGCGCGAAAGCCCGGTCTTCACCGCGATGAAGAAGGCCGGGCAACAGGCGAAGAACCCGCTGAAGGAAGCCTTCACTGCGCCGGGCAACAGGAAGCGGATGCTGGTGGCGATGATCGGCATCGCCGCGGGCTTCACCGTGATTGCCTATACGGTGATGTTCCAGGCGCTCTATTTCCTGCAAAGCGGCCTGCATGTCGCGCCGGGTATCGCGCAACTGCTGGTCGGCGGCAGCGCCTTTGCCGGCATGGCGAGCTTTATCTTCTTCGGCTGGCTGTCGGACCGGATCGGGCGCAAGAAGCCGATCGTCATCGGCTATGCGCTGGTGCTGCTGCTGGTCATGCCGCTCTACCAGTATATGGGCGCGACCGCGAACCCGGCGCTGACCCAGGCGGCAGCGCGGGCGCCGGTGGTGGTGAGCGGCCCGGATTGCCGTTTCGATCCCTTTGCCAAGATACAGCCGACCGCCTGCGGCAAGCTGCTCGATCATTTTTCCAAGCGCGGCATCCCCTATGACAAGCGCAGCGGCGCGGCCCCGGCGGTCAGCATCGGCGGCGTGGCCGTGGCGGACCTCAGCAGTGACGGGATCGATGCCGCGCTGACGGCGCAGGGCTATGATTTCGGTATCGTCCGCCCCGACTGGCCGCGTGCGCTGATGCTGTTCGCCGCGCTGCTGTTGCTCTGGACCCTGTCGGGCGCGACCTATGGCCCGGTCGCGGCGCTTCTGTCGGAATATTTCCCGGCCCGCATCCGCTACAGTTCGCTCTCCATCCCCTATCATATCGGCACCGGCTATTTCGGCGGCTTCCTGCCGCTGGTCAGCCAATATATCGTCGCGCGGACCGGCGATCCCTATGCCGGCCTATGGTACACGATCGTCGTGGTGGCGCTGGCGCTGGTCACCTGCCTCGTCGCCTTGCCGGAAACGAAAGGACGCCCCCTCGACGCCTGAGCCCCGGCGCGCTATCGGCTGCGGGCAATGACTGGCTATACCGCTCCGCTCCGCCTGCGCCTCGATGGCGATGCGCTGCTTTCCAACTGGCGCTGGCTGGCGCGGCAGGGCGGCGCCCCGGCCTGTGGCGCTGCGATCAAGGCCGATGGCTATGGCCTGGGCGCGGCCGGCGTCATGCAGCGGCTGAAAGATGCGGGCTGTCGCGATTTCTTCGTGTCCAACTGGGGCGAGGCGGCGGCGCTCGAAGCGCAGATGGACGGTGTGAACTTCGCCGTCCTGCACGGCGTCCGCGACGAGGATATGGCGCAGGCGCTGACCTCGCGAGCGCGGCCGGTGCTCTGTACGCCGGGCCAGGTGGCGCGCTGGAAGGCGGCGAGTGGTGGCGCCTGCGACCTGATGATCGATACCGGCATGAACCGGCTGGGCCTCGACTGGCGCGCCGACCTCAGCGAACTGGTCGAGGGGCTGGAAATCGTCACGCTGCTCAGCCATCTGGCGTCTGCGGACGAGGATAGCGATCTCAATCCGACGCAACTGGCCCGCTTCCGGCAGATCCGGGCCGCAGTGCCCGCGCAGCGCTACAGCCTCGCCAACAGTGCCGGTATCTGCATGGGCGCGGACTATGGTTTCGACCTGACCCGGCCGGGCATCGCCCTTTATGGCGGCGTGCCGCATGCCGATGCAGCACCGCATCTCCGCCCGGTCGTGCAGCCGCAGGCCCAGATATTGCAGCGCCGCTCGGTGATCGCCGGCGACACGATCGGCTATAACGCGACCCACCGCGCCGAACGCGATCTGGAGATTGCGATCCTCAACATCGGCTATGCCGACGGCTATCTGCGCGGCTTTTCCGGGCGTGGTGCGGCGCTGGTCGATGGCGTGCGGCTACCGGTGCTGGGCCGGGTGTCGATGGACCTGCTGGCGGTCGACGTCGGCGCCCGCCCGGATGTCGCGGAGGGCGACTGGCTGACGATCGACTATGATCTGCCGGAGGCGGCGCAGGCGTCGGGCCTGTCGCAATATGAACTGCTGACGGGCCTGGGCAAACGCTTCGATCGCATCTGGGCCTGATACGAAAAGGGCGCCAATCACGAGACCGGCGCCCTTCGCTATTCAGTCGCTGCCGCTCAGCGCTCGATGCACATCGACACGCCCATGCCGCCGCCGACGCACAGGGTGGCCAAGCCCTTCTTCGCGTCGCGCTTGGCCATTTCATACAGCAGCGTGGTCAGCACGCGCGCACCGGATGCGCCGACCGGATGGCCGATCGCGATCGCGCCACCGTTGACATTGACCTTGGCCGGATCCCAGCCCAGTTCCTGGCCCACGGCCAGCGCCTGCGCGGCAAAGGCTTCGTTCGCTTCGATGAGGTCCAGGTCAGCGACCGACCAGCCGGCCTTTTCCAGCGCCTTGCGGCTGGCCGGGGCCGGGCCGATGCCCATGATCGAGGGATCGACGCCGCAGGTGGCGAAGCTGGCGATACGGCCCAGGATGGTGGCGCCGCGCTTGGCGGCTTCGTCGGCGCTCATCACCACCAGCGCGGCGGCGCCGTCATTGATGCCGCTGGCATTGCCGGCGGTCACGGTGCCATCCTTCTTGAAGGCGGGGCGCAGGCCCTGCAGCGCTTCGATCATGGCGCCGGCGCGGATATATTCGTCCTGGTCGACGATGGTGTCGCCCTTGCGGCCCTTGATCGTCACGGGCAGGATTTCGTCGGCGAAGCGGCCCGACGCGCGCGCGGCTTCCGCCTTGTTCTGGCTGGCGACGGCGAACTCATCCTGCGCCTCGCGGCTGATCTGGTATTTCTCGGCCAGGTTCTCGGCGGTGATGCCCATATGATAGCCCTGGAACGCGTCGGTCAGGCCGTCATGGATCATCGTGTCGACAAAGCTGACCGGGCCCATTTTGGTGCCGCCGCGCAGCATCTGGGCATGGGGGGCGAGCGACATGCTTTCCTGACCGCCGGCCACCATGATGCGGGCATCGCCGGCCTTGATCGCCTGGGCCGCGAGCGCGACGGCGCGCAGGCCCGATCCGCACAACTGGTTGAGGCCGATGGCGGTGCGCTCGACCGGGATGCCGGCGTTGACGGCGGCCTGGCGGGCGGGGTTCTGGCCCTGGCCGGCGGTGAGGATCTGGCCCAGGATCACTTCGTCCACTTCCTCGGGCGCGACGGCGGCCTGTGCCAGCGCGGCGAGGATGGCCTGGCGGCCCAGTTCATGTGCCGGAGTCGTGCCGAAGGCGCCCATGAAACTGCCCACGGCGGTACGCTTGGCGGCGGTAATGACGATGTCTGACAAAGGCTCGATCCTCACTAGTGATAATGTTGTTTTCGCAGGCGCACATAACATCATCCGCCATGGCGGGAAAGCCAAAGGGACAGCGGATGCCACAGCATGTCGGGTGCCCGCTGGCTCAATATCATGCCGACATGGCCAAGGTTCAATATCCGGCTTTCCGTAAGGGACGGGGCGGCCGTGGCGGGCACGATTCGATCGGTTGCGGAAGCGATCGACAAGCTGGGGCAGGCGAGCGAGGCCGGGTCTATGACGGTCCCGTCGATGTGCCATTCGTTTCGCCCGCTCGCATTCGCCGCATAGAGCATCTCGAACAATTGCTGCCCGGCGGCATAGGTGAGCGGTGCGCCCTCATTGGCCCAGTCCTCGACCGCGAGAAAGGCGCGCTCCTCGTCGGAGCCGGCTGTCATGTCGGCGAAGGCCGCATATTTCTGCACGGTGCGCTGTGGGTCGAGTGCCCAGAAGCCCGATTGCAGCGCCTCCATCGGCACATAGCCGAGCCGGTCGCACACCGGCTTCGCACCGCGCCACAGGGCGGCGATCTCGGCAAGGTCGGCGGACGGGAAGCCGGCAAAATCCCAGGGCGAAGCGATCGTCGCCAGGGCTGCGACCCGGTGCAATGCTGCGGCTGCAATGGCGATCGTGCCGCCTAGGCAATAGCCGACCAGGATCGGCGGGCGCCGCAATGCAGCGAGCATCGGTATGAGCCGGTCGGTGACATGGCCGTCGAGGCCGAGGCTGCGGTCGGCGGCCGTCGGCGCCCCCCAATCGACCAGATAGGCATCATGGCCCGCTGCGGCCATGTGGCGCAGCATGGAGCGGCTTTCCGACAGGTCCAGCACCTGTGGTGGGTTGATCAGGGAGGGGATGAAGACGACCGGCGACCGATCGTTTTCCGTTGCCAAATCAGCCCGATACCGCAGCAGTCGGGCACTGCCCGCCGTTGCGGCAATGGGGCATGGTGGTGGTGGCGACGGACGCTGCGCCTCCTGATAGCGACGCAGGCCGATGAAGGCGCGGCGACGCAAATCAGGATCATGCTCCGTTTCGCGCCATAAAATGTTGAGAAAAAGGGGTAAAGGACGCGGGCCATGTTGCGGCGCGGCATCGCCCTGTGCTAATGCGGGATGAGCAGGTGAGGGAGAGACAGGCATGGCCAAATCGAAGGCTGCTAATGAATCCGAACCGGTGGTTATCAAGAAGTACGCTAACAGGCGGCTCTATAACACCGAAACTTCAAGTTATATCACGCTGGACCTTTTGTCGCAGATGACCCGCGAGGGGCGCGAGTTCGTCGTCGTCGACGCGAAGACCGGCGAGGACATCACCCATAATGTCCTGACCCAGATCATCATGGAAGAAGAACAGCGTGGCAAGAACATGCTGCCGGTCAACTTCCTGCGCCAGCTGATCGCCATGTATGGCGATTCCATGCAGTCGATGGTGCCGCAATATCTCGAAGCGTCGATGGACGCCTTCCGCAAGAACCAGCAGCAGTTCCAGGAAGCCATGAAGGGCGCCTTTGGTGGCGGCCCGCTGGCCGAGATCGCCAAGCGCAACATGCAGATGTTCGAGGCCGCGGCGAGCGCGTTCGGCAATGGCGTTCCGGGCATGCCGGGCGCCACGCCCAGCCCGACCCCGGCCGCGACCGAAGAAAGCAAGGATGACGAGATCGCCGTCCTGAAGGCGCAACTGGCTGCGCTCAATGCGAAGATCGACAAGCTGAGCTGATCCACCATGGCCAAGGCGGATAGACTGGAGCGCCTGGATATCCGCAGGGCGGAGCTGGAAGAGGAATATCGCGCGGCGCTGATTGCGGCGCTGCGCGTGACCGCTGGCGGGCGCTGGGGCCTGTTCGACCATCAACAGGATCGCAGCGCCCGCGGCAAGACCGCGCCGGTGCTGGCACAGCTCGACGAACTGGCGCAAGAGATCGACGCGATGCGCGACACGCTGGGGCTGGAACCGTTTGACCTCCATCCCGCTTTTCTGGCGGCGCGGGGCAAGCCGGCGGCCGATGCGGTGGGCGAACCCAAGCAGGCCAAGGCCTGGCTGGAGCGACTGGGCGCCGACGCCAACTGAACGCCGTCCGGCGCGATGCTTGGGGGTCGACAGGGATGGCGGGTCTGGCCTATGGCGCGCCATCCACTTTTAGACAGGCGACAGACCCCGTGAAACACGCCCTTAACGTTACCCGCGAACAGGATTTCGCTGCCTGGTATCAGGCCGTCATCACCGAAGCCGACATGGCCGAGGAAAGCGGCGTGCGCGGCTGCATGGTGATCCGTCCCTGGGGCTATGGCATCTGGGAACGGATCCAGACCCTGCTCGATGCGCGCATCAAGCAGACCGGCCACGAAAATTGCTATTTCCCGCTGTTCATTCCGCTCTCCTATTTCGAGAAGGAAGCCGAGCATGTCGACGGCTTCGCCAAGGAAATGGCGGTCGTCACCCATCATCGCCTGATCCAGAAGGACGGCAAGATGGTGCCCGATCCCGAAGCGAAGCTGGAAGAGCCGCTGGTCGTGCGCCCCACGTCGGAAACCGTGATCGGGGCCGCCTTCAGCCGCTGGGTGCAGAGCTGGCGCGACCTGCCCGTGCTGATCAACCAGTGGGCGAATGTCGTCCGCTGGGAAATGCGCACCCGCATGTTCCTGCGCACCAGCGAATTCCTGTGGCAGGAAGGGCATACCGCACACTCGACCGTCGATGAGGCGATGGAAGAGACGATGAAGATGCTCGAAGTCTATCGCAGCTTCGCCGAAGAATGTGTCGGCCTGCCGGTGGTGGCGGGCGAGAAGCCGGAGAATGAGCGTTTCCCCGGCGCCGTCGCGACCTATTCGATCGAGGCGATGATGCAGGATGGCAAGGCGCTGCAGGCTGGCACCTCGCACTTCCTGGGCACGACCTTCAGCCAGGCGCAGAATATCAAGTTCCAGAATGTCGAAGGGCAGCAGGAACTGGCCCAGACCACCAGCTGGGGCATGTCGACCCGCATGATCGGCGGCCTGATCATGGTGCATGGCGACGATGACGGCCTGCGCGTGCCGCCGCGCGTCGCGCCCTATCAGGTCGTGGTCGTGCCGATGCTGCGCGATACCGAGGAAGACGCCGCGATCGTCGATTATTGCACCGATCTGGTGAACCAGCTGAACGGCCTGGACGTGTTCCGCGAGCCGGTCCGCGCGCTGCTCGACAAGCGCCCGTCCAAGGCTGCGACCAAGCGCTGGGGCTGGGTCAAGAAGGGCGCGCCGATCGTGATCGAGGTTGGCGGTCGTGACGTTGCCGGTGGCAATGTCTCGGTCATCCGCCGCGATCGCCTCTATCGCGAGGATGGCAAGCTCGACAGCCAGATCGTCGCCAAGGGCGATTTCGTCGCCGGCGCAACCGCGATGCTGGAGGATATCCAGACGTCTCTGTTCGCTGATGCGAAGGCGCGTCTGGACGGCAATATCGACAGGTCGATCACCGATCTCGACGCGCTCAAGGCCTATTTCAAGGCCAGCAAGAACCCCGGCTGGGCGCTGGTCCAGTGGGCCAAGCCGACCGGCGCGGAACTGGAGAAGGTCGTGCAGTGGCTGAAGGGCGAGAAGCTCACCCTGCGCAACGTGCCGACCGACGCGGAAGCGGCGGATGGCGCCTGCATCTTCACCGGCGGCACGGCGGTTGAGCGGGTGCTGGTGGGCCGCAGCTACTGAACGTCATCTCCCCTCCCTTCTAGGGAGGGGATTAAGGGGTGGGTAGCGAGCGAAGCGAGCGTTCTACTGCCACTACGCGGCAGACCCACCCTTGGCCCCTCCCTGGAAGGGAGGGGGGTAAGCGTTACTCCACCCCCAATTGCTCCAGCGCGAAGGCGCTATATTCCGCCTGGTCGCGATAGCGGCGGAAGCGGCCCGACTTGCCGCCATGGCCGGCCTCCATGTTGATGCGGAAGACCAGCGGGTTGCTGTCGGTCTTGGTCGCGCGCAGCTTGGCGACCCATTTGGTCGGTTCATAATATTGGACCTGGCTGTCCCATAGGCCGGTGCCGACGAACAGGCTGGGATAGGCCTTCGCCTCGACATGATCGTAGGGCGAATAAGCCAGCATCACGTCATACCAGGATTTCTGCTCGGGATTGCCCCATTCGTCATATTCGCCGGTGGTGAGCGGGATGGTCGGGTCGAGCATGGTGGTCACGACATCCACGAACGGTACCTGCGCGATGATGACCTTATAGTCCTGGGGCGCCATGTTCGCGACCGCACCCATGAGCAGGCCGCCGGCGCTGCCGCCCATCGCGGCGACGCGGCCCTTCTTCGCATAGCCCTGATCCACCAGCGCGCGGGTCACGTCGATGAAGTCGGTGAAGCTGTTCATCTTGTTCTTGAGATGACCGTCATCATACCATTGGCGGCCCATTTCCTGGCCGCCGCGAATATGGGCGATGGCATAGACGACGCCGCGATCAAGCAGGCTGGGGAGCAGGGGCGAAAAGGCCGGGTCGGTCGAATAGCCATAGCTGCCATACGCATATTGGTAGAGCGGCGCGCTGCCATTCTTCTGGAACCCTTTGGCGTAGATGAGCGACACCGGCACCTTCGTCCCGTCGCGCGCGGTCGCCCAGACCCGTTCGGTCACATATTTGGCAGGGTCATAGCCCTTCACCTCCTGGACCTTCAGTATCTTGCGTTCGCCGGTGTCGACATTCACCTCATAGGTGGTTTCGGGCGTGCGCAGGCTGTCATAGGTGTAGCGGACCCAGGGCGTGCCGCTTTCGGCGTTGACGTCGAGCGCCATGGCATAGGCTGGCTCGTCGGCATTGACGAAGCTGCTCTTGCCGCTTCTGGTCAGCAGGCGCAGGCGCTTATTGCCTTCGGAGCGTTCCTCGATCGCGAGGAAGCTGTCGAAGGGATGGAAATTCTCGATGAAGACGCTGGCGCTGGTCGGCACGATATCCGTCCAGGCGGCGCGGCCCTTGGCGGCATCGGCGTCCGATACGGTCATCAGCCGGTAATTGGGCGCCTGCCAGTTGGTGCGGATCGTCCATTGCCCGCCGACATTGTCGCTGCTGTAGAGGAAGTCGCGCTCGCGCGGGGCAAGCGGCGTGAAGCTCGCGGGATTGGCGGACGGCGCGCAGCGTTCCTCATTGCTGACCGTCGATTGCAGGACGATGCAGACGAACTTGTCCGACGTCGTCTTCTTGAGGCCCATGTAGAAGCTGTCGTCCTTCTCCTCATAGACCAGTCGATCGGCGCTGACGGGCGTGCCCAGCACATGCGCCTTCACCCGCTTGCCGAGCAGGGTGGTCGGGTCTTTCTCGACATAGAAGATCGTCTTGCTGTCATCGGCCCAGGCGAAATCGGGTTCGGCATTGGGGATTTCGTCGCTCAGCAGCTTGCCGTCGGCGAGTCCCTTGACCCGGATCACATATTGACGGCGGCCGACCAGATCCTCGGCATAGGCGAGCAGCCTGTCGTCGGGACTGACTTCCTTGCCCCCCACCGCGAAATAGCCCTTGCCCGCGCCCATCCTGGACTCGTCGAGCAATATTTGCTCGGGCGCATCCATGCTGCCCTTGCGCCGGGCGACGATCGGATAGTCGCCGCCGGTCTCGAAGCGGCTGTAATACCAGTAGCCCTTCTTGCGATAGGGGACGCTGCTGTCGTCCTGCTTTATGCGGCCGGTGATCTCGCCGTAGAGCTTGTCCTGCAACGGCTTGGTTGGCGCGAGCAGTGCGTCGGCATAGGCATTTTCGGCCGCCAGATAGGCGAGCATCTCGGGATTCTTGCGGCTGTCGTCGCGCAGCCAATAATAGGGATCCTGCCGCGTCGCGCCGAAGGGCGCCTTCACCTCATGCGGCTTCTTTGCCGCGACGGGTGGTTTGGGGGCGGTCTGCGCCTCGGCGGTGGTGGACAGCGCGGCAATGCCGAGGCTCGCCAAGAGCCAGGCCGAAGTGCGGATCATATTCCCTCCCTGCGAATCGCATGGCGGAGGCTGACATGATGGCGGGCAGGGGGGAAGATGATCCGGGCCTGCCATAAGAAACGGCAGGCCCGGACTGAAGCTAGGCGCTCAGTTACAGCACATATTTGCTGAGGTCGGTGTCATGGGCAACCGCCGACAATTGCTTGTCGACATAGGCCTGATCGATCACCAGCGTCTCGCCGCGGCGATCTTCCGCCTCGAAGCTCACATCCTCCAGCAGCTTTTCCATGACGGTCTGCAGGCGGCGGGCGCCGATATTCTCGACCTCGCTGTTCACCTCGGCCGCGATCTTCGCGACCGCGCGGATGCCTTCGGGCGTCAGGTCGATCGTTACTTCCTCGGTCGCCAGCAGCGCGCGATATTGCGCAACAAGGCTGGCCTTGGTGTCGGACAGGATCGCGACGAAATCCTCCTCGGTCAGCGCCTTCAGTTCCACGCGGATCGGCAGGCGGCCTTGAAGTTCGGGCAACAGGTCGCTGGGCTTGGCGACATGGAAGGCGCCTGAGGCGATGAAGAGGATATGGTCGGTCTTGAGCGGGCCATATTTGGTCGAGACGGTCGTGCCCTCGATCAGCGGCAGCAGATCGCGCTGCACGCCTTCACGGCTGACCGAGCCGCCGCGCACGTCGCTGACGGCGATCTTGTCGATCTCGTCGAGGAAGACGATGCCATTCTGCTCGGCGCTGGTGATGGCGACGCGGGCGACATCATCCTGATCGAGGCGCTTGTCCTGCTCTTCCTCGACCAACTTGTCCCAGGCGTCGGCGACACGCATCTTGCGGCGCTTCTTCTGCTGCTGGCCGAACGCCTTGGACATCATGTCGCTGAGGTTGATCATGCCGACCTGGCCGCCCATGCCGGGAATTTCCATCGGCATCGACGGGGTGTCGGCGACTTCCACCTCCACCTCGACATCGTTCATCTGGTTGCCCTCGATCTTCTGGCGGAAGGAGAGGCGGGTGGCTTCGCTGGCATCCTTGCCGGTCAGCGCATCGAGCAGGCGGGCCATGGCGGCTTCCGACGCGGCTTCGCGCACGGCTTCGCGGCGGCGGTCCTTCTCCAGCCGCACCGCTTCCTCGACCAGATCGCGAACGATCTGCTCCACGTCGCGACCGACATAGCCGACCTCGGTGAACTTGGTGGCCTCGACCTTGACGAAGGGGGCGTCGGCCAGCTTCGCCAGGCGGCGGCTGATCTCGGTCTTGCCGCAGCCCGTCGGCCCGATCATCAGGATATTCTTGGGCGTCACCTCGTCGCGCAAATCGGCGGGCAGGTGCTGGCGGCGCCAGCGGTTGCGTAGCGCGACGGCGACGGCGCGCTTGGCATCATGCTGGCCGATGATATGCGCGTCGAGCGCGGCGACGATGGCTTTGGGGGTCAGATTGTCGTTCATGGTCTTTTCTTGGGATCTCAGGCTGCGCTGTCGAGCGTTTCTATGGTGAGCTGGTCGTTGGTGTAGACGCAGATATCCGCCGCGACACCCATCGCCTTGCGGGCCAGGGTTTCGGCATCTTCCTCATATTCCACCAGCGCGCGGGCGGCCGAGAGGGCATAATTGCCGCCCGAACCGATCGCGGCCACGCCGCCCAACGGTTCCAGCACATCGCCATTGCCGGTCAGGATCAGGGTCACGTCCTTGTCGGCGACGATCATCATCGCTTCCAGGTTGCGGAGATATTTGTCGGTGCGCCAGTCCTTGGCGAGTTCGACGGCCGCGCGCATCAGTTGGCCATTATGGCGTTCGAGCTTGGCTTCGAGCCGCTCGAACAGGGTGAAGGCGTCGGCGGTGGCGCCGGCAAAGCCGCCGATGACGCTGCCGTCATGCAGGCGGCGTACCTTGCGCGCATTGGGCTTCATCACGGTCTGGCCCATGGAAACCTGGCCGTCGCCGGCGACGACGACCTTTCCATTCTTGCGGACCGACATGATGGTGGTGCCATGCCAGACCGGCATGGACGAGCGGTTATGGTCATTCATGACCGCGCATATGGGAGCGGCAGTCAAGCGCTGCAAGCGTCTATGTAGAAACACGAGCCCGCCGCCGAAACGTGCGATTTGTGGGACGATTTCTGACTATCGGTTAAGGAACCAATGTCGATGAATTGACATTGTGCAACGCAGCAATCATTGTCAGTCGTCCCAAATGGAGGGAAGCTACTCATGACTCTCAAGGCCAGAGCACAAGAAAAGGTCGAGCGCGCGGGTATTGCCAACTATTCGTTCGACCAGGATGTTCTGGTAATGTGTGGCGTGCGCTATGCGATCGAGGCGTGCGAATGCGGCGAGCCGGATTGCGACGGTGTGCGTCTGCGCAAGAAGTCGGCCTTTCCGCGCATCCTGCAATGATGCAGGGCGGCAGGACGCCGCCCCGTCCCCGTTATCAGTGAATGACTTCCTTGCCGGCGGTGCCGACCGATTCGATGTCGCGGCCGACGCCCTGCACCGTGTTGCAGGCGGCGAGCGCGGACAGGAACATGGAAGCAAGGACGAGAGCGACGGTCTGACGCATGGATGATGCACTTTCTGATCTATGTTGGTCGGGCCTGTATAATGCGGCCAAACGCGCTGGACAGAGATAATTTCCAAAAAGCTGCAAGGCGGCGCTTGACAGGTCAGGCATCGGATGCGAAAGGCCGCCTCCTCCTTACAGGGGGCGCGTAGCTCAGCGGTAGAGCACACCCTTCACACGGGTGGGGTCACAGGTTCAATCCCTGTCGCGCCCACCATGATTTCAACGATTTGCGTTGAAGCATGGCTGGAGATATCCAACATCGGTAGTTGACCGTTGCAGGCACAGACCAGCACCGGCGCTTCTATGTGCCCTCGGCAAGTCGATGGTTGCCGCCGAGGATGAAGCGAAGCGAGCAATTTCGCCCTCATCCCCGGCCATCACAGTCTCTCACATATCGTCGAAGCGCGGGGCGCCTTCGAAATCCGCCTGCCCGAACGGCTTGTCGGTGAAGAGATAGGCATAATAATAATTGCGCAGCCGGGTGTGAAAGGCGCGGATGCGGTCCTGATAGGCGAATTGCGCCTGCATGTCGGTGTCGGCGAGGCGGGCGAGCAGCGCCTGTACGCCGACCGAGGGCAACAGCCAGCCGACTGAACGGGCGGCGGCATCGCGCGCCTCGATCCCGTGACGGTAGGCGTTCGCCTTGGGCGCGACGTTTTCATCGCCGACCTGGTGGAAGGCAAAATACCATTTCCAATGGAATGCGTGGCTTAGCGGCGGGCTGTCCTTCCATTCGGGATGGCCGGCATAGAAGGCCCGCATCGTCTGTTCGTGCGGAATGTCCCAGGCACGGTTGACCGCCTCGCGCTGGGCGAGCGTCAGTTCCACGCCCTGGCCGACCGGGATGGCACGGTTGATTGCGACATGGGCGATGGTCGGCAGCAGCAGGGTGAGCAGCAGCCACAGGCCGGCAAGCGTCGCGGCATTGGTGACCGAACTCCAGCGCAGCCGTCCTACCAGCAGCGTGACGCCGATCCAGAAGGCGAGATAGAGGGCGACGAGGCCGAGCACCGCCAGCAGCGGCAGGGGCGGCACATGCGAAAGACTTGCCCCGATACTGACAGGCAGGGCGAGCGCGAGAAACAGCAGGCCGCCGCGCAGCAGCACGCGCCGGGCCCAGAGATGCCGTCCCGATCCTGCGAGCGCATCGAGCATGCGCAGCCGCCCGGCTTCCCGCTCGCCCGAGACGAGATCGTGGAACAGCGCAATCACGAACAGGGGCGTCAGATAGACCAGCACGAAGGCGAAATCGAAACGACCGGGGAGAGCCAGTTCGGGATTGAACGCCTCGCCATCGTAAAGCTGTGCTTCCAGCCCCAGCGCGCGGACACGCAGGATGTAAGGTGCGACGTCCCGCAGGCCGAGGGCCACGAAGGCGAGCGGCGCGGGCGCATCCCAGGTGGCATGGAAGCTGTAATAGGCGGCATTGCCGGGATCCTGCGTCTTGCCGGCCCATTGCGCGACGGCCGCGATATCCTGAGCCTGTTTCGGCTGGATGCGGGCGATGACGGCGCGCTGCCGGGCGACTTCGGCCATGCCGGCAGCGACCGAGGCGATCGCGAGCAGGGCGACCAGCAGCAGCGCCAGCAGCGCCATGCGCGAGCGCAGCAGCAGGCGCAGTTCATGGGTGAGGAGGGTCATGGGCGGGCTTTCTGAAGATGGCGGGCGACGGGCCGCAGCGCCAGCAGCGCGAGCGCCAGCCAGGCGAGCAGCAGGCCCAGGCCGGGCAGGCTGGCGGTCACCAGATCGCCGGCGGTCGGCGCGATGAAGCGGAATTGCGGGATTGCCTGCCAATGGTCGGCGGAGATGCGCTTGCGCTGATCGGCGCCGGCATCCTTGGCCTTGTCATCGGCATAGCTGACGGCATCGGCCTGCAATTGATTGAGATGCTGGACCATGGCGTAGCGATAGGCTTCGGCCTGGGCGAGGAAGCGGCGATGGCCCGTAAGATCGGTGCCCGCCGCGGCCATCGACAATTGCCGCAGCGAGATGGCCGGGCTGATGATGCCGAAGCCGTCGGTCAGCCGGCTCTGCGCCTGCTGGATCGCGAAGCTGCGATCGGCATAGGTGTCGAACAGGCGCGATGTCAGCTTTTCGCCCTCTACCGCGAGCAGGCCGTTATAATTGACCGGCAGATCCTCCACCTTGTCGACGCCATAGCGGCGCAGCACCTTCTGCTTGAAGGCGTTGAAGAAGGGATCGTCAGGGTTATGCGCGTCGCCAAGGCGATGCAGATCCTGCTGGATGGCAATGTCGGTTTCCAGGCGGGTGGGCAGGCTATGGGCCTGCGCCGCGATGTCGGGCGCCACGCGCGGCAGCAGGATCACCAGCACCGCCCAGAGCGCGAGCAGCGCGAGCAGCGCGTCGCGGCCGCGCCTTACCAGCGCGGAGACAAGGATCACGATGATCGACCACAGTGCCAGATAGGCGCCATAGCCAAGCGCGATCACCGCCATCGGCCCGGCCAGCGCGCCCGGCTGACCCGCGATCAACAGGAAGGCGATGAGCGCGGGCAGACCGACCAGCGCGGCGACCACGGCTAGCGCCAGCAGCTTGCCCATGACGAGCGCGCGGGCGGACACGCCCTGCACCAGCATCTGGCGCAGCGTGCCGCGTTCGCGTTCACGCGCGACCGCGCCATAGCCAAGGAAGATCAGCAGCAGCGGCGCAATCACCTGCAACACGAAGGCCGGGGTCAGCTGGCCGAAGCGGACCAGCAGCGAGGATTGGCGGACATCGCCGAAATTGGCGCTGTTCTGGCGATGCCCTTCCAGGAAGATGCTGTTGCCGGTGAACGCATCGACGCCGGGATCGAAGGCAGCGAGCGGTGGCAGCGGGCGGAAGATGAAATTGCCGAAATGGACCATGCGATGGGGATGGCGGTCGGGCTGCGCCTCGAACGCCTCGGCGGCCTGAGCCTGGAACCGGGCGCGGGTTTCGGCAATGCCGCTCTGGTGCGACCAACTGATGAGCGCGGCGGCGAGCGTCAGCAGGACGAGCAGCGCGAAGGCGATGACGGCGACGCGGTTGCGCCGCATCAGCCGCAATTCGTCACGCGCGATCAGGGTGATGACGCTCATGCGGCAACAGCTTCCCGGGCGAACTTGCGATGCAGGTCGCGCACGTCGAAGCGGTCCGTGCCCTGCGCCGATGCCTCGTCGACGATCCGGCCGGATTCGAGGAAGCCGATCCGGTCGGCAATGTCGGCCGCCGACAGCAGGTCATGGGTGACCATCAGTACGGCCGCGCCCTTGCGCGCGACATCATGGACCAGGCGGTTGAAATCGGCGGTCGCGCGCGGATCAAGGCCGGAAGAGGGCTCGTCGAGCAGCAGCACCGGCACTTCGCGCAACAAGGCGATGGCGATCGCCACCTTCTGCCGCATCCCCTTGGAAAAGCCGCCGAGCCGCTTGTCCCAGGCCGATGCCTGCAGGCCCGTTGCGTCGAACGCGCCGTCAATCTCCTGCGGGGCCGGGTGGCGGCCGGCCAGCGCCAGCAGATAGGCGGCATTTTCCCGCGCTGTCAGATGCTCGTAAAGGGCGACATTTTCGGGGACATAGGCGATCTGCTCGCGCGCCCTGTCGGGCTGCGCCGCCGGGTCATGGCCGGCCACCAGCACCGTGCCGCTGTCTGGGCGGGCAAAGCCCAGCAGGGTCGACATGGTGGTCGACTTGCCGGCGCCATTGCCGCCGAGCAGCGCATAGATTTCGCCGGCATCGACATGCAGGGTCAGGCCGCGCAGCACATGATGGCTGCCATAGGACAGGTGGACGTCGGACAATATTATGGGCTGGCCGGTGGCGGTCAGGGACATGGGGGCAAGGCTCCTTGGCTGTTGCGCCGGACCATTTCGGCGATGCAGCAATCTGTCAATGAAATAATATAACATTTCCATTGACGAGCGCGACGAGCCTACCCTAGGGGCAGCGGCGAATGAGATTTCGTCTCATTTCATTCAGGGGAAAATATGTCGATCCAGTTCCTGCCGCGGGCCTGCGCTGCGCCCGTCCGTTCCCGTCGCTTCCATCACATCGCCCGCGCGCTGCCGCTGGCCGCCGTCCTGGCCTGGCTTCCAGCCCAGGCGCAGACTGGCGACGCGGTTCATCATGTGCCGGAGGGCGAGGGTGCCATCACGGTCGACGGCGTGCGTCAGGCCTATCGTGGCGATTTCTCCGTGAAGGAAATTCCCCAGGCCATCACAGAGATCGACGCGGAGACGCTGCAGCAGAATAATATCCTGCGCCTGACCGACGCGCTGGACATGAACGCCTCGGTCGCGCGCCAGAATACGCTGGGCGGGCTGTGGGACAGTTTCGCCATTCGCGGCTTTGCCGGCGATGAAAATCTGCCGAGCGGCTATCTGGTGAACGGCTTCAATGCAGGGCGCGGCTTTGGCGGCCAGCGCGACGTGGCCGGGATCGAACGGGTCGAGGTGCTCAAGGGGCCGGCGGCGGCGCTGATCGGGCGCGGCGAGCCGGGCGGCACGATCAACCTCGTCACCAAGCAGGCGGAAATCGGCCGGACCTTCGGCACGGGCACGCTGCAATATGGCAGCTATGACCGGTTCCGCGCTGACGCCGACGCCAATCTGGCGCTGACCGACGGCATCACCGCGCGGCTGATCGGCTATTATGAGAAGGGCGACACGTTCCGCGACTATGTGTCGCAGAAGCGCTGGGGCTTCCTGCCCTCGATCGGCGTTGCGCTGGGCGATCGGACGCGCCTCACCTATGATTTCGAATGGACCCGCGTGGAGGTGCCGTTCGATCGCGGCATCGTCGTCCTCGACAATGATTTCAACACCGTGCCGCGCTCGCGCTTCCTGGGCGAGCCGGGCGATGGCGACACGATCGCCCGTGCCACCGGCCACCAGTTGCGGCTCGACCATCAGTTCAATGACGACTGGAGCCTGCTGGTCGGGGCCAGCCATCGCGATACGCTGCTGACCGGTTTCTCGTCCGACGCCGAGCAGACCGCGTCGCGCCAGAAACTCTATGCCGACGGCCATTCCCTGTCGCGCCAGCGCCGCTCGCGCCGCTATGATGCGGAACATAGCGTGGTCCGCGCCGAGGTCGCCGGCAAGTTCGAGACCGGATCGCTGCGCCATCGGGTGCTGATCGGCGGCGATTTCGACCAGTTCGAATATGATAATTATTTCACCCGCTATCGCCCGCCGGCGTTGAGCAGCAATCCGAGCGACCAGGCCGGCTATGTTATCGACATCGACAATCCGGTCTATGGCCAATATCCGCTGCCTGCGACGTCGGTGTTGACCAATCGTCTGGATACGCAGCGCAGCTTCGGCTTCTATGTGCAGGACCAGATCGAACTGACCGATCGGCTTCAGGTCCGCATCGGCGGCCGCTACGACAATCTGACGCTGAAGGTCGATAACCGCGTGCTTGCGGCCGCCAATCGTTACAATAGCCGCCAATATGAGCGGTTCAGCCCGCAGGCCGGCATCGTCTATGACCTCAGCGATCCGATCACCCTCTATGCCGCTTATGGCCAGGGCTATCGCGCCAATGTCGGCGCGGATTTCTTCAACAATATCTTCGACCCGGAAACGAGCGAGTCGATCGAGGCTGGTGTCAAGCTGACCGCGCTTGGCGGCGCCTTGACCGGCACCCTGTCCGTCTATCAGCTGACCAAGGACAATGTGCTGGCCAGCGACAATAATAATCCCAGCTTTTCCGTCGCGATCGGCAAGGCGCGGAGCCGCGGCATCGAACTGGACGTGAACGGCCATCTGCCCGGCGACATCGATATCCTGCTGAGCTACGCCTATACCGATGCCGAAGCGCGCGAGGCGGTGAACGATCCCAATTTCGCCACCCAGATCCTGCCCGGGTACAGGCTGGTCAACATTCCCGACCATGTTCTCAACATCCAGGTCGCGAAGCATTTCGAGATCGGCGGGCGCGAGGCCCAACTGGGCGCAGGCATGCAGTATGTCGGCGAACGGCTGGGCGAGACAGGCACGGACTTTACCCTGCCGTCGCACACCCTGTTCCGTCTGTTCGGCAGCGTCGATGTGATCGAGGGTGTCGAGCTGTTCGGGACGATCAGCAACCTGTTTGACGAGACATGGTATGCCAGCAGCTACAGCTCCGTCTGGGTGCAGCCGGGCACGCCGCGCACCTCCACGGTCGGCGTGCGCACCCGCTTCTGAGCCGGAAGGATAGAGACATGAGCAAGAGCATGACGCGCCTTCTGGGCGCCGCCGCTTTGTGTGTCGCTGGCGCCGCCATCGCGCAGCCGCCGAGTGAGGCGCCGCTGCCGGGGCTGCCCGCGTCGGTGCTGCCGCCAACGCTGCCCTGGTCCGGTGCGAGCGAAAAGCTGGTGGTCGGCAAGGATGATCCCTGGATCACGCCGGCCGAGCAGGCAGGCTTTGCCACCACGCCGCGCTATGCCGAGGTCGAGGCGTGGTTGAAGCGACTGGATGCAGCATCTCCCCTCATCAGCCTCGAAACCTTCGGCCGCACCGGCGAAGGGCGCGATATGCTGCTGGTCCGCGCCAGCAAGGGCGGCACGGGCAAGCCGGTCGTGCTGGTGCAGGCGGGCATCCATGCGGGCGAGATCGATGGCAAGGATGCGGGCCTCATGCTGCTGAGGGACATCGCGCTGCGCGGCAAGGACGGGCTGCTCGACAAGGTCGATCTGGTGTTCGTGCCGGTCTATAATATCGACGGTCATGAGAAGATGAGCCGCTGGAACTTCCCGGCGCTGCGCGGCCCGACGGAGAAGGGCTATGTCGGCAATAGCCGCAACATCAACCTGAATCGCGACTATTCCAAAGCGGACGCGCCCGAATGCCGGGCGATGATCGGCCTGCTGCGCCGGCTCGACCCGATCCTCTATGTCGATTGCCATGTCAGCGATGGCTTCGACATGCAATATGACATCACCTTCACCTATGCCGGCTGGGGCCGCTATGCCTATCATCGCGCCACCGCCGACTGGCTGCAGGGCCGTTTGGGACCGAGCGTGACGGCAGCGCTGGAAAAGGCCGGGCATGTCCCCACCATCTATCCAAGCCCGATCGACACGCGCGAGCCGACCAAGGGTATCCGCCAGGCGCCCGAAGGGCCGCGCTATTCGACCGGCTATGGCGATTTCATCGGCGTTCCGACCGTGCTGGTCGAAAACCATATGATGAAGCCTTATCGCCAGCGAGTGCTGGGCACCTATGTGCTGCTGGAGGCGGCGCTGAAGCTGGCCGGGCAGGATGCCGGAGCGATTGCGCAGGCGAAGGCCAGCGACCAGGCATCGCGCCCCGCCGAAATGCTGACCCGGTGGAAACCCGCTGCGCAGCCGATCGGCTGGGTCGAACGGTTCAAGGGCATTGCCTTCGACACCTATGTCTCGCCGGCGAGCGGGCGCAGGGAACAGAAATGGCTGGGCCGCCCGGTCGACTGGCGGATGCCGATCATCGGCCAGGAACCGGTCGAGACGGTGCGCCTGCCCAAGGCATGGTGGATACCGGCCGGGCAGGCCGAAGTGATCGACCGGCTGACGCTGCACGGCATTCAGTATGATGTGCTGGACGCGCCGCGCACGCTGACGCTCGATCGGGCGCGGCTGGTGGACCCGCAATCGATGTCGGTGCGCGACGCGCGCATCCCGCTGGACACGAAGTTGCGGCACCAGACCGTGACTGAAACGCTGCCCGTCGGCACAGTGCGCGTGCCGGCCGATCAGCCGCTGGGCCTTTTGGCGGCAGCGCTGCTGGAGCCGGAAAGCCAGGACAGTTTCCTCGCCTGGGGCTTCTTCCCGGAGATATTGGCGGCGCCTTCTGGCGCGGAGGATTTCGTCCGCGCGCCGATCGCCGAGGCACTGCTGGCCGCCGATCCGCAGCTTCGCGCAGAGTTCGAGGCGAAACTGGCCGCTGATGCTACATTTGCGGCCGATGGCGACGCGCGGCTCGACTGGCTTTCGGCCCGGCTGCCCGATCGCAGCCCCTATCATCATCTCTATCCGGTGCTCAGGGAGAACTGAGCCCGATGAACCGGGGCGGTCGACCCGCCCCGGTTCTTCCAAATCAGAAGCTGACCCGCGCGGTCACACGGATGTCGCGGCCGGTGAGCGGGGCATAGTCCTTGAGGAAGGACGAGGCCCGGCGGGCGACCACATCGAAGATGTTGTTGGCCGACAGGGCGAAGCTGAGCGGACGTTCCTTGCCCCAGGGGCGAACATTCAGCTCGGCATTGACCATGGTGTAGCCGGCTGTCGTGGTCTCGAATTCGGCGACCCGGTCCTGCTTGCTGACACGCTCGACTTCGCCGCGCAGGTCGAACTTGGTCGCCTGATAGGCCAGGCCGCCGAGCAGACGGAGCGGAGGAATGCGCGGCGCCGGCCCGACGCTCTTCACATTGGCATGGACATAGTCGGCCAGGCCATCCGCGACGATCTTGCCGTCGCCCAGCTTGGCCAGGGTCAGCGATCCCTGCACCTCGAAGCCATAATAGCGGGCGTCCGCCTGGTTGAACGCATAGACGGGCAGGCCATCCTCCTCCTCGCCGGTCAGATCCTCATAGATGAAGTTCGAGAACCAAGTGTGATAGGCCGACGCCTCGAAGCTGTAATTGTCGCCGCTGCCGCGCAGGATCGCCTCGACGCTGTTGGCCTTTTCCAGATTGAAGTCGGGATTGCCGACCTCATAGGCCTGGGTGCCGGCATGGGGACCGTTGGCGAACAATTCTTCAGCCGCCGGCGCGCGTTCGGTGTGCGACAGGTTGAGGCCGATGCGCCAGCTGTCGGTCAGGCCATAGGAGGCGCCGACCGAGCCCGAGAAGGCGTCGAAGCTGCGCTTGCCGGCGAAGAACTGTTCCTGATCCTCCAGCGGATTGGCGGTCAGGCTGGTATGTTCGTAGCGGCCGCCCAGCTCGAACTTGAGCGCGCCATAATCGAGCTGCTGCAGGGTGAAGACGCCGACCTGCGTGGTCGAGTTTTTCGGCAGGAAGGCTTCCTCGCCGATCACGTTGAAGTCGCGGTTGAACAGTTGCACGCCGGTCGCGCCGCGCCAGGCGCCATGCTTGGCCTGGGTCAGTTCCAGCCTGGCTTCCATGCCCTTGCTGAAGAAGGCGGTGCCGACCGAGCCATCTTCTTCCAGCTCGGCATGGGTATAGTCCGCATAGCCCAGACGCAGCGAAACCTTGTCCAGCACATTGCCGTCGCCATTCACTTCGGCGCGCAGGTTGACGCTGTCCTGTTTCATGCTGAGGCGCGGGGCTTCCTGCTCGTCGCCCGGCTGGGTCGCAAAGCGGATCGGCACGCCATATAGGCTGTCATAATGGTCGTAGGAAATGCCGATATTGCCGGTGTCGCCGATATAGGCGATTCCCCCGCCAGCGGTCCAGGTCTTGGCCGCCGAATTGGGCAGCTTGCCCTTGACCGCGGCATTGCCGGCGAAGTCGATCGCTTCCTCGCCTTCTTCCGCCGGTTCGGCGGGAAGCAGGCTCGACGCCAGCGCTTCGGCACGCAGTGCTGGCGTCAGCGCATGGCCGCCGATGCGGACATCGTCGCTCTTGAGATAGCTGCCATCGGCATGGGCAACCCAACCGCCCGACAGGGGGACATCGACCGAGGCCGCGCCTGAACGCTCGTCTGCGGCCGAACCATAGGTGCCGATCGCATCGACATGGACCGGCTCATCCGGGATGGCCGTGGGGATACGCTTGTCGATCACGTTGACGACGCCACCGATCGCCGACGATCCGTAGAGCAGCGACTGTGGCCCGCGCAGCACCTCGATCCGTTCGGCGAGCAGCGGATTGACGACCACGGCATGATCGACCGAGGTGTTGGACACGTCGACGGTCGACAGGCTGTTGGTCAGCATCTTGACGCGTTCGCCCTGCAGGCCGCGCAGCACCGGGCGCGATGCGCTGGGGCCGAAGGAGGTGGCGGATACGCCCGGCTGATGTTCCAGCGTCTCGCCGATCGAGGGGCGGATTGCCTGGGTTAGGTCCTTGCCCTCGACCACGGCGACACTGGACAGCATGTCCTGGCGGCGGGTCGGCAGGATGCCGGTGACGATGATGTCGGAACGGGTGGCCTGATGATAGCCGTCGGCCGCGTCATCCGATGCGGTTTGCGCATGGGCGGCTGTCGAAACGCTGAGAACGGCAAGCGCGCAGCCGGCGAGAAACTGGAATTTCATGGACTTGGATCCCCCGAGGTGGATGGAGCGACATTATTCTGGCCTCCAGGCCCTGCTCGGTCGCGCTGGAGGCTGCCCCGCCTCTGTAAAAACATGTCTATGATGTTACAACATATCAAACATTACATTTCTGTCATGTGGCCGAAGCCCTATCTATCCATCCAGCCCGCGCAGTTTCCGCAGGTCGATGCCCAGCCGTCGGACCCGATAATAGAAGGTCTTGCGCGGCAGGCCGAGGCGCTCGATCGCCTGGCCCATGTCGCCGCCGGTCGCCTGGATCGCCTCGATGATCGCCATGCGCTCGAACGCGTCCATGCGCGCGTCGAGCGGCAGCATCGCGCCATCGGCAACGGGTTCCTGCTCCAGTCCCAGCGCGAGCCGCTCGGCCAGCCGCCCCAGTTCATGGACGTTGCCGGGCCAGTCATGGTCCAGCAGATGGGCCAGCACCGCGCGGCTGACCGGCGGCACCGCGCGGCGGAAGCGGCGCGCGGCGGCATCGAGCAGATGGGCGAAGATCAGTGGAATATCCTCGCGCCGTTCGCGCAGCGGCGGGATATGCAGCCGCACCGCCGCCAGCCGATAGAGCAAAGCCGGCTGGATCGTCGCCGCCTGGCCCTGCTGCGTCATGCAGCCGATCACGCGCAGGTCCACCGGCTGGGGTTCGCGCGCGCCGACCGGGCGGACCAGTCGATCCTCCAGAAACTGGATCAGATGCGCCTGCAGCGCCGGCCCCGACTGGTCGACATCGTCCAGGAACAAGGTGCCCTGATGCGCGCGGGCCAGCCGCCCTTCGAGCGGCGCGCGCCCGGCCAGGCTCTCGCCATGCAGGCTGGTTTCGGCGATCGCATCGGGCACGGCGGCGCAGGCGATGCTGACGAACTGGGCGCTGGCGCGGCGGCTGCGCTGATGGATCATGCGCGCGACCAGTTCCTTGCCGGTGCCGGTCTCGCCCTCGACCAATATGTCGATATTGGTGTCGGCCAATGTCGCCACCATGTCGCGCAGCCGCTCGATCGCCGGGGAATGACCAATCAGCGGGGAGGCGACGGCGGTATCGACCATTGCGCGCAGGCGACGATTTTCGATCACCAGCAGCCTCTTCTCGCTCGCCCGCGCGACCGATGCCAGTAGAGCGTCAGGATCAAAGGGCTTGGTCAGGAAGTCCCAGGCGCCGGCCTTCAGCGCATCCACCGCCATCGGCACATCGCCATGGCCGGTGACCAGGATTACCGGCAGTTCCGCGTCGCGGGGGTGGAGCGCCCGGAACAGGTCGATGCCCGACATGTGCGGCATCCGCACGTCGCTGACCACGACGCCGGGAAAATCCGCATCGATCGCAGCTAGCGCGTCGGCGGCGCGGGCGAAGGCACGGACCTCATGGCCCGCCAGCGTCAGCGTCTGCGCCATGGCGGCGCGCAGGTCATCATCATCGTCGACCAGGGCGATCGGACGCGGGGGCATGTCGGTCATGCGCGTTTCAAACTCAGTTGGAAATGGGCGCCGACTTCGCTGGGCAGCAGGCGCAGCGATCCGCCCATGTCGGCCATGATGTCGCTGGCGATGACAAGGCCGAGCCCCAGGCCCGACGGGCGGCTGGTGACGAAGGGCGTGAAAAGCTGGCCCTGCACCGACGGATCGATGCCCGGCCCATTGTCGATCACCGATAGCAATACCGTCTCCGCATCGAGCGCGACCGACAGTCGGATCGTCGACGCGGTCACGCCCTCCAGCGCTTCCAGCGCATTTTGCAGCAGGTTGACCAGAACTTGTTCCAGCCGGATCGTGTCGGCCATGACACGCAGATCGTCGGGCAGGACCGGCAGATGCAGGTCGACCCGCGCCAGCCGCGATTTGAGGATCAGCACACTGCCCTCGATCGGCCCGGCGAGCGGGATGGCATCGATCGCGCCGGTCGCCTTGCGGGAAAAGCCGCGCAGTTCGGCCGTGACCTTGCCGATCCGGTCGGTCAGCCGCTCGATCGCCGCCATATTTTCGGCAGCCGCCTCACTATCGCCGCGCTCGATCAACAGCCGGCCATTGGCGGCATAGCTGCGGATCGCGGCGACAGGCTGAGCGGTTTCATGGGCGATGCCGGCGGTGATCTGGCCTAGTGATGCCAGGCGATTGGCCTGGCGCAGCCCTTCACGCAGCGTGTCGGCGCGCGTTTCGCTGGCGGCACGTTCTTCCATCTCGCGACGTAGTTCACGGGTGCGGGCGGTGACCATTGCCTCCAGTTCGCTGGTGCGGGCGGCGGCCATGGCCGCCCGTTCGGCGCGACGATGGCCGCGCTCACGCAATATCCAGATGCCACCGGCGAGCAGCAGCAGCAGCAACAGGGTCGCCAGCCGCACCGTGCGCACGAAGCTTTCCACGCCATGCAGCGGCGTCAGCATGTTGAGCTGCCAGCCCGGTTCGCCGGCCGCAACCGATTGCCACAGCAGCCGGCGGCGCGGTTCGTCGGCGGGGCTGACGATCTGCCGGCCATCGGCATCGCCCATGCCCCTGAGCGGCACCGACAGCAGTGAGCCGCGGCCGGACTGCAATTCGGCGCGAAAGCGCTGCTTGGCCTGCGCCGACAGCGGATGGATGGTGGTGAAGCGCCAGTCGGGGCGGCTGGTGATCAGGATGATGCCCTCGCGACTGGTGATGAAGGTGATCTCACCGAGCCGCGCCCATTGCTGCTCGATCCCGTCAAATTCCAGCTTCACCACGACATAGCCGCCGCCGCGCGATCGCCGCGACAGATACATGCCGGGCCGCTCGCTGATCGTGCCGAGGGCGAATTGCGCGCCCGATCCATGGGCGGCGGCGAGCTTGAAATAGTTGCGGAAGGAATAGTCCTGGCCGACGAAGCTGCGCTCGCTGCCCCAGTTGCTCGATGCGACGGTGCGCCCGGATGCGTCGAGCACATAGATTTGCGCCGCGCCGGTGGTGCGGGCAAGCGCCTGCAGCTTGCGGTCCAGCGCGCGCAGCGCGGCCTGTGATCCGGTGAGGCCGGCGACCAGGTCGCTGTCGTCGGACAGGGCGATGGGCAGCAGCCGGAACCGCTCGATCTCGCTCTTGAGATAGGCTTGGCGCAGGATCGCGGCGCCGCGCGTCTCCACGCTTAGCCGGGCAATGGCATTGCGCTCGGCAACCTCGCCCGACAGCCAGAGCAGGCCCCCGGCCACGCCCAGGAACAGGGCGATCCACAGGATGCGATTCGGGAAGCGGGCGCTGTCCATAGCCCTGCATATCGCGCCGGTAAGCCATGTGCAAATTTCTGCACATCATGCAAAGCTGGTGAGCAGATATCTGCACTGAAAATGCTTTCTCACCCGTGCCGATGTATAATTAACATATTGAATTATAATAATTTAATCTCATTTTTCCTACAATTTGTCCTGCACTTCCGACGGCTCGATACTGGCCACCTCAATTCCCGACCCGCCCAATCAAGAAGGCGGGAAGGCTTTTGGCGAGGGCCAGAAAGATAACTGTCATGCAGATTTCCGATTTTCCCGACACGCCGGTCGTGCGGCGTCCCTGGTATCTTCATCTCTATGCGCAGGTGCTGCTGGCGATCATCGCCGGCGTGGCGCTCGGCCATTTCGCGCCGCATCTGGGGGAGGCGATGAAGCCGGTCGGCGACGCCTTCATCAAGGCGGTGAAGATGGTCATCGCCCCGGTCATCTTCCTGACGATCGTCACCGGCATTGCCGGCATGCGCGACATTGCCAGCGTCGGCCGGGTCGCGGGCAAGGCCTTTGCCTATTTCCTCTTCTTCTCCACCCTGGCGCTGGTCGTCGGCATGATCGTCGCCAATGTGGTGCGGCCGGGCGCGGGCCTCAACATCGATCCCGCCACGCTCGACGCCAGCAAGGTCAGCGAATATGCGGAAAAGGCGCATGACAGCACGCTGACCGGCTTTCTGACCGGCATCATCCCCGACAGTTTCCTGTCTGCCTTCGTCAGCGGCAATATCCTTCAGGTGCTGTTCGTCGCGATCCTGTTCGGGGTCGCGCTGGCACTGATCGGCGATCGCGGCGCGCGCGTGCTCGATCTGCTCGAAGATGTCTCGACCGCCGTGTTCAAGCTGGTCGCCATTGTCATGAAGGCCGCGCCCGTGGGTGCGTTCGGCGCCATGGCCTTCACCATCGGCAAATATGGCGTCGGCACGCTCGCCAATCTCGCCTTCCTGGTCGGCACCTTCTACCTCACTTCGGCGCTGTTCGTGGTCGTGATCCTGGGCCTCGTTGCCCGTGCCTCCGGTTTTTCGATCTTCGGCCTGATCCGCTACCTGAAGACCGAATTGCTGCTGGTGCTGGGCACCTCCTCGTCGGAAAGCGCGCTGCCGGCGCTGATCGAGAAGATGGAGCGGGCGGGCTGCCCCAAGTCGATCGTCGGCCTGGTCGTGCCGACCGGCTACAGCTTCAACCTCGACGGCACCAATATCTACATGACGCTGGCCGCGCTGTTCATCGCGCAGGCTACCGGTGTCGACCTGTCGATCGGCGACCAGATCCTGTTGCTGGGCGTCGCCATGCTCTCGTCCAAGGGCGCAGCGGGCGTGACCGGCGCGGGCTTCATCACGCTGGCGGCGACCCTTTCCATCGTCCCCTCCGTGCCTGTCGCCGGCATGGCCCTGATCCTGGGCGTCGACCGCTTCATGAGCGAATGCCGCAGCCTCACCAACTTCATCGGCAATGCGGTGGCGACGGTCGTCGTCTCGCGCTGGGAAGGGCAGCTGGACCAGGCGCGGTTGCAGGCCGCGATGCGGGGTGATGGCAGAGAGCCATCCCCGGCTGAGCCGGCGCTCGCCAACGCCGTCCCGGCGGAATGAGGCGCAGCCACCATGGTTCGTTTCTCCTGCGCGGCCGTGCGCCGCCCCGTCGCCGTCTCCGCTCTCACCCTAGCAACCCTGTTCGCCAGTCCCGCATGGGCGGACGACATGCCCGCTGAGCCCGCCAGCCTCTATCCCGCCGATGCCGTCGGCGAAGGATCGGTATCGGGCGGCTATGCCCTGTCGCGCTGGGCGGAGGACTGGCGCAGCAAGGCCGATCCCGCGCAGCGCGACGACCTGTTCGATCGCCTCAAATATCTGCCGCTGGATGCGGATGGCGACATCTATCTGACGCTCAGCGGCGAGGCGCGGGTGCGGGTCAACTACACCACCAACCTCAACCTGCGGAACGCCGGCAGCCAGCGGCAGGACATCAACCGGCTGGTCGGCGGTGCCGATCTGCATGTTGGACCGCATCTGCGCTTCTATGGCGAGATCGCCCATGGCGGCATGTCCGGTGACAATATCGGCACGCCGTCGGGATCGCTGCGCAATGATCTGGTGCTGCTCCAGTCCTTCGCCGAACTGAAGGGCCGGGTCGCGGGCATGGACCTGGGCCTGCGCTATGGGCGGCAGGAATTTACCGACGGCCCCAATCTGCTGACGTCGCAGCGCGACAACAACACGATCCGCTATGCGCTGAACGGCGTGCGGGCCTGGGCACGGACGGGGTCGCTCCGCATCGATGCCTTCGATTTCAAGCCGACCGCGCTGGGCAATGGCGGGACGAGCGACGACAAGGTCGAACAGGGCCGGCGCTTTTCCGGCTTCACCGCCGGAATCCGCATTCCCGAAAAGGCGCTGGGCGGATCGGAGCTCTATCTCGATCCCTTTTTCTGGCGGTTGCGCACCAGCGAAGCGCTGTGGGGTGGCATCACCGGCCGGGTCGAGCGCTTCTACGCTGGCGCGCGCCTGTGGGGGGAGGTTGGCCCGGTCAATCTCGACTGGACCGTCAACCACCAGTTCGGCGATTTCGACGGGCGCGACATCAGCGCCTGGCAGCTCTTCTTCAACCAGAGCTACAAGCTGCCCGGCGATCTGCCGATGGGGCCGCGCATCGGCTTCCACGCCGATTATGCCAGTGGCGGCGGCACGTTCGAGGGTGGCACGCTGAAGGCCGCCTACGCCCCCTTCGGCAACAATATCTATTACAGCTACCAGCTGTGCATGACGCCGACCAACCTCAAGACGCTGGCGCCCAGCCTGACCCTGTCGCCGTTCAAGAGGGTGAAGGCGACGATGGAATATCAGTTCGCCTGGCGCGCCGATGAAAATGATGCGGTCTATCGCGCCAACAAGTCGATCTTCGCCGGCACCCAATCGGTCCCCGGCCACAAGATCGGTGAATCCATCCGCGCACAGATCACATGGTCGATCACGCCGCGCCTGTCCTTTGTCGGGCGCTACGAGCATCTGGATGCAGGCCCGGTGCTCAGCCGCGCCGGCTATGGCAACAGCGATTATCTGGCCGGCTGGCTGAGCTTCCGTTTCTGAAGGTGGATGGGGTGGTGCGCATGACCTGACGGACAAGATTGGCGAACGCGCATCCGGCCGCCCGGCCCCTTTCCACGCAGATTTGGAACCCACGATCATGACATCCTCCTCCAGTCCGGCGGCATCGCGCCGCCGGCCCCTGTTCAAGAAGATCCTCCTTACCCTCGCCATTCTCCTCCTGGTGCTGGCGATTGCCGCCACCGCCTTCCTGTTCCGTCCGATGGCCTCGCCCGCCGGCAAGGCGGCCGCCAATGACCAGGCGGTCGACGTGCTGGTGATCGGTGGCGGCATCATGGGCGTGACGCTGGCCACCTATCTCCAGGAAATGGAGCCGGACTGGCGGATCGACATCTACGAGCGGATGGACAAGGTCGCGCAGGAAAGCTCCAATGGCTGGAACAATGCCGGCACCGGCCATTCGGGCTTTGCCGAGCTGAATTATACGCCGGAGAAGGACGACGGATCGATCGCGACCGACAAGGCCGTCGACATCGCCGAGCAGTTCGAGATTTCGCGCCAGTTCTGGTCGCATGAGGTCAAGCAGGGCCGTCTGCCCAAGCCGACCGATTTCATCAACGCGACGCCGCATATGAGCTTCGTCTGGGGCGACGACAATATCGCCTATCTGCACAAGCGCCGCGATGCGCTGGTCAAGAACCCGCTCTTCTACGGCATGCAATATTCGCAGGATCCCGCACAAATCCGCCGCTGGGCGCCGTTGGTGATGGAGGGGCGCGACCCGAAGCAGAAGGTGGCGGCGACCTTCATGCCGCTCGGCACCGATGTCAATTTCGGTGTCATCACGACCCAGTTGACCAACGCGCTGACCCGCAATCGCAATTTCACCCTTCAGCTTGGCCATGAGGTGCGCGGCCTGCATCAGAATGCGGACAAGACGTGGAACGTCACCGTCCATGACCTCAAGAAGAACAGCGATGCCGTGGTGAAGGCGAAGTTCGTCTTCATCGGCGCGGGCGGTGCCTCGCTCAAGCTGCTGCAGATGTCGGGCATTCCGGAATCGAAAAACTATGCCGGCTTCCCGGTCGGCGGCCAGTTCCTGGCGTTCGAGGGCCCGGCCGCGACCAGCCGTCACAATGTGAAGGTCTATGGCAAGGCGGAGGCCGGATCGCCGCCCATGTCGGTGCCGCATCTTGATGCGCGCAAGCTCGACGGCAAGTCGGTCACCCTGTTCGGTCCCTTCGCACTCCAGAGCACGAAATTCCTGAAAAATGGCTCGCCGCTCGATCTGTTCGCTTCCATCTACAAGAATAATGTGGGCGGCATGATGAAGGTCGGCGCGGAAAATCTGGATCTGGTCCGCTATCTGGCGCAGCAGGCGACGCTGACCGATGCCCAGCGCCAGGCCGAACTGGTCAAATATTATCCCAATGCCAAGCGCGGCGACTGGAAGCTGATCACCGCCGGCCAGCGCGTGCAGGTGATCAAATATGATCCCAAGAAGGGCACGGTGCTGCAGTTCGGGACCGAGATCGTCACCGACAAGGATGCCAGCATCGCTGCGCTGCTGGGCGCCTCGCCCGGCGCTTCCACCTCGCCGGCGATCATGCTGGAAGTGATGCGTCGTGCCTTCCCGCAGCAGATGGCGACCAGCTGGAAGCCCAAGGTGGCGGCGATGGTGCCCTCCTATGGGCAGAAACTCAACGCCAGCCCGGATCTCACCAACCGCATCCGCCGCATGACCAGCCAGACGCTAGGCCTGCCTTATGTCGAGGTGCCGGCGAGCCTCAATGGTGCGACGCCCGATGCCGGCGCCAAACTGCCGCCGAAGCGCAACCTCAATTCGGAACAGCAGGCGCTGTAACGACCGGACAGGGGAGAGGCTGGTGCGTGATCGCCAGCCTGTTCCCTGTCCCTCAGCCTATCGCCGAGTGATGCCCGCGCCGCCATCCACCGGGAACACGCCGCCGGTGATCCAGGCGGCTTCATCCGACGCGAGGAACAGCACCAGATTGGCAACATCCTCGACCGTGCCGAGCCGGCCGAGTGGATGGCGCAGGATATTGGCGGCCAGCGCGGCGGCCGGATCGGGCTGTTGGTCGAAGGAGGCGCGCAGCATTGCCGTGTCGATCGAGGCCGGGGCGACGCAATTGGCGCGCAGGCCGTCGGCCGCGACGTCCAGCGCAAAGCCCTTCATGAAGGTTTCGAGGCCGCCCTTCGATGCGGCATAGGCGGCAAGGCTGGGCGCGCCCATGCGGGCATTGATCGAGGAAATGAAGACGAAATTGCCCCGGCCCGCGTCCTGCATGGCGGGTGCGAAAGCCTGGACCAGGCGGACCGCGCCACCGACATTCACGTCATAGATCGCATTGAAGGCTTGCGGTGAGGAGGCGAAGATGTCCGCCTGTTCGGTCGCGGCGCCGGCATGGACGATGATGTCCGTCGGCCCAAGCCGTGCCAACAGGTCGGCCGCGCCCTGCGCAATGCCGGCGTCGTCCGCCAGGTCGCAGACCCACGCCTCGTCCCCCGCATCGGGGGCGATCCGGTCCATCGCGACGACATGGGCGCCCTCCGCCTTGAAGCGGACGCAAATGGCCGCGCCGATGCCGCCGGCGGCACCGGTGACGAGGGCGATCTTACCGGACAGGCGGGGCATATCTTCTCCATTCGTATTTATAAAAGCAACATATCATCTAGAGATGTGCTCGCAATGGCATAATTCTGATAATGTCAGATTGACGTGTTGCTAAATGAGCGATAATTAAAACGGAAACAGGAGAGGAAGGGGTTCCATGAAGGTCAGTGGCGTATATCCGGTTCTGCCCACGCCGTTCGACGCGTCGGGCGCTATCGACGATAGCGGCATGGATGCGATTGTCGATTTCGTCGTCGATTGCGGTGTCGACGGCGCAGTCTTTCCGGGCCTCGCCAGCGAATATGACATGCTCTCGCTCGACGAGCGGATCGGCCTCATTACCCGGATCGCCGCGCGCATCGATGGCCGCATCGGCTTCATCATCGGCGCGTCCAGCCCCGATATCGAAGAAAGCCTGGCGCTGATCCGTGCGGGCAAGGAAGCGGGGGCCGCTGGCGCGATGGTGATGACGCCGGGCGTGCTGGCCGGCGACAATGACGCGCTGGCCGCCCATTACCGCAAGCTTGGCGAGGCCGGCCTTCCACTGATGCTGCAGAACGCGCCCCGGCCGATGGGGGCGGGCCTGAGCGCAGAAGATGTCATCGCCGTCGTCGGTGCCGTCCCCGCCATCCACTGGGTCAAGGAAGAGAATATGCCTTGCGGCCAGCGGATCAGTGCGATCCGCGCCGCCGCGCCCGATCATCTGCTGGGCGTGTTCGGCGGTGCCGGTGGACGTTACATCACCGACGAACTGGCGCGCGGCGCGATCGGCACCATGCCGGCGGCCGAACTGCCCGAAGCGCATGTCGCGCTGATGGCCGCCCATCTGGCCGGCGACGGCGACGCGGTACGCACCCATTATGAACGGATGCTGCCGCTGCTGATGATGCAGGCAGTGTTCCGCTGGCGCCTGACCAAGGAAGTGTTGCGCCGCCGCGGCCTGATCGTAGACGCCTTCACCCGCGCGCCCGGCCCGGAACTGGACGAGGGCGACCAGCGCGAGCTTGACCGCATCCTTGCGCGGATCGACGATTGGACCGGTATCGGCGTGGTGCAGGGCTGAAGGATATGGGCGCGATGGATGATGTGATCGAGCGGCTGGACGTCTTCACCGTCACCATACCTCGCGATGTGCCCTATCTGGGCGCATTGGGGCCGGGCGAGGAAGTCAACGCGGCCGGCTATATCGTCCGGCGCCGCAATGGCACCATCTATCCGACGGTCGACCGATCGGTGGTGGTGCGTGTCACCAGTCGGTCGGGACTGGTCGGCTGGGGCGAGACCTATGGCCTGGTCGCGCCGGGGGCGATCCACGAACTGGTCGACGATGTCATCGCGCCGATCCTGGTCGGCCGATCGGCCCATGATGTCGAGGTGATCTGGGAAGATCTTTACGACCTGATGCGGGTGCGCGGCTATCAGGGCGGTTTCTGGCTGGACGCGATGGCTGCGGTCGACATCGCCCTGTGGGACATTCATGCCCGCGCCGTCGACCTGCCGCTCTGCCGCATGCTGGGCGGCCAGCGGCGCGAGACCATTCCAGCCTATGTCTCCGGCCTGCCCGAACCGACATTGGAGGCGCGCTGCGCGCTGGCGAAGCGCTTCGTCGACCAGGGGTTCGACGCGATCAAGTTCGCCGGCGTGGTCAGCTTCGACGGGATCGAGGCGGAGGCGCGGGCCTTGCGCGCGGCGATCGGCCCGGACGTCAAGCTGATGGTGGATCTTCACTGGATGTATTCGGCGGCCGAGGCAGTGGCGCTCATCCGCCGGCTGGAACCGCATGACCTTTATTTCGCCGAGGCGCCGGTCAAGCCCGAGGATGTGGCGGGGCTGGCCGATGTCGCCGCCCGCGTCGCGACGCCGATCGCGGCGGGCGAGGAATGGCGCAGCGTGTTCGATGCCCGGCCAAGACTGGAAGCGCGCGCGGTATCGATCGTGCAGCCCGAAATGGGGCATACCGGCATCACCCAGTTCATGCGTATCGCCCGGCTGGCGGAGGCGCATCATATCCGGGTGATGCCGCATGCGACCATCGGCGTCGGCATCTTCGCGGCGGCCAGCCTGCATGCCGCCGCAGCGGTGCGCGACCTGCCCTATCATGAATATCAGCATTCGATCCTGCCGCGTTCGGCGCAATTGCTCGACGGGCGCCTGTCCTGCACGGCCGGCGCCTTTGCCTTGCCCGAAGGGCCGGGGTTGGGGGTGGCGCCGAACGCGGCCTTCTGGAACCATGTAACGCGGGGGCGGCAATGAAAGATCTGGGCTGGCTAAACGCCATGGTCGGACGCTAGAAACGGCCATGCGCACGAAAATCAACGCCCAGCCCAACCAGAGCCTGATCGATGGGATCACCACGCTTCAGGCGCTCGCTTCCTCGCCCGAGCCGATCGGCTGTCGCGAACTGGCGCGGCAACTGGATTCCGATCCGACCAAGATCAACCGGTTACTCAAGACGCTCGCCTATCTGGGCATCGCGCGTCAGACCGCGAACCGCAAATATACCGCCGGGCCGGGCATGCATGTGCTGGCGGCGCAGAGCCTGTTCGCGTCGGGCCTGATCCGTCGCGCCCTGCCGGAGTTGGAGCAACTCCGCCGCTACGGTCATACGGTGGCGATGGGCGTGCTGTGGAACGACAGCGTCTCCTATCTCTTCCACGCCCCGCCGGGGATCGAAGCGTCGCGCGGCCTGGGCCGTATCGGCCTGTTGCCCGCGACGACCAGCGGCATCGGGATCGCGCTGCTCGCGGAACTGGAGGATGCCGATGTGCGCGAGCTGTATGAAGGGCGCGACATTCCGATGTTCCCCGACGGCATCGACAGCCTGCTCGCCAAGCTGAGCGAGGTTCGTGCGCTGGGCTATGCGCGCGTCCATGTGGCGGATGAGCGCGACCATCATATCGTGTCCGTGTCGATGGGCGATCCGGTCCATGCCGGCATCGCCATGTCCGGCTGGATTCCCGAGGGGGCGACGGCGCCGCTGGTCGAGGCCCTGCGCGAGGCGGCGCAGCGCATCGGGGAGTAAATGTTGCTTCATGTGATACAAATATGCCGCCATATCGATTTTATTCCGCAAAATTGGCCAATTAGATCGATATAAAAGCAACAAATTTCAGATTTCGGGATTGACACGTCGCTAATTGTGCAACAATTTCTCTCTCAGAAGCACAATGCTCGCACAGGAGGGGATGAAGATGCGCAAGGTAGCAAAATGCGCGAGCCTGTTGGTACTGGCCACCACGGCTGCGTTTCCGACGATCGTAGCCGCCCAGGACACCGCAGAGCCGCAGCCCGCCCAGGCGGCGGACGGCGCGGTCGCCGATATCGTCGTCACCGGCATTCGCCAGAGCCTGAGCAAGGGCATCGAGACCAAGCGCCAGGCTGTCACCTTCGTTGACTCGATCGTGGCCGAGGATGTCGGCAAGCTGCCCGACCAGAATATCGCGGAATCGCTCCAGCGCGTGTCGGGCGTGCAGATCCGCCGCTCGCTGGGCGATGGCACCAGCGTGTCGATCCGCGGCCTGCGTCAGAACCGGACCGAGGTGAATGGCCGGTCGCTGGTCAGCCCCTTTGGTCGTGGTCCCGGTGTGCCGGCCGATGCCGATTTCAATCCGCTGTCGCTTTATCCCGCCGAACTGATCAGCCGCCTGGAAGTCACCAAGCTGCTGTCGGCCGACCAGATTGACGGGTCGCTGGGCGGCACGGTCAACATCATCACCCGCAAGCCGCTCGACGCGCCGAACACGATGGTCGCCGGCCGGATCGAGGGCAGCTATGCCGACATGCTCGACCGCAAGGGTGTCAGCGGTTCGCTGCTCTATTCGCGCAATTTCGATGACCGGTTCGGCGTGCTGGTGAATGTGACCGCGTCCGACCGGCCGATCCAGGAAGACAGCTTCAACAGCTTCGCCGGCTTCCTGCCGCTGACCGGCGCGTTCGACCCCAATGGCGATGGCGTGGCCGACAATGATCCCAATGGCGACGGCCTGGCCGGCACCTATATTGCCGACCTCCGCTATCAGCGGCTGCGCGAACGCCGCAAGCGACTGGGCGCCAATGTCGTACTGCAATGGCGGCCGACCGACGAACTGGAGCTGTCGCTGGACACCGTCTATGCCGCCGGCAAGGCCAAGCGTCGCCGCAACTGGTTCGCCGTCGCGCTGACCAGCAATGGCGCGGACTATGTCGACTACAGCTTCTCGCCCAATGAGGTGCTGGTCGCGGGCACGGTCCGCCGGCCGCTGCAGGGCAATGACGAGCGGCTGACGATCAAGGATGACTCGCTCTCCAGCGCGCTCAACCTGCGTTATGAGAAGGGGCCGTGGACGATCAAGGCGGAGGGCAGCTATTCGGACGCCCAGCTCAATTACAACCAGACCTATGTCCGCACCCAGACGCGGGCATCCTATCTGACCTCGTTCGATTTCACCGGTGGCGGCGTGCCGCAACTGACCCTGCCGTCGGGCGTCGACCTGCTCGATCCGTCGCTCTACAATTATTCCAACTTCTTCGATAACCGCTTTGAATCCAATGCGAAGGAATATGCCGGCCGGGTTGACCTGCGCTATGCGATCGAAAGCGGCGTGCTCGACTCCTTCGAGGTCGGCGGCCGTATCGCCAAGCTCAAGACCGCGCGCAATTCGCTGCTGTCACAGCTCACCTCCTCGGTCCGCCTGACCGATCGGGATGCGGCGCTCTATGAGGTCGGCAGCTTCCCCGATCTGCTCGGTGGCAAGGCGCCCTTCGCCCAATCCTATCTGGTCGGCAATCCGTTTGGCACCGGCGCGGACTTTGCCTGCGAGGCAATATTGGGCAGTTGCACACCGCGCGTGCTGGACCCCACCGCCTCCTACAAGCTCGATGAAGTCACCAAGGCGGGCTATGTGAAGCTCAATCTGAAGGGTGACCTGGGCAGCATTCCCTTCTCCGGCAATATCGGCCTGCGTTACACCCGCACCGATCGCGATGCGGTATCCGCGCTGCGCCGCGCCGACGGGACGTTCCAGCCGGTCACTGCCTCGCCCTCCTATGAGGACTGGTTGCCGAGCGCGGTGCTGAAATTCGACCTGACCGACAAGCTGGTGGCCCGTGTCGGTGCGGCCAAGGTCGTCGGCCTGCCGGACTCGCAGGATCTGAGCCCTGGCCTGCTGCTCAACCGCATCGTCTATACCGGGACCGGCGGCAATCCGAACCTCAAACCCTTCCGGGCGGATCAGTATGACGTGTCGCTGGAATGGTATTTCCGGCAGGGTTCGGCGCTGACGGTCGGCCTTTTCTACAAGGATATCGGCTCCTTCCTGACCACCCGCTCGACCTTCGAGGATGTGCCGGGCGAGACCCAGCAATTCCTGGTCACCCGCAAGGTCAATGGCGAGGGCGGCAAGCTCAAGGGCGCGGAAGTGATGCTGCAGTTGCCGTTCAACTTCCTGGATGGCTTTGCCAGTGGCTTCGGCATTCTGGCGAACTACAGCTATATCGACAGCAGCACGCCGTTCGTGAATGCCCGCACCGGCGCTACCCTGCCGCTGGAAGGGCTGTCCAAGCATAATGCCAATCTGGTCGGCTATTATGAAAAGGACGGGTTCGGCCTGCGCGTCGCCTATAATTATCGCTCGGGCTACCTCGACAGTGTGACGGCGGGCGGCGAAGGCTCCTTCTTCAAGCCCTATGAGACGATCGACGCATCGATCCGCTATGATTTTGGCGCCTTCGGTATCTATGCCGAGGCCGGCAACCTGACCAACGAGAAGCAGATTCGCTATACCGGCGCGCCCGAAGCGATCGCCCTCTATGCCGAGCAGGGCCGCCGCTTCGCCATCGGCGCCAACTTCAAGTTCTGAGGACGGGATGACTATGCTGATCGCGGGCGATTGGGGATCGAGCAACATGCGCCTTCACCTGTGCCGGGTGGAGGAGGGGCGGCTGATCCCGGTCGAGACGGTGCGTGGCGAGGGCGCCAAGGATGTGGCCGATCATGAAACCGCCTTCCGCGCGGCGGCAGGCGACTGGATCGATCGTCATGGTCCGATGCCGGTGCTGTTGTCGGGCATGATCGGGTCGACCATCGGTTGGCGTGAGGCAGCCTATCTGCCTTGCCCGGCCGGACCGGAGGCGATGGCCGGGGCTCTGCTGCGGTTCGAGGCGGCGGGATGCCCTATCGCGATCGTGCCGGGCCTGTCCTGCCGCAACATGTTCGGCCAGCCCGATGTGATGCGCGGCGAGGAAGTGCAATTGTTCGGCTGGCTGGCGGGCGTGGCGGACGATGATGCCGAACGGCTGATCTGCCTGTCGGGCACCCACGCCAAATGGGTGCGGACGCGGGGACGGACGGTGCTGGATTTCGTCACCTCTATGCAGGGGGAAATGCGCGAGTTGCTGCTTGCCTATGGCCTGCTCGGTCGGTCGCTGGCAAAACCCTATGATCCGGCCGCGCCGACCGACATCGCCGCCTTCGATGTCGGAGCCGGGCTGGTGGTCGATGATCCGACCTTGGCGATCGAGCATGGATTGTTCGCGCTGCGCAGTCGCATCCTGATGGGGGAACTGACCAGCGACGCCGCGCCATCCTTCCTGTCTGGATTGATGATCGGTGCGGAGGTCCGCGACGCGGTCGCCGCCCATCGCGCGCGCGGCATGGCGGTGGAGACGATCGTCCTGGTCGGCGCGGAACTGCTGGTCAATCTCTATTGCCGGGTCTGCGACCGGCTGGGGATCGCGACCGAGAAGGCGGCGGGCGACGGCACCGCGCTTGCCGGCCTGTCGGCGATCGCCACGCGCATAGAGGCCGCCGCCGCATGATCGAGGGGAAGGCCCGCAAGATCAGATGGGCGATCCTGGCGATGCTGTTCGCCTCGACCGTGATCAACTATCTCGACCGGCAGGCGCTTTCGATCCTGGCGACGACGGTGCAGCAAGACCTGCATATGGATGACATCGCCTATGCGCGCGTCGTCCAGGCTTTCCTGATTGCCTATACCTTCGCCTATCTGATGGCCGGCCGGGTGACCGACTGGCTGGGCACGCGCCTGTCTTTGGCGCTGTTCGTGGGCTGGTGGTCGCTGGCGAACCTGCTGACCGGCTTCGTCCGGTCGGCAGGGGAGCTAGGCGCAGCGCGTTTCGCGTTGGGGCTGGGAGAGGCCGGCAATTACACCGCCGGGCCCAAGGCGGTTTCGGAACATTTTCCGCCCAAGGAACGGGGTATAGCGCTCGGCATCTATACGGCCGGCGCGATGATCGGCGCGACGCTGGCGCCACCGCTGATCGCCGGCATCGCGCTGCATTTCGGCTGGCGCGCGGCGTTCATCGCCACCGGTGCGGCGGGGCTTGTCTGGCTGGTCGTCTGGCTGATCGTCTATCCGCGCAGCACGCCGGAAGCCAAGGATGAGCGGATCAGCGAGGGGGCGCTGTGGGGCCGCATCCTGCGCGACCGGTCGGTCTGGCTGCTCGCCGGTGCCCGCGCGGTCGCCGATCCGGTCTGGTATTTCTACCTCTTCTGGTTCCCCAAATATCTGACCGATATCTATGGCCTGACCCTGATCGCGGTCGCCTCCATGGCGTGGATCGTCTATCTCGCGGCCGACCTTGGCAGCATCGGCGGCGGCTTCTTCTCCAGCCGGTTGATCGCGCGCGGCGTGGCACCGGCAACCAGCCGCATCATCGTGATGGGGGCCGCCGCGCTGGTGGCGCCGCTGGGCGCGATCGCGGCCAGCCATCCGGCCCTGCCGGTCCTGTTCGCGCTCGCCTCGGCCGTGGCCTTCGCCCATCTGGTGTTCCAGATCAATATCAGCACGCTGATCGTCGATCTCTATCCCACCCGCATCGTCGCCACCGTGTTCGGCGTGGTGGCGGCGGGCAGCGGGCTTGGCGGTCTGCTCTCCACGCAATTGGTCGGCCAGCTTGTCGCGGGCGGCGCGTTCGAACGCAGCTTCCTGCTGATGGCGCTGCTCCACCCGATCGCCTTTCTGCTTGCCTTCCTGGCGCTGCGCAGCGCGCGCCGATCCAACCGGGAAGGCCAACTCGTCCACGCATAACAACAAGTGGGAGAGGAAGATGAAGCGTTTCTATGGACTGGCAGGGGGACTGGCCCTTGCCGGAACGGCGTCGGCCGCGCTGCTACTGAGCGATGCGACGACGACGGGCGACGGCACGGGATCGACCAGCGCCGTCGCCAACTGGGTCAGTCTGGGCAGCCCGCTCCAGGCGACGGCGGAGGAGCCGATGGCCGCCGCGCTCGCCGCCAGCATCACCGTCGAACGGGTGCCGCGCGACGCGGATTCCTCCAACCAGGCGGCCTGGTGGGTACCGATTGCGCTGGCCCCCGACGGCACGCTCTATGTCGCCTTCGACAGTCCGCCAGCCTCCGGCGCGGCCGGTAGCCATGAGGTCAAGATCGGCAAGCGCGACAGTAGTGGCACCTGGACCTTCGCCGTGCTGCGCAATCCCGATGGCACAGTGTGGACCGAGGCGGACGATATCGGCCACAAGCAGCCGACCATCGCGGTCGACGGCGCGGGCGTGCTGCATGTCTGGGCAGACATGCACAATCTGTCGGATGGCATGCGCTATTTCCGCGCCGATGCGCCCGGTGGCATGAGCTTCAGCCGCCAGACCGATATCCCCGCTACCGGCCTCTATACCTATCCGGTCGCCAAGCGGGCGCCCAATGGTGACGTCTATCTGATGATCCGCAGCTATGATGCGGCGACCTATGATGGCGAAGGCGAACTGTTCCGCTGGGCGATGTCTGGCAGCAGTGGCAGTTGGAGCCATGTCGGCACCTTTGCCGCCGCCAATGACGCGGTCGTCTATCCCGACGACATGACATTCGGCAGCGACGGCAGCGTTCATCTGCTGTGGGAATGGGCCAAGTCGCTGCCCCGGTCGCTGCGCCATTATGGCAGCTATCTGCGCTATTCGCCGACCGGCGGCGGCTGGAGCTATGCCGATGGCACGGCGGCGACACTGCCGGTGGGCCTCGCCAATGCCAAGCTCTTCTTCCTGCCGCTTCAGTCGGGCGAGGTCTTCACCACCAACCAGACGCTCAAGGGGCTGCAGAGCGCCAAGCTGGCGCTCGACGATTATAACCAGCCGACAATCGCCTATCGCTATCGCCCGACCGACGGCAGCGGGGACGCCAATTTCGACGTCTGGCGCGTGCGCTGGAGCGGCACCGGCTGGACCAGCCGGGAAAAAATCTACACGGCCAGCAACAATGTGCCCGCGGCGCTGGGCATATCGCGCACGGCGGCGCAGGTCCGCGTCTATTTCGCTACCACCGGCGAAGGGCTGCGCCAGGGGCTGAAGACATCGACGGCGTCGGGCTGGACGATTACCGACCTCGCGCCCGGCAAGGCGATAACCCGGCTTGCCACGGTGCCGCTCTCGGCCGACACCGATATCATTTATGGCGTCGCGCCGACCGATGTGAACAGCACCACCGGCAGCATCTATCTGACGCAGGTCACGAACTGAAAGGGAGACGGGATGATCGGCAGTCGACGCGAATTTCTGGCGGCGGTGGCAAGTTCACCGTTGTTCGGCCGCTTTTCCGCGGCCACCGACGAGCCGACGCAGATCATCCCGCTCTGGCCCGATGGCGTGCCGGGCGGCAAGATACCGGCCATCACCGAAGTGGTGGACGACCAGATCGACACGCTGGGCTATCGCTACCGCGTCGGCATCCATGTGACGCGGCCGACCCTGTCCTGGTTCGCGGCGGCCAAGCCGACGGGCGCGGCGGTGCTGATCATACCGGGCGGCGGCTATTCGCGGGTCGGCATCGATCGGGAAGGCTATGAATGCGCGCGCTGGATGGCCGACATGGGTATCCATGCCTTCGTCCTGCGCTATCGCCTGCCGGCCGACCGCTGGGCAGCGGGCGCCGATGTCGCGTTGCAGGATGCGCAGCGGGCGATGCGGCTGATCCGGGCCGGGCGCAGCGGCGGCTGGACCGTCGATCCGCAGCGGGTGCTGGTGCTGGGCGGATCGGCCGGCGGCCATCTGGCCGGAAGCCTGTGCATGCGGCCCAATGACCGCATCTATCCGATGGCGGAAAGTGCGGACCATCTGTCGGCCCGGCCGGACGGGGCGATCCTGCTCTATCCGGTGGTGACGATGGCCGGCGCCACCAATGGCGGGAGCCGAAGGTCGCTGATCGGCGACAATCCGACCGACGCCCAGATTACCGCCTATTCGCTGGACAAGATCGTGGCGTCGACCACGCCGCCGATGATCCTGTTCCATTCGGTCCATGACCGCACCGTACCGGTCGACCAGTCGCTGACACTGTTCGGCGCAGTGCGCGCGGCGCAGGGCGCGATCGACATGCATCTGTTCGACGAAGGCAGCCATGGCGTCGGCCTGCGCGGCGACCCGGCCCAGCCCTTTGCCGACTGGCCGGTGATCGCGCGCAAATGGCAAGTGCGGAATGGACTGGTCTGAGTGTCAGAGGCTCCCGTGGAAGGAGGACATATTCTTCCAACCGATTGATCTTTTCCGTCGCATCGCGCTAAGCCCGGCCGATACTGTGGCGCCCGATCGGGTGCTGCCCCGAAAGGATGAGCATGTCCCCATATCTGAAGGCCGGCGCTGCGTTGGGCGCCTTGCTGCTGTTTCCCGTCACAGCCGCGCAGGCGCAGCAAAAGCTGACGCTGGAGCGGGTGTTCGCAAGCCCCGACCTTGCCGGTCCGCAGCCGCGTGCTCTCAAGCTCTCGCCCGACGGCAAGCTGGTGACCCTGCTCAAGCCGCGCGCCGATGAGAAGGAGCGGCTCGACCTGTGGGCGATCGACACCGCAACCGGCGCCGAACGCATGCTGGTGGATTCGAAGAAGACCGGCAGCGGCGCGGAACTGAGCGAAGCGGAAAAGATGCAGCGCGAACGCGACCGCTCGGTCGCTGGCAGTACCGGCATCACCAGCTATGACTGGTCGCCCGATGGCAAGACCATCCTGGTTCCGGTCGACGGCGATCTCTATCTTGCCGCGCTCGATGGTAAGGTCACCCGCCTCACCGACACGCCGGATGGCGAACTCAACGGCGTGGTCAGCCCCAAGGGCGGTTTCCTGTCCTTCGTGCGTGGCGGCAATTTGTTCGTGCAGCCGATGACCGGCAGCGAGAAGCAACTGACCCAGGGCGCCAGCGATACGGTCAGCTGGGGCGTGTCGGAATTCGTCGCGCAGGAGGAAATGGATCGGCGCACCGGCTATTGGTGGTCACCGACCGACGCGATGATCGCGGTCGCGCGGGTTGATGAAAGCCCGGTCGGCATCGTCACCCGCACCGCGATTGGCGGGGAGGGCACCAAGGTCTATCAGCAGCGCTATCCCGCAGCCGGCACGCCCAATGCGATCGTCGACCTTTTCGTCATGAAGGCGGACGGTTCGGGCCAGGTGCAGGTCGATCTCGGCGCGGACAAGAACGTCTATCTCGCCCGTGTCGACTGGTCGAAGGATGGCAAGACCCTCTATGTCCAGCGCGAAAGCCGCAACCAGCAGCGGCTTGACCTGCTTGCGGTCGATCCGGCGACCGGCAAGGCGAAGATCGTCCTCACCGAAACGTCGAAAAGCTGGATCAACCTCAGCAATAATTTCACGCCGCTGAGCGATGGCAGTTTCCTGTGGTGGTCGGAAAAGACCGGCCATGGCCACCTCTATCATGTGCGGGGCGGCAAATGGACCGCGCTGACCAGCGGCGAATGGGAAGTACGCGATATCGTTGGCGTGGATGAGGGCAAGGGCCTGGTCTATTTCACCGGCAATCGCGACACGCCGCTGGAACAGCAGCTCTATGTCGCATCGCTGGCCAAGGCCGGCCCGCTCAAGGCGCTGACAGCCAAGGGCTGGTGGAACGACGCGGTGATGGATGGCGCGGCGAGCCGGATCGTCGTCACCCGCCAGAATGCCGATCAGCCCAAGCAGGTCTATCTGGCCGATAGCAGCGGCAAGCAGGTGCAGTGGATTTCGGAAAATGCGCTGAAGGGCGATCATCCCTATGCGCCCTATCTGGCGAGCCACGCCAGGACCGTTTTCGGCACCGTCAAGGCGGCCGATGGCAGCACCCTCTACACCAAGATGCTGACCCCGCCGATGCAGCCGGGCAAGCGCTATCCTGTCTTCATGATCCATTATGGCGGTCCGGGTGCCGGGCGCCAGGTGACCAATACTTGGAGCGGTGCGCTCAACCAGTATCTGGTCGACCGGGGCTGGATCGTCTTCTCGATCGACAATCGCGGCACGCCCGATCGCGGCAAGGCGTTCGAGGACCAGATCCATCGCGCCATGGGCACCGTCGAGGTCGACGATCAGCTGAAGGGCGTCGAATGGCTGAAGGCCCAGCCCTTCGTCGATCCCGAGCGGATCGCCACCTATGGCTGGTCCTATGGCGGCTATATGTCGCTCAAGCTGGCGGAAAAGGCGCCGGGTACGTTCGCCGCGATCGTCTCGGGCGCGCCGGTGACGAAGTGGGAGTTTTACGACACCCATTATACCGAACGCTATCTGGGCCAGCCGCAGGACAAGCCGAGCGCCTATCCGGGCTCCGATGCGGTCGATGATGCGGTGAAGATCAAGGATCCGCTGCTGCTGATCCACGGCATGTCGGACGACAATGTCGTGTTCGATAATTCGACTGCGTTGATGGCCAGGATGCAGGGCGCGGCCGTGCCGTTCGAACTGATGGTCTATCCGGGGCAGACACACCGCGTCGGCGGGCCGAAGATCGGTGTTCATCTGTGGACCACGATCGAGAATTTCCTGCGCGATCAGGGTGTCGATCCGGCCAAGTGAAGGCTGGGCTTAGAGAGTAACGGATGGGTGGCGTCGGCCGTGCTGACGCCACCTCCCACCCCGTGACTATCGCTGGCAATAGCCCTTCTTTCTGGACAAATCGCGCCACTGCGCTATGCGCCACCCCGCAATACTGCATGGAGTGGAGTGTTAAGTCATGGGTTATAAGGTCGTCGTCGTTGGTGCCACCGGTAATGTGGGCCGCGAGATGCTGACCATTCTCGCCGAACGCGAATTCCCGATTGACGAGATCGCGGCGGTTGCATCGCCCCGGTCGCAGGGCACCGAAATTGATTTCGGTGACACCGGCAAGACACTCAAATGCAAAAATATTGAACATTTCGATTTCACCGGCTGGGACATCGCCCTGTTCGCGGCCGGCTCCGGCCCGACCGCCCAATATGCGCCCAAGGCGGCGGCTGCCGGCTGCGTCGTGATCGACAATTCGTCGCTCTATCGCATGGACCCGGACGTGCCGCTGATCGTGCCCGAGGTGAACCCGGACGCGATCGATGGCTATGTGAAGAAGAACATCATCGCCAACCCCAACTGCTCGACCGCGCAGATGGTCGTGGCGCTGAAGCCCTTGCATGACGCCGCCAAGATCAAGCGCGTCGTCGTCGCCACCTACCAGTCGGTGTCGGGCGCGGGTAAGGAAGGCATGGACGAGCTGTTCGAGCAGTCGCGGAACATCTTCGTCGGCGATCCGGCCGAGCCGAAGAAGTTCACCAAGCAGATCGCCTTCAACGTGATCCCGCACATCGACGTCTTCCTGGACGATGGTTCGACCAAGGAAGAATGGAAGATGGTCGCGGAAACCAAGAAGATCCTTGATCCCAAGATCAAGCTGACCGCGACCTGCGTGCGCGTGCCGGTGTTCGTCGGTCATAGCGAAGCGATCAACATCGAGTTCGAGAATGAGATTTCGGCCAAGGAAGCGCAGGACATCCTGCGTGAGGCACCGGGCATCATGCTGGTCGATAAGCGCGAGGATGGCGGTTACATCACGCCGATCGAATGCGTCGGCGATTTCGCGACCTTCATCAGCCGCGTGCGTGAGGATTCGACCATCGAGAACGGCATCAACCTGTGGTGCGTCAGCGACAATCTGCGCAAGGGCGCAGCGCTGAACGCAGTGCAGATCGCCGAACTGCTGGGCCGTCGCCACCTCAAGAAGGGCTGAGCCCGAAGATGATCTCTGGCGCTGTCGCGACGTGGAAGTCCCTTCCCGCTGCGCAGCGCCGGATGATCACTATCTTGCTGGTGGCGATCGGGCTGGCCAATGTCGCGCAGCCCTTTCCCGATCTCGCGCCGCTGCAGCATGGGCCGACGTTGCTGCTGACGTTTGCCACGCCCTGGCTGCTGCGGCGCTGGCCGCTCTCGACCGGATCGGTCGGCTGCATCTGGCTGTTCCTGCTGCTCCACACCTTCGGCGCGCGCTGGATCTATTCCTATGTGCCCTATGACGACTGGGCGCGGATGCTCAGCGGTCATGATATTTCCAGCCTCCTGGGACTTCGCCGCAATGCCTATGACCGGCTCGTCCATTTCGCCTTTGGGGCATTGCTGACGGCGCCGGTGGCGGAGGTTGCGCGACGCAAGGGTGACCTGCGCCGTGGCTGGAGCCTGGCCTTCGCCTTTACCGCGATCGGCCTCGGCAGCGCGCTTTACGAGATATTCGAATGGCTGCTGACAGTGATCGCCGCCGGCGAGACCGCCGATTATTATAATGGCCAGCAGGGCGATGTCTGGGATCCGCAGAAGGACATGGCCGCCGCCCAGATCGGCAGCGCCCTTGCCCTGATCGCGCTCTTGCGCGGGCGCGGCGGAGATCCTATCGGCGAGGCCCCAAGCCCCGAAGGACCAGCACAATGACCGACCTGCAGATCGAACGCCATGATATCAAGGGCCTGGGCGGCCTGCCGATCGCGGTGCATGTCGTGGGACAGGGGCGCGATCTGGTGCTCATCCATGGCTATTTTTCCAACGCCTGGACCAACTGGATTCGTTACGGCCATGCCGCCAAGCTGGTGGAGGCGGGTTTCCGCCTGATCATGCCGGACCTGCGCGGTCATGGTGAAAGCGGCAAGCCGCACGATCCAGCCGCCTATCCGGCCGATGCGCTGACCGACGACAATCTCGCGCTGGTCGAGCAGATGGGGCTCACCGACTATGATCTGGGCGGTTATTCGCTGGGCGCGCGCACGACCGTGCGGATGCTGGCGCGCGGCGCGACCCCGCGCCGGGTGATCCTGGCCGGCATGGGCCTGCGGGGGCTTACGAAGACGCTCGACAAGGGTGGCTATTACAAGAAGGTGCTGACCAATCTCGGCACGTTCGAGCGCGGCACGTCGGAATGGATGACCGAGGTGTTCCTCAAGACCACCAAGGGCGACCCGGTGGCGATGCTGCATATCCTCAATACCTTCGTCGATACCGACGAGGCGATCATTGCCGGCTTCCAGCAGCCGACCGAGGTGATCTGCGGCGCCGACGATCAGGATAATGGCATTGCGCAGGAACTGGTCGATGCGCTGCCCAACGGCCGCTATGTCGAGATTCCGGGCAATCATATGAACGCCGTGACCCGCAAGGAGATGGGCCAGGCGATGGTCGATTTCCTGACCGCTTGACTGTCTCGTCCGCCTAATCCACCTTGGCCCCATAAGAAGACCTGAGGGGCCAAGTTCCATGAAAATCGCCATTTCGATCGCCGCGCTTGCGGCTGCCCTTGTTGCATCGCCGGTGCTGGCGCAGCAGGCGCCGGCCATGCAGCAGCCGACCGCGGCCGAAGCCGAAGCCTTCCTGACCAAGGCGGAGAAGGCGCTGTTCGATCAGTCGCTGATCAGCAGCCGGGCCGCCTGGATCAACGCAACCTACATCACCGACGATACCGACGCGCTCGCTTCCTATTTCGGCGCGATCGATACGACGATGCGGGTCGACTATGCGCTGGAGGCAGCCAAGTTCGCTACCGCGCCGGGCCTGACCGAAGAGACCAAGCGTCGCCTGACGCTGTTGCGCACCGCGCTGACCCTGCCTGCGCCGACCACGCCGGGCGCCTCGCAGGAACTGAATGACCTCGCGACCAAGCTCCAGTCCACCTATGGCAAGGGCAAGGGCACGCTGAACGGCCAGCCGATCAACGGCAGCGACATTGAAGAGAAGATGGGCACGGACCGCAATCCGGACGAACTCAAGGAAATGTGGGTCAGCTGGCACGATAATGTCGGCGCCCCGATGCGCGGCGACTATGCCAAGCTGGTGACGATCGCCAACCAGGGGGCCAAGGAACTGGGCTTTGCCGACACCGGCGCGATGTGGCGGTCGAAATATGACATGCCGGCCGATGACTTCGCCAAGCTGACCGACAAGATCTGGGCCGAAGTAAAACCGCTCTACGATGACCTGCACTGCTACACGCGTACCAAGCTCAACGAGAAATATGGCGATGCGGTTCAGTCCAAGACCGGGCCGATCCGCGCGGACCTGCTCGGCAATATGTGGGCACAGGAATGGGGCAATATCTATGACATCGTCGCGCCCGCCGGTGCCGGTGACCTGGGCTATGACATCACCGACCTGCTGACGGCCAAGAATTACGATCCCATCAAGATGGTGAAGACGGGGGAGGGCTTCTACAGCTCGCTCGGCTTCGCGCCGCTGCCCCAGACTTTCTGGGATCGCTCACAGATTACCAAGCCGCGCGACCGCGAAGTGATCTGCCACGCTTCCGCCTGGGATCTGGATAACAAGGACGATATCCGGATCAAGATGTGTACCAAGGTGAATGGCGACGATTTCGTCACCATCCATCATGAGCTGGGCCATAATTATTATCAGCGTGCCTATAATATCCAGAAGCCGCTCTATCTCGACGGCGCCAATGACGGCTTCCACGAGGCGATTGGCGATTTCATCGCGCTGTCGATCACGCCCGACTATCTGGTGAAGATCGGCCTGCTCGATCCTGCCAAGGTGCCGGGCACCGACAAGGATCTGGGTTTGCTGCTGCGCCAGGCGATGGACAAGGTCGCCTTCCTGCCGTTCGGCCTGCTGATCGACAAATGGCGCTGGGGCGTGTTCGACGGGTCGATCCCGGAGGCCAAATATGAGTCGGCCTGGACCGACCTGCGCCGCCAGTATCAGGGCATCGTCCCGCCGGTGTCCCGTGACGAGACGAAGTTCGATGCCGGCGCGAAATTCCATATCCCCGGCAATACGCCCTATACCCGCTACTTCCTGGCGCGCGTGCTGCAGTTCCAATTCTATGAGGCAGCATGCCGCCAGTCCGGCTGGAAGGGGCCACTCCATCGCTGCTCCTTCTATGGAAACAAGGCGGTAGGCGAGAAACTTGACGCGATGTTGAAGATGGGCGCATCCAAGCCCTGGCCCGATGCGCTGCAGGCCTTCACCGGTAGCCGCGAGATGTCGGGCAAGGCGCTGGTCAATTATTTCGCGCCGCTTCAGACATGGTTGAAGACGCAGAATAAGGGCAAGTCCTGCGGCTGGTAAGTCGCCGTAAAAATTGGTAAATGGCCGGCGCATGAGCGCGCCGGCCGTTATTCTTTCCCTGCTTTTCGGTACTGCCCTGGTGATGACCATCGCCATGGGTGTTTCATGGCTGCATTTCGGCCGCCAGCGGCATGTGCTGACCTGGACCGCATCCTATGCGGTCGCCATCCTCCAATGGATCGCCAATGCCGGCGGCTATTTCCTGCACAGCCGCTGGCTGTTCATCCTGACTGGCATCGGCCTCATTGTCAGCGCGTCGCTACTGGCGATCGGCATCCGTCAGCGGTCGGGCCGCCCCTTGCAATTGCTTGCCTTTGCCGTCCCGGCTGTCCTGGTGAGCCTGGCGATGGCGATTGCGATCGGGCCGGTGGGCAGTCAGATCATGCAGGGGATGATCATTCCCGCCTATGTCGGTCTGCTCATGGCGGTCAGTGCGCTGTCGCTCTGGCCGCGCAATCGGTCCTTCACGCCGCCCGAGCTGGCCTTCTTTGCCGCGCTGCTCGCCTTTGCCCTGGGCCAGCTGGCGCTGGCCACATCGGCAGCCCTGATCCGCGGCCCGGAGGAGGGCAAGGAACTCTATCGCGCGATCCTGGGGCTGTTCATGCCGACCGTCTATGTCGGCACGGCGGTCACGGCGGTGCTGGTGGTGGCGGGCGACCTGGCCCAGCAGCTTCGGCAGCAGATGATGCATGATCCGCTGACCAATATCCTCAATCGTCGCGGCATCGAGGAAGCAGCCGAACGGGCGATCGCCAACGCCCGGCGGCAGGGGCGACCGGTTGCGCTGGTCATTTGCGATCTGGATGGCTTCAAGGGACTGAATGACGGCTATGGTCATATGGCGGGCGATGCTGCGCTGCGCGGCTTCGCCCATCTGCTGACCAACGCGGTACGGCGCGGCGATGTGGTTGGCCGCCTGGGCGGCGACGAGTTCGGTTTGCTGATGGTCGACACCGGCGCGGAAGTCGCGGCCGATGCGATGGAGCGCGTGCGGGCGGAAATCAGCTGCCTGCGCCTTGGCGAGGCGCCTCAGGCGCTGTTGCGGGCGAGCTTTGGCGTTACCGATTTGCGGCCGGATGATCGGGAACTGGACGATCTGGTCGCGCGGGCCGATGCGGCGCTCTATGCGGCGAAGCGCGAGGGCAAGAACCGGGTCACGGTATCCCGCGCCGCCGCCTGATCCGTCGGATCGGGCGACAGCACGGACATTCCGGCCTTACCGGAAGGGGGGCTCGTTGAAGGCGCGCAGCTTGCGACTGTGCAGCTTTGGCCCTTCCTGGCGCAACAGTTCGCAGGCCATCAGGCCGACACGCAGATGGCCGGCAATGGCTTCCTCATAGAAGCGGTTGGCCTGGCCGGGCAGCTTCAGTTCGCCATGGATCGGCTTGTCCGATACGCAGAGCAAGGTGCCATAGGGGACGCGGAAGCGATAACCCTGCGCCGCGATCGTGGCGGATTCCATGTCGATGCCGACCGCGCGCGACAGGCTGAAGCGCAGGGCGGAACTGGAATAGCGCAATTCCCAGTTGCGATCGTCGGTGGTGACGACCGTGCCGGTGCGCAGGCGGCGCTTGAAATCCTCCGGATTGCCGCCGCCCAATATCGCTTCGGCGGCACTTGCCATCGCGACCTGTACTTCGGCGATCGCCGGCACCGGGATTTCCGGCGGCAGCATCTCGTCGAGGACATGGTCGTCGCGCAGATAGGCGTGGGCCAGCACATAGTCGCCGATCCGCTGGCTGGGGCGCAGGCCGCCGCAATGGCCGATCATCAGCCAGGCTTCGGGGCGGACAACGGCCAGGTGGTCGCAGATGGTCTTGGCGTTGGACGGGCCGACACCGATATTGACAAGGGTGATGCCGCTGCGATCGGGCGCGATTAGATGATAGGCCGGCATCTGATGCTTGCGCCAGGCGCTGTCGGCGATCATCTGCGCGGGATCGGCGGTTTCGGGCGTAACGAAGACGCCGCCGGCACCCGATAGCGCGGTGAAGCGGCTGTCGGGGCGCTGCAGTTCCTTGCACGCCCAGTCCACGAATTCGTCGACATAACGATGATAGTTGGTGAACAGGATATAGCGCTGCACATGCTCGGCCGGGGTGCCGGTATAGTGCTTCAGGCGCGCCAGCGAGAAATCGGTGCGTAGCCCGTCGAACAGGGCGAGCGGACGGTCGCCTTCGGCATCCGGCGTGAACAGGCCGTCGGCGATCTCGTCGCCGATCTCGGCCAGTTCCGTTGCCGGGAAATGGCGCGCCAACTCGGTCGGCGGTGTGCCGTCGAGCGCATTGATGTCGAGCCCGTCGAGAACATAGGGGAAGGGGATCTGCTGATCCGACAGGCCGGTTTCGACCTCCACACCATAGTCGCGGACCAGAAGGTCGATCTGTTCGGCGAGATAATCGGCGAACATGGCGGGCCGGGTGACCGTGGTCACATAGCGGCCGGGCTTCGACAGGCGCGCGAAGGAGCGGCCCGGCGGCGGCGCCTGGCTGTCATCCTGATAGGTGACCCGCAGTTCCGGGTAGCAGAAGCGCCGGTCGGCCCGCGCCTCGGGCGGCGGGATGCTGCCGTCGCGGGCATAGGCGCGCATCGCCTCCCGCAGATTTTCGATGGATGTCTGATAGATGGCGTCGAGTTGCGCGACGATCGCTGTGCCGATGCTCTGTGTCATCACCTCTTGCTACCGCACTTGTGTGACGGAAGGAAGATGCCAGCGAAACAATCCCGCGCCCGACCGATCCGGCCGGGCGCGCGACCGGAAAATTCAGAGCTGTTCGAGCATGAAGTCAGCCGAGGAGACCTTGAAGTCGCCCGGTGCTTCGACGTTCAGTTCCTCGACGACACCGTCCTTGACGATCATCGAGAAGCGCTGGCCGCGCTCGCCAAGGCCGAACTTGCTGCCATCCATGGTCAGGCCCACGGCCTGCGCGAAGCTGCCATTGCCGTCTGCCAGCATCGTCACCTTGTCATCGGCGCCGGCCGACTTGCCCCATGCGCCCATGACGAAGGCGTCGTTGACGGCGGTGCAGGCGATCTCGTCGACGCCCTTGCCCTTGAGGGCGTCGGCCTTTTCGATGAAGCCGGGCAGGTGCTTGGCCGAGCAGGTCGGCGTGAAGGCGCCGGGCACCGAGAAGAGGGCGACGGTGCGGCCCGCGAAATAGTCATCCGAAACAACCTGTTCGGGGCCGTTTTCGGTCATCTTGGTGAAGGTCGTGCTGGGAAGGCGGTCACCCTTGACGATGGTCATATCTTGTCTCCTGGCCTGTGGCGTCGCGGAGTTCGTTGCTCGCGCCTTCGCTGTCAAGGGTGCGGGCGCGGAATATGGCACGATGCCCCTTTGTCGCGACAGTCGCCGATTGGCATTGGCGCGTTTCTGCCTATATTCCGCAGCATGACCGATCCGCGCTTCTATGGCGGCCGCTTCCTACTGGCATTGCCGGGCATGGAAGATGAGCGCTTCGACCATTCCGTGATTGCGCTGTGCGTGCATGACGAGGATGGGGCGCTGGGCATTTCCCTGAACGAGGAGGTTGAGGGGGTCGGCTTGCGCGATCTGCTCCAGAGTTTCGATATCGACGCTTCGGCCATTCCTGACCAGCCCGTCCTAAAGGGCGGGCCAGTGGAGCCGCGGCGCGGCTTCGTGCTGCATTCGCTCGATTGGGCGGGGCAGGACATGGTGCACTCCGGGCCGGACTGGGGCCTTTCCGGCTCGCTCGACATATTGAAGGCCATTGCCGAAGGACGCGGCCCGAGCCGCTATCTTGTCGCGCTGGGCTATGCGGGCTGGGGCGCAGGCCAGCTGGAACGGGAAATGGCCGGCGAAAGCTGGTTCCTGGCCGAGGGCGATGCGGCGCTACTGTTCGACACGCCTGCGCACCGCAAATGGCGCGCCGCCTATGCCGCTGCGGGGGTCGATTCGGCCCATCTGGTGAGCGGCGGCGGGTCGGCCTGACTTTTTGATCCGTTGCGCTGTCGATTTCCGGCCGTTTCAGGGACAGAACAACAACAGCCATTGGCCGCTTGTTCTGGCATCGTAACTGAACCGTTTAGGGTAAATTCGCCTTAACCATAGCGCGATAGATTGCAGCAATCGGTTCCGCCCATTCTCCGTCTCTGGGGAATATGCGGGGTTATTTCATGAAGAAGATTATCTGTGCGGCGCTTGCCGCAGCGATGCCGCTCGCGCCGGCGTCGGCGGCGACCTGCTGGAAGAAGGATCATGTCGAGGCGGCACAGGTCCGCAATTTCGAGATGATGCTGATGGTGTCGGCGCTTCGCTGCAACACCAGCGCCTATGATTTCCTGCCGGCCTATAACCAGTTCGTGCGTGAAAAGCGGACGGCCCTGGTCGAGGTGAATGACGCGCTGCGCAGCCACTTTGCGGACGTTGCGGGGCTGGAAGGCGGCCTCGATGCCTATGATGATTATGTCATAATGTTGGCGAACAGCTATGGCGCGGGTGCCGGCGGGCTGGAATGCCGGGATCTTCAGGCGATCCAGGCGGCGGCCAATGCGGTCCCGGCCAATCGGGCTGCGATCTGGAAATTGTCGGAATCTGCCGGCATCGCGCCGCGGATCGATGCGCCCCAGTGCGACATGGCGATCGCCCTCGCCAATGATCTGCTGGCCGACGAAGGCGTGAGTGGCGGCTCGACGGGTCGATCCATCGCCATGGCCGAAGGGGCAGCGCGCCTGCCGTCCGCACAGGTTCGGGGTCCGGCCAATTAACACATAAAGAAAACTTTATATTGAGTTGCCATGCTTGGCGGCGATTGGTAAAGCCCGACCATCGCCGGCGCCTTCCTTATGCCGGCGGCCGGTCAATTTCTAATGATGGAGACAGGCTCGTGGCCACCGTACCCGCTGACAAGGCGCAGGATTATGTGATCGCCGATATCGGCCTTGCCGCCTTTGGTCGCAAGGAAATCGAGATCGCCGAAACCGAAATGCCCGGCCTGATGGCTCTGCGCGCCGAATTCGGTGCGTCGCAGCCGCTCAAGGGCGCGCGCATCACCGGCTCGCTGCACATGACGATCCAGACCGCCGTGCTGATCGAGACGCTGACCGCGCTGGGCGCGCAGGTCCGCTGGGCGACCTGCAACATCTATTCGACGCAGGACCATGCCGCCGCCGCGATCGCCGCGTCGGGCGTGCCGGTCTTCGCCGTCAAGGGTGAAAGCCTTCAGGAATATTGGGACTATGTCGAGCGCATCTTCGACTGGCACAATGACGACAGCGGTGTCTGTAACCTGATCCTCGACGATGGCGGCGACGCCACCATGTTCGCCCTGTGGGGCGCCCGCGTCGAAGCTGGCGAAGAACTGTTCACGCCGTCGAACGAGGAAGAGGAAATCTTCTGCGCCGTGCTGAAGCGCGTGCTGGCCGAGCGTCCCGGCTTCCTGACCAAGACCGTCCAGTCGATCAAGGGCGTGTCGGAAGAAACCACCACCGGCGTTCACCGCCTGTATGAACTGTCGAAGAAGGGCAAGCTGCCCTTCCCGGCGATCAACGTCAACGACAGCGTCACCAAGTCGAAGTTCGACAACCTTTATGGCTGCAAGGAATCGCTGGTCGACGCCATCCGTCGCGGCACCGACGTCATGCTGGCCGGCAAGGTCGCCTGCGTTGCCGGTTTCGGTGACGTCGGCAAGGGTTCGGCCGCATCGCTGCGCAACGGCGGTGCCCGCGTTCTCGTGACCGAAATCGATCCGATCTGCGCCCTGCAGGCCGCGATGGAAGGCTATGAAGTCGTGACGATGGAAGAAGCCGCGCCGCGCGCCGACATCTTCGTCACCGCCACCGGCAACGAAGGCGTTCTGACCGTCGATCACATGCGCGCCATGAAGAATATGGCGATCGTGTCGAACATCGGCCATTTCGACAGCGAGATCGAAATCGCCGGCCTCGCCAACATGAAGTGGACCGAGATCAAGCCGCAGGTCGACGAAGTCGAATTCCCCGATGGCAAGAAGATCATCGTCCTGTCGAAGGGCCGCCTGGTCAACCTGGGCAACGCCACCGGCCATCCCAGCTTCGTGATGTCGGCCAGCTTCACCAACCAGACGCTGGCGCAGATCGAGCTGTGGACCAAGAGCGAAACCTACGGCAACGACGTCTATGTCCTGCCCAAGCATCTGGACGAGAAGGTCGCCGCGCTGCACCTGGAAAAGCTGGGCGTGAAGCTGACCCAGCTCAGCCAGCGTCAGGCCGACTATATCGGCGTGCCGGTCGAAGGCCCGTTCAAGCCGGACCACTACCGCTACTAAAAATTGAAAAAGGGGGAGGGCCATCCTCCCCCTTTTACCTTATCCGATGCCCGGACCATGCTGTGCCGGGCATTCATCATATCTGGGCGCTTTCCGCCGGCGCCAAGTTGCGTTAGGCCCGTGGCCATTGGTCTGTATGAACGATAAACAACTGGTCGCGAACGGGATGGGAATGGCGCAATGGGGTCTATGAGCCCGCTTGCCACTTTGTTGCTGGGTACGGTGATGGCCGGCTGGCTGGGGGCTGCGATATGGGCGCTGGTCACGGGTCAGCGCATGCGCCGCGCAGGGATGCAGGCGCAGGGCAAGCTGGATCGGCTGACGACGCTGCTGGCGTCGGCGCCGGCTGCGCCCGTCATCATTCATCCTGACGGCCGGATGGAGGCCGCCGATCGGCTGGGCAAATGGCTGGGCCGGGACCGTGTGCCGACCTTCGTGTCCGAACTGACGGCGCCCGATGGCGGGCTTGAGCCGGCCGATGCCGCTGCACTGGGGCGCGAGATCGGCGCCGCACAGAAAGCGGGCAAGAGTTTTTCGCTGCCGATCCGGGGCAGCGGCTCGTCGCGCACGCTGCTGGTTCGCGGTGCGCCCGCCGGGCCGGCGCTGGCCGCCAATGGCGGCGTCGTGCTGTGGATCTTCGACGCGACCGACAGCCAGGCGGAAATCCAGGCGCTAAGCGCGACCGTCGGGCAATTGCGCGAGGCGTTGGAGGCGCTCGCTGGACTGGTCGAGGCCGCGCCCTTCCCGATGTGGCACCGCACGCCCGACCTGCGCCTGAGCCTGGTCAACAGCGCCTATGTCCGCGCCGTCGACGGCGCCGGTGCCCATGACGTGATCATGAACGGCACCGAACTGGTCGAGAATGTGAACGGCTTCAGCCCGCAGGACGCCGCGGCACAGGCGCTCGACGAAGGCAATTCGCTTGCCCGTATCGTTCCCGCAACGATAGATGGCGAACGGCGGACGATGCGCGTCGTTGACGTGCCGCTGGGCGCGGCCGGGGTCGCAGGTTTCGCGATGGACCAGCATGAGCTGGAACAGGCGCGGGTCGAGCATCGTCGGCTGGAAGCGGCGCAGCGCGATCTGCTCGATCGCCTGTCGGCCGGCGTCGCGCGCTTCGGTCCAGATCGGGCGCTGCGCTTCTGGAATCAGCCTTTCATCAGCCTGTTCGGCCTGAAGCAGGACGCGCTGACCGATGCGCCGCTGTTCGAGCGCGTGCTCGATCAGATGCGCGATGCGCGCCGCCTGCCGGAAAATCGGGACTTCCCGGCCTGGCGCGCGGAGCGGCGCGACTGGTTCCTGTCGCCTGATCCGCTGGAGGAAAACTGGCTGCTGGTCGATGGCACGCATTTGCGCGTCTATGCCCAGCCGCTGCCCGACGGCGGCCTGTTGCTGATCTTCGAGGATCGGACCGAACAGGTGCAATTGTCGAGCGCGCGCGATACGCTGTTGCGGGTACGGACGGCGACCTTCGACAATCTGTTCGAGGCGATCGGTGTCTTCTCGTCGGACGGGCGCCTGCATCTGTGGAACAGCCGTTTCCGCACCATCTGGGACATCAGCGAAGAGGCACTGGGTAAGCATCCCCGCATCGATGAGTTGATGCGTGCCGTGCAGAGCCGCCTTGCCAAGCCGCAGCAGAGCAATCTGGTGCGCGAACTGGTCCGCGCGGCGACGGTCGAGCGCAAGCAGCGTGTCGGCCATGTCGGCTTTGCCGATGGGCGCATCTTCGAATTTGCCGCCATTCCGCTACCGGATGGCAATGCGCTGTTCACCATGCTGGATGTCACCGACAGCCGGCGGGTCGAGCAGATGCTGCGCGACCGCAACGAGGCGCTGGAACAGGCCGACAAGGTGAAGACCGCCTTCGTCACGAACATGAGCTATGAACTGCGCACGCCGCTGACGACCATCGCTGGCTTTGCCGAGATGATGAGCGCGGGCTATGCCGGCGAACTCAGCGACAGCGCGGTCGAGTATGTGAACGGTATCCTGCAGAGCACCGGGCGCCTGTCGATGCTGATCGACAATGTGCTCGACCTGACCCAGGGCGAGGCCGGCACCCTGCCGATCGAACGCAGCGAGGTCGATCTGGCGGCGCTGGTGCGCGCCAGCGTCGCGCGCATCGATGGCGAGGCTAAGGCCAAGGGGATCGATCTTGCCGTCACCCTGCAGGATACGCTGGGGGTGATCCAGGGCGATGCACGCCGGATCGGCCAGGCGGTCGATCATCTTTTGGAAAATGCAGTACGCTATTGCGGCTCGGGCGCACGGGTGCTGTTGCATGGCGATGGCGGCCCCGATCTCGCCCGCTTGGTCGTGTCGGACAATGGCCCCGGTATCGATGCCACCCGGCAAGCCACGATCTTCGATGCGATCAGCCGCGCCGAGCAGAACCGCAAGGGCGCGCGCGCGACGATTGGCCTGCCGTTGGTCAAGCAGTTGGCACAGGCCCATGGCGGCACGTTCGAACTGGTATCGGAGCCGGGTCAGGGGACGATGGTCGTGATTGAGCTGCCCCGTGGCTGAGCTGGATATGATGCTGGAGGGCGAGGGTGCCCAGCTCGATCTGGGGCGACGACTGGCGAGCCATGTCCGCATCGGTGACGTCATCGCGCTGGAAGGCGGCCTCGGCGCCGGCAAGACGACGTTGGCGCGCGGCCTGTTGGAGGGGCTTGGCCTGGAAGGGGAGGCACCCAGCCCCAGCTTCGCGATCGTCCAGCCCTATGACATTCCGGATGTCCGCCTGCCGGTCGCCCATGTCGATCTCTACCGGCTTGATGATGCGGAGGAAGCGGCCGAGCTCGCGCTGGACGAATATCTGCAGGACAGCCTGCTGATCATCGAATGGCCCGACAGGCTGGGCGATGGGCTCTGGTCGCACGCCCTGTTTCTGACCATCATGATCGAGCCGGATGGCGCACGGCGCTTGACAGCGCGCGTGCCCGACGCTTGGACGGATCGATGGTCACAGATATGATCCCCCCCGCAACCGCCCCCGCTTTCCTCACGCAGGCGGGTTGGGATGGCGCCGCCATCGTTCCGCTTGCCGGCGATGCGTCCTTCCGTCGCTATTTCCGCGTGGTCGACGGCGGTCGCCGTGCCGTGCTGATGGACGCGCCGCCGCCGCATGAAGATCCGCGCCCGTTCATTGCGATTGCGCAGCATCTGCTGGGTCAGGGCTTTGCCGCGCCCGCGATCCTGGCGCAGGATCTGACGCAAGGCCTCGTCCTGATCGAGGACTTTGGCGACGAGCGCCTGAAGGAGCATGTCGAGGATGATCCGGCGGGGGAACTGGCGGTCTATCGCCGCGCGATCGATCTGCTGGCCGACCTGCACAAGCTGCCCGCTGCCGATGTCCCGCCCTACGACCGCGCGGTCTATCAGCGCGAGGTCGGGCTGCTGACCGAATGGTATTGCCCGGCGCTGGGGCTGGACGTCGATGCCGACGCCTATCATGCAGCCTGGGACGCGGTACTGCCCATCGCCGAACAGTCGGCAAGTCCTGTCGTCACCGTGCTGCGCGACTATCATGCCGAAAACATCATGCTGATCGACCGCCCCGAAGTGCGTGGTCTTGGCCTGCTCGATTTTCAGGACGCGCTGGCCGGCCATCCGGCCTATGATCTCGTCTCGCTGCTGCAGGATGCCCGGCGCGACGTGTCGTCCGAACTGGAGGCGGCGATGCTCGCCCATTATCATGCGGTCGCCAATCCGCCGGCCGATTTCGATGCCGCCTATGCGGTGCTGGGCGCTCAGCGCAACGCCAAGATCATCGGCATCTTCACCCGCCTTTGGAAGCGCGACCACAAGCCGCGCTATCTGTCCTACCTGCCGCGCATGTGGGGGCTGCTGGAACGCGATCTCGCCCATCCGGCGCTGGCGCCGGTGAAGGTCTGGTTCGACGCCAATATCCCTGCCGACAAGCGCCATCGTGCGCTCGCGGAGTTTGCCCAGGCATGATCAATACCGCCATGCTCATGGCAGCAGGCCTCGGCAAGCGGATGCGGCCATTGACTGCAACGCGGCCCAAGCCGCTGGTCAAGGTCGCCGGCAAGGCGCTGATGGACCATGCGCTCGATCGCCTGGCGGCCGGCGGCATCAAGACGGTGGTCGTCAACGTCCATTATCTTGCCGACACCGTCGAGGCGCATCTGAGGACGCGCAAGGACATGGACTTTCGCATTTCCGACGAGCGGGCCAAGCTGCTGGAAACCGGCGGCGGGCTGATCCACGCCAGGCCACTGCTCGGCGACAAGCCTTTCATCTGCGCCAATAGCGACAATCTGTGGATTGATGGCCCGGCCGAGACGCTGGGCATGATGCAGCGGCTATGGGATCCCGAACGGATGGACGCGCTGCTGCTGCTGGTGCCGCTGGCGCGGGCCAATTGTCATAGCGGGCCGGGCGATTTTCACATGGATGCCAATGGCCGTTTGACCCGGCGCAAGACCGCCCATGTCGCGCCGTTCGTCTTCACCGGCGTACAGATCCTCTCGCCCCGCCTGCTGGTTGATCCGCCGGCGGATGTCTTTTCGACCAATATCTTCTGGAACCGCGCGATCGCGGCCGGGCGTCTCTATGGCGCGGTGCATCAGGGGCTGTGGTTTGACGTGGGCACGCCGCAGGCCATTCCCGTCGTGGAGTCGATGATCGCCCATGGGTGACCGGGCCAAGCCGGCGCTGTACACCATCCCGGCGCATCGCGCCTTCGCCGACGCGCTGGTCGCCGGCATATTGGCGCAGCAGGGGAGCGATCCGGTCCGCCTGGCGCAGGGCATGATCCTGCTGCCCAGCAATCGCGCGGTTCGCGCTGTCAGCGACGCCTTTGTCCGCCGGGCCGAGGGCGGCCTGCTGCTGCCCCGTCTGGTCGCGCTGGGCGATCCGGAACTGGGCGAGGAAGTGGGCGGTGCGCTCGATCCGCTGTGGGAAGGCGATGCCGTTCCGGCCGCCATCCCGCCGATGCGGCGCCAGATGATCCTGGCGCGCATGGTCCAGGATGCTGGTGGCGCGGCCGATGCCGGCCAGGCGCTGCAACTGGGGCAGGCGCTCGGCGCCGTGCTCGACCAGATGCAGGTGGAGCGGGTGCCCCTCGATGCGCTGTCGAAGCTCGACCTGATCGAGGGGCTGTCGAGCCATTGGGAAAAATCGCTCGACCTCTTCTCCATCCTGATTGCCCGCTGGCCGGCCGAACTGGCGCGGCTTGGCCTCGTTGACCTGGCCGACCGGCGCAATCGGTTGTTCGACCGGGTCGCAGCGCGCTGGAGCGAAGCGCCACCACCGGGGTTCATGGTCGCGGCTGGCATCAGCGCCACCGCGCCGGCGATCGCGGGGCTGCTGCGGCGGATCGCCGAGTTGCCCAACGGCCAGGTGGTGTTCGCCGGGCTCGACCAGAATTTGGACGAGGACGCCTGGGCCGCGATCGGTCCGTTCCCGCCCGATCCCGTCACCGGCCGCAGCGCTGCGGGACATGAGACCCATCCCCAATATGCCTTGAAGCGCCTGCTCGACCGGATGAGCGCCAGCCGCGAGGATGTCGCCCAGTGGCGCTGGGGCAGTGAACATGATGCCCGCGCCGTGCGCGGCCGCAACATTTCCAACGCGATGCTGCCGCCGCGCCTGACCAGTCGCTGGCGTGACCTCAAGACCGCTGACCGCTCGCTGGCCGGAGTGGAGGCGCTGGAGGTGGCCACGCCGGGCGAGGAAGCGCAGGCCATTGCCATCGCGCTGCGCGAGGCGCTGGAAACACCCGAACGCACCGCCGCGCTGGTAACGCCCGACCGGCAGCTCGCGGTGCGCGTCTCCGCCCATCTGCGCCGCTGGGGCATAGAGGCCGACGATTCCGCCGGTCAGCCGCTGTCCCGCCTGCCGCCCGGCACCCTGCTGATCGCCATGGCGGAGGCGGCCGCCGAGCGCTTTGCGCCGGTGGCGCTGCTGACCCTGCTCAAGCATCCGCTGGTGATGCGCGGCGAGATGCGCCTGCCCTGGCTGGAGGGGGTGCGCCAGCTCGACCTGCTGCTGCGGGGGCCGCGCCCGCAGGCGGGGCTGCGGGGCATCGACCTGCTGCTGGAGCCGCGCGAGGGCGAGGACCGACAGAAGGATCTGCGCGCGCAGGCCCGTGCCTGGTGGCCCTGGGCGCGCGATCTGCTCGAACCGCTGGAGGCCGCCTTCGCGCTCGCGCCCGATCTGGCCGGGCAATTGACGGCGGTGCGCGAACAGGCCGGGGCGCTGACCAACGACGCGCTCTGGGCCGGGCATCAGGGCCATGCCGCCGCCGACCTGTTCGCCGAGATGGAGGCCGCCGCGACCGAAGGGCCGCGCCAGGCCGATATCCGATCGCTGCCGGCGCTGCTCGACCATATGCTGGGCGGCGTGTCGGTGCGCCCGCCGCAAGGCGGGCATCCGCGCATCGCGATATTGGGTCTGGTCGAGGCGCAGCTGGTGCAGGCGGACCTGATGATCCTGGGCGGCCTCAACGAAGGCAGCTGGCCGGGCCTGCCGTCGCCCGACCCCTGGCTGGCGCCGCGCATTCGCCGCGAACTGGGCCTGCCGGGCCTCGAAACCCGGATCGGGCTTGCCGCGCATGATTTCGCGAGCGCGCTGGGTGCCCCGCATGTCCTCATCACCCGCGCCCGGCGCGGCAGCGGCGGCCCGGCAATCGCTTCACGCTTCTGGCTGCGGCTGAAAGCGATGGCCGGGCCGCAATGGAAGACGGCCGATCGCTATCGCCTGCTAGCCGACGCGCTGGACCTGCCGCCCAGCCACCGGCCGTCCGCGCGCCCCGCGCCGGTGCCGCCGCTCGCCGCCCGGCCGACCCGCATCCCCGTCACCGATGTGGACCGTCTGAAGGCCGATCCCTTCGCCTTCTATGCCCGGCGCATCCTGAAGCTCAATCGCCTCGATCCGGTCGATGCCGATGCCGGGCCGGCCTGGCGCGGCACAGTCGTGCATGAGATATTGGAGCATTGGGCGCAGGGTGGCAGCCGCGATCCGGCCGATCTGGAGGCGCGTGCCCGCGCCATGTTCGCCCGGCCCGATGTCCATCCTCTGCTGCGTGCCCTGTGGCAGCCGCGCCTGATTGAGGCGATCCGCTGGATCGCGGCCGAAGTGGCGAAGGATCAGGCTGCGGGCCGCCATATCCTGGCGGTGGAGACGGAAGGGAAGGCGGAGATTGCCGGCGTGCTGCTGACCGGCAAGGCCGATCGCATCGATCGGATGCCGGACGGCAGCATCGGCATCGTCGACTACAAGACCGGCAAGCCGCCCAGCGCGCGACAGGTGCGCGGCGGCTATGCGCTGCAATTGGGCCTGCTCGGCCTGATCGCGGAATCCGCCGATGGCGCCTTTCCCGGCGTTGCCGGCGCGCGGGTGGCGGGCAGTTTCGAATATTGGTCGCTGGCCAAGAAGGGCGACGCTTTCGGCTATCGCGAGAGCCCGGTCGATCCGATGGGCAAGCGCGACAAGATCGTCACCGCCGATTTCACTGCCTTCGTCTATGACCAGTTCCGCGACGCAGCCGAAACCTGGCTGACCGGTGCTGCGCCCTTCGCTGCGCAGGTCAATCCGGAAGTGGTCAATTATGGCGATTATGACCAACTGATGCGGCTGGAGGAATGGTATGGGCGCGACGATGGCTAAAGGCTCCAGCCCTTTGCAACCGCTGGCCGGCGCGCAGGCGCTGGCCGCTGCGCCCGACGCCCATGTCTGGCTGTCGGCCTCCGCCGGCACCGGCAAGACCCATGTGCTCACCGCCCGCGTCTTCCGCCTATTACTGCAGGGGGTGCGCCCGGAAAATATCCTGTGCTTGACCTTTACCAAGGCCGGCGCGGCGGAAATGGCCGACCGCATCCATGACCGGCTCGCCACCTGGGTGCAGGCCGAGGAACGCGACCTGTTCAACGATCTGGAGGCACTCGGCGAAGAGAGCGGGCCAGAGGCGCGCGATCGCGCCCGGCGCCTGTTCGCCGAAGTGCTGGAATCGACCGGTGGCGGCCTGCGCATCCAGACCATCCATAGTTTCTGCCAGCAATTGCTCGCCTCCTTCCCGCTGGAGGCGGACCTCGCCCCCGGCTTTCGTCCGCTCGACGCACGCGAACAGGGTGTGCTGGCCCGCCAAACGCTGGCCGATATGGTCATCCGGGCCGAAGAGCAGGGCGATGGCGACCTGATTGACGCCTTGCAGGCTTTGAGCCTGCGACTGGGAGAGGGCGCAGCCGAGACGTTCCTGCTGCGCTGCGCCGCCCGCCTTTCTGCGCTGGCCGAATTGCCCGGCGATATCGAGCCCTGGCTGGCGCGCGAACTGGGCCTGCCCGAAGGTGATATCGACGCCTGGCTGGCGGACCAGTGCAGCGACGACATGTTCGACATGCGCAGCCTGGCCTGGGTGGCGCAGGCCAATGCCGATTGGGGCACGGGCCGGGCGCTGGAACGCTGCGACCGGATCGCCGCCTGGCGCGGCCGCGATCCCGCCGCGCGTGCCGAGACCCTGACCGACCTGCACAGCGCCTGGGCCAAGGCGGATGGCGACCTCATCTCCGCAAAGGGCTGGGTGCCACCGATCGACGGCTATGGCGAAGCGACCGCGCGCCTCCATGCCCGTTGCGCCGAACTGATCGGCGTCAAGCTGCAGGCCGATTATGCCGCGTTGCTGGCCCGCGCGCTACATGCCGGGCGCGCCTATGCCCGCGCCTATGACGAAGCCAAGCGGCTCGCCGGTGCGGTCGATTTCGACGACCTGATCGCGCGCACGGCGTCCCTGCTCCAGAAGGAGGGGATCGCCGAATGGATACGCTACAAGCTGGACCAGCGGATCGATCACATCCTGGTCGACGAAGCGCAGGACACCAACGTCCATCAATGGGCGATCGTCGGTGCGCTGGCCGCCGAGTTCTTCGCTGGTGACGGTGCCAAGGCCGACAAGGTTCGCACCATCTTCACCGTGGGCGATTTCAAGCAGGCGATCTTCGGTTTCCAGGGCACCAGCCCGCAGGCGTTCGCCGCCGCGCAGATGGTGTTCGCCCGCCATGCCGATATGGCCGGTCATGCCTTCCACGACCTATCGCTCGATCGCAGCTTCCGCTCGACGCCGCCGGTGCTCGACCTGGTCGACCGGACGATCGCGACCTTGCGAGCGCAATCGCTGGGCCTGACCGAGGGCGAAGTGCGGCATATCAGCGCCAATCGGCATCCGGGCGAGGTGCTGCTGTGGAAGCCGACGATCGCGGGTCTTGCCGACGAGGTCGAGGGCGAGGAGGATTGGGTCGCCGATCAGGAACGGGAACTGGCCGGTAAGATCGCGCGCCAGATCCGGCAATGGATCGACGACAAGATGATGCTGGAGGCGCGGGGGCGCCCGGTCCGCCCTGGCGACATCATGATCCTGGTCCGCCGCCGCAGCGAACTTGCGCGGCTGATCGTCGCGCGCCTCTATGAGGAAAAGGTGGCGGTTGCCGGCATCGACCGCCTGCGCCTCAATGCGCCGCTGGCGGTGCGCGACCTGCTGGCCGCGCTGCGCTTTGCCACGCAGCCCGACGATGACCTGAACCTTGCCGCCCTGCTGGTGTCGCCGCTGATCGGCTGGACCCAGAACGAACTGATGGAGCGGGCCATCGGGCGCAAGGGTGGCCTGTGGCGCCATCTGCTCCAGCGGCTGGACGACGCGCAATTACAGCCGCTGCGCCAATTGCTGGGGCAGGCGGACTTCACCACCCCCTATCGCTATCTGGAGGCGATCCTGTCCGGCCCGATGGACGGCCGTCGCCGGCTGATCGAGCGGCTGGGGGCGGAAGCGGCCGACCCGATCGAGGAATTGCTGAATGCCGCGCTCGGCTTCGAGGCGGACGACCATCCCTCGCTGCAGCGTTTCATCGACTGGTTTGACCGGGGCGAGGTAGAGATTGTCCGCGACGCGGCGGCGCAGGGCGATGCGCTGCGGCTGCTGACCGTGCATGGCGCCAAGGGCTTGCAGGCACCGATCGTTATCCTGGCCGATGCCTGTCTCGATCCCGATGCCGGCAACCGCATGGATTCGCTCGAATGGAACGGCCTGCCGATCCTGGCCCCGCGCAAGGGCGAGCGGCTTGGGCCGATCGGTGAGGTTGCGGCCGATGCCGCCGCGATCGAGCGCGAGGAGCATTGGCGCCTCCTCTATGTCGCGCTGACCCGTGCCGAGGAAAAGCTGATTGTTGCCGGATCGCTCGGGCCAAGGGCCAAGGGCGAGGTCAAGCCGCAAAGCTGGTATGGCGCGGTCGATGCGGCGATGGTCGACATGGGCTGCGACTGGGAAGCCGATCCGCTCTGGGGCGCCCGCCGCCGCTGGCGCGGGACCGAGGTGCTGACGCCCAAGGCCGCGCAGCCCGAAAGCGCCGAAGACAAGCCCGTGGTGGTCGAGCCGGACTGGTTGCGCGCGCAGGCGCCGGCGGAACAGCGTCCGCCCCGGCCGCTGGCGCCGTCCGCGCCGGTCGAGGATGATGTCCCCAACCCGCCGCCGACCGCCGCGATGCGGCAGGCGGCCGAGCGCGGTCGCTGGCTCCATGCCCTGTTCCAGCGCCTGCCCGACCTGCCCGCCGAGCGGCGGCGCGAGGGGGCGGAGCGCTGGCTGGAACAGCAGGGGGCAGGGGATGCCACTCTGCGCCGGGATGTGATCGATCATGCACTGCGGGTGATCGAGGATCCGCATTTCGCCGCCCTGTTCGCGCCGGGTGCGCTGGCCGAAGCGCCGATCGCAGCGGTCGTGGGCGAAGCGGTGATTGCCGGCACCGTCGACCGGCTGAGGGTCGAGGCAGACCGGGTCCAGCTGGTCGATTTCAAGACCGGCCGGATGACGCCGCGCGATGCGGAGGAGGTGCCGGTCGCCCATGTCCGGCAGATGGCCGCCTATGTCGCCGCGCTGGAAGTGATCTTCCTCGGTCGCAAGGTGGAGGCGGCCCTGCTCTATACCAGCGCGGCGCGGCTCATCGCGTTGCCGGCGGCGCAACTGGCGCCCTACAAGCCGGGCTTTTCGCCCACGCAGCAATATTTGCTGCTGTGACCCGTTGAGCCACGGGCGCAGCCATCCTAGATATCGACCAACTTAAGGAGTTTGCAGTTATGGCCACCAAGGCAGTTACCGATGTCAGCTTCAAGCAGGACGTGATCGACGCCGACAAGCCCGTCCTTGTCGACTTCTGGGCCGAATGGTGCGGCCCGTGCAAGATGATCGGCCCGGCTCTGGAAGAGATTAGCGAGGAACTGGCCGACAAGGTCACGATCGCCAAGATCAACATCGACGAAAATCCCGATGCGCCGGGCCAGTATGGCGTGCGCGGCATCCCGACGATGATCCTGTTCAAGAATGGCGAAGTCGCCGCGACCAAGGTCGGCGCCGCACCCAAGAGCGCGCTCAAGGGCTGGATCGAAAGCGTCCTCTAAGTCGCTGGTAAATCTAAAAAAGGGACGGCAGCCGGGCTGCCGTCCCTTTTTATTAACTGAGCGGGATCATTACCAGTTCGGCATAGGCCGGCTTTTCGCGCAGCCGATCATACCAGGCGCGCAGATGCGGCAGGGTGGGCCGCGGCATGTCGAGCGTGAAATAGGTATGGGCGTAGACACCCATAGGCACATCCGCGACACCGAAATTGACACCCGAAAGCCATTCTTGATCCGCCAGCGCCCGGTCGAGGATCGTCATCGCCGCGCCGGACGCCTGCGCCGATTGCTCGACGACCTGTAAATTTCGCTGTCCATCTTGGCGTCGGACCAGCTGGATGAAGGCGTCGCGCTGGGCATCGGCAAAGCTGAATTGCCAGTCCATCCATTTGTCGCCCTGCGCCCGCAATGCCGGGTCGGCAGGATAGATATCCTCCGGCGCATAGCGATGGGCAAGATAGCGCAGGATCGCGTTGGACTCCCACAGCACGACATCGCCATCCTCGATCGTCGGGATCAGGCGATTGGGGTTCATCGCCAGATAGGCGTCGGACATGCCATGTTCCATGCCGACATCATGGCGGACGAAGGGCAGGTCGATTTCCTGCGCGAACCAGGCGACCTTCTTCACATTATGCGAATTGAGGCGGCCCCAGATCGTCAGCATGTTCGGTCTTCCTTCGGTCAGGCGTAATAGGTCTTGGCCGCCAGATCCCACAGGCGCGGCGAGGATGCGCCCATCAGGCCCCGACGCTGTTCACCGACCCGATAGGCGCTGCCGTCGAGCCGCTGGCAGCAGCCCCCTGCCTCATTGACGAACAGGGTGCCGGCCGCATGGTCCCAGGGCAGCACGCGCGCGAAGATCGACACGTCATTCTGGCCCAGCACCAGCCGGGGATATTGCTCGGCGGCGCAGCGGGGAATGTCCACCATGGTGAAAATGGCCTGCGACTTGCGCTCCATTTCGGCCCGTTCCTCCGCCTCCATGAAGATGGTGGAGATGGCAGCGATCGGCAGGTCGCCGCTACTTTCCTTCGCCATAATCCGTTCGCCATCGACATGGCTGCCGCCGCCCAGGGTCGCATGGCACAGCCGCCCGGTCAGCGGATCGAGGATCCAGCCGGCCAAAGTGGCGCCATTGTCGGCCAGCGCGATCATGATGCCGAAGGGCGGCTTGCCCGACGCGAAATTGCCCGTGCCGTCGATCGGATCGATAATCCAGTTGAGGCCGTCGCCGGCGCGGTCGAGGATCGACGGGTCGGCTGCGCAGGCCTCTTCGCCGATGACCCCGGCTTCGGGCAGGATCGACGTCAGCCCTTCGGCCAGCCGGATTTCGCTTTCCTTGTCGGCGATGGTGACGAAGTCGTTCGCCGCCTTCTCGCTAATCTCTTCCGCTGCCAGATTCTGGTAGCGGGGCATGACGATGTCGCGCCCCACCTGCCGCATCAGCGCGACGACGGGATCATGCAGTTCCACCATCATGCGCCGGTCCCCTTAGCTGCGATAGTCCGCGTTGATCGAGATATAGCCATGGGTCAGGTCGCAGGTCCACACCGTGGCGCGGCCCTCGCCCAGGCCGATATCGACGCCGATGACGATATCCTGCCCCTTGAGATGCGCGGCAACGGGGGCCTCGTCATAGCCGTCCAGCGCCAGGCCGCCGGCGGCGACCTGCGTCGCGCCGAAGCGGATCGCCAGCTTGTCGCGCTCGGCCGGTTCGCCCGCCTTGCCGACGGCCATGACGACGCGACCCCAATTGGCGTCTTCGCCCGCGATCGCGGTCTTCACCAGCGGCGAATTGGCGATGGAGAGGGCAATGCGATGGGCGCTGGCGTCGCTCTCGGCGCCCTCGACCGTGATCTCGATGAACTTGCTGGCGCCTTCGCCGTCGCGCACGACCAGATGGGCGAGTTGGCGGCACAGATCGGAGAGCGCGGCGGCGAAGGCGTCGGCGCCGGCATCTTCCATCGAAACGAGTGGCGCATTGCCGGCCTTGCCGGTGGCGAAGGCCAGCACCGTATCGCTGGTCGAGGTGTCGCTGTCGACGGTGATACAGGAGAAGGTCCGCTTGTTGGCGGCCGACAGCATCTGCTGCAGCAGCCCCGGATCGATCGCAGCGTCGGTGAAGATATAGCCGAGCATCGTCGCCATGTCGGGCGCGATCATGCCCGATCCCTTGATGATGCCGACCAGATCGACGCGAGTGTCGCCGATCATCGCCGAAACATGGGCACCCTTGGCATAGGTGTCGGTGGTGCCGATCGTGTTGGCCGCATCCTCCCAGCCGCAGGGCGCGGCGGTGAAGGCGGCGTCCAGGCCGGCCTCGGCCTTGTCGATCGGCAGCGGCACGCCGATCACGCCGGTCGAGGAAACGAAGATATTGGAAGGCTGGCAGGACAAGTGATTGGCGACCTTGGCCGCGATCGCCTCCACGGCGGCGCGGCCGCGATGGCCAGTGAAGGCGTTGGCGTTGCCGGCATTGACGACGACGGCGCGGGCCTGGCCCATGGGGATGGCGTCCCGGCACCATTCGACCTCGGGCGAGGGGCATTTGCTCTGCGTCGTCACGCCGGCGACCGCCGTGCCTGCGTCCAGCTCGACATAGGTAAGGTCGCACCGGTCCCAATTCTTGTATCGCGCCTTTGCGACACGCAATGTCACGCCAGCAATGGCGGGCAGGGCGGGGAAGGCGGCGGGGGCGAGGGGGGAACGGTCGGTCATGGGGCGCGGCATGAGCGAAATCCCCCCTTGCGTCAATGGCCCGATCGGGCGCTAGTCCTGCAGATAGAGGCGCCCGACGCCATCGGGCATCGGGACCATGCGATAGCCATGGTGGCGGGCGTAATTGTCCAGACCGTCGTCAGGGCGCAGCGGCAATTTGCGCGTGCCATTTTCATAGCCGGTAAGGATCGCTGCCGGCATGGCGCGACCCAGGTCCGGCAGGGTGGCAGGCGTCAGCGCATGGAGCCGGCGGGCCTGCTCGGGGCGGAGCGTCCAGCCGGTGCGATAGACGAACGGGCCGGTCGCCAGGCGCGGATCGAGCGTCAGGCCGCTGTCGATCGCGAGATGCGGCGAGAGGGTCAGGATATCGGCGCCGCCCGCGGCGCGCACCGTCATGCCCAGCCAATGGGCATTGGCCTGCGCGGCCAGCAGCGGCGATCCGGTACGGGCGGCTGTTACCAGATCCCGGATCGAGGGAATGAGACCGGGGATCGCTGCCAGGCCGAGCAGCGTCAGCATCACCTTGCGCCGCAGCGGCCCCCAGTGACGGGCGTCGTCGAGCAGATAGCCGAGGGCAAGGGCGAGCGGCGGCAGCAATGGCATCAGATATTGCAATTGCGTCGGGGTCGGCAGTGCGGCGCCGATCAGCGCGCCGGCGGTCATCCATATCGCCAGCCGGCGCGTTGATGAGCGCGCATGGCCACGGGTCGCGATCCAGTTGGCGATGAGCAGCAGCAAGGCGACAAGGGCTGGGCCCTTCCAGAGATATTTGAGAAGGTCGCGCAGCTTTTCGGCGATCGCCAGTTCCTGCGCGGCGCCGTTGGCGGCATACCAGGCGTGGGGCGCGGTCATGCCATAGGTCAGGACGCCGTAGAGAAATCCGTCTGGCCCCGATGTCCAGGCGATGGCCATGGGCGCCATGCCCAGCAGTGCGCCGAGCGCCAGGCACAGGGGCGCGCGAATAGCCTGCCGGCCGCCGCTGGCGATGACGAACAGGCCGACGGTCGCGCCGAGCGGGGCGAAATTGAGCTTTGTCGCGATGGCAAGACCGTAGAGGATCCCGGCTCCAAGCCAGTGGCGGTCCGAGCGATGACGCAGGCCAAGCAAGGTCAGCAGCATTGCGGCGGAGGCCAGCAGGGTCGCCAGCATATCGTTGCGGACCACGGAGCCGCTGAACTGGAACGCGGCTGTTGCCGCCATCAGTAGCATGGCCAGGGTAGCGCTGGAGCGCGATATGCCTGCCGCACGCTGGGCCGCCCAGATGAGCGCAAGCGTCGCGAGCGCCATGACGGCGGTGGCAAGGCGCATCGCCAGTACCATATGGCCCGATGCGATCAGGCTCAGCGGTGCCAGCCCCCAGGCGTGCAGCGGCGGCTGAAGATAAAGAAAATCGCGAAACATGACCGCATGGCCGCTGAAATAGGCACCGGCGACATATTGGCTTTCGTCATGATCGAAGGGCGCCGCAATCGCGGCGATCAGGAACCAGCCGATCAATGCGCTGACCAGCAGCGCCGCCAGAGGCAGGCGCAATCGGCGCGACGGCGCCATGGAAATGGAACGATACACCCTGTTTGCGACCCTTGTTGTCGTGGCGCTCTTGCGGCGGCGTGCGCCCAAACGCAAAATATTTTCGGCGGCGCGTCGCGCCTGCACGACGGCAGGACGGCGCGGCTACGGCAAAACCGCATCGGGCAAAGCCGTTACAGCCGTGCGACAGTCCGTCGCATTGATTGACTATCGGCTGTGCCGTGCCTAAATCGCGGCGCATATCTGCCCATGTGTCCGTTGGACCCATGGCCCCCTCATTGTCAGGAATTTGCATGTTCGGCGCACTCGCCAAGTCTATCTTCGGATCGTCCAACGAACGTTATGTGAAATCGCTGGGCAAGGTCATCGACCAGATCGCCGCCTTCGAACCGACGATCCAGGCGATGAGCGATGATGAACTGGTGAGCCAGACGGCGCGCTTCCGTGAGCGCCTGGCCAATGGCGAAACGCTGGACGGCCTTCTGCCCGAAGCTTTTGCGACCGTCCGCGAAGCGTCGGTCCGCGTGCTGGGCATGCGTCACTTCGACGTCCAGATGATCGGCGGCATCGTCCTGCATCGCGGCGAAATCGCCGAAATGCGCACCGGCGAAGGCAAGACGCTGGTGGCGACGCTCGCCACCTATCTGAACGCGCTTGAGGGCAAGGGCGTCCATGTCGTCACCGTGAACGACTATCTGGCCAGCCGTGACTGCGAATGGATGGGTCAGGTCTATCGCTTCCTGGGCCTTACCACCGGCGTGATCGTGCCCAACCTGTCGGAAGACCAGCGCCGCGAGGCCTATAATGCCGACATCACCTATGCGACCAACAATGAACTCGGCTTCGATTATCTGCGCGATAACATGAAGTTCGATCGCGGTGCGATGGTCCAGCGCCCGTTCAACCATGCGATCGTCGACGAAGTCGATTCGATCCTGATCGACGAAGCGCGCACGCCGCTGATCATTTCCGGTCCGACCGACGACAAGTCGGAGCTGTATGTCGCGGTCGACGCGATCGTGAAGCAGCTGGTCGAGGAGGATTATGAGAAGGACGAGAAGCAGCGCACGATCACGCTGACCGAAGACGGCACCGAGAAGATCGAGCGCCTGCTGGAGGCCGCCGGCCTGCTCCAGGGCAATAATCTCTACGATTTCGAGAACACCCAAGTGGTCCATCACGTTAACCAGGCGCTGCGCGCGGTGGTGATGTTCCGCCGCGACATCGACTATATCGTCAAGGACGGCAAGGTCGTCATCATTGACGAATTCACTGGCCGTATGATGGATGGTCGTCGCTGGTCGGATGGCCTGCACCAGGCGGTGGAAGCCAAGGAAGGCGTGCAGATCGAGCCGGAAAACCAGACGCTGGCGTCGATCACCTTCCAGAATTATTTCCGCATGTACCCCAAGATTTCGGGCATGACCGGCACCGCGTCGACCGAAGCGACCGAATTCTACGAAATCTACAAGATGAACGTCGTCACCATCCCGACCAACCGACCGGTGCAGCGCGTCGACGAGGAAGACACGTTCTACAAGAATCTGGAAGACAAGTTCCGGGGCATTGCGCGCACCATCAAGGAACATGCCGAAAAGGGGCAGCCGGTGCTGGTCGGCACCGTGTCGATCGAAAAGTCGGAAATGCTGTCGGAATTCCTCAATCAGGAAGGCGTCAAGCATGCGGTCCTGAACGCGCGCTTCCACGAGAGCGAAGCCCATATCGTTGCTCAGGCAGGCCGCAAGGGCGCGGTGACGATCGCCACCAACATGGCTGGCCGCGGCACCGATATCAAGCTGGGCGGCAATCTGGAGATGCGGGTCGAGGACGAACTGCGTGATATGCCGGAAGGCCCGGAGCGCGATGCGGCGATCGCCCGCATCGAGGTCGAGATCGAGGCGGAGAAGCAGGAAGTGCTGGCCGCCGGTGGCCTGTTCGTTCTGGCGACCGAGCGGCACGAAAGCCGCCGTATCGACAATCAGCTGCGTGGCCGTTCGGGCCGTCAGGGCGATCCCGGCCTGTCGCGCTTCTACCTCAGCCTCGACGATGACCTGATGCGCATCTTCGGGCCGGACACGATGTTCGCCAAGATGATCCGTTCCAACCTGGAAGATGGCGAGGCGCTGCCCCCGTCCAAGTGGCTGAGCAAGGCGATCGAGACCGCCCAGCGCAAGGTCGAGGCCCGCAACTACGACATCCGCAAGCAGGTCGTCGAATATGACGATGTCATGAACGACCAGCGCAAGGTGATCTACGAGCAGCGCAGCGACATCATGGACGCCGAAACGGTGGACGATGTCGTCACCGACATGCGCCATGAAACGGTCAATGACCTGGTCGGCGCATCCTGCCCGCCGGGCACCTATCCCGAACAATGGGATATGGAGCGGCTGAAGCTGCGCACGGCCGAAGTGCTGGGCCTGGATCCCGATTTCGACGCTTGGCTGGCTGAAGATGCCGTCGATCCGGAAATGATCGAGGAACGGCTTGCCGGTCTGGCCGACGCGGCCATTGCCGAGAAGACGCAGGAAGTTGAGGCGGCCGACTGGCACATGATTGAGAAGAGCATCATGCTCCAGAGCCTCGACCATCACTGGAAGGAGCATCTCTCGACGCTCGACGCGCTGCGCCAAGTGGTGCATCTGCGCGCTTATGCGCAGAAGACGCCGATCAACGAATATAAGCAGGAAGCCTTCGCCCTGTTCGAGCGCATGCTGGAAAATATCCGCGAGGACGTGACCAGCTCGATCGCGCGGGTGCAGTTCCGTATGGAAGCGCCGCAGCCGCAGTTCGACCTGCCGGTACTGCCGGACTTCATCACCACCCATATCGACCCCTTCTCGGGCGAAGATAACAGCGCGGATATCGATGGCAGCCAGTTGGCGGGGATCACCACTACCATTCCGCGTGCGCCGGTGGACAATGTCGCACCGGGCGAGTTCGCCAATCTGGACATCAGCCGCAATGCGCTGTGCCCCTGCGGTTCGGGTCAGAAATACAAGCATTGCCATGGTGCGCTGAGCTGAGGCGCAATCACGGCCGAGAAACAGGGAAGGGCGTTGCCGACGGCAGCGCCCTTTTTTGTTTTGACCCTGCAATGATAAGGCGGAACTCTTGCGCTTACAGGCCGTTGCGCATTGCGCCTGTGCGATGCGGACCGGATGTTCCGGCGGAAGGAGAAGGGCATGAGGAAATTTGCGATGCTACTGGCCTTGGCTGTGATGGCAGCCCCGATGGCGGTAACGGCCCAGCCGCCCGGTCACGGACAGAACAAGCCTTCGCATAATAATGGCAACGGTCCGGGTAACCGACCGCCGGGCCATAATGGCGGGCCGAGCGCGGGCACATCCCACGGCAAGCCGTCACATAATAATGGACGCCCGCCGGCACCGGGCAAGCCATCACATTCCGCCTCCCATGGCGGAAAATATTATCCTGACCAGCATTATCGCCCCGGTTCCTCGCGGGATCGTTATCGCATCGATCGGAACACGCGCATCTATCGCGGTGGGAATGGGCGCTATTATTGCCGCCGTAACGATGGCTCGACCGGTCTGATCGTCGGTGCGGCCGTCGGCGGCGTTCTGGGCAATGCGCTGGGCGACGGCGATTCCGGCGTGCTGAGCACGATCCTGGGCGCCGGCGTCGGCGGCGCGCTGGGCCGCGAGATCGACCGCGGCAACGTCTATTGCGAATGAGCGATCATCAAGGATAGAAAGATAGCGCCGCGGGTCTCTCGATCGGCGGCGTTTTTTGCATGATTTGCATGGTGATGGCGGAAGCGGTGGGATTCGAACCCACGGTGAGCTTGCACCCACGGCGGTTTTCAAGACCGCTGCCTTAAACCACTCGGCCACACTTCCGTTGCGACGCTTCCTAGCGAAGCCGGCGAACAAGCCAAGGGCAAAAATGACAATATTGAGGCTAATGGTCGTCCATTCGCGACTTCGTATCGGATAGGGGTTTCGCCGGTCGCCCTGGCTGTGCCACAAAAGGTCATGGCAGATTCTCGGTTCAATTCGCTGGCCATTGCGCTGATGATGGGTTTTTCGACGGTTGTGGCGGGATTGGCCGCGCCGCAGGTCGCGGTTGCGCAGGATGATGGGGATTTTCGCGCCTATCTGGAATCCTTGCGCCCCAAGGCACGCGCCATGGGCATTCGCGACGCGACGCTGGACGCCGTCTTCCCGACCCTGACGATCAACCCGCGCGTCGTGGCGCTCGACCAGAGCCAGCCGGGCGGGGGCGCCTATTCGCCCATTCCCAATTTCGAACCCTATCGGGTCAAGCATGTCGATGCCGCGCGGATCAGCCGCGGGCGGGCAGTCTATGCCGCCAATCGCGCACGACTGGCCCGGATTGAGGCGGAAACCGGCGTGCCCGAGGAAATCATGGTCGCCATTTTCGGCCACGAAACCAACTACGGCTCCTACACCGGCGATTTCGACCTGATCCGGTCGCTGGCGACGCTCGCGCACGAAGGGCGCCGCCGCACCTTGTTCGAGCCGGAATTGCTGGCGACACTCAAGATGCTGAACGATGGCGTGCCGCGCAGCCGGCTGGTCGGCAGCTGGGCCGGGGCGACCGGCTATCCGCAATTCCTGCCCTCGGTCTATCTCAAGCTCGCCAAGGATGGCGACGGCGATGGCCGGGCGGATATCTGGACCAGCCAGGCGGATGCGCTGGCGTCGATCGCCAATTATTTCGTCGCGGCGGGATGGCGGCGGGGCCAGCCCTGGGGCGTGGCTGTCAGCGTGCCGACCAGCTTCAACCGCGCCTCGGTGGCGGCGCGCACGACGGCGCCGCGCTGCCCGCGGGTGTTCAACCGCCACAGCCGCTGGCTGACCATGGCCGAGTGGCGCAAGCTGGGCCTGTTCCCGGCCAGTGGTATCTGGCCGGCGGACACTGTCATGGCGACCCTGCTGGAGCCGGATGGGCCGGGCAAGACCGCCTATCTGCTGACCAGCAATTATCGCGCGATCCTCGACTATAATTGCTCCAATTTCTACGCTCTTTCCGTGGGGTTGCTGGCCGATGCGGTCAAGCAATAGGAACTGGCTCGCGCTTGGCGGCGCGGCGTCTCTGCTGGCCTCCTGCGGCAGCGAGCAGGCGGTTGCGCCGCCGGCGCCACGCCCCGCGCCACCTTTAACGGCGCCAGCGGTTGCGGACGAACCGGTCAAGATCGGCGAACCCTATAGCGTGGGCGGCAAGACCTATGTCCCCGCCGATCCGGTCAATTATGACGAGGTCGGCTATGCCAGCTGGTATGGCGAGGAGGCTACGGGCAAGCCGACGGCCAATGGCGAGGATTTCGTGCCGTCGGCGATCAGCGGCGCCCACAAGACCTTGCCCCTGCCAAGCTATGTCGAGGTGACGGCGCTGGGCAGCGGTCGCACCATTCTGGTCCGGCTCAACGATCGTGGTCCGTTCAGCGACGACAAGCTCATCGACCTGTCGCGTGGCGCGGCCGAACAAATGGGCATTACCGGCGACGGCGCTGCGGCCGTTCGCGTTCGCCGGGTCAATCCGCCCGAGCAGGAAAAGGCGCTGCTGCGCGCTCATCACCGCGCGCCCGAGCGGATCGAGACGCCGCAGCCCTTGCTCAAGGTGCTGCGCGGGCGTCTGGCGCAAGTGCCGGCAAGCCCGCCAGCGCAGGTTCAGACCGCACGCCCCGTCGTTCAGGCGATCCCGGTCGCGAGCAGTTCCAGCCGTGCCGGCGCCTCCTTCGATACGCCCGCGCCACCCGTTCCCAAGCCGGTCCCGAAGGCCTCGACACCGGCAAAACCGGTATCAGGTAGCTATGTCGTTCAGGTTGCGGCTCTTTCTTCCCAGAGCCGGGCCGAGGCGCTGGCCAGGCAGATCGGCGCGCGCGCCGTTGCGGCCGGCTCGGTCTGGCGGGTGCGCTATGGTCCTTATCCCTCGCAGGAGGCGGCGCAGGCCGGCGTGAAGGCAGCGGCAGCGAAGGGCTTTGCGAATGTCCGTGTCATGGCTAATGACGCGCGCTAATCATAGCGATGCGTCCAGCGAATCTATCCAGTCGAAGGCTTGAGTTCATGAAGAAAACCGTTGCCGCCACTCTCTTCGTCGGTCTGCTGGCCCAGCCGCTGGTTGCCGCGGCCCCGCCTTATACGAGCGAGGCGCCGATCGCCTATCTCAAGGATCTTTCCTCGGGCGCCGTCCTCTATGACAAGGGCGGCGAGACCCGGATGCCGCCGGCGTCGATGGCCAAGATGATGACGGCGCATGTCGCCTTCCGCCTGATCCAGAAGGGCGAGTTGAAGCTCGACACCAAGTTCACGGTTCGTCCGGAAACCTGGCAGCAATGGCACGGCCCCAAGGCCGGTTCGACCATGTTCCTGTCGGTGGGCGAGCAGGTGTCGGTCGAAAATCTGCTGCACGGCATCGTCACCCTGTCGGGCAATGACGCCTGCGTCGTGCTGGCCGAGGGCATTGCCGGCACCGAGCAGGCGTTCGTCGCGCTGATGAACGAGGAGGCCAAGCGCATGGGCCTCAAGAACAGCCATTTCGGCACCAGTAATGGCTGGCCTGACGAGGGCGTGACCTATGTCACCGCCGAAGACCTGGCCAAGCTTGCCGAAGCCACGATCGTAGAAACGCCGGATCTCTACAAGAAATTCTACGCCACCCGCTCCTTCACCTGGGGCAAGACCATGGGCGGCTCCGACATTGCGCAGGCCAATCGCAATCCGATCCTGGGTAAGATCGCGGGCGCCGACGGCCTCAAGACCGGCCATACCGAAGAAGCCGGTTTCGGCTTCACCGGTTCGGCCGAACAGGATGGCCGCCGCCTGGTGATGGTGGTGGCCGGCCTGACCAGCTTCAACGGCCGGATTACCGAATCCGTCCGCTTCATGGACTGGGGCTTCCGCGCCTGGAAGGCGCAGCCGCTGTTCAAGAAGGGGCAGACGGTCGAGACCGCGGCGGTCCAGTTGGGCAGCGCATCGACCGTGTCGCTGGTCGCACCGCAGAATATGGCGGTCACCATGCCGCGCACCGCATCGGCCAATGTGAAGGTGAAGGTCGTCTATACCGGCCCGATCAAGGCGCCGATCGCCAAGGGCCAGCAGATCGCCCAGCTCATCGTCCAGACCCCGGATACGCCGCCCCAGGTGCTGCCGCTGGTCGCTGGTGAAGATGTCGCGGAAGCGGGCATTTTCGGTCGTCTCTGGAATGGTCTGAAGTCCTTCTTCGGGTGATAACAGGCCGTTTCATCACGCTCGAAGGCGGCGAGGGCGCCGGCAAGTCGACCCAGCTTCGTGCGCTGGCGGCGGCTCTGCGCGCGCGCGGGCTGGAGGTTGTCGAGACCCGCGAGCCGGGCGGCAGCGAAGGGGCGGAAGCGATCCGTGCCATGCTGCTGACTGGCGGCGCTGACCGCTGGAATCCCCGCGCCGAAGCTCTGCTGTTCGCCGCCGCGCGCGCCGACCATATCGAAAAGACGATCCGACCGGCGCTGGCCCGTGGCGCCTGGGTTCTGTCCGATCGCTTCCTCGACAGCAGCCGTGCCTATCAGGGGCAGGGCGAACTTAGCGATGCCGACATATTGGCGCTGCACCAGATCGGCAGCGCCGGATTCCTGCCCGATCGCACCTTGTTCCTGACCCTGCCGGAAGCCGAGGCGGAAGCCCGCGCCCATGCCCGTGACGGCGACGTGTCGGACCGGATCGGCGGCCGCGATCGCAGCTTCCACCGTGCCGTGGCCGATGCGTTCGTCCGCTTTGCCGCCGATGAGCCGGCACGGGTCCGCGCGATCGACGCGTCGGGCACGGCTGAGGATGTCACGGCCCGGCTGCTCGCGGCACTGAACGACCTGCTGTCATGACGTCGCTGGTCGGGCATGACGCCCAGGCGCAGACCCTGCTGGCGGCGGCAAGCAGCGGTCGCATGCATCATGGCTGGATATTGACCGGCCCGCGCGGCATCGGCAAGGCCAGCTTCGCCCGCGCCATGGCGATGCGCCTGCTGGCGGATGCGGCCGGCCCGAAGATCGAGGGCGAGGGTCTCGCCGTTCCCGAAAGCCACCCGATCCGCCGCCTGATCGAGGCGAGCGCGCATCCCGATTATGCCGAACTGGCGCCGCTGGAAAAGGATGGTGTTACCGCGCGCAACATCAGCGTCGACCAGGTGCGCGGCCTGCAACGGCTGATCCAGTCGGCGCCCTCGCTCTCTTCGCGGCGCATCGTCGTGATCGACAGTGCCGATGATCTGGAGCGCGGCGCCGCCAACGCCCTGCTCAAGACGTTGGAAGAGCCGCCGGCGGACATGATCTTCCTGCTGGTCAGCCATGCGCCCGGCCGGCTGCTGCCCACCATCCGCTCGCGCTGCCGCACGATGCGCTTCGATCCGCTGTCGGACGGCGCCATGGCGACGGTGCTCCGGCGCGAGGATGAAAGCCTGTCCGGGCCGGAACTGGACGCACTGCTGCGCGCCGGGGAGGGCTCGCCCGGTCGCGCGCTGCGCTATGCGGGCCTCGACCTTGCGGGCCTTGAAAAATCGCTGCTGGCGATCGCTGCCGATGGTGATCCGGGCAATCGGGAACGGCTGCGCCTGGCCAAGGCGTTGGCGGGCAAGGCGGCCAAGCCGCGGTACGAAGCCTTTCTGGAGCGCGCGCCTGCCTTCATTGCCCAGGCCGCCCGGACCCGCCATGGCCCCGCACTGGGCAGCGCGCTCGATCATTGGGAAGCTGCGCGGCATCTGGCGGGCGGTGCGGTGATCCTGTCGCTCGATCCGGCCTCGGTCGTTTTCGAGCTGGGCGGCCATGTCGCGGCATTGGCTGAGGCCGCGACCTGAAAAGCGGCTTTGCGACGACGCGAACAGCCGCTAGGGAGGCTGCATGTCGCAGCCTTACACCATCACCACCGCCATTTCCTATCCCAACGGCCGTCCACATATCGGCCATGCCTATGAGGTGATCGCCACCGACGCGATCGCCCGTTTCCAGCGGATGATGGGCCGCGATGTCTTCTTCCAGACCGGAACCGACGAACATGGCCTGAAAATGGCCCAGACGGCGCGCAACCGGGGCATCGAGCCGCGCAAGCTGGCCGATGAGATGTCGTCCTATTTCAAGCAGATGAACGATAGCCTGAATATCAGCTATGATCGCTTCATCCGCACCAGCGAACCCGATCACCACCGCGCCAGCCAGGCGATCTGGCAGGCGATGGAGGCCAATGGCGACCTGTATCTGGGCCGTTACGAGGGCTGGTATTCGGTCCGCGACGAAGCTTTCTATGATGAGAAGGAAATCACCGAGGGCGAAGGCGGCGTAAAGCTGTCGCCGCAGGGAACGCCGGTCGAATGGACCGTCGAGGAAAGCTGGTTCTTCCGCCTGTCCAAATATCAGGACAAGCTGCTCGACCTCTATAACAGCCAGCCCGATTTCATCCGCCCGGAAAGCCGTCGCAACGAAATCCTGCGCTTCGTCGAGGGCGGCCTGTCCGATCTCAGCATTTCGCGCACCAGCTTCGACTGGGGCGTTCAGGTGCCCGGCGCCGACGGCCATGTCATGTATGTCTGGGTCGATGCGCTGACCAACTATATCACCGGCTGCGGCTATCCTGACGATGCGGAACGGATGGCGCGCTATTGGGCCGAGGGTGGCGATATCACCCATATCATCGGCAAGGATATCGTGCGTTTTCATACGGTGTACTGGCCGGCGTTCCTGATGAGTGCGAAGCTGCCGCTGCCCCGTCAGGTGTTCGGCCATGGCTTCCTGCTGAACCGCGGCGAGAAGATGTCCAAGTCGGTCGGCAATGTCGCCGATCCGATGGAATTGGCCGAACGCTTCGGCGTCGATCAACTGCGCTATTTCCTGCTGTCCGAAGTGACCTTCGGCAATGACGGCAGCTATAGCGCCGAAGCGATTGTCCAGCGCTCGAACAGCGATCTGGGCAACGCGTTCGGCAATCTGGCCCAGCGCACGCTGAGCTTCATCGCCAAAAATCTGGAAGGTCGCCTGCCGGCCGTGAACGGCCATGACGCCGCCGATACGGAGCTGTTCGCGCTGATCGACAAGGTCGTGCGCAGCGATATGCCCGCCGCCATGGCCGATCTGGCGCCTTCGGTGGCGATCGATGCTTGGCTGCGCGCGGCCTTTGCCTGCAACCAATATATCGACGCGCAGGCACCCTGGTCGCTGCGCAAGACCGATCCCGAGCGGATGGAGACAGTACTGGCGACGCTCTATATCGCCATCGCCCAGCTGGCGGTCGCGATCCAGCCGGTGATCCCGGCGAGCGCCACCGCGCTGCTCGACCATATGGGCGTGCCGGCGGACAAGCGCAGCTATGGCGCGATCGGCGATCATTGGTATAGCGATCTGGCCGAAAGCGATTTCGGGCTGGCCGCGCCCAAGCCGCTCTTCCCGCGCCTGGAACTGACCGAAGCGGACGCCTGACGGATGTTGATCGACAGCCATTGTCACCTAAATTACAAGGGGTTGATCGAAGATCAGCATAATGTGCTGGAACGCGCCCGTGCGCGCGGCGTCGACCTGATGCTCAACATCGCCACCCGCGAAAGCGAGTGGGACGATGTGCTGGGCACGGCGGTGCGCGAGGCGGACGTGTGGGCGACCGTCGGCATCCATCCGCACGAGGCAGACGAGCATCCCCATGTCGACACCGCCAAACTGGTCGAGCGCGCGGCCCATCCGCGCGTCGTCGGCATCGGCGAAACGGGCCTCGATTATTATTACGACCATAGCGATCGCGAGCGGCAGCAGAAAAGCTTCCGCAGCCATATCGCCGCCTGTCGCGAGACCGGCTTGCCGCTGATCGTCCATACGCGCGAAGCGGAAGAGGATACGCTGGCGATCATGCGGGACGAAATGGGGAAGGGGGCCTATGGCGGCGTCATCCACTGTTTCACCGCCAGCGGCGCCTTTGCCGATGCGGCGATGGAATTGGGTTTCTATATCAGCATTTCGGGCATCGTGACCTTCAAGAGCGCGAAGGATCTGCAGGAAACCGCCGCGCGCCTGCCGCTCGACCGGCTGCTGGTGGAAACGGACTCGCCCTTCCTCGCCCCGGTGCCCCATCGCGGCAAGCCGTGCGAACCGGCCTTCGTTGCCGACACGGCCCGCTTCCTTGCCGATCTGCGCGGTGAAAGCATCGAGCATCTGGCAGAAGCCACCTCGGCCAATTTCCTGCGCCTCTTTGCCAAGATCGAGGGCCGGCCGCAGGCATGAGCCTCAAGCTGACCATCCTTGGCAGCGGCACATCCTCCGGCGTTCCCCGGATCGGCAATGATTGGGGCACCTGCGATCCAACGGAACCGCGCAACCGCCGCACCCGCGTCTCGATCCTGGTGGAAAGCGCGACGACCCGGATATTGGTCGACACATCCCCGGACCTGCGGACGCAATTGCTGGCGGCCGACGTGATCGACATCGACGCGATCCTGTGGACCCATGACCATGCCGATCACAGCCATGGCATCGACGATGTCCGCCAGTTGTTCCATCATCGCGGCAGCCCGATCCCCGGCTATGCCCGTGCCCAGACGATGCGCCTGCTCCAGGCCCGCTTCGCCTATGCCTTTGCGGGGAGGGGGGGCTATCCGCCGATCATCGTCCCGCATGATCTGCCCGATGGGCTGCGGATCGGCGATATCGACATTGCCTGCACCGACATGCCCCATGGCGACATTTATTCGACTGGATTTCGTTTCAGTCATGATGATAGTCATGTCGGATATGCGACGGATTTTCATGCCATAACCCCGGATATGCTGGCGCTGTTCGATGATCTCGACATCTGGGTGGTCGATGCGCTGCGCGCCCGGCCGCATCCCACCCATGCCCATCTGGAGATGACGTTGGCGGGGATCGCGGCGACCCGGCCCAGGCGCGCGATCCTCACCCATATGGACCAGAGCATGGATTATGCCACTCTGTGCGCCACGCTCCCCAAAGGCGTGGAGCCGGGCTATGACGGGCTGGTCATCGACCTCAACGACGGAGCACCCCACTGATGGACGGCACGGATCAGGCGATGTCCAGCATCTGGTATCTGCTCGCCCTGGTCCTGGTCGGCTCCGCGCTCATCGGCCGCCGCATCGCGCTGGGCAGCTTCGTGCGGATGGCGCTGCTCTGGGTGCTGATCTTCGGCGCCCTGCTCGGCCTCTTCACCTTCGCCCAGAAGGCGGGGCTGATGCCGGCACGGTTCGCAGCGGAGGAGGGGGCCTTGCTCCAGCCGCAGAACAGTGCCGAGCCCATATCACAGCCCGCGCCGCCGCCGGCCCCACCGCCGATCCAGTCCGATGGTCAGGTGGTGCGCATTCCGGTCGCGCGGGACGGCCATTATTGGGTGGAGGGCATGGTCAACGGCATGTCCGCGCGCTTCCTGATCGACAGTGGCGCGACCATCACCGCCCTTTCGGAGAATACCGCCCGCGCCACCGGCCTCAATATCGACATGAACGCGCCCCCGATCCCGCTCAACACCGCCAATGGCAAGATCGACGCGCGCCGCGCCAGCATCTCGACCCTGACGGTCGGGCCGCTGCGCGCCAATGATGTCGAGGTCGTCGTCTCGCCGGCGCTGGGCGACGTCAATGTCATCGGCATGAACATGCTGTCCCGTCTCAAAAGCTGGAGCGTTGAAAATGGTGAAATGGTGCTGACGCCATGACGTCACATGAGAGGCAGGGTGCCGCACCCGACAAACGGGCCCGGCTCAAGGCGATCATCGGTGGTTCCACCGGCAATCTGGTCGAATGGTATGACTGGTATGCCTATGCTGCTTTCACCCTCTATTTCGCGCCGCATTTCTTCCCGAGCGAGGATCGCACCGCCCAGTTGCTGAGCGCAGCCGGCATCTTTGCCGTGGGCTTCCTGATGCGACCGATCGGCGCCTGGCTGATGGGCGTCTACGCCGACCGTCACGGCCGCAAGAGCGGGCTTACCCTGTCAGTGTCGTTGATGTGCGCCGGATCGCTGCTGATCGCGGTGACGCCGGGCTATGAGGTGATCGGCGTCGGCGCGCCGCTGCTGCTCGTGCTGGCCCGGTTGATGCAGGGCCTGTCGATTGGTGGTGAATATGGTGCCAGCGCGACCTATCTCACCGAAATGGCCGGCAAGGACCGACGCGGTTTCTATTCCAGCTTCCAATATGTGACGCTGATCGCCGGGCAGTTGGTGGCGATCTGCGTGCTGCTGCTGCTCCAGTCTATCCTGACGGAGGCGCAGCTTGACGCCTGGGGCTGGCGCATTCCCTTCGCCATTGGCGGCGCACTGGCGGTGATCGTCTTCTGGCTGCGGCGCGGCCTTGCCGAAACCCAGAGCTATGAAGTGGCCAAGGCCGAAGGCGCGCCCAAGTCCGGCTTCATCGAACTCATCACCAACCATCCGCGCGAAACGCTGACGGTGATGCTGCTGACCGCCGGCGGCACGATCGCCTTCTATGCCTATTCCATCTACATGCAGAAATTCCTGGTCAATACGGCTGGCTTCGGTCGTGAAACAGCGTCGGAAATCAATGGGATAGCATTGTTTATTTTCATGCTGTTACAACCGGTGGCCGGCGCCTTGTCCGACCGCATCGGGCGCAAGCCGCTGATGATCGGCTTCGGCGTCATGGGCATGCTCTGCACCTATCCGATCTTCGCCACGCTGGCGGTGACGCGCGATCCGCTGGTCGCCGGGCTGCTGGTGATGGCGGGCCTGGTGATCGTCACCGGCTATACCTCGATCAACGCGGTGGTGAAGGCTGAACTGTTTCCCGCGCATATCCGCGCGCTCGGCGTCGCGCTACCTTATGCGCTCGCCAATACCTTGTTCGGCGGTACGGCCGAGTTCGTCGCGCTCTGGTTCAAACAGTCCGGGATGGAATCCGCTTTCTATATTTATGTCAGTGTCATGATCGCGATCTCGTTGACGGTCTATGTCCGCATGCGCGACACCAAAGCCCATAGCCGCATCCTAGAGGATTGATCCGGCAAGGACTTCACAGCCAACATAAGTTTAACATAATATATATTATCAGACTTTTTTGTCGCATAGTTAGGCTGTTCAGACAGCCCCTTCTGCATATCGCCGTGCGATGCTGGCAAGCTCCGGCAAAATAGCGACCATCGTCGAAGCGTTGGGCGAGGCTGCCGTTCCGCGCGCAAGCCGACCCTTTATGCCGTGAACGATCGCGGCAAAGCGGAACAGGTTGAATATGATGTGGAAGTCCAGGTCGGAAAGCTCCGCCTGCTCCGCCCGACGGGCATAGGCCGCCACATAGGCCTGCTCGGATGGCAATCCCTGCGCCACCAGATCCATACCGGCCAGCCCCGACATGATGTGACGCGGCAGACGATACATCATCAGATGATAGGCAAAATCGGCAACCAGATCGCCCAGCGTCGACAATTCCCAGTCCAGCACCGCTAGCACTTTCGGCTCGGTCGGATGGAAGATCATATTGTCGATGCGGAAATCGCCATGGATGATGCGGGCCGGACGCTCGGGCGGCAGATGCGCCGGCAGCCATTCGATCAGCCGGTCCATGTCCGCCAGCCGCCCCGCCGCCTCATCCTCGCGATATTGGCGTGACCAGCGCGCAATCTGGCGCGCGACATATCCGTCCCGGCGGCCATAATTCCCCAGGGCGGCGACATCGGGTTCGATCCGATGCAACTGCGCCAGCGTCGCGTTCATCGCATCGAAACAGGCAGATCGCTCGTCCTTCGGCAAGTCGGGAAGTGCGGGATCCCAGAATATCCGCCCTTCCACCATCGCCATGACATAGAAGGGCGTGCCGATGACTGCCGTATCGGCGCAATAGCCATGAATGCGGGGCACGGGAAAGCCCTGGCCAGCCAGCGCCGTCATCACCCGCGCTTCCCGATCGATCGCATGCGCGCCGGGCAGCAAGGCACCGGGCGGCTTGCGCCGCAACACATAATCGCGCCCGCCAGCGGACAGATGATAGGTCGGGTTGGATTGGCCGCCCTTGAACTGGCGGACGGTCAGCGCGCCGCCATAGCCATCGACATTGTCGGCCATCCAGGCCGCCAGGCGGGCCTCGTCGAAACGATGGCCATCACGCACAGCACCGATATCGGCCTGATCGACGATCCCGCTCATCCCAGTGCCGCCAGCGTCTCGCGTTTGATGCGCTTGGCGAGGCTCCATTTATGCACCTCGGTCGGGCCGTCATAGATGCGGAAGGCGCGGATTTCGCGGAAGATCTGCTGGACGATCGTGTCGCCTGAAACGCCGGTGCCACCCATCACCTGCACGCAGCGATCGGCGACGCCGAACAGCAGGTCGGATACCGCCACCTTGGCCATCGAGCTTTCCGCCGTTCCCGCTTCGCCCGCATCGAGAATGCCGGCGCACCAGTCCACCATCAGCGCCGCCTGCTGCAAGGCGATGCGGTTGTCGGCCAGCATGAAGCCGACCCCTTCATGATCGATCAGCGGTTTGCCAAATGCCTGGCGCCGAACGGCATAGGCGCAGGCGATTTCGTGCGCACGGCTCGCAGCGCCCAGCCATCGCATGCAATGGGTAAGCCGCGCCGGCGCCAGTCGGAGCTGCGCATAGTCGACCCCCTTGTGTGGCGCGCCCAATATCTGGCTGGCCGGCACCCGCAGGCCGTCAATCGCGATGATCGCATGGCCGCCCGGCATGACAGAGTCGATCGTGTCGAGCACCCGCTCGATCCGCACCGCAGGGTCGGGCAGGTCGACCAGGAACATGGTCGCCCCCTGCTCCGTCCGCGCCATGATGATGCCGATGCGCGCGCCGTCGGCACCGGTGATGAACGCCTTGCGCCCGTTGATGACCCAATCATCGCCGTCCTGTGATGCCATGGTCTGCATCATCAAGGGATCGGACCCGGCACCGCCCTCGTCCGCCGGTTCGGTCATGAAGAAGGCGGAGCGCGCCTGCCCCGCCAGCAGTGGCGTCAGGAAACGGGCCTTCTGCTCCGGCGTCGCCACCCGCCCGAGCAGGTACATATTCCCCTCGTCCGGCGCGGCGACGTTGAGTGCGACGGGGCCGAGCGGCGACAGGCCCGCCGGGCAGTCGAGGAGCATCCCGATATCCCCGTCCATGCCACGACACCCGAAGGTGTGACGATCGAGGTGGGTTCAGGCCGATATCATTTCATCAGGTTCAGGCCCATGACCTGAACAAGTGGGGGCACCGGTCATAGCGGGTGGGGACGCGCCGCCAGTCTTTGGAGCGACCGAACATGATTTCGAGGCGGTTGGGATTCCTCTTATACCGACAGGTGCCGTATTTGACGGCCTTATTGCGGGATTTCCGAGCCGGACAGGGGGCAATCCCTTTTTCCTGCACCGCATTGCGGAACCTGTCGGTGTCATAGCCCCGATCGCCCAGCAGCGATTGGGCTTTGTCGCTGTTTTGTAAGCGCTAAAACACCCCCACGGGGGAGCGCTCAGGCGGCCTGATCGATGACGGGGCTGGTGGCAGCGCGACTATCTACCCAGTTGCATGGGAGCAGATCATCGATGGGATCTGCATCGCCGCGCAGGACGATGCGGGCGAGGACATCGGTGAGGTAGGCCTGAGGGTTGATGCCGCCCAGTTTGCAGGTTTCTATCAGGCTGGCAAAGGTCGCCCAGTTTTCAGCCCCCAGGTCATGGCCTGTGAACAGGGCATTTTTCCGCTGGAGGGTAATTGGCCTGATTGAGCGCTCGACGGTATTGTTATCCAGCTCGATCCGTCCATCCTCAAGGAAGCGGACGAGGCCCTTCCAGTGGTTGAGGGTGTAACCGATGGCCTCGGCTGTATGGGAGCCGCGGGGTAGTTTGGGCAGCATTTCCTTGAGCCATGGCAGCATGTCCGTGATGATCGGAGCGGCTTCAGCCTGGCGCACCGCCAGTCTGTGTTCGGGGCTGGAGCCTCGGATACGAGCCTCGATCTTGTAGAGCCCGGCGATCCGCCGCAGGGCCTCATCGGCGACCGGTGCGTTGCCGCCCTTGGCATCGTCGAAGTAGCCCCTCCTGACATGTGCCCAGCAGAAGGCGAGCGTTCCGGGACCGGCCCTTCGGTCCGGCGCCTCGATATGCTTGTACGCGCCATAGCCGTCGCACTGGACGATGCCGGCGAAGTCCCCGAGCAGCTTTTCCGCCCAGACTTTCCCGCGACCTGGCATGTAGGTGTAGGCGACAGCCGGTGGATCGGTGCCGCCATGCGCGCCATCATCACGAGCGATCGCCCAGAGATATCCCGTCTTCACCTTGCCGGTACCGGGAGCCAGGACCTTGGCCGTGGTCTCGTCAACGAACAGCCTCGCGCCCGATAGGAGGTCGGCCTTCATCCGGCTGGTCAGGCGGCAGAGCCAGGCGGCGGCTCTGCCTGCCCAGTTGCACATTGTTCCCCTGTCGATCTCGATACCCTGGCGCCGCATTGCCTGTGCCTGCCGGTAGAAGGGAGTGTGATCGGCATATTTCTTGACGAGAACATCGGCGATCAGCGCCTCGGTGGGCAGGCCGCCTGGCACCACATGCTTGGGCGCAGGCGCCTGGAACACGCCATCGCTGCATGCCCGGCACGCCATTTTCGGTCGGGACGTCACGATAACGCGATACTGGACAGGGATGACATCGAGCCGGCTTGATATGTCGCTGTCGATGCAGTGCAGCGCGCCTCCGCAGCAGGGGCATTCCGTCTCGTCAGGGAGGATCACTTCCTCAACGCGGGTCAGATGCGCTGGCAGCGACGCCCGTGCTGTCCCAGGCTCCCTTCGCGCCCGCTCCTTCTTTTGGCCCGCTGCGGCCGCAGCCTGCTCGGCCAAGGCTTCCAGTTCAGCGCGGGCAACATCGAGGTCGTCGAGGCCCAGCGCCAACTGATCCTCGTTCAGTTTCTCCGACCGTTTTCCGAATGTCGTCCGGGTGATCTGGTCGATGATATGCTGCATCCGAG